>NZ_FSRC01000001.1:0-715301 GCF_900129785.1 Algoriphagus halophilus
GATCACTCCGAAGGGCTTTTGTGTTTTCAGGCCCCCAAGAAAAGGAACCCGAACCACCCATTATTCAAGCCAGCTAGATAGCTGGCTTTTTTTGTTCATCCTCATCCCATCTATTCTGGAGGATTCTGATGCCTAGTAACTTGTATAGATAAAGCCAACTGAATATGGTTTGCTGATCGCTGTTAGAAGTGTTTTGGCCTTGTTTAAGGGGTCTACTTAGGAGGATTGACCCTTTTCTTACCAACAATTAAATTGGCCTAAGTGGTGCTTAAAATGCTTCGGATGAAATAATTCCCATTCCTGGTGATTCAACATTCCAAAACGGGGATGATTCGTCAATCCATCAGGGTTTTCTTCAAAAAATGTATTGTATTCCCTGATCGCTTTTAACAACTGGATTTTTGCTTCCTGTAAGGAGGGGTACTTTAAAGGCATTAATTCATGTGTTTTAATTCCAGGTGCCTTAATCCCCTTTGGAAATTCCATGGGAGTAAACAATAAAGCCTGCTTCCATTCCAATTGTTGTTCACTGGGCGTGAAAGGAGGATAGGCAATTCTTCCAGATGCCAATTTAAGAGTGATCGTGAGGTGCTCTACCATATGCTGGGCAGTCATCATTCCAAATACTGCTTGACTTTCCTCATTCAATGAGGTCAGCTTTTGTTCTATCAGGGATAGGTCCATGTCTTTAATTTTAATTGGATATAAAAAAAGCGTTTGATATAATCAAACGCATTTTATCATTTAACGAACTCTAAATATTTTAACTTCCACACATTTCGCATCCTTCCGGATCATCTAATGAACAGGAAATAGCGTCTTGCTTTTGTGTTTTTGAATCAATTTCTACCTGCTGTGCTTTTTCTGCTTTTGGTTCTAAATTGGTTTTATCCAATGTGAACTTAATAGCACTTGCTGCAGCTTGAGATCTCAAATAGTACATACCGGTTTTTAGACCTTTCTTCCAAGCATAGAAATGCATGGATGTAAGCTTTCCAAAATTCGGATCCTGAAGGAAAACATTCATACTTTGAGATTGACAGATATATGCTCCTCTATCAGCTGCCATATCAATCACCACTTTCTGAGAAATCTCCCAAACGGTTTTATAAAGATCTTTAATATTCTGAGGTACTCCAGGAAGAGATTGAACAGAACCATTGGTAGAAATCAATCTGTTTCTCATGGTATCATTCCATAGACCCAATTGAATCAAATCTTTCATCAAATGCTTGTTCACTACAATGAATTCTCCGGAAAGGGTTCTTCTCGTGTAAATATTGGTAGTGTAAGGCTCAAAGCATTCGTTATTACCTAATATTTGAGAGGTAGAAGCTGTTGGCATTGGAGCTACCAATAAGGAATTTCTCATTCCGTTTTTCTTCACTTTCTCTTTCAACGAATCCCAATTCCAACGTCCTGATTTTGGAGTTACCCCCCACATATCAAACTGTAGAATTCCTTTAGAAGCTGGTGATCCTTCATATGTTTCATAGGTGCCTTCTACGGTAGCTAGTTCCATAGAAGTTTCTACTGCTGCATAATAGATCGTTTCGAAGATGTCTTCGTTTAGACCTTTAGCTTCCGCTGATTCAAAAGGCATTCTCAACATGATGAATGCATCAGCTAAACCCTGTACACCTAAACCAATTGGTCTATGTCTGAAATTAGATCGTCTTGCTTCTTCAACAGGGTAGTAGTTTACATCAATTACCTTGTTTAGGTTTCTGGTAGCGACCTTTGTAATTTCATACAATTTCTGATGGTCGAAGAATCGTTTACCATCAGGTCCTGTTCTTACAAATTTTGGAAGGGCCAAAGAAGCCAAATTGCAAACTGCTACTTCATCTGGAGCAGTATATTCAATGATTTCAGTACAAAGATTGGAAGACTTAATAGTTCCTAGATTCTTCTGGTTTGACTTTCCATTGGCAGCATCTTTATAGAGCATGTATGGGGTTCCAGTCTCAATTTGTGATTCTAGGATTTCGAACCAAAGTTCCTGTGCCTTGATGGTCTCTCGAGCCCTACCTTCTTTTTCATACTTTTCGTAAAGTCTTTCGAACTCCTCACCATGGCATTCAGATAATCCTGGCGCTTCATTTGGACAGAAAAGAGACCAGCTTTCATTTTGCTCTACTCGCTTCATGAATAAATCTGGAATCCAAAGCGCATAGAATAAATCTCTCGCTCTCATTTCCTCTTTACCATGGTTCCTTTTCAATTCTAAGAAATCCTTCACATCTGCATGCCAAGGCTCCAAGTAAATAGCAAAGCTACCCTTTCTCTTACCACCACCTTGATCTACGTATCGAGCAGTCATGTCAAAGTTTCTGAGCATTGGGACAATTCCATTGGAAACTCCATTGGTTCCTTTGATATAGGAGCCTTTTGCTCTTACATGGTGAATAGATAGACCGATTCCACCTGCTGATTGGGAGATTTTAGCACATTGCTTTAAGGTATCATAAATACCATCAATGCTATCATCTTTCATTGTCAATAAGAAACAAGAAGAGAGTTGAGGCTTTGGAGTACCCGCATTGAAAAGAGTAGGAGTCGCGTGCGTAAACCACTTTTCAGAAAGTAGGTTATAGGTTTCCAATACAGAATCCATATCCCCTTTATGAATACCTACAGCCACTCTCATCAACATATGTTGAGGTCTTTCTACCACTTTGCCATCGAGACGGATCAGATAACTTCTCTCCAAAGTTTTATATCCGAAATAATCATACCCGAAATCCCTTTTGTAGTCAATGGCAGCATCTAGTTTTGCTGCATTCTTTTTAATTATACCGTAAACTTCCGGATCAATTAAAGATGCGTTTTCACCAGTCTTAGGATTGATATAAGTGTACAATCTCTTCATGGTATTAGAGAAAGACTGACTAGTGGTTTTATGTAGGTTTGAAATAGCAATTCTAGCGGCTAGAATTGCATAATCAGGGTGCTTAACGGTAAGAGATGCACAAACTTCTGCTGCAAGATTATCTAGCTCAGTAGTGGTTACGCCATCGTACAATCCATCAATTACTTTTTTTGCTACCTCAATTGGCTGTATGAATTTTGGGTCTAATTCATAACATAGATTTTCGATCCGAGTCGTGATTTTGTCAAATCTAACGGACTCTCTTCTTCCGTCTCTTTTAATTACTAACATATACTTTGGAGATTTAGGGTAGGTAGATTGATATTGTTAAAAGTCCTCACCAATGGAGAATCTTGGGGATGAATCTGGTGCTTCAGTGGATTTCATCACCCCGGCTTTTTGGTAATCTCCAACCCTCTTCTCAAAGAAATTGGTTTTACCTTGAAGGGAAATCATGTCCATAAAGTCAAACGGATTAGTACTGTTCCAAACTTTTTCACAGCCTAGTTCCATTAATAATCTATCAGCAACAAACTCTATATATTGACACATTAAGTCCGCATTCATACCGATTAGTCGTACAGGGAGCGCATCGGTTACAAATTCTTTTTCGATGGTCACCGCATCGATGATGATTTCTTTTACAGTCTCTTTTGGCAATTGATTTACCACATGCTCCGTGTAGAGGTGACAAGCAAAATCGCAGTGTAGTCCTTCATCTCTTGAGATTAATTCATTGGAAAAAGTAAGGCCTGGCATCAAGCCCCTTTTTTTCAACCAGAATATTGAGCAGAAAGAACCTGAGAAGAAAATTCCTTCCACAGCGGCAAATGCAATTAGTCTTTCCTGGAAAGATCCATTATCAATCCATCGAAGAGCCCAGTCTGCTTTTTTCTTCACACAATCTATATGTTCGATTGCATTCAAAAGTTTATCTCTTTCAGCTGCATCTTTAATATAGGTATCTATAAGAAGGCTATAAGTTTCAGAGTGGATGTTTTCCATGGCGATTTGAAATCCATAGAAAAACTTAGCTTCTGTATATTGTACTTCAGCTACAAAGTGCTCGGCCAAATTCTCATTGACAATACCATCACTCGCGGCAAAGAATGCAAGTACATGGGAGATGAAATGTCTTTCACCATCATTCAGACTTTTCCAGTCTACCATATCTTGGCCTAAGTCAATTTCTTCTGCTGTCCAAAAACTTGCTTCAGCTTTTTTATAAAACTGCCAGATGTCGGCATGCTGAATTGGAAATAACACGAATCGGTTTTTGTTCTCTGATAAAATTGGTTCTTGCTGCATCGTTCTCTGTAAATTTGAATCCCTAATTAAGCTGTTTGGGTTTTCTATTTATTATTTAAATCTCCCTTTTGATAGGAAAAGCTGCCCTTTCAGTACAGCCCATGAACAAATATGTGAACCAAATCGGACAAATAAAACCCCTAAAGACCTACTTAAAGGTTAATATTGACCTTCGGTCAAAAGCTGTTTAAATTTCAGTATACCAATGAATTATAATGAGTCATATAAAGTAAGAGATAAGCTATAATGGCCGAAAATGGCGCTTTAAAATTTTTTGAGAAAGTTTAAAAAAGTTTTTTTTACCAAAATTCAAGCTTGTTTTTGAACGTTGGTCAAAAAATATTCTTTTCAAAAAAGAAAAATAATCAATTGATAATCAATCAATAGCCCGAGTGTCAGTTCGATTTTATGTCAAATGGGAAAGAAAATTTAGAAGGAATTTTTTATTCAAAATAGATCAGTTTATTTTAAGCGAATCCTACTTGGCAGGACGAAGGTACAAGACTTTAGATATTTTTCTGCATTGTTTTTTTGTTCCAATCATCTTCCTTATATTTGCACTCCGATTTCGACTAAGAATTCAAAATACTCATGTACGCAATTGTAAACATCGCAGGAAAGCAGTTCAAAGTAACAAAAGATCAGTTCGTCTTCGCTCCAAAGCTTGAAGGTGAAGCTGGCGCTTCCGTGGAATTTGACCAAGTCTTGTTAGCAGAAGCTGACGGCTCTGTGTCTGTAGGAGCTCCCTTATTAGAAGGAGCCAAGGTATCTGGGAAAATCCTGGATCATGTAAAAGGTGATAAAGTCATCGTCTTCAAAAAGAAGCGTCGTAAAGGCTACAAAAAGAAGAACGGTCACAGACAAGACTTCACTAAAGTTTTGATCGAAAATATTGTACTATAAGTTTTCTCTCTGAAAACATAAAAGAATAAAACCATGGCACACAAAAAAGGCGTCGGTAGTTCCAAAAACGGTAGAGAGTCACATTCCAAAAGATTGGGTGTGAAGAAATTTGGTGGTGAGCAAGTAATTGCTGGAAACATCATTATTAGACAAAGAGGTACAAAGCATCATGCTGGAGAGAATGTTGGTGTTGGTAAAGACCATACCTTGTTCGCTCTTTCTGATGGAGTTGTAACATTCAAGAAAAAGTTTGATGGTAAGTCTTATGTAAGTGTATTACCTGCAGAAGCTTAAAATCATCTAATATATAATGAAAGCCCCTTCGAAAGTTGGGGCTTTTTTTATGCCTTCATTTTTTTATTCTGCCGACAGTCATTTTTTTGAATGTTGTTCCAAAGACTTTTCCTATTTTTTGAATTGAAACCACCAAATTAATTCTTATGATTAAACTAATACGTTACGGAATACTAGGTATTCTGATGGGAATAGCAGCAGTTTCTTCTGCTCAGGAAATCCCTAAAACCGAAATATACGACGCCTTAGAATGGAGGCTGGTTGGACCTCATCGCGGAGGCAGATCTGATGGCGTTACCGGAGTAGAAGGGAGCGACCACACTTATTATTTCGCATCCACTGGAGGAGGTATTTGGAAGACTGTAGACTCAGGCGCTACTTGGAAGCCTGTATCCGATGGTTTCTTTGGAGGATCTATGGGAGCTGTAGCAGTTTCAAAAAGTGATACAAGTGTGGTTTACGCAGGCGGTGGTGAAAAAACCGTACGTGGTAATGTTTCTTTTGGCTATGGAGTTTGGAAAAGTGTTGATGCAGGGAAAACCTGGGAAAGAGCAGGGTTGGATAAAAGTAGATTTATCTCTCGAATGCGAATTCATCCAGACAATCCAGATGTAGTTTATGCTGCAGTGCTGGGAGATATTTTTAAGCCTGATGCCACTCGCGGAGTATATAAAACTACGGATGGAGGTAAAACCTGGGACCAGGTTCTTTTCGCTTCGGATGTAGCAGGCGCTGTAGATTTGGTGATGGATCCCAATAATCCTGAAGTCCTTTTTGCGACTACTTGGGACATTAAAAGAACTCCATATAGTTTAGAAAGCGGTGGGCCAAACTCTAAAATGTTTAAATCAACTGATGGAGGTCAGACTTGGGAAGACATGACCAAGAAAGAAGGCTTTCCAGAAGGATTACTTGGAATTATGGGGGTTTCTATTTCCCCCGTCAATTCAGATAGAATCTACGCCATTATTGAAAATGAAAATGGTGGTGTTTTTGTATCCAAGGATGGAGGAGAGTCATGGGAGAAAACTAATGAAGATCGAAACCTCAGACAAAGAGCTTGGTATTACACAAGAATTTTTGCTGACCCTCAAGACGAGGAAACAGTTTATGTGTTGAATGTGAGCTACCATAAATCTACCGATGGAGGTAAGACTTTTGAAAGTGCCAATGCTCCTCATGGTGATCACCATGATCTTTGGATAGACTCGGAAAATAACCAACGTATGATTATAGCGGATGATGGAGGTGCTCAAGTTACGGAAGATGGAGGGACTACCTGGTCATCCTTGATGAATCAGCCTACTTCACAGTTCTATCGAGTGACCACGGACAATAGTTTTCCATACAGAATCTATGGTGCACAGCAAGATAATTCGACAGTAAGGATTGCACATAGAAATGATGGAAGAGCCATTACGGAAGCAGATTGGGAGCCTACCGCTGGAGGTGAAAGTGGTTGGATTGCGCCTGATCCTTTGAACAATGATATTGTATATGGTGGATCTTATGGTGGTTATTTGACTAGGGAGAATCATGACAATGGTACCTCTAGGACAGTCAATGTGTATCCAAATAATCCAATGGGACATGGAGCTGAAGATATGAAGTACCGGTTTCAGTGGAATTTTCCTATTTTCTTTTCTCCTCATAATCCTAAACTGCTTTACACTACCAGTAACCAATTCCATCGATCTACAAACGAGGGACAAAGTTGGGAAGTGTTCTCGCCGGATTTGACTAGAAATGATAAAAGTAAGTTAGGTCCTTCGGGAGGACCAATAACGAAGGATAATACTTCTGTAGAATATTATGCAACCATCTTTACGGCTGCAGAATCTCCAGTGAAAGAAGGGGTCCTATGGGCTGGTTCTGATGATGGGTTGGTACATGTCACACAAGATAATGGTGTTACCTGGCAGAATGTAACTCCTTCCGAAATGCCAGAGTGGTTGCAAATCAACAGTATTGAAGCGAGTCCATATGACCCTGCTGAGGCTTATTTTGCCGCTACTGGCTATAAAAGTGGTAATTATGAACCATACCTTTATAAGACCAAGGATTATGGTAAAACCTGGACAAAAATTACCAATGGAATTGATCCAGAGCATTTCACTAGGGTTGTAAGAGCAGACCCTGTAAAAAGAGGTATGCTCTACGCTGGTACAGAGACAGGCATGTATTACTCCAAAGATGATGGAGCTTCTTGGCATTCGCTTCAATTAAATCTTCCGATTGTTCCGATTACAGATTTGGCGATCAAGGAGAATAATTTGATTGCTGCTACCCAAGGTCGTTCGTTTTGGATTATTGATGATTTGACCGTTTTGCATCAAGCTGAGCCTGGAATGGAAAACAGTTCCTTGACTTTATTCAAACCACAGGATTCTTATAGAATAGATGGTGTGAGTAGAAAAAGCGCAACTGCAGGAACGAATAGAGCAGGAGGGGTATTGGTTTATTACTACATCAAGGAAGAACCAAAAGAAGAGTTGAAAATCGAATTCTTTGACGCGAATGACATTCCATTGAGAGCATTCTCTACGAATGGGATTAATGGAGATACCTTGAAAGTCAAAGCTGGTAGCAATGAATTTAATTGGAACCTTCGTGTAGAAGATGCAGAAGGATTTGAAGGATTGATTATGTGGGGTGGAAATTTAAGAGGTCCAAAAGTTGTTCCTGGTACCTATAAAGTAAAAATGACCTTGGACGGGGAATCCCAAGAAAAGACATTCAAAGTGCTCGCTGATCCAAGGTATGAATCTTCGCAGCAGGATTTGGTCGCACAATATGACTATTTATTGGATGTCAGAGATAAACTGACTGAGACCCATCGAGTAATTAAATTGATTCGTCAATACAGAACTGAAATGGATAGCTTAGAGACGAAACCAGCCAACTTAGAATTGATCAAGGAGGAAATGGATGAAATTGAAAAGACCTTGTATCAGACTCAAAATCAAAGTCGTCAGGATCCGTTGAACTTCCCGATCAGATTGAATAACAAACTGGCTCATTTGAGCTCGGTAGTTGGAAATGGAGATTGGGCCCCTACGGACCAGTCGTATGAAGTGAAGGAGGAATTGACTGAGAAAATCAATGTTCAGTTAGCTCGCTTCAAGGAATTGGAACAAAACCAGATCTCCAAGATTTTCAATATTGATGAAATGAGGACCAAACTGGATATCAAGAAATAAATGAAAAAGCTCCCGATTTATCGGGAGCTTTTTTTAAAATGGTCTATACGACTTGATTTGTTCTATAAATTGTAAAAGACTCTCGGGTGAAATAATTAATATAAATAAGATCCCGAAAATAGCTCCATACAGGTGGGCGTCATGATTGATCGCATCATCTGAATTTTTTCCTTTCACGTAGGAGTAGATTAAGAAGATTCCACCTAGAATAAACCCAGGAAGACATAAAATCCCAAACAAACAGATGTCTGCTAAAGGCATGATGATGATACTTGCAAACACAGTGGCTGCAGTCCCTCCAGAAGCTCCCAGAGCCCTGTAGTAGCTGTTGTCTTGATTTTTTAAATAGGTAGGGATGTCAGAAACGATGATTCCTATTAAATAGAAAAGGATAAAGATGATTCCACCTGAAGTGCCTCCAAATTGATAGGCCAGAAACTGTTCCACAAAACCTCCAAAAAAATAGAAGGTGAACATGTTGAATAGCAGGTGCATGTAATCCTTATGGATAAATCCAGAAGTGATAAATCGGTCCCATTGTTTTCTGTTCTTTATCAAATAAGGGATGAACATCCATCGGTTGATAAACTCTGGTTTGTTAAAACCAATCATGCTGGTTGCAACCGTGATCATAATCAGGACCACTGTGATAGATAAATTCATGCTTATTTTTCTCGGTGAATTAGATCTTCGGTGATCTGCTTGAGTTCTTCAAAATAGGAGGAATGATTGCATTTGATGGAATCAAATAAATCAAATCCAGCTTGGAAATACCGATTCATTTCATCCTCTGCGATGGACTTAATTCCAAGTTTTTGATATACGTCTTTCACCGCTTTTACCTTCTCTTCTTTATCAAACTCCTCCAGAGATAACCAATAAGCCAAGTCCTCTTCATCTTTACCAGAAGCTAATTCCAAGGCTTTGATGAGTAAAAATGTCTTTTTGTTGGAGATGATATCTCCTCCCACCTGCTTGCCAAATTTGGCTTGGTCGGCATACACATCCAGTAAGTCATCTTTGAGTTGGAAGCCAATCCCGATATTCACTCCGAAATCATATATTTTATTGGCTTCTGACTCATTTGCTCCACCTAACAATGCTCCCATTTTCAAGGCACACCCCAAAAGTACCGCGGTTTTTAGGCGGATCATATTGATGTATTCCGAAACCTTTACGTTTGAAATACTTTCGAAATTCATATCGAACTGCTGTCCTTCACAAACCTCCGCTGCGGTCTTATTAAACAGCTGGATTACTTCGTGTAACAGGCTAGGAGGGGTTTCCAGAAGCAAGTCATATGCTCTTACCAACATGACATCTCCGGAAAGAATAGCAGTATTGGCATTCCATTTCTCATGGACCGTATCCTTTCCTCTTCGGAGCGGGGCTTGGTCCATGATGTCATCATGCATCAGGGTGAAGTTATGGAAAACTTCAATGGCAGAAGCTTGTTTCAGGATTGATTCAGGATCATTTTTATACATCCCATATGCCATTAGGCTTAATAAAGGCCTAATTCTCTTGCCTCCAAGGCTTAAGATGTATTCTAAAGGTTCATAAAGCTCTTTGGGTGATTCTCCAAAACGTTGTGACTTTAAAAAAGTCTCTAATTTATCTAATAGCTCGGCCGCGTGGCTTTTTTCCTTCATTGTCTGCAAATTCCAAATCTATTGTTCTACGGTCTATATCCGTGTTCACTACTCTGACCTTCACTTTGTCACCCAGAGTGATCATTTTCTTTGTTTTTGATCCGATCAATCTCATGTTTTTCTGATCGAAATCATAATAATCATCATCCATGTCTTGTACACGAATCATACCTTCACACTTCGTTTCCGAAATCTCCACAAATACCCCCCATTCAGTCACACCACTCACGATTCCTTCATAGTCCTTTTCTTCAGCAAGGGACATATATTCTACTTGCTTGTACTTGATAGATGCTCTTTCAGCATCTGCTGCTCTCTTTTCTCTTTCGGAAGAATGAACGCATTTTTGTTCCCATTCTTCCGCATCTGGAGATTTCCCTCCCTGAAGATAATGATCCAATAATCGGTGGACCATCATGTCGGGATATCTCCTGATGGGTGAGGTGAAGTGTGTATAATGTGCAAACGCTAACCCAAAGTGCCCTTTTGGCTCAGTGGTATATTTTGCTTTTGCCATGCTTCTTATAGCAAGTTGTTCGAGTACATTTTGCTCTGGCTTGCCTTGAATCTCATCCATTAACTTATTCAATGCAGTGGAGATTTTTCGCTCGTTCTCAATGTCGAATTCATGCCCAAATCGTTTGGCAAATCCTGAGAAAGTATCCAAGCGCTCCATGTCTGGGGAATCATGGGTCCGGTAAACAAAGGTATCAGTTCCTTTACCTTTTTTAAAGATAAATTCTGCTACATATTTATTTGCCAACAACATGAATTCCTCAATCAGTTTATGAATATCTTTCCGCTCTTTGACAATCAGGCCTAAAGGGGTTCCTTTTTCGTCCAGTTTGAATTTCACTTCAACGGTTTCAAAATTTACAGCGCCGTGATCAAACCTTCTTTTACGAACTTTTTTTGCCAAATTGTTTAAAAGCGTCAATTCACTAAAGAAATCACCGGATTGAGAGTCGATATTTTCTTGGGCCTCTTCGTAAGCAAATCTTCGATCGGAATGAATAACTGTTCTACCTATCCAATGTTTAATAACATTGGCATCTCTGTCCATTTCAAATACACAAGAGAAGGTAAGTTTATCTTCGTTGGGTCTTAAGGAGCACAAGCCATTACTTAGTCTTTCAGGAAGCATTGGAATCGTTCTGTCTACCAAATAAACAGAAGTAGCTCTATTGTATGCCTCTTTTTCCAAAGCAGTTTTAGGTTGAACATAATGCGTGACATCAGCGATATGAACTCCTACTTCTAAATTGCCATTAGGGAGCACTTGATAAGATATGGCATCATCGAAATCTTTGGCATCGGCCGGGTCAATGGTGAAAGTGGGAATATCCCTAAAATCCTTTCTTGCTTTGATTTCCTTTACCGTTATTTTATCTGATATGGCATTGGCCTCTGCATCTGGCTCCTGAGGGTATTCAAAAGGAAGACCGAATTCCGCCATAATGGAATGGATTTCCACTTCGTGCAAGCCTGCCTGTCCTAAAACTCTTGTGACTTTGCCAGTTGGATTTTTGTCACCATCTCTCCATTCCGTGAGTTTAACAACTACCTTTTGATTATGTTCTGCTCCTAAAAGATCTCCTCTGTGCACAAATATGTCTTTGTGCATTTTTTTGAAATCCGGAACTACAAAAGCGAATCGAGGAGATATTTCTACTCTACCCACAAATTCGTCCCGGTCTCTCTCAATGATCTCTAAAATTTTACCTTCGGATTTTCCGAATTTCCCCTTTAGGGGCTTGACCATGACTCTCACTTTGTCTCCATCAAGAGCTTGCTTCATATCAGCTTCTTTGACTAGAATGTCTCCATCGTTTTGAGTGGGATCATCCGGGATTACAAAGGCAAACCTCGGGTTGACATAATCAACCGTTCCAATAATAAAGTTTGGGTCTTTGGTAGAGGAATAATAGTTACGAGGGTTTTTTGAAACATGACCACTCTCTAACAGTTTGGAAAGCAAAGAATCTACCGCTCCTTTACTGAGGGAATCCCGTATTTCTAATTTTTTGATAATCTGTTTCGAGTTGAACTCTTCTCCATAGTTGGAGTCTAAAAATTGGACGATACGTCTCGTTAAATTTGCCGTATCGTTGCTATGTCCTCTTTTCTTATTTTTTGTTTTTTTTCTGTCTGATTTTCTTCCCATGTGTCGGGGTTGTTGTGTTAATCCAATGTATAAAGATTATGGTGCCTTTTGGCATTAATCTTTATGATCTTTTGGTGAATCTTCTAAGTGTACTATTTCTAGCTCCATCTCGTCTAATTGTGGATGCATGGCTAAATAAACGCGGGCAGTAACTTCTACGTCTTTGCGACAGTACTTCTTGATTCGGTTAATGTCTTTTTCTAAATGAAAAGTGGTGTTGACCTGGCTGCCATCCAAGTCTTCTTTGGAAGTGGGGATGCCAAAAACTGCAGCTAAAAGTTCCAGTCGGGTGTAATGTTTGTAATCGCCAAACTTCCAAAGTTCTAAAGTATCCAAATGCCTAACTTCCCAGGGCTTTTTCCCTGCTATTTGTAAGGGTTCAGGCAAGGAAACTCCTTGTACCAGCATTCTCCTACAAAGGTAAGGGTAATCAAACTCTTTACCATTATGCGCACAAAGAATCCATTTTTTCTTCCCTAATAAGCTATTAAATGACAAAAGAAGTTCCCGTTCGTCAGGATTTGCAAAAACTTTAGATCTAAAAATGAGCTTCTTGTCCTTTTTTTTCCACTGAAAATACCCTACTCCAATACAAATGACTTGGCCAAATTCAGCATGAATTCCAGCTTTATCAAAGTATAAGGCTCCTGGCTCTATCTTTCCATGATCACTTTGGATCAATTTTTCTTTTTTGACCCATTCATCCTGCAATCTGGAACTCAAGTCCTCAAATTTCTCTGTAAGAGATGCAGTTTCAATATCCAGAAAAAGGATGTCTCCTAATTGATCAAAAAAATTAGCCATAAACATTGGAGTTATGCGTGAAGAATCCCTTCTAAACCTAACTCAGGGATCATTTGAATGTTGGCAGGATCAAAGCTGCCTGGAGTAAATATAAACTTTTTATCAAATATCTGATCAAGGATATAATAACTCACCCAAAATTCATTGGTCAGCGAAAAGACTGCGGGATCAATTGGTTCAATCTTGGCCATTTCTTCTGGCCCCAACTCTTCAATCATATGGCGCAAGGTAGAAGTCTGTCTTTTCTCCCCATCCAATATCCCATATCCTTTGGATGTAATCATGATGGTTTTCAATTCTATCAAATTAAGATTGAAAATATAAACGCCCCATTCTACTCCATTAGCGGTCTCTTGTTTAGCAATAGCAAGTTTTACTCCTGTAACTGGATGAAAATCGATATCCTTTTTCATGTATTAATCTACTAATTCCATCTCAAATAAGTCGATGAGATGATTTTTAACTTTTTCTTTTACTTCTTGAAGATTAACCTCTCTTCCTAATTCTTGGCTCAAGGAGGTTACTGCTTTATCATCAATCCCACAAGGAATGATGTTTCCAAAATAACTTAGATCTGGGTTGACATTGAAAGCAAACCCATGCATGGTCACCCATCGACTGGACTTTACTCCCAAAGCACATATCTTTCTTGGATTCTTTTGTTCTATATAGTCAATCCAGACTCCAGTTAATCCTTCAATTCTTCCAGCCTCTATTTGGTATTCTTTCAGAGTCAGTATGATGGCTTCTTCTAAGAGCCTCAAATATTTATGGATGTCAGTAAAAAAATTATCCAAGTCCAGAATAGGGTATCCTACGAGCTGCCCTGGGCCATGGTAGGTGATATCTCCACCTCGATTGATCTTATAATAGGTAGCTTTTTTTTCTTCAAGACCTTTCTGGTCTAACAATAAATTTTCCTCTTTACCACTTTTCCCTAAAGTATAGACATGAGGATGTTCTACAAAAAACACATAGTTTTCTGTGGGTGTCTGTTGATCTACTGAAGATTTCCGGTTTTCAATTTTTTGGGCAACCGTTTTAGCAAATATTGATTCTTGAAAATCCCAGGCATCCTGGTAATCCATCAAACCCAAGTCTCGGAATTTTACCTTTTTATTAATAATTTCGTTCATTTAGTAGATTAATTGGTTTTCCTTAAAACCATTTTTGAACCTGTCTTTCAATATTTTTTCAAAATTAAGCAATTATTCAAGATGGCAGAACACAATAAATCAGGGAGAATGGCGGAGGAGCTCGCAGCTCAATGGCTCATTTCAAAAGGATATGAATTGAAGCAGATGAATTTCCGCCATGGTTATGCAGAAATAGATTTAATTCTTTCTTATCAAAAGCTGTTGTTTTTGTAGAAGTGAAATATCGCTCTGGCACTGGTTTTGGTTATGCAGAGGAGTTTGTAGACTACACCAAAAGGAAGTTAATCATCAAGGCTGCGGATCAGTATATACATGATAATAATTGGAATTTTGATATCCGATTTGACATTATTGGCGTTTACAGGAACAAATCAGGCGAAATAAACTTCAAGCATTTGAAGATGCCTTTTATTGAAAACAAACCATTTATTAGTTAGAAAAATGAAAAAGTTAGTATTCACCCTCAGTATGTCATTTTTAGCATGTGTTGCTTTTGCCCAAAATGATAAAGACAAGAAGATTATTGAAGACAGTGAAGAAGCAAAAGCTGCCTTTTTAAAAGATGATCCAGACATGCAGGAATTTTTCGATCACTCTTATGCCTATATTATTTTGCCAAATGTGGGTAAAGGGGGACTAGGAGTAGGAGGAGCTGCAGGAAATGGGGTTGCTTTTGAGCAGGGAGAAATGATCGGATATGCCAGAATGACTCAGGTGACTATTGGATTTCAAGCTGGTGGGCAGGCTTATAGTGAGGTAGTTTTTTTTGAATCTGAGGAAGAATTTGATCGATTTAAAGAAGGTAAGATTGAAATGGCGGCACAGGTTTCTGCTGTGGCAGCTGCATCAGGTGCGTCTTTAAATGCAGAATACATTGATGGTGTGGCGGTATTTACCAGAGCCAAAGGAGGGTTAATGTATGAAGCTTCTGTAGGTGGCCAGCAATTTAGATATAGAGAAAAATAAGGGATTACATCTCTTTTCTGTAAACCAAGTTTCCGTCCTTATCCCATTCTGCACGAATATAAGGGCGGAAATTTTTTGTATAGGGCTCCTCCTGATATTGGATTTCTCGCTTTCGAATCGCTTTCGTATTTCCAGTGTCCCAATATTCTGTCCAAAGTCCCACTTTTTCTCCGTATTGATATTCCCCAGTTACGGCAACTTGTTTGTCGTCGTAGAAATAGAAATAATTTCCTTCCTCCAAGCCATACTGAATCGGGATGATTTCTTCGACGGATCTTGAGCTAGATTCATAATAAGAGATTCGAGATTCTTTTGGCCAGCCTTCCGTATAATGGTTTTTGTCTTGAAGCACATTGTTAGAGTCGAACAGCATCCAGGTTTTATGCTTTGTCCCATAGTAGAACATGCCACTTTCTACTACCGTCTCATTGATGGTTCGCTCGTAAGGCCCATGCAATAAATAACCTTTTCCTTCCTCATAACCTGAAGTACGGATGCTTCTTTCTTGTGTATCAAACCAATATACATCTCGGATATAAGGGTCCAGTCTTCTAGAGTCTTCGGTATAGTTGAAGTACTCATAAATTTCCTGGCCGCGAATTTCTCTTTTGGCATACCCTCTCCTGGTTTTAATTCCAAACCAGATGTTTTTACGTTCCTTTTTCTTCTTTTCCTTTTTCTCTTCTTTTTCTTTGTTTTCGTCAAATAGGAGAAGAGGCATGGTGGTAGGCAATAGACTGGAGTTGACAACACCTGAAGAGTCAGGGTCTGCGTTGGAGTCATTATTTTGAGTCCATGCTACTTTACTAAGTAAAAGGAAGAATAGAAGAAGAAAAGAAAACTTGCTCATTATATGCAGAAAACGGAATTTCCTCCCGAGTATTTCATTTCAAAAATAACATTTCATTATCAAAAGCAGACAATTGTTTAGATTTTATAATCTTCTCTCTATTTTTGAGGGATTTTGAATAAACCACAGAAAATAATGAATTCTATTCTATCAGATCGGATTATTAATATGGAAGAATCAGCTACCCTGGCAATGGCAAAGAAAGCCAGAGAGCTGAAGTCCCAAGGCATTGACATCATTGGATTGAGCCTCGGTGAACCAGATTTTAAAACACCTAAGCACATCCAAGAAGCAGCCAAAGATGCGATCGATGAGGGGAAATATTTCTCTTATCCTCCTGTGGCAGGTTATCAGGATTTGAGAGAGGCTATCGCAAAGAAATTAAGAGAAGAGAATGAAATCTCTCAAGCGAAAGCAGAAAATATAGTAGTATCTACAGGAGCGAAGCACTCTATTGCTAATGTCTTCATGTGTATGATCAATGAAGGAGATGAAGTAGTGATTTTTTCTCCTTATTGGGTAAGTTATGCAGAGATTATCAAATTGGCTGGTGGTGTTCCGGTATTGATTGAAGGAACTCTTGAAAACAATTTTAAAGCTACTGCCGCACAATTAGAAGCAGCGATCACTCCAAAAACCAAGGCAGTGATTTACTCTTCTCCTTGTAACCCAACTGGATCAGTATTCAGTAAAGAAGAATTAGAAGCAATTTCTGAAGTGATTTTGAAGCATGATAATATCATGGTGATCGCTGATGAAATTTATGAATTGATCAACTTCGTGGGTAGAAATTACAGTATTGCTTCTTTCCCTGGAATGTTTGAAAGAACAATTACAGTAAATGGTTTCTCCAAAGGATATGCAATGACAGGCTGGAGAGTGGGTTATATCTGCGCTCCTTTGTTTATGGCAAAAGCAGTAGAAAAAATCCAAGGTCAGTTTACTTCAGGAGGCACTGGTATCGCTCAAAGAGCTGCTTTGGCAGGAATCTCTGGGGATCAGACTCCATCAAAAGAAATGGCGGAAGCTTATTTCAAAAGAAGAGAGTTGGTGATGGGATTATTGAAAGAGATTCCAGGAATCAAAACACATGTGCCTGAGGGTGCATTCTATTTCTTCCCTGATGTGACTGCCTTCTTCGGTAAATCCGCTCATGGCAAAACCATCAATAATGCAGATGACCTTTGTTTGTATTTGTTGGAGGTAGCTAATGTGTCATTGGTTACTGGAGCTGCTTTCGGTGCACCTTCCTGTGTGAGACTTTCTTACGCTGCTTCTGAGGAGGAGTTGAAAGAAGCCTTGGGAAGAATGAAAAAAGCCCTAGGAGAACTAGCTTAAGGTTTTGAATGTAGATAGAATAACCCTGAAGAATTTCAGGGTTATTTTTTTGCCTTGGCGGAAAGCCTTAATTTTGAACAAATCTTTTTTATGATCTACGCGATTGTCATCACCCCCGTTAAAAATTCCATTGAAACCACATTGGATACTGCAAGAGCAATTGCAGCTTCATCTGTTCCTGTAAAGCATGTGATTTTTAATGATTTCAGTACGGAAGAAACGAAATTGAAACTGAAGGAGGAACAGGCTGAAATTGGATATGAATTGATCCATATAGAAGACCTTACCGATCATCCATCTCCGAATTACAAATTGGTTTTGCAAATGGCCCAAAAGATGGGGCTTGAAGAGAACTTACCTGTGTTGGTGATAGAATCGGATGTGGTGGTAAAACCAGATACAATAGAAAGCTTATTGGAATTTCAAGAAAGCCATCCGAAATCCGGATTGGTGGGTTCTGTGACAGTAGATGAACAAGGGGGTGTAAATTTCCCTTATTTGAAGTTCAAAGGGGTAAAAGAATCAGTTATTTCAACTCATAGAAGCCTAAGCTTTTGCTGTACTCTTTTTTCACTTCCTTTTTTGAAAGCGTTTGATTTTACTGAATTGGATGAGGCCAAAGATTGGTATGATACTTTTATATCAAAAAAATCTATTGAGCTGGATTTTGAGAATTACGTCCTGATGGATTCTCCTGTATGGCATAGACCTCATGCGAGCAGACCTTGGAAACAATTGAAATATACCAATCCTTTGAAGTACTACTTTTTGAAATTCTGGAAAGGCTTGGATAAGATCTGATTAAAGTTTTCCAAAGAATTTTAAAAGGGTGTTGTAAGGTTTTGACCAGGTCCTTTGAAAACGTAATGGGCCATTTAATTCCCGCTCAAAGAATTCAGGGTATTTGGCATTGAGATATGCGATTCTTTTCCGTTTGGCTTCATCAGAACCAGTACGCTTTCTCAGGCTATTGATCCCTCCAGTGAGTCGATAATAGAAGCCTATGAATGGCAGTTGGACAACTTCCCCTCCATCTTTAAGCATGTTGATCCAAAATTCCCAATCTGCCCTTCCGAGATTATAATCCTCTGCATATCCTCCAATCTTTTCCCAGTCTTTCCTTCTATATAGTGCGGAAACAAAAATCATATTGTCTCTTGCTAGTGCATTAATGTCAAATGGTTTCAGCTTCCAATATTTTTTGCCCTTTGGGCCAAATTTCATTGCTTCACAATACACTACTTTTACTTGAGGATTGTTTTCCAAAACTTTTACTGCCTCACTGATGTAATTGGTTGCAATCAGGTCATCTCCATCTAAGGGAAGAATATAAGTTCCTGAGGCTGCTTTAATTCCAGTATTCCTTGCGATCTCTACTCCTTGATTTTTTTGATGAATATAACTTACCAATTCATGTTTGGAAGTAAGGTTTTTTGCGATTTCCTCACTGCCATCCGTCGATCCATCATTAATAATAATTATTTCTAAAGGAGAATAATCTGACGCTAAGGCTGATAAAACTGTCTCCTCTAAATATTCAGCTTGGTTGTAGCAAGGGATAATAATTGAAACTAGAGGGGATGGATTGCTCATAGGGCTTTGATTGTAGTAAAAGAGAAAGGTTGGCGTTCAGTAAAATCAGATTATTAATTATGCTATTAATCAAAGTTAAAGCCTTTTTTTATTTGAATAAACTAAAAAAATCCAAACAATAATTTGTTTAATTAAATGAATATGATAAATTTATAACGGTGATTAAACAACTTTTCTCTATTATTTGATTTTTTAAGACTTTGAATTCGAATAGAATTCCATTTTTCGAACTCTATCAGTTTTCAAAAATCCGGATTACGATCCGGATTTTTTTTTGTCAAAATTAAATAGAACTTTTAGGATTAATTCATTTGAATGGCTCGATTTCCTAAATACTTCATTTATCTATTTTTCTGTCTTGTTCCCATTTTAGCTGTTACAGCTCAGGAAAAGAAATCTGGTTATGATTCCAGCTATGTAGAGCGTGCATCTAATAAAATGTTGTTTCGCCTATATACCTCACGAAAATATACTGACTTGGTAGTAAATGTGCCTGGGGCAGATCAAGGCTATCGCTATAATCCAAATACTGGATTGAACTTGGGGGTGGGTTTCACCTATCAAGGGGTCACCATTAATGTGGCTGCTCCTTTAGGTTTCATGAATCCTAACCGATATAAGAATTGGCCAAAATACCTGGATTTACAAGCGCACACCTATCCTAAAAATTTCATTATTGATTTTTTAGGTCAGTTTTATAAAGGGTATTCCATAGATTCTGATTTCCTTCAAAATTCAACGGAACCTTATCCAAGGAGAGATATGAGGTTAATCACGGTTGGGTTAAATGTGAATTACCTGTTTTTTGGAGAGAAGTTGTCTCTTCAAGCATCTTTTACCCAAGAGGATATCCAAAAAAGATCAGCTTTTTCTCCATTTGTAGGTTTTGAAGCTTATGGTGGATCTATTGAAGGAGATTCTCTATTGATCCCTACCACAGAGCAAATAGACGCGAAATACAATTTTAGAAAATCTAGGTATTTCCAAGGAGGACCAAATGCAGGCCTAGCAGGAACCTTGGTTTTCGGAGGAGGTTTCTTTCTTACGGGAGTGGCTTCAGCAAACCTAAGTTTGGGATTCTCTGAATGGGAAAATCAAGATCAGGCAAAAAGTTGGGGGGTAGTCCCAACCTATTATTTGAGAGGGTTTTTCGGATATAATAATGACAGGTTTTCCATCAATGCAAACTATGTTTACAAGCAGTCCGATTTAGTAAAAGTAGCTGATTATAATAATGCAATCAATACTGGGAACTATCGAATCAATCTCATTTATAAAATTAATACTAGTGATAAATTTGATAGAGGGTTCAGAAAAATCAATCTCCTGTCCATCTTGGGGCTGAATTAAAGAGCAGGTTCTATAATGATTCCTTCAAATATTTTTAGCTTTGAAAGCATTAAATAAACAACCCAAATTATGACTGATCATTTTGGAATCCAGGAATCTTTAAAGAAGCTAGGGATTCAACCAAAAAATCTTGGTGCATCTACCGGAGTAAATTGGCAGGAGTCAGGAGAAACATTTATTTCTTCATATTCACCCGCTGACGGTAAATTGATTGCCGAAGTCCAATTGGCAAATAAAGATAGTTATGATGCCCTGATTGAACAGGCGCAAAAGGCTTTTATCCAATGGAGGAAAGTTCCTGCCCCTCAAAGAGGGGAAATTGTTAGAGAGATTGGAAATGCGTTAAGAGAGGTAAAGGCCGATCTGGGAAAATTGGTATCATACGAAATGGGGAAATCCTACCAGGAAGGGTTAGGAGAGGTTCAGGAGATGATTGATATCTGCGATTTTGCGGTAGGTCTTTCCAGACAACTTTATGGATTGACCATGCATTCTGAACGTCCAGGACATCGCATGTATGAACAATGGCATCCATTAGGGATTGTAGGGATTATTTCCGCCTTCAATTTCCCGGTAGCTGTTTGGTCCTGGAATGCTGCATTGGCATGGGTTTGCGGAGATGTATGTCTTTGGAAGCCTTCTGAAAAAGCACCTTTGTCAGGAATTGCTTGTCAAAAAATCGCCTCTGCTGTATTTGCAAAACATGGAATGCCTGAAGGAATTTGTTCCTTGATTATAGGGGATTACAAAGTTGGAGAAATGATCTCTCATGATCCTAGAGTTCCTTTGGTTTCCGCGACTGGTTCTACCCGAATGGGGAAATTGGTTGGTCAAGCTGTAGGGAGCAGATTAGGTCGGTCTTTGTTGGAACTGGGAGGCAACAATGCGATCATCATTACTGCGGAGGCTGATATGGATATGGCGATCAGAGGTGCCTTGTTTGGGGCCGTTGGGACAGCAGGGCAACGTTGTACTTCTACCCGAAGATTAATCATACATTCCTCTGTATTTGAGGAGGTAAAAACCAGGTTGGCAAATGCCTATTCGAAACTAGTAATTGGAAACCCCCTGGATGAGAAAAATCATGTAGGTCCATTAATAGATCAGGATGCTGTTAATATGTATCTGGCAGCAACCAAAAAAGTGATGGAAGAAGGAGGGAAGGTTGTGGTGGAAGGTGGTGTGCTGAAAGGGGAAGGCTATGAGTCTGGATGCTATGTGAAACCTGCAATCTATGAAGCAGAAAATCATTACCAGATTGTGCAACATGAGACTTTTGCTCCAATTCTATATTTAATCAAATATGAAACCATTGAGGAGGCAATTGCCATCCAAAATGGGGTGCCGCAAGGCTTGTCCTCAGCAATCATGACTTTAAATATGCGGGAAGCTGAAGCCTTCTTGTCTGTGGCTGGATCTGATTGTGGTATAGCTAATGTCAACATAGGGACTTCAGGAGCGGAAATAGGCGGAGCTTTTGGAGGTGAAAAGGAGACTGGTGGAGGGAGAGAATCTGGTTCAGATGCATGGAAGGCCTATATGCGTAGACAAACCAATACGATTAATTATTCTTCGGAACTTCCCTTGGCACAAGGGATAAAATTTGATATTTAAGAATCTGGTAAAAGGTCAATGGAGCAATTCATTGACCTTTTTTAATTTAATTCTTTTCTACTTTTTCATAGTGTGTTTTGAATCTGCCTAGGGATTGGTCTCTATTTAGGTAGACTAGGACGAGTTCTTTATCGTTGATTTTCATGATTTTTGCCTGAAGAACTTTAGGGGCAAATTTGGATTGCCAAGTAATTACAGAATCTGCTTCACGAATATTCCAAATAGACTTTTCCTGGATGATTTCGGTTCGATCCAAAATGGTGTTGGTCATAGAATCTCTGGAGAAAAAATTTTTGTAGCTCTGATCGTGAAGTCTGTCCATGAGCTCATAAAACTTTTCCATTTCGTCTTCTGGTCTGGATTGAGCGTCTGGTGAGTTAATGAAGAACAAGTAGCCTTCGTCTTTGGTGAGTTTCCATTTTCCTAATAATTGGTCCTGTATGTCTTGCGCATTTGATTTACCTGCAATTATTAAAATTAGTAAGATGAGGAGTCCTGTATACTGCTTCATTTAAAAAAAGAGTTTGTTTTAGTTAGTCAGATATATTGCCATTTATATGACAAAAAAGTATTAGAAATTTAGTCTTCTAGGCAAAAGGGGGGAGCTATTATAAGATGAAAAAGGCTTTTTTGATACCAACACGGTAATGGGTTAGAACAAAAAAAAAGCCCCAGAAAACTCTGAGGCTATTGTGGGAGTTGAGGGATTCGAACCCCCGACCCTCTGCTTGTAAGGCAGATGCTCTGAACCAACTGAGCTAAACTCCCAAGAAATGAACAATGCTCTAACTGAGCCGAATTTAAGATGTGGGAGTTGAGGGATTCGAACCCCCGACCCTCTGCTTGTAAGGCAGATGCTCTGAACCAACTGAGCTAAACTCCCATCTTTGTATTCCTTTCCTTTCGAAAGGGAATGCAAAGGTAGTTTGAAATTTATTTGTAGCAAATATTGGGTTGCTTTTTTTTAAACTCTCTAAATAATTGCTTGATAATGAGAGTGAAAATTATTTTTAAAGACAAGCCTTAATTGCCAGAGTCCAAATTCAACATAAACCCGGCTCGAAACCATCTTCCCGGCATTTGTATAGTGGCTGCCTCGATGTATTCGGTGTTTGTTAGATTAGATGCTTCGGCAAATAGCCCTATTTTTCCAATCCGATTATAGTCTACCCTCATGTCCATCAAGAAGTAAGGATCCTGATTCATCCTTTCTATGTATCGCATTTTGGTGTTCCATTCCAGTTTTTTTCCTATTCCTACCAATACTCCTCCGATCATTTGATTCTTTAAAGCAGTGAAGGCATACCTGGTTTCTACGCCAGGCTGCTGGATTAAATCTGCATGGATATAGTTGTATGAAAAGTTGAATTCCTTTACCTGAATAGTGGTAGCACTAGGATTGACGCGATAGTATAAAGAAGCTTCTATACCATTAAATTTCACCTCATTAAAATTTTGTGGCTGCCATGGGGTTTCTTCATCCGGCCTGGTCCATTCGATCAAATTTTCGGTATTTCTTAAGAAATAAACCAGTTCAGCTCTGAATCCAGACTTTGCCCATTTTGCCCCGATTTCAAAATTTTGTGCTTCCTCGGGAGTAAGTT
The DNA here is from genome assembly GCF_900129785.1 of Algoriphagus halophilus. Classification (NCBI taxonomy): domain Bacteria; kingdom Pseudomonadati; phylum Bacteroidota; class Cytophagia; order Cytophagales; family Cyclobacteriaceae; genus Algoriphagus; species Algoriphagus halophilus. The sequence goes on from NZ_FSRC01000001.1 coordinate 23,670, forward strand.
GATCATTTCCGATATTCGTAGGTCCTACATAATAAAGGTCTGTGAATGTAGGAATCCTATAACTAACTCCGTATCCGGTATAGAGACGGAGTTCTTGGTTGGCCTGAAAGCCAATTTCTGCCCCAGGGAAGTGCTTCCATCCATATCCTGTGTTATAATTGGAGTATATACCCGCTCTAACATCTACTTTAGAACCCAGGTTGATTAATTGTTCCAAGAAAATTCCGCTCAAAGTTCTTTCACGATCACCTAGGTTATTGCTTTCTAGTTTTTCTTTTCTAGTCTCAATTCCAAATCCAGTAGTCCCGAACTTTGTTTTAAAATTGCCATTGGCTTCCAAGGCAAAAACTTCGGAGATATGATTGTTTTGATAAAATTCAGGTTCATTTCTCCTCAATCTATATTCATCCGCATTGTTTCGGTAGTACGCTCTTGTATTCAAATAGAAGTTAGAGAGACTAAGCGTATGACTTAAGGAAGCCAAAGTAGTTTGGATACTTTCCCATTGATCTGGAAAAGAACTGGAATAAAAACTATTTGCCCCAAATGTCCTGTCAGTATAGGCAATCATTCCTCTTAGGGCGTTTTGATTGTTTATCTCAATTCCACCCTCATAAAAGACATTGCTGACTTGGTAGTCCGTGTTATATTGATATCCATTGGAGTCATCATAGGAGATAGAAAGGTTTTGCTTGTAGTTACCAGTCGGCAAAGAACCCGCAAAATTGATCCCTTTCATACCAAAATCACCTGCGTAACCTTGCACTCTCAGGTACCGCTCATCAGTTAGACTAGTAATTACATTGATTGCACCGGCATAGGCATTTTGCCCAAAGATTCTTGATCCTGGCCCTTTCAATACTTCCACCCGATCTATATTCACCAAAGGGACGGGAATATTCATCATATGATGTCCAGTTTGAGGGTCAGATAATTTAATCCCGTTCAACAGCATGAGGGTTTGAGCGAAAGAACCGCCCCGAATGCCGATGTCCGCTTGTACTCCAGTTACACCTCTTTGCCTCACGTCTACCCCTGGAACAAATGATAAAATTTCTTGCAAACTCCTGGCGGGAGTAGTTTCTATCGCTTGCTTATCAACCAAAGCTATGTTTCTACTCTGTTTAGAAAAGGGAATTTGAATACGGTTTTCTTGAATGATAACTGTTTCAAGATTTTGGGTTGTGGTATCAGTTTGGGCTTTTAATTGGAAAAACAAGCCGAAACTAGTGATACATAATAGTGTTTTTTTCATATGAATTTTTAAAAATCCAGCCCAAAGAACTGGCTAAAAAAGTCTAAATCCAACCCTAGAATAATTGTGAAATTTAGTTAATGCTTAAATGCTAGTGTAAAAGAAACTGGGTGTTCCAAAGGATATCCTTATTTTTGGTGCCTATTATTTAACAAGTAGTATGAAAAGAAAACTAATGTTATCACTTCTTCTGGCCGGAATCGGTTTTGCAGAAGTGTCCAATTCATTTGCCCAAGAGGTAAAAGAAAATAATCAAAGTGTTTTTGGAGAGTTTATGGACCGAAGAGGGACCATCTCTAGAACGGCATCCGGCAAACCTGGTGTTGGGTACTGGCAAAATACTGCCGATTACCAAATTGAAGCTACCCTTGATGATCAAGCTCATACCTTGACTGGACAAGTAACCCTGACCTATACCAACAATAGCCCAGAGAGCCTGGATTTTATCTGGATGCAATTGGAGCAAAATCGGTTTAAGGAAGATTCTAGAGGTACCTTGACTACGCCGATTCAGGGAAATAGGTACAATGGAGATACTGATGGAGGATTTGATATCAGCAATGTGTCCGCTAAAGTGGGTTCCAAAGGAGCAGTTTCCAATAAGCACATTATTTCTGATACCAGAATGCAAGTTTGGTTTGCGGAACCTATTCCAGCAAAAGGTGGAAAAGCTACCGTGTCAATGAATTTTTCTTTCAAAATCCCTGAGAAGGGAATGGATAGAATGGGGAGATTGGATGTGGAGGATGGAACCATCTATGCATTGGCTCAATGGTATCCTAAAGTAGCGGTATTTGATCAAATCGAAGGATGGAATGTAGAGCCTTATCTTGGAGCAGGTGAGTTCTATTTGGAATATGGCGCTTTTGACTATAAAATCACCGTTCCTTATGACCATATTGTAGTTGGATCTGGGGAGTTGTTGAATCCAAAAGAGGTATTGAGTAAGGAGCTTCAAGATCGTTATGCAAAAGCAAAAGAAAGCGATGAAACAGTATATTTGGTTTCTCCCGAAGAAATCGGAAATACCGAACTAACCAGACCTAAGCAAGAAGGAATGGTGACTTGGCATTTTGCTATTGAAAACAGCAGAGACATAGCCTTTGCTTCTTCTAAAGCCTTTATCTGGGACGCAGCCAAGATCAACCTCCCAAGCGGGAAAAAGATATTGGCCCAATCAGTTTATCCAAAAGAATCGGATGGAATAGAGGCTTGGTCAAGATCTACTGAGTATTCCAAGGCATCCATTGAATACTATTCTGAAACTTGGTTTGAATTCCCTTACGCAACGGCCACCAATGTGGCTGCAGAAATTGGAGGGATGGAATACCCTGGCTTGAATTTCTGTCATTTTAGATCCAAAGGTAGAGGTCTTTGGGGGGTGACTGATCACGAGTTTGGTCATAACTGGTTCCCAATGATCGTAGGTTCAAATGAAAGGCGATATGCTTGGATGGATGAGGGTTTCAATACCTTTATCAACCACTACAGCACCTTGGCTTTCAATAATGGAGAATATCCTTCTAGATTACAGCAAACCAGAAGGTCATTGAATTATTTCAATAGCGAAACCAGAGAAGGAATTGATACCTACCCAGATGTAGTAAATACTTCCAATTTGGGAATGGTGGCCTATAATAAGCCTGCTATTGGCCTGATCGTGTTAAGAGAATATATATTGGGTCCAGAGCGATTTGACAATGCGTTCAAATCCTATATCAAAACTTGGGCTTATAAACACCCTCAACCTTCCGATTTCTTTAATCATATGGAAAATGTAGGTGGGGAAAACCTTTCTTGGTTCTGGCAAGGTTGGTTTTATGGAAACGGAAATATTGATTTAGGAATCAATGGTGTGTTCCCTTATTCAGGAAATTATTTGTTGAGTATTTCCAACAAAGGAGATATCCCTATGCCTGTTTTGTTTGAGGTGACCTATGAAGATGACTCTATGGAGCGATTTACTTTACCAGTAGAGATTTGGCAAAGAGGTGACACTTGGAACCATATCATCAAAACAGATAAGAAAGTGAAATCTGTAGTATTGGACCCGGATAAGATTCTTCCAGATGTCAACTTAGGCAATGACAGCTGGCCTCAGGAGATTTACGATAACTAAAAAAAATAGCCCGATCGATCAATCGGGCTATTTTTTTTGCTCTCCTTATTAGATCAATAATCATCGTTGATCTCCAACCACATTCCATCAGGGTCTTGGATATAAATTTGTCTGATTCCATCCACTCGAATAGTTACCTTCCCTTTTTCACCTACCCAGCTTTCGAAGGGGTAATTCGTGTCTTTCAACGTTTGAATAAAAGAGTCCATGTCTTCCATACTGAAACAAAGATGATTGACTTTGGAGATCTCCGTAGGAGTGTTTGGAGCTTCAATGATGTGTAGTGCGGCTCCACTGCCAATGTCATACCAAGCGTGAAGACCATCTTTAAAAGGTTCTTCAATTTCTTTAAGACCAACTATGTTTTCATAAAACTTTTTGCTGGCTTCTAATTCTGAAACATGAACCGCAATGTGATTGACTTTGATCTGCGAATGTGAGGTCATGATGACTCCAGAAAATAATAGGAAGGTTAAAAGGGCTTTCATTAGCTTATTGATTAGTTGAGGCTAAAATGTTTAAAGTGAAACTGGAATTCAATGTCATACATTTATAAAAGGTTTGAAAGGAAAATTTGATATAAAAAAAGAGCAACCCTTTCGAATTGCTCTTTAATTGGCTGGATAGGCCTCTATTCTTCTACACTACTTAAGTCTTTGGCCAAGGCTATTTTTTCTGCCTGGTCAAAAAGCTTTAGGGCTTGCATGTAGACTTCATTGATATCGTTGACCACCATATAGAAAGCACTATCATCGTACAACTGTCTTCCTAAGTGGGCTTTTACCAAAACCTTCAAATAGTCTTTTGATTTGTTGAAATCTTCTTGGTCAAACTTGACCTTGTTTTTCTCCCCAATAGAAATTAGATCTTTCAACATGGAATCACTCACTTCGAATTCATCTCTGTATTCTTCTACTGACATGTTTGCAAATTGATCCTTATGATCGTTGGCATATTCCAGCACAAACTCTCTATTGGAGTCTGAGTTGAATAATCTATTGATGTAAATACTGTTTTGAGTAGTGTCCAACGGAACAAAATAATCAGGCATGATTCCTCCGCCACCGTAAACAGTTCTACCTTTGGCAGTTTCATATTTCAAACTATCGTTGAACGTAATACTATCTGCAGAAAAGAATTCTCCGTGTTCGAACCTCTTAACGAAGTCTTTTTCATAATCTTCGTAATTGGCGCCATAAGGCTTTTGGATGGATCGACCAGAAGGGGTATAGTACCGAGCAATGGTCAGTCTCAATTCAGCTCCATCTGAAAGATCTATTGGTAATTGGACTAATCCTTTACCGAAGGATCTTCTTCCCACGATCAAACCTCTATCATTATCCTGAATTGCGCCGGCAAGAATTTCAGATGCAGAAGCACTTCCTTCGTTGATTAAGACGATGACTGGGCCTTCCTCAAATAGACCTGGTTTGTATGCGAAGGCTTTTTGGCTGTATTGATCTACTTTTCCTTCTTGAGATACGATCAAGGCTCTTTGGCCTAATAACTCGTCGGCCATGTTAATTGCAGCTCCCATATAACCTCCAGGGTTACCTTGAAGGTCAATAATCAATTTTTGCATTCCTTTAGACTTTAGATCTTCGATAGAAGTTCTGAACTCATCATAGGTAGTAGCTGCAAATCGTGTTACTTTGATATAGCCCACTTCATCATTGACCATATAGGAAGCATTGATGCTGTACTGTGGGATTTTATCTCGAGTGATTTCATAAGGAATTAATTCACTCTGATTTTTTCTTTTGATATCAATGGTGACTTTTGACCCTTTTGGTCCTCTAAGTAGGTCAAAAACATCTCGATTAGTTACTCCAATACCTGCTACTGTTTTACCATCCACATTAATAATCTGATCTCCAGATTGGATACCAAGTGCCTCTGAAGGACCGCCGGTCAAAGGAGCAACCACATAAATAGTATCTCTAATGATTCCGAATTCAACTCCAATCCCATCAAATTCTCCATCCAATTGGGATTGAGCCAAAGATGCGTCTCGGGCAGGGATGTAGCTTGAATGGGGATCCAGGTTTTCAAGCATTTTTGTAATCCCGTACTCTACCAGCTCATTGGTATTTACACTATCTACATAATCTCGATTGATATATGTCATGATCTCCTGAAGCTTATAAAGGGCAGCTCTCAGGTCATTTTGATTACTCTTGGGTTCGGCAAAAGTAGCCCCAATCCAGATTCCAGCCGAAATAGCCAGTGCCAAAATGATTGGAAGTCTTATTTGCGCTTTCGTGTTTTTAGTATCGCTCACGTCTATGCCTTTCTTTAATTTATTGCTATTGATTTATAAACTAGCATAATAAGCTAGTGTTTTGAAAGTGACTTTTGATAAAGTTAACGAATGTTTATACGAGGGGGGATGATAATGATCCAAATTATTCCCCTTTTTTCTGTTAAAAAAAATTATTTTTGTGACATGGGAGCTGAAAATGGATTTAATAAAGCTTTAGTAGGTGATTTGGTCTCTGAAAACTATGTTTTTGCAGCTGTGTTGCATTATTTCGGGATTAGCTTCTATCAGTATCAAACACAGTCATTAGAGACGGTCTGCAAAAAGCATAGAGTACATCCTAACCAATTAATTACGGAATTGGAGGAATGGGCTTTAAGAAAGGAGCCTACCAATGAAGAGTTATACCTCAATCCGATCGAAGTTCTTGTCGCCTATTTGAAGCGGAAGCATTATTTTTTTGTCAGGCAGGAGTTGCCTTTTCTGGCCAATATCATTTCAGGGATTACTCCTGAACCTGAATATTCCTCTCTGATTGCTGATTTGAGAATTATGTTCCCCTTATTTGTAGATGACTTCATTCATCATATTCATGAAGAAGAGAGCGGTTTATTTAACCGGATCAAGCTTTTACAGGATGTAGAGGAAGGCAATTACAGTATTGTGGATGCAATCAAAGTGTTGGAGAAGGATCCGATCCATTTACTGGCAGAAATGCATGAGGTTCATGATGATGAGATGGAGGGGATCAGGAAATTAACCCAAGATTATTCCTTACCTGAAAATGCGCCCCTAACCATGAAGGTATTGTATCACGAACTTCAAAATTTTGAGCGAGAGCTTACCATCCATGCCCAAATTGAAGATGAGTTGCTGTTTCCAAAAGCGATTCAATTAGAAAGAGAGGCACTTAGAAAAATCCGAAATAAAATAAGGACCAACTGATGCCAAGAATTCTTGCAATTGATTTAGGAACCAAACGAACTGGTTTGGCTGTTACAGATCCGCTTAAGATGTTAGCTAACCCCTTGGAAACCATTGAGACCTCCAAGTTGTTGGACTATATCAAAACCTATATTTCCAAAGAGGAAGTGGATACCTTGGTGTTAGGCTTGCCCACCCGCTTGAATGGGCAGGATAATGAAATGACGCCTAAGGTGTTGGCAATGAAGGAACAGTTGGAAAAAAGCTTTCCAAACCAAAAAATTGAATTAATTGACGAACGATTTACTTCTAAAATGGCCATGCAAAGTATGATAGCCATGGGAAGCAAAAAGAAAGATCGTCGTGAAAAAGCTGGCAACCTGGATAAGGTGAGTGCAGCGATTATTTTACAATCGTATTTAGAAAGACAATGATTTACCCAATAGTTGCATACGGGAATCCCATTTTGAAGAAAGAGGCGGAAGAAATTAATGAGGGAACAGAGCTTGATTCCTTGATCAAGGATATGTTTGCTACTATGGATAATGCCAGCGGTGTTGGATTAGCAGCTCCACAGATTAATCAAGGAGTCCGACTCTTTGTGATTGACAGTTCTCTGATGCTCGACGAAGAAGATGAGGAAGTTGGGATTAGAAGAGCGTTTATCAATCCCATTATTTTAGATGAATATGGTGATGATTACAGTTTTGAAGAAGGCTGCTTGAGTATTCCCGAGGTGAGGGCTGAAATCACCAGACCTGAGAAGTTGACCATAGAGTACTTTGATGAAAACTGGAACTTGAAAGAGGAGGAGTTTTCAGGAATGACTGCCAGGGTGATCCAGCATGAATACGATCACTTAGAGGGGATTTTGTTTGTAGATTACCTAAAAGGCTTGAAAAAGCGTTTGATGAAATCAAAGTTGATTGATGTCAGCAAAGGAAAAGTATCGACTGATTACAGAATGATATACCCGCTCAAATGAGCCGATCCCCCCAATTATCCATAGCGCTGGTACAGACGGATTTGTTTTGGAAAAACAAAACGGCCAATATGGCCATGCTAGAAGAAAAACTCTGGGGGATTCCTACCGGTATAGATTTAATAATTCTTCCGGAAATGTTTCCTACTGGATTCAGTATGGATGCTTCTGAATTAGCCGAACCCATGAATTTATCCATTTGCAAATGGATGAAACAGATGGCAGCCCAGTCAGGTGCAGTCATTACAGGGAGTGCTATTATTTCAGATAAAGGAAATTATTTTAATCGTCTGCTTTGGGTAACTCCCGAGGGAGAGATCTCCACTTACGATAAGAAGCATTTATTTCGAATGGCCAAAGAGGATGAAACGTTCTCTTCCGGAAAGAGCCTACCTATTTTTAACTTAAAAGGTTGGAAAGTCTGTCCTCAGATTTGTTATGATCTCCGGTTTCCAGTTTACTCCAGGAATGTTTGGACGGAAGAGGGAGCTTCCTATGACTTTCTTTTTTATGTAGCCTCTTGGCCTGGAGCGAGGACTTCTGCATGGGATGCATTATTGCCTGCAAGAGCGATAGAGAATCTAAGTTATGTGGCAGGTGTAAATCGTATAGGGCAGGACGGAAATAGAATTGATTACCTGGGACATTCTGCTTGTTATGATTTCAAAGGAGAGATAATTACCCATTTGGGAGAGTCCGAAGAAATCCAGGTTTTTCAGCTAGATGCTCATGAATTAGAAAGATATCGGGAGAAATTTCCTGCATGGAGAGATGCTGATAAATTCACAATTCGGTAATATGCTTTGACAAAGGGTCCATCTCATTGTATGAACCGGATTTGAAACAAGGATATTTTCTGTAATTTAGCCGCAAAATTTTCTGGCCCTGTTCTAAGTTTTCTTGATAACAAGAAAAATTAGAAGCAAAATGAAATTCATGGAGCTATAACAAGGTCTTACCAATCTTTTTAAGAATCCTGATCAAACCATGAGTAACCAAACTCCAAAAATCCTTTATACGCTAACAGATGAGGCGCCAGCCTTAGCAACGTATTCTTTACTTCCAATTGTTCAAGCATTTACTAGCTCTGCTGGGGTGCAGGTAGAAACAAGAGATATCTCGCTTTCGGGAAGAATTATCGCAAACTTCCCGGAATACCTAAAGCCAGAGCAACAAATGAAAGATGCCTTGGCAGAATTAGGAGCTATTGCCAAAACCCCGGAAGCGAATATTGTCAAGCTTCCAAATATTTCTGCTTCAGTTCCACAATTGAAAGCGGCAATTAAGGAGTTGCAAGCCAAAGGGTATGCACTTCCAGATTATCCTGAAGAGCCAAAAACGGAAGAAGAAAAGACCGTTAAAGGTAAGTACGATAAAATCAAAGGTTCTGCTGTAAACCCTGTATTAAGAGAGGGGAATTCGGATAGGAGAGCTCCTCAAGCTGTAAAAGCCTATGCGAAGAAACACCCACATTCCATGGGTAAGTGGTCTGCGGATTCCAAATCCCATGTGGATAGTATGGAAGAGGGAGATTTTTACGGAAGTGAAAAATCCCATACCATGACTCAAGCAGCTACTGTTTCCATTGAACTTAAAAAGAATGATGGTAGTACCGAGGTCTTGAAATCGGGTCTCAAACTACAAGAAGGAGAAGTAATCGATGCCTCTACTTTGAGCGTGTCTGCTTTGAAAGCCTTTTTAAAGAAAGCGAAAGCCGATGCGAAAGCGAAAGGGGTTTTGTTTTCTATCCATATGAAGGCAACCATGATGAAGGTGTCCGATCCTATCATTTTTGGGCATGCTGTGAAAGTATTCTTCGAACCGGTATTCGCGAAGCATTCTACTACTTTTGCTGAGCTTGGTGTAGATGTGAATAATGGTTTTGGTGATTTGCTAGCAAATATTGAAAAGCTTCCTGCAGATAAGAAAGCTGAAATTTTAGCTGATATTGATGCTTGTTATGCGGATAGCCCGGATTTGGCGATGGTAAATTCTGACAGAGGAATTACCAACTTGCATGTGCCTAGTGATGTGATCATTGATGCTTCTATGCCAGCCATGATCCGTACTTCTGGGCAAATGTGGAATAAGGAAGGGAAATCCCAAGATACCAAGGCAATTATCCCAGATAGAAGTTATGCAGGGGTATATCAGGCAACCATTGATTTCTGTAAGCAACATGGAGCATTCGATCCTTCTACTATGGGGAGCGTTCCAAATGTGGGTTTAATGGCTCAAAAAGCAGAAGAATATGGTTCCCATGACAAAACTTTTGAGATCTCAACCGCTGGAACAGTAGAAGTAAAGGACGAAAATGGAGTGGTTATTCTTTCCCATCCAGTGGAAGCTGGAGATATCTGGAGAATGTGCCAGACTAAAGATGCCCCTATTCAGGATTGGGTCAAACTTGCTGTGACCAGAGCGAGATTATCTGACACACCAGCTGTATTTTGGTTAGATCCAAAAAGAGGACATGATCAAGAGTTGATCAAAAAAGTAAATACCTATTTACTTGATCATGATACCAATGGTCTGGAAATTCATATTATGTCTCCTGTGGAGGCTACCAACTTCTCTTTGGCAAGAATCAAAGAAGGATTGGATACAATTTCTGTAACAGGAAATGTGTTGAGAGACTACTTGACAGATTTGTTCCCGATTTTGGAAGTTGGAACCAGTGCAAAAATGCTTTCCATAGTTCCATTGATGAATGGTGGAGGTTTGTTTGAAACTGGTGCTGGAGGATCCGCTCCAAAGCACGTAGAACAATTTGTGAAAGAAGGCCATTTAAGATGGGACTCTTTAGGAGAGTTCTTGGCATTGGCGGTTTCTTTAGAGCATTTGGGAAGAACATTCCATAATGATAAAGCTTTATTGCTAGGTGAAACCTTAGATGCAGCTACTGGTAAATTCTTGGAAAATGATAAGTCTCCTGCAAGAGTTGTAGGTAAGCTGGATAACAGAGGAAGTCATTTCTATTTGGCACTTTATTGGGCTCAGGCTCTAGCAGCACAGGATAAGGATGCGGAATTGAAAGCAAAGTTTACTCCTTTTGCTCAAAAGATGACTGAAAGCGAAGAACAGATTGTAGCAGAGCTTAATGGAAGTCAAGGTTCTCCAAATGACATAGGAGGATATTTCAAGCCGGATGAGGCATTGACTTCGGCTGCCATGAGGCCAAGTGCAACCTTTAATGCAGTACTTGAGAGCTTATAAGCTTTCTAACTTAAAATTAATAGCCTCGGTTACTTTTAATCGGGGCTTTTTTTATGCCTCCTCAAATGAAACCTGATGCTGCTTTAAAAATTCCTTGATGACACCAACATGAATACATTCTCCTAAATGGATAAAAGAGTAATCATTAATTTTCTTTTCTTTACCTCGGACAAGGATGGGTTTGTCCTCAATATCAAACCCTAGGTGTAAATGTTTGGTACGGCTTTGCATACCAATGATCCTTCCTTCTTTGTCAAAAAGTGGTCCTCCGCTTTGTCCTCTTAGCCCAGGAGTGCTCATTTCTATTCCATAAACTTTCCCTTGATTGTCTCCCAAAAACCGGGTGACCATACCTTCAATAGGAAATCGGGGTGATCTCGCATTACCGGTATTAATCCATTCCAAAATGTTTTGTTCCAAGTTGAGCTGGAAATTGGAAAACTCTGGAAAAGGAAAGCCTAGCCTACAGAGCATTTCTCCGGGGTGTATGGATTGAGTATCTTTTAAAAACTGTGGAGTGTTTGTGAATAATTTTTTATCAAATCCGTCAAATTTGATCAAAGCCAAATCGTATTCGGGATGAGTGTGGATTTTCAAGTTTTTGATGTGGTCTACACAGTCCACAAAAGTTACTCTCATTTCGGCGGTTTTATCATTGGCTAACCCCAGTTGATAGGCCAATTGCTTGGTTTGTTGACCATCATGATTCCCTTTTAAATACTGGGTATATACCTTGTTGATTTGATCTGCTTGCGAAAGCCATTGAGCTACGTGTTTGCAGGTCAATGCATATCCTTGTTCATTGACAAAGAATAAGGTGGCAGAGCCACGTTGAACTTGATGGGAATTGAAATTTCTAGAAATAGAGTGAATGGCTCTTGTAAATCCAGCTACTTCTTGGATGGCTTTTGCAAACATAATGGAAAGTCTTTACCCGAAAATAGCCATTTCTTCCAATAGTGGGTTTTACTACCTGTTTTGCAAAAATAATTGTGACTCCGAAATCGATTGATTTTCAAAATGTGGGCTTTCTATTTTCCTTGGTAAGCAATCTGTTTGGGCTAGCCAATTATTTATAATAACTTAGCCCTCCCTCAGCCACTTTTAGCCAAAAGAGGCATGCCTGAGGGGGAATGTTTGAAAAATCAAACCTATACGCTAATCAATATAAATTATGAGCAAAATTAAAGTTGGAATTAATGGATTCGGAAGAATCGGTCGACTAGTTTTTAGAGTGGCCCAGGAAAGAGATGATATCCAGGTAGTAGGTATCAATGACCTGATTGATGTGGATTACATGGCATACATGCTGAAGTATGACTCCACTCATGGCCAATTCAAAGGTACTGTAGAAGTAGTAGATGGTAAATTGGTAGTAAATGGTAATGCAATCAGAGTAACCTCTGAGAGAAGCCCTGCCAACCTTAAGTGGGATGAAGTAGGTGCAGATTATGTAGTAGAATCTACTGGTTTATTCTTGACCAAAGAAACTGCTCAAGGGCATATTGATGCCGGTGCAAAGAAAGTAATCATGTCAGCTCCTTCTAAAGATGATACTCCTATGTTTGTCATGGGTGTAAATGAGGATGCTTACACTTCTGATATGGTATTCGTATCCAATGCATCTTGTACCACAAACTGTCTTGCTCCAATCGCAAAAGTATTGAATGACAACTTCGGAATTGAAGAAGGTTTGATGACTACTGTCCATGCGACTACTGCAACTCAGAAAACTGTAGATGGACCTTCTGCAAAAGACTGGAGAGGTGGACGTGGAGCAGGTCAAAACATTATTCCTTCCTCTACTGGTGCTGCTAAAGCAGTAGGTAAAGTAATCCCTGAATTGAACGGTAAGTTGACAGGTATGGCATTTAGAGTTCCTACTCCAGATGTTTCTGTGGTGGATTTGACTGTTAGATTGAAGAAAGCTGCTACCTATGAGGAAATCTGTGCGAAAATGAAAGAAGCATCTGAAACTACTATGAAAGGAGTTTTAGGTTACACTGAAGATCAAGTAGTTTCCAATGACTTTATTGGTGATTCAAGAACTTCTATATTCGATGCAGGAGCTGGTATCCAGCTTTCTGACACTTTCGTGAAAGTTGTTTCTTGGTATGACAACGAATGGGGTTATTCCAATAAAGTTGTTGACTTATTAGCATTCATTGCTTCTAAATAATTTTAAGAGCCGGTCCTAGACCGGCTTTTTTATTAAAATACTTTTAGAATAAAACTATCTAGGTGGTTTGTTGCGTTTATCCTAAAAAAGATGAGCTATGAAATTGCCGTTGTTTCCCTTAAAGTTAGTTGCATTTCCGGGTGAAGAACTCAATCTTCATATTTTTGAACCTAGGTATAGACAGCTTATTTCCGATATCAGTGAGCAAGATCAGACTTTCGGGATTTGTGTTTATAATGATAAATTAACAGGCTTTGGTACAGAGGTAAAGCTAGAGGCAATTCATCATCGTTATGACGATGGGAGACTGGATATAAGAACCATTGGCTTGAAGGCTTTTAAAATCAAAGATTTTCAAAATCCAATGGAAGACAAGCTGTACGCAGGAGGTGAGGTGGAATACCTTGAAGATGATCCTAATCTTACGAATGTCCAATACTTCGAATTTCTATTTTACTTAAAAGAGATGCTTTATTTATTAAATCATCAGGTAGAAGTTCACCCAGAGACCACCACTTCATTTACCTATGCCCACAAAATAGGTTTAAAGCTGGAAGAGGAGCTTGAGTTGTTGGTGATGCCTTCGGAAAGCTTACGGGTAGATTATTTAATCAGGCATTTCAAGAGAATGATTCCTGCCATCAAAGCCTTAGAAGAAGCGAAAAGGAAAATCAGGCAAAACGGGCATTTTAAACATCTGGATCCCCTGGATTTTTAATTGCTACTTCTTGCTTGCAATTTTCTGCACACGCATTAGATCGTCGGTTGCCTGGAGGATTTTATTTTTTAAAATTGGATTAAAGTCTGGGTGTTCATTTAGAAAGTTTTTCACATCATTTGCAGCTTGCTCAGAAGTGTATTGGCCCACAGTACTACTGATCCATCTTTTTGGGAAAAATATATCACCGGTTTTCTGAATTTCCTCCAATAGTCCTAAAGAGAGAGGGACGTACTTTATACTATGTTCTTGGTGTAATGGGTGATGGATGTACCCACAAGCAGCCAGAACCCATGATTCTTTTTCTCGGTTTTTTGCATCTTTAAAAGACTCAAATAACTGATCCCTTTCTTCTGGATTTTGGGATAAAGCAGGTCTCAAAAAGTCAAATCGGTTGAGTTTGTCTGGATTGGAAAGTCTTGCCCTTTCCTCTTCTAGAATAGCTTCTGAATCTGGATGCTTATAAAGTGCCAACGTCATCGCCAAACTTGTAAAGTTGTCTGAGTTCAACTTTAAGTTTTGAATCTCTTGATCCTGATGCCAAATACTATAAAGTTTTTCAGTCCCTAATTTAGAATATGCAATTCCACTATATAATGAGAATAAGCTTTTTTTGATGTTGGAGTCTAAGTCTGATTGTAAGAGGTCCCAAATTTGGCTTTCAAATTCAGGTAAAATCTGTGTTCTAGAGTCTTCGGATAAATAGGTCCAGAAGAGGCTGTTAGCTTCGGAGGACAATAATCTCATCAGGATCTCATTTTGCTCCGTTGCTATCCCTTCTCTTATGACATTTAAGGCATTTTCAGCAGGTATATTGCCTAATAAGGTGTTTTCATAAAGGTTGATATAGGCATGGGCTCTCATGACTTCGTCTTGAAGCTGAGCATATCGAAAGGTGGCTTTCTGGTCAAGAGGGAATACTCCATAGCCAAGACCGTTGCTGTTGTATAGGATGGTCTCAGGTTTTTCAAGACCTTTAGCTTCCTCAATCACCAAGTTTTTGCCTTCAATGGAAACCGGAATAGTTATTTGACGATCTGGGTAAACTAAGGTAATGTCAAACAACTGGGGCCAAAGTTTATTGGATCCATCCTCTGCTTGTTGAGAAATAGACAGACTTGAAATAGTGCCGTCCTGAGCAAAGGAAATTTGTTCTGTGATAAGCGGTCTCCCTGATTGATTCACCCAAATGTCACTCCATTTTTGAAGGTCTAGGGGAGTCTCTTGGTCTAATAAACTGACGAGGTCATTCCAATTGGCATTGCCATTGGCAAACGATTTAATATAGGCTTGAATTCCTTTTTGAAATGCTTCTTCTCCCATGGCTGTTTCGAGCTGTCTCATCATAATAGGAGCTTTGCTATAGATGATACTGCCATAAAGAGAACCCGCATCTTTCAGGTTTGGCAAATTTTGTCTGATAGGATTGGTTCCCGCTGTTCTATCTTCTCCGTATGCTGCGGGATAGTTCGAAGTTAAGAATGCCAGATCGTGGTTTATTTTAGGGTAGTTAGGGTTTGCTATTTTTCCTGCCATGAATCCGGCAAATACTTCTTTCATCCAAACATCATTAAACCACTCGATGGAAACCAAATCCCCAAACCACATATGAGCAGTTTCATGGCCGATTAATTTTGCCCGGCTGAGCAATTCAGAGTCGGTGGCATTCCCATCCAGAAATAAAGCCGACTCCCTGTATTGGATTGCTCCAACATGTTCCATTCCTCCATATTGGAAAATAGGTATGGTGGCGAAATCTAACTTTTGAAAAGGGAAAGGATAAGCAGTATACTCCTCTAGAAACTCTTTGGATTTACGATGGAGCTCAAATACTTCTGGAATACTTGCCTCAATTTTTTCAGGATTGGTTTCCCTGTATAGCATCTTTTGGGGAAAAGCTTCCAAGGTATTGGCGGTATTGAACTCACCTGCCACAAAGGAGAATAGGTAAGTGCTCATTAGGTCTGTAGGACCAAACTCATGTTTAATAAAAGCTCCTTCCTGAGTACTATTGACCTCTGGAGCACCTGCAAGTACTTCCCATTCTTTGGGAGCTGTAATGCTTAACGTGTACCTTCCTTTTAAGTCTGGCTGGTCGAAACAAGGAAATAAGGTACTAGCCCTGTCAGGCACTAATAATGTATAGAGAAAATCCTCATTTCGGTTCAGAGAAAGGTTTCCAGCAATAAACTCAATGGTGATTTGATTGATACCTGATTTTAGGTATTTGGGAGCAATTATAATATGCTCCTGTTGATGAACAATAGGACTGTTGTTCCCATTTACTGAAATAGAAAGGATGTTTTCTGACTTTTCATTGAAATCCAGAATCAGTGGATGGTCAAGATTGGAAATAGCCAAGCTTAGCTGTAATTCAGATTGGATGGGGGCGTCTTTTCCATTAGGGATAGAGAAATCCAATGTGTAATGAAGATTAGAAAGCTGCTGCTTTCTATATTTTGCGAGCTCCATTGATATCCCCGGATCGTAAAAATGTTCGTCTGAAACCGTTTGGGTGCAGGAAGAAAGAAATAGGATCAAAAGTAGAAATGCCAGCAAATTTTTCATAATCCAACATTCTAAATAAATCCATGAATTCGCAAGAGAAAATCCATGAACCAAGTGACGATTTGGTTAGGCTGGAAACAAAAAAAAGCAATCCTAAAGATTGCTTGCTTGTGATCCTGTCAGGACTCGAACCTGAAACCTACTGCTTAGAAGGCAGTTGCTCTATCCAGTTGAGCTACAAGACCTGGAAAATGTTGATTTAACCAAAAAAAATCTAGCCAGAGCGACTAGATTTTTAGAGTGATCCCGCTGGGGCTCGAACCCAGGACCCATACATTAAAAGTGTATTGCTCTACCAGCTGAGCTACGGAATCATTTTTTATTGGTACCTGATGAAATCATGGCAACAAATGCTTGTAATATCTATAAATAAAAAGCGGAACGTGATTCCGCTTATGAAGTGATCCTGTCAGGACTCGAACCTGAAACCTACTGCTTAGAAGGCAGTTGCTCTATCCAGTTGAGCTACAGGACCTGGATAAAATTTAATTATCGATAGATAATTAAAGGTTAATAAAGTCGGGGTGGCAGGATTCGAACCTACGACCTCCACATCCCAAATGTGGCGCGATACCGGGCTACGCTACACCCCGAAACTTTTTTATGAACTCAAATACGTTTTAACTCCTTGCAAGTTAAATCAAGTGATCCCGCTGGGGCTCGAACCCAGGACCCATACATTAAAAGTGTATTGCTCTACCAGCTGAGCTACGGAATCATGTTGTCTGAATTATTTCAGAAATTTTAACCACCAAAATGTGATTTTTATACTTTCAAATTGACTCCCTAGCCTTGCTTTTTGCCAGATCATTGTCGTAATTGGACTGCAAATTTAAGCTACTGATTTATAAATGCCAAACCCTAATTCAATCTTTCTCACAAAACTTTTCATATTTTTTATCTTCCTTTTGCAAAGCTTTAATTGTCAGGCAGATGTGAAAGGTATAGAAATAGCAGATTCTTTGTTTCAACAAAGGAGTTACAAGGAAGCGATGGAAATTTACCAGGAAAACTACCAACTAGGAATTTATTCCCCTGCGATGTTACTGAAAATGTCCTTCATTTCTGAGGGGATAGGAGATAAAGAACATGCCACACTTTACCTGAGTAAATATTACGATCTTAGTCCAAACACACAGACCATTACTAAGATCAAAAGCCTGACAGGACAGAGTAACCTAGTAGGCTATGAGGTAAGTGATTCCGAGCGATTTATTTTGTTTTTAGTGGAGTATCAGGAAATAATGGTGGGACTGTTAAGTGTATTCCTTCTGATATCTCTTATTCTATTATGGACCAATAATAAAGGAGCTTCAGGATCCAGAGCTTACTGGCCTTCGCTATTATTGATCGTTTTGATTTTTGTTGCGAATAACTTCTTGAAGGCTCCGAAAACAGCTTTAATTACCCAAAGTCCTACCATGATTGTTTCTAAGCCTACTGCGGGAGGGGAATTGGTGGATCGAGTAGAGCCTGGCCACCGAGTCAAAATTAAATCCAGTAAGGATATTTGGTATGAAGTGGAATGGAAAAATCAAAAAGCATACATCAAAAAGGATAACGTGACTAGGTTATAAAAAAAGCTCCCAAACTTAATTTGGGAGCTTTTTTTATATTATAGCTTTTTGATTAGAAGGTTCTTGAAATAAACCAGATCCCCATGATCTTGCAAAGAGATTCGTCCTTTCTTAAAGGTGCCAAATCCTGGCATATCTTTGAATTTACTGTCAGCAATGAGTGCTTCCCACTCCGGAGTCCAAAGGGTAGTGCTTACCACAGTTGTTCCATTGAGAATTAGCTCAAGTTTGCCATGATCAGCAATGATTTCAGCGTGATTCCATTCACCATATGGTTTGACAGTCTCTTCGCTACTTACGATTAAGTCATATAAATCACCTGCTCTATGGCTAATGATCTTAGCATCTGGATGTCCTTCGTTGTCCAATACTTGCATTTCCATACCAGTATTCCAAGGGTACTGATACTCTGGAGCTTCATGAACATAGAATATGACACCACTATTCCCATTTTGAGCTATTTTCCAGTCGTATTTGAAGTGGAAATTATCAAATTCCTCATCCGTAACGATGTCACCACCATCTCCGGTTTGCCAGCCATCTTTATTGACTGCGTCCAAGTATATTGCTCCTTCTCCGTCGATTTTCCAGGCTTTCCCAACTTCTCCTCCTCCGTATTTATGCCAGCCATCGAAGGTGGCTCCATCGGATAAGGATATCCATTCAGATGTTTCTTCTTGAACTTCAGTTGTCTCAATAGCTTCGGTTTCTACAGTTTTCTCTCCTGTACAAGAGGCTAAGATTCCTGTCAGTGCAGCAATTGCTAAATAGGTTTTCTTCATTCTTGAATTACTTTAGCAAAAGAACATAAGCAACCATGTCTTTTGCATCCTCAAGACTCAAATTAGGATGAGGAGGCATTGGAACTTCTCCCCAAGTACCTACACCGCCAGCAATTACTTTTTCAGCAAGCATGGTGATATTTTCATCAGTGCTCTCATATTTTGCTGCGACATCTGCATAAGAAGGGCCAACAATTTTTCTTTCAACCATATGGCAAGAGGTACAATCAGAAGCTTTGACCTTCGCGATTCCTTTGACGTAGATAGGATCATCCTTGTACTTTTCTTCTAGGCTCATTTCTTGTACCGGCTCAGCTGGTTTTGATTCAGTAACTGCAGGAGTTGAAGTTTCAGTTGACTTTTCTCCACCACCACAAGCAAATGCCAATCCTGCCAATGCGGCAAGTCCAAGGTTTAACGGTTTTGTGATTTTCATTTTTATTTAATTAATATGGGTATTTAAATTCCTAAAATTTTCTTGTTAAATGCTTCGTCGGCGCCAACACCTGCGAAATCATCAAATGCTTTTTCTGTAACTCTGATAATATGTGAATCGATAAATGGTGCTCCCTCGGCAGCTCCTTGCTCAGGGTGTTTGATGGCGCATTCCCACTCAAGAACGGCCCATCCATCAAAATCGTATTGAGAAAGTTTGCTAAATATACCAGCAAAATCCACTTGTCCATCTCCTAAAGAGCGGAAACGTCCAGCTCTCTCTACCCAACCTTGGAAACCTCCATAGACACCTTGTTTACCGGTAGGATTAAATTCAGCATCCTTCACATGAAACATTTTGATTCGTTCATGGTAAAAATCAATGAATTGCAGGTAGTCTAAACATTGCAGGACAAAGTGACTTGGGTCATAAAGAATATTAGCTCTTTTATGTCCATTGACTTTGTCTAAGAACATTTCAAAAGTCACTCCATCATGAAGGTCTTCTCCTGGGTGAAGTTCATAACATACGTCCACGCCATTGGCATCAAACTCATCCAAAATGGGAGTCCATCTTTTTGCTAACTCTCCAAAGCCGGTGTCTACCAATCCAGCAGGTCTTTGAGGCCAAGGGTAAACGGTATGCCACATTAAGGCTCCACTGAAAGTTGCGTGAGCTGTTAATCCCATGTTTTGGGAAGCTTTCGCAGCATACTTCAATTGTTGGATTGCCCATTCAGTTTTGCCTTGAAGATTTCCTTTTAACTCTGCTGGTGCAAAACCATCAAATAATTCATTGTAAGCAGGGTGAACTGCGACCAACTGTCCTTGAAGGTGAGTAGAAAGTTCCGTAATCTGCATTCCTGCATCCTCAACGATTCCTTTTACCTCTTCGGCATAAGTTTTACTTTCAGCAGCTTTTTGAAGATCGATTAAACGACTATCCCAAGTGGGGATTTGAACGCCTTTGTATCCTAAGCCTGCTACCCAGTTACAAATGTTTTCAAGATTGTTAAATGGAGCCTTGTCGTCTGCAAATTGTGCAAGAAAAATGGCGGGTCCTTTTATAGTTTTCATTATCAAATTTGGTTTTTTCCAAGTCAGAATGTTTTATGAAGAAAGACTTGGGTGAAGGTTTGAATTTTTGAGTTTACTTAATTTTATTTTTCAACGATGAATGGAGTCCATTTTTGATCTGATTTATTGCTTTTTAACACATGATCAATGAAGGCCATTCCTCTGATTCCGTCTTCTATTCCTGGGAAATCCTCCCATTCAGGTTTAGGAGTTTCTCCTTTCTGTTGAGCATAAATGCATCTAGCGAAATTTCGGTACAAGTTAGCAAAGGCTTCGACATATCCCTCAGGATGACCTGCTGGAGTTCGGGTATTTTCATTCGCCAAAGATCCTAAATAGCCTGTGCCAGCCCTATAGATTTGATCCGGTTGGTCTGGCCAACGAACAAGAAGAGAGTTGTTAAGCTCTTGTTCCCATTCTAAACCGCCTTTTTCCCCATAGACACGAACTTTTAAATTATTTTCTGCTCCCGTATCGGTCTGTGAAGCCATCAACACCCCAGAAGCTCCGTTTTCAAATCTCATCAAAACAACTCCATCATCATCAATTGGTCTGCCCTCAACTTTAATGTATAGGTCTGCACAAAGTTGACTGACTTTTAGTCCAGTAATGTATTCAGCCATATGGAACGCATGCGTTCCGATATCACCCATACAACCTGCTAATCCATTTTTTGTTGGGTCTGTTCTCCAGGCAGCTTGTTTGTTTTCTTCTGATTCAAGCAATTTCCAAAGCCATCCTTGTGGGTATTCCACATATACTTTTCTTACTTCTCCAATTTGGCCTTCTGCAATCATTTGCTTGGCTTGTTTGATCATTGGATACCCAGAATACGTGTGGGTAAGCAGGAAAAATTTGTCAGAAGCTTTAACAGCCTTATAAAGCTCCTTAGCTTCTTGATAATTTAAAGTCAAAGGTTTGTCCAGAGCGACATGGAATCCATGTTTCAGTGCTTTTACCGTTGGGTCAAAATGCACATTGTTAGGAGTGACAATACATACCACATCAATTCTTTCAGATTCTGGAAGTTCCAACTCTTTTTCAAACATCTCATCATAACTCCCATACACCCGATTGGAAGGAAGCATTAATTCCTCTCCCCGAATCCTGGACTTTTCAGGGTCTGAACTGAATGCACCTGCGGCAAGCTCAAACATTCCGTCCATCAATGCTCCATTTAAATGAATAGCACCAATAAATGATCCTGGGCCTCCTCCGACTAATCCAAGTTTTAGTTTTTTTGTTGTTGACATGGGTAAAAGAGAGTTTATTTGAGGGTTTAACTTTTTGAAATAATTGATTAAATGCTGAAATTCCTTGATACTTTAATTGAGGCGATCCATTAATTGATTAATTGCCTCCTCGAGTTATGAATGGCTGTTAATAATCCCCACTTTAACCCGATGTTTGATTTATCAATCAGGGGCTTAAAATACAGCAAATTGCCAAAACTTTAAAATTCCCTTTCAAATAGAATCAACCCGTTTATCCCCAAACTTTCTCAAATGATACTCAAGACCAAGTTTCAGCTTTCTTTTATGATGTTTTTAGAATTTTTCATTTGGGGGGCATGGTTTGTGACATTAGGAACTTTCCTAGGAACGAATTTACAGGCGAAGGACTCGGAAATTTCATTGGCTTTTTCTACCCAATCATTCGGAGCCATCATCGCTCCCTTTATTGTTGGGATGATTGCCGACAGGTATTTCAATGCAGAGAAAATCTTAGGACTCATTCATATTCTTGGAGGAATATTGATGTTTTGGCTTTACAAGACCAGTGACTTTGGCCTCTTTTTCCCAATTCTCTTGGGCTACATGATTTTGTTTATGCCCACTTTAGCGTTGGTAAATTCCATCTCATTTAATCAAATGTCCAACCCTGAAAAAGAGTTTTCTGTCATTCGAGTTTGGGGTACCGTAGGATGGATTACTGCAGGTTTTATGATCAGTTTTTTAGGTTGGGATAGCCAAGAAGGATTGAGCCAGGGCATGCTTGGAAACACCTTGTTAATGGCTTCCGCAATGTCAATTCTTCTGGGAGTTTATAGTTTTTCACTCCCAAAAACACCTCCGAAAGGAAAAGACTCGGGTCCATTTGAGATTTCAAAGGCCTTAGGGTTAGACGCTTTGTCCCTGCTGAAGCATAAGAATTTCGCAATCTTCTTTGTTTGTTCTATTCTGATTTGCATCCCTCTGGCATTTTATTATCAGAATACAAGTCCATTTTTAACTGAGATTGGTTTAGAAAACTCTACAGGAAAAATGGCATTAGGTCAGGTTTCTGAGGTCTTGTTTATGTTGGCCCTTCCTATTTTCTTCTCCAAGTTTGGAGTGAAAAAAACCTTGATGCTGGGTATGTTTGCCTGGGCTGTAAGGTATTTCTTATTTGCCTACGGAGATGCAGAATCAGGAGTTTGGATGTTATTAATTGGGATTGCCTTACATGGGATTTGTTATGATTTCTTTTTTGTAAGTGGGCAGATTTATACCGACTCCCATGCAGGGGAAAAATACAAATCCTCAGCTCAAGGGATGATTACATTGGCTACTTATGGTGTTGGGATGCTGATAGGGTTTTGGATTGCAGGTTTGATTTCTGAGAATTATGCAGATTTGGCTGGGAATCATGATTGGAAGTCAATTTGGTTGATTCCTTCTGGTATTTCTGTAATGGTTTTGTTACTTTTCACGGCACTTTTTAAGAAAGAGCGAGTTCAACCCTTACAATAATTCAAAATGACCAAACCTATTGACAACGGAAGAAGAGATTCTTTCAAAAAATTAATTCTGGGTGGTGCCGCATTTGGCTCCCTATCATCCTTTGAAATGAAACAAGAACCCAAAGCTTTAAAAGGAAATATCAATCACGGAGTATGTCATTGGTGTTTTCGTGATTATAGTTTAGAAGATTTTTGTGTAGAAGTAAAGAAAATCGGAATCAAAGGTGTGGACCTAATAGGACCAAACGGATGGGATACCCTAAAGAAACATGGCTTGGATTCATCCATGTGTAATGGTGCTGAAATAAGTTTAACGGAAGGGTTTGGAGAAGAAAAATACCATGACCAATTGGTGGAGAATTATACCAAAATGATTCCAATGGTAGCAGAAGCAGGTTATAAAAATCTAATTTGCTTTTCTGGTAACAGAAGAGGGATGGATGATGAAACCGGTTTAAAAAACTGTCAAAAAGGATTGGAAAGAATCTTGCCATTAGCGGAAAAGCATGGGGTAATGATCCAAATGGAATTGTTAAACAGTAAAATAAACCATAAAGATTACCTATGCGACAAATCTGCGTTTGGAGTAGAGTTATGTAAAAGATTGGATAGTCCTAATTTTAAATTGTTGTTTGACATTTACCACATGCAGATAGATGAGGGAGATTTGATCAGAAACATAAGAGATTATCATCAATATTTTGGTCATTATCATACAGCAGGAAACCCTGGTAGGAATGAACTTGGTGATGATCAGGAAATTAATTACCCAGCAGTAATGAGAGCCATCTATGAAACTGGCTTTGACGGATATGTTTCACATGAATTCATACCCAAAAAAGAAGATAAAATGGCCTCCCTTGCAGAGGGAGTTGCAATCTGTGATGTATAAACCAAATAACTAACAAAAACCATATTTATGGCAAATCAAGCATATGATGCAATTGTAGTTGGCTCCGGGATAAGTGGAGGTTGGGCTGCAAAAGAGCTTACTGAAAAGGGCCTCAAGGTGCTCCTATTGGAGCGAGGTCCCATGGTAGAACATGTTAAGGATTATAAATCGGCTACCCTACCACCTTGGGAGGTGCCACATAGAGGAAGAAGAACTCAAGAGCAGTTGGAAAACCATCCAAACTTGAGAAGAGACTATGTTCTGAATGAATTGAATTTGGATTGGTGGGCACATGAAGATGAATCTCCTTATGTGGAGGAAAAACCATTTACCTGGTTCAGAGGATATCAAGTAGGAGGTCGTTCGCTCCTTTGGGGAAGACAGTCCTACAGATGGTCAGATCTGGATTTTGAAGGAAATGCTAAAGAAGGAATTGCGGTGGATTGGCCGATTCGGTACAAAGATATTGCACCTTGGTATTCCTATGTAGAGAAGTTTGCTGGAGTTTCCGGTTCCAAGGATGGTTTAGATGTATTGCCTGATGGTGAATTTATGCCTCCTATGCCAATGAACTGTGTCGAAAAAGATGCCGCTGCAAAAATTAAAGAGCATTATAAAGGAGCCAGAACTTGGACTATTGGCCGCCCTGCCAATATTACCCAGCCACTTCCAGGAAGACCAGGCTGTCAGTACAGGAACAAGTGTTCTTTGGGATGTCCTTTCGGTGGATATTTTAGTACACAGGCATCTACTTTACCAGCGGCAGATGCTACTGGCAATTTAACCTTAAGGCCATGGTCAATTGTAAGAAGATTGATCTATGATAAAGATACCCAGAAAGCAACTGGAGTAGAGGTTTTGGATGCAGAGACCAACCAAACCATAGAGTATGATGCAAAAGTGGTGTTCTTATGTGCATCTGCATTTAACTCCACTGCAATCTTGATGAGAACGGCTACAGATATCTGGCCAGGAGGATTAGGAAGTAGCTCCGGAGAGCTTGGGCATAACGTAATGGATCACCATTTCCGTCTTGGTGCAAGTGGTACTATGGAAGGGTATGATGATAAATATTACTTTGGAAGAAGACCTACTGGACTTTATATACCTAGATTCCGAAATGTCAATGGAGACAAGCGGGATTACTTAAGAGGCTTTGGTTATCAAGGAGGAGCTAGCCGAAGTGGCTGGAGTAGAGATGTAGCTGAAATCAATTTTGGAGCTCCATTAAAAGAGGCACTTACTAAACCAGGACCATGGTCCATGGGTATTACCGCATTTGGTGAAATTCTACCTTATCATGAAAATACCATCAAATTAAGTGATACTGTGAAAGATAAGTGGGGAATGGAAGCATTGGTCATGAATGCAGAGATTAAGGATAATGAACTTAAAATGCGTAAGGATATGATGGCTGATGCAGCTGAAATGTTGGAAGTTGCTGGATTTAAGAATGTAAACCAATGGGATGCAGGATATACCTTCGGTCAAGGTATCCACGAAATGGGTACTGCCAGAATGGGTAGAGATCCTAAAACCTCTGTACTGAATGGAAACAACCAGGTATGGGAAGCGAAGAATGTGTTTGTCACTGATGGAGCTTGTATGACTTCAGCTGCCGCAGTAAACCCATCTCTTACTTACATGGCTTTGACTGCCAGAGCTGCTGCATTTGCAGTAGATGAACTGAAAAAAGGAAATCTCTAATTTAAACGACGGAAACTATGACTATGAATAGAAGAGACGCATTGAAAAGCGTTGTCCTAATGATGGGGGGAACAATGGTAGGTGCTACCGCCATCCTCACAGGTTGTACTCCTGAGCATCAAATCGAAGGACTTGATTTCATGCCAGAGGATATTGCTTTCCTCGATGAACTTGGAGATACCATTATCCCAACCACAGATACTCCAGGCGCTAAAGCAGTGGGTATAGGTTCCTTTATGGTAATGATGGTGAAGGATTGTTATGATGCAAACCAACAGAAAACGTTTGTCGATGGCTTGAATACCATCAATAAAGAGTTTAAAGCTGAATATGGTAAAGCATTTGTAGAGGCCACTGCGGAGGAGAGAACGGCTTATTTGAATAAGATGTATGAAGCAGCCAAAGCCAGTGGGGATAGAAAACCTGAAATTATCTACATGTTGAAGGATCTAACTGTACTAGGTTATTTCACTTCAGAAATTGGTGCTACCCAAGCATTAAATTATGTTGAAGTTCCTGGAAGATACGATCCTTGTATTCCTTACAACCCAGGTGATAAAGCATACGCGATATAATATTTAAACAATTCCAATCATGCCTGCTCCAGAAAAGGGGCAGGCTTTTTACATGATGAACAACCCTAGAAGAAAATTCATTAAGATGGGAGCAATGCTGGGTGTGGGCTCTGCCTTCATGCCTTTACAGTTTTGTTCCCCCGCAAAAAAAGAAGAAAATGTAGCCTTAGAAACTCCTGAAGAGACCAAATCAAAATTGGAATCTTTTGGAATCCAGCTCTATTCCGTAAAAGACGAAATGGCAGCGGATGCGAAAGCAACCATGACTGCATTAGCTGGTTTTGGATATTCCCAATTTGAAGGATTTGACGGAGGGAAAGGAGTGTTGTGGGGGATGAAACCAGCAGAATTTAAAACCCTGACTACGGATCTTGGAGTGCAAATGGTAGCCTCCCATGCCAATGTTTTTGAAAATCTAGATACCCAAGCAGAAGAAGCCAAAGAGGCTGGTTTGGAGTATTTGATTTGCCCATGGATTGGGGCTCAGAAAACCATTGATGAGTATAAAATGATGGCAGAGAAATTTAACCAAGTGGGAGAGACTTTAAAATCGCATGGGTTGAAGTTTGCCTATCATAACCATGATTATACATTTGAAATGTTGGAAGGAGTACTTCCCCAAGATGTGTTGATGGATAACACAGACCCTGCTTTGGTAGATTTTGAAATGGATATCTATTGGGTGTATGTGGCAGGAGTAAATCCTGCAGAATACCTGGCTAAATACCCTGAAAGATTCAAATTATGCCATTTAAAAGATGCAGAAGCTGATCAGGGAAATGGAGAAGAAAGAGGAGTTTTATTTGGCTCAGGAGAAATTCCTTTTGGAGAAATAGTAAAAGACTCCAAATCGCTGGGAATGGACTATTTTATTGTAGAACAAGAGCGTTTTGTAAATTCTACTCCGATGGAAGCAGCAGAGAAAAACGCTGCCTACCTGCAAAACATCTTTATGTATTAATTAAGAAAACGTTTCTTGATTGGTACTAGGTCTTTTAAACAAGAAGATATAAATAACAATAATTAGAATGATCAGCAAAGCAACTTCGAATTGAGCCCAAATTTGGGAACGGTTAATTTGGACTTTTGCTTTGCTGATTAATTTTTCCCCTTCACTCATCTGGATTTTGCTCAAGTTCTCCAAGTCTTGTTTGGCCAAAGCGATCTTTTTGTCATATAGTTTTACTTGCTTTTCATTTACTCCTGAGGAATCTGTATACAAAAGATCGTAGTTTTTGATATTTAGATCATTTTCTATAATTCTTTTGAAATCCATTAAATAATCAGATTCTTCAACCGTCAAATTGGTTTTTTCAAAATCCACAATTAACTCCATGATTCCTTCTTCATGACCTTGTATTTCATTGATTACCCTAGTGTAGTCGTAATCAAGATTACAGTGGTCGATCAACTTTTGTATGGAGAAAAGACGATCTGATATTTCAAAAATATATCCTTCCACTACTAAGCGGTCCTGATAAACCTCTGTAAAAGTATTGCTGATACTTTTAAAAGCTTGCCTCTCAGTTAAGTTTTTACCATAAATCAAAAGCAAAAGAACAGAGATAATAGCTATTGCCTGAAATCTTCTTTTTTTCAAACCAGGGTTAATCATAATCTATTTTTTAATTCAAACTTTTAATTGAGGGGGTTCTTATTATAAACCCTAACATAATCAATTTCCATTTTCTGAGGCCAAATAGTAGGGTCAATTCCTTGTTGACCTCCCCATCCGCCACCTACAGCAATATTAAGAATCAAATGAAAGGGTTGATCAAAAGGCCATTCCTTGTAATCTCCCCCAGTATTCTCAAATGAGAAATAGAGTTGTTGATCAATATAGAAATCGATTTTCTCTTTTGTCCAATTGATGGCGTAAAGATGGAACTCAGAATCGAAATCAGCAACCATCAAGTAATTTCCTTTTTGGGTGCCGATTTTATGGTTAAATGCTTCTGTATGAACGGTTCCATGCACTTTCCCCGGGTCATATCCTACATGTTCCATGATGTCAATTTCACCATTTGCCGGCCAACCCCCATGGATGTTTTTTTCTGCCAGCATCCAGATGGCCGGCCAGGTTCCTCTACCTGTTGGAAGTTTAGCTTTGACTTCTATATAGCCATATTTCCAAGAGGCTTTGCCTTTGGTGACCAATCTTGCGGAAGTATATCCTTTTGGATAGGAAGGGTCTTGGATTGCTTCAATAATTAAAACACCATTTTCTACTCTCGCATTATCCAGATTTGCCTCCGTGTAATATTCTAATTCATCATTGCCCCATCCATGATCTCCAACATTATAACTCCAATTTTTAGGATTGGGCAACCCATCTTGATCAAATTCATCAGACCAAAGCAATTTTGCTTTCTGTGCTTGCACCTGATAACTCCAAATAAGAAGGATTATGAATGGGATTCTTTTCATGGGTTTATTGATTACGGGAAAATACAAAAACTTAAATGATTAAGTAATGTTTTAATGGAAGGATAAATCTCATTTGCATGTTTCATCATTGTAAACACAATATTCGTAATTTAGCTAGTATATAAACCCAAATACAAATGGCATATTATTATCGATTGGGAGAGATTCCCCCCAAAAGACATACTCAATTCAGACAGCCCGATGGAAGCCTTTACAAAGAGGAGTTAGTAAGCTCAAAAGGTTTTTCGGGGATCTACTCCAACTTGTACCATATTTTTAATCCCAATGAAGTAAAGTCCATAGGGAAGCCTAGAAAATATTCTTGGGAGCCGGTCAAAGAGCACGGTTTAAGTCAAACCCATCTAAAGACCTCTGGGGTGGAAATTACAGGGGAGGATTACCTAAGCGCCAGGAAAATGCTTATGATGAATTCTGATGTAATGATGGGAATTTGTACTCCTAGAAAACGCAAGATGGATTTCTTTTTCAAGAATGCAGATGGAGATGAATTAATCTATGTTCATGATGGTGAGGGAGTGTTGTATTCTCAATTTGGTAAATTACCCGTGAGGAAAGGGGATTATATTGTCATCCCAAGAACCACTATTTATCGATTTGAATTTAATGAAGAAGGACCATTAAGACTTCTAGTTATTGAGTCGCATGGCCCAATTGAGACAGTCAAACGATATAGAAATGAAGTAGGGCAGTTGTTAGAACATTCTCCTTATTGTGAACGGGATATTCGTACTCCCGAGGAATTGCATATTGAGCGTGAAAAAGGAGATTACCTGGTTCAAATAAAAAAACAAGGGATGCTTTATCCCTATACCTATGGCCACAGTCCATTGGATATCGTGGGGTGGGATGGTTATTTATATCCCTATGCACTTTCAATTTTCGATTTCGAGCCCATTACCGGAAGAATTCATCAACCGCCACCGGTTCATCAGACTTTTCAGGCATGGGGATTTGTGATATGTTCCTTTGTGCCAAGGCTTTTCGATTACCATCCATTGGCAATCCCTGCACCTTATAATCACTCCAATATTGACTCTGATGAGGTGTTGTATTATGCAGAGGGGGAATTTATGAGTAGAAAAGGAATAGACCGGGGTTCATTTACCATCCATATGGGTGGTTTACCGCATGGTCCACATCCTGGTACAGTAGAAAAATCCATTGGAGCCAAATCCACGGAGGAATATGCAGTCATGTTGGATACGTTTAAGTCTCTGGAAATTACCACCGAAGCAATGGAATTTGTAGATAAAAACTATCCGATGAGTTGGACCGAATAAGTGAAAAAAAGGCCTGAGGTATGAATTCAGGCCTTTTTGATTTTAGTTTATTTTTGGTCAGTTATTTCGGTAATCGGGTGCCCTGTCGTTCCATTTGGTAGTTTGATGTCTAACATCATGGAAAGGGTAGGAGCAATATCGGTGATGGTCACGTACCGAGAAGTTTCACCAGCCGGGATATTCCAACCATAAAATACCATAGGTACGTTGGTATCATAGCTATAGCCTGTGCCATGAGAGGTCCCTTTGGCTCCACCTGTTAACCAGCCCGGCTCCAGAGTAATCAAAAGATCACCTGAAGATTTTTGATTATACCCCATCTGTAACCTGCCTGCCCTTCCTGCTGTGAACTCTGAATTTTTCATGGCATATGCAGTATAGACTTCTTTAATACCACGGAATCTCAACAAGAAATTAGCTAGGTCATCTTGCATATCTTTTAGATTCATACCTTTTTCCCTGATCAATTCATGATTCAAGAATACTTGTTCATTTGAAAGGTTTTCTATCCAATCCCCTTCTCCATAAGTAAGTTGAGTGTATCCTTTGAGCTGTGCATAGATATAGCTGTTGTTGAGATTGCCTGCTGGGATGTTTTCACTGATCATATGTGTAGCTACGTCTGCTACAGCATGGTCAGCAGTAAGAAATACAAGGTATTCACCTTCCCCGTATTTTTCGTCTAGGTAGTTTAATAATCGCTCAAACTCTAAGTCCAGTCTAAGATAATTATCCTCCACCTCTTTGGACATAGGCCCGAATCGGTGACCTATGTAGTCAGGAGAAGAGAAACTCAATGCTAAAAAGTCTGTCTCCCCACGGTTACCAAGATCTTCACCTTCCATTGCCGCGATGGCAAAGTCTAGCGTTAAAGTATTCCCAAATGGCGTAGAGGCAATCAGCCCCAACTCACCATTGCCCTGTTTGAGAGAGTCTAGAACATATGGAAAAGTTGGAGTGTCTTTTCCAGCAAATGGTGCTTCAAAGTCGTTGTTATCAGCAATACTTTGAGTATAAGTCTCAATAGGGTAAAGTGTATTCCAAGTTTGGCTTAAATACTTTTCAGCTAATTTTTTCTCATTGAAATTCTGAACCCAATCAGGTAAAGAATCATAGTAATAGGTGGAAGTCATAAATTCGCCAGTTCCGCTATCATACCAATAGGCATCTCCCAGGTGACCAGCAGGTAAGCTTGCCCCTCTGTCCTTGATGGCAACCCCCACTACCTTAGATCTTTTATTAGTGGCATACCTTAATTCATCTGTAATGGTAGTAGTCAATAAATTTCTTGGACTGATTTGACCACTTGCGGCAGAACCTCCGACCGCAGTTACTGTTGAATCTTCAGCGCAGTATAGAGATCCTTTTAGACTTCTGACATACCAGCTGTTACTGATGATCCCGTGCGTGGCAGGGGTAGTTCCTGTATAAACGGAAGCATGTCCAGGTCCAGTGTAGGTAGGGATGTAGTTGTAATGACCGTTTTTCATCATAAATCCATCGTTCATTAGGCGTTTAAACCCACCTTCTTTGTATCGGTCAGCAAACCTGTACAAATATTCCTGACGCATCTGGTCGACAATGATTCCTACAATTAGTTTAGGCTTTTCAGTTTTGGTTTGTGCCAAAATGGGCCCAAGAGCCAACACTGTAAGGAAAAGTAAAATCCCGATTTTTTTCATAATCTGTAAAATTTGAACCTAAAGATAAGCATATGCTTTAATCTGTGTGTGCTGACTTTGTTAAATGGAGAAAACATGTGAGATTAGGCATCTTAATTTTGTTAACAATGAAAAATATTTTCGTCCTTATTTCGGTTTTCCTCTTTTCACTCAGTATTCATGCCCAGTCTTATTTTGAGGATGCCCTCAGCAGTGACTGGCACAAAGAAAGAAGAGCAATTCTAAGGAGTAAAATGCCTGCTAATTCAGCTGCGGTTATCTTTAATAATCCGGTAAAGAACAGGTCCAATGATGTTGATTATATTTATCATCCCAATACCGATTTTTATTATTTGACAGGGTTGAGGGAGCCCAATGCAGTTTTGGTGATTTTTAGTGAAAAGAGGGAACTGAATGGAGTAATGAGCGATGAAATGATCTACGTTCAGCCAAGAGACCCTATGTCAGAGATGTGGAATGGAAAGAGACTGGGAGTGGAAGGAGTAAAAGAGAAATTGGGCTTTGAACAGGTTTATTTGTACGAAGAGTTTACTGGGATCCAACAAATAGATTTTTCCTCATTTGATAAAATTTTGTCCTTTGATTTATCTGATGATATAGAAGGGAGTAGTGCCAATGCGGATTTGAAAAAGATGGTAGCTTCTTTTAAAACTTCTTCTGGTTACCCAAAGGAAGTTGCTCCGATTAACCTTCAGATGTATGAGATGATTAGGGCAAGTAACACAGATAATGCAGCAAATGTGGTACAAATCATCAACCGCGCGAAACAACGATATCCGGAAGTAGAGGATGATCCAGTTTTAAAAGATTTTGTGAATGCAGATTCTCCGGAACAAAGAATGGAAGTGAAAGGGAAGCTACCTCAACAAAAAGTGGATTTATTTCTATTGACAGAGATCATGGAAGGTCTTCGTGAAGTGAAGACAGTGGAGGAGCAAGAGTTAATGAGAGCAGCTGCCAGGATTTCAGCCATAGGCCAAATAGAGGTGATGAAGGCCGCTAAACCTGGTATGTCAGAGCGAGAGATTCAAGGGATTCATGAATTCATCTATAAAAGATATGGTGCAGAAGATGTAGGATATCCCTCTATTGTGGGTGCTGGAAATAACGGTTGTATTCTCCATTACATTGAAAATGATATGGAGCATATCAGCGATAGATTATTGTTAATGGATCTTGGAGCAGAATGGAAAGGATATACCGCAGATGTTACCAGGACCATCCCAGTAAATGGTACCTTCAATGAAGAAGAAAAAGCCATTTACGAATTGGTATTGAAATCTCAGGATGCAGGGATCGCTCTTAGCAAAATCGGAGTGGATTTCGCAACTATAGGCACTGAAACCAGGCGAATCATTGATGAGGGATTGGTCGAGCTTGGAATTATTAAAGCAGGACAAAGGCATACTTATTTTCCTCACGGAACCAGCCATCACGTAGGATTAGACGTGCATGATCGAGGGGCAAGAGGTCCTTTAAAAGAGGGGGCGATTATTACGGTGGAACCGGGGATTTATATACCTGATGGTTCGGATTGTGACCCCAAATGGTGGGGGATAGCGGTGAGAATTGAAGATGATATTTTAGTCACCAAAGAAGGGCCGGTTAATTTGTCAGGAGATGCCCCTAGAACGGTGGAAGCAATAGAGCAAATGATGAAAATCCCAAGCGTCTTGGAAGAGTGGGTCTTGCCAGAGTTAAAATAAAATTCACGAAATGTCTCAGCCCCACCACGTCAGAAAGTTTAGGAGAGATGGTGAAAGTTAAAGGAGACACAGCTATGAAGATTTTAGATAGGTATTCCTAATTCACAAAGAACAAAGTCAGTGTTATTGAAAAGATGGAATAAAGAGTTTGTTAATACCCTCTGATCAAGTTAAGCTGTTAAATCCAGCGTTCTGCCGTTGGGTTTTGCGCGAGGCCAGTAGTTTTAATCCTTCTTCTTCAGATCACCTCTCTTAATGGATCGGATAAATTGCCCCCAAGCAAATGGATCCAGAAGCCTAAGGGGTCTAGGTCCGTACAAATCCTGATTCTGAAGTACTTGGCCTTGCTGGAAGTACCTAAAATTCTCTCCTCCTGAAGCAGGCATGCTTTCAGCCCAACGAAGTAGCATTTCAGGGCTCATGTTGGCCCTACTGATCGACATTGGATCTACCACATTCATCGCAATTACCGCCTGCTTAAATTCCTCTTCGGTGGGATAAGGTAAAACTTCCACCTCAGCCAAAGCGATTTCATCCACCTCCATTGTTAAAATCAGGCTGATTCTGTCATTTTCAACTGATTCAGGAACTTTGAATGTCTGACGTTTTAATCCGATGAAGCTGAACACCACACTATCACCTTCTAACACAGGCATGGAAAAATAACCAAACCGACCACTACTTGTACCCCTTCCTTTCTTTGGTACGTATACGTTTACGCCTGCTACCGCATCGGTACTATCTGCATTTAAGATAATTCCAGATAGCTGAATAACCTTCTTTTCTTGCTGATCTTGGGCAGAGGCAAACTGAACTGAAAAAATAAATCCCAGTAGGAAAAAGAAAGTGGATCTGATGATTATTGAATTATTCACAAATAAATTAACTAATTGAACGACGAA
Source organism: Algoriphagus halophilus (assembly GCF_900129785.1). Classification (NCBI taxonomy): domain Bacteria; kingdom Pseudomonadati; phylum Bacteroidota; class Cytophagia; order Cytophagales; family Cyclobacteriaceae; genus Algoriphagus; species Algoriphagus halophilus. Next base: position 57,676 of record NZ_FSRC01000001.1, read on the forward strand.
AGGTTGGTAAATCGGACGCGATTATACCCTAATTTCGCCTGAAATTTTATTTAATAAGCATAAACTGAGTTAAAACTTACTAAATGAGACTTAAAAATATCAGTTTAAACTATGGACTCCGAATATTTAAAGCACTTTCTGAGGAGTCTAGGGTGAGAATCATCCATTTATTAATGTTGAACAAGGAATTGTCCATTTCTGACTTGGAACATATCTTGGATTTCACCCAAACGAAAACAAGTAGGCACTTAATTTATTTAAAGAATGCAGGCTTGCTTGGAAGCAGGAGAGTAGATCAATGGATGTTTTATTACATCCTGGAGGAATACCTCGAAATCTTTCAGGCGGTTTTTAAGTTTATTCAAAAAGACTCCAGTTTGATAAAAGACCAGGAAACATTCGAAATCCTCAAATCCAACCGGGAACTTGCAATAAATAAAATTCAGAATAATCAATACAGAAGATAATTACCTTGAAGACTTACCAACATATATTCTTTGATCTGGACCATACCCTTTGGGATTATGATCGGAATGTCTCTGAATCCCTTTCCGAATTATATGAAATTTATAAACTGGAAGAACTGGGTATTCCAACTTTTGAGACTTTCTTCAGTTCATTCCATCATGTCAATTTCCAACTATGGGATTTGTACAATGTGGGAAAAATAGATAAGTATAACCTTAGATTAGAGCGGTTTAAACGCATTTTTTCACACGCTGGAGCCTATGAAGACTCGGTGCCTACCCCTTTTGAGGAGGATTTCATGCATCGTACATCCTCTAAACCACATGTATTTCCTTATTCAAAAGAGATATTGACCTACCTCAAACAAAAATATCCCCTTCATGTGATCACCAATGGTTTCAATGAGTCCCAAGCCAAGAAATTAAAAGCCTCCGGATTGGACCAATATTTTGACCTGATTGTCACTTCAGAGACCACAGGCCATAAAAAGCCAGATCCAAGGATTTTTTATCATGCGATGGAAACTCTTGGTACGGATCCGGAACAATGCATCATGATCGGGGATAATCCCAATTCAGATATTTTGGGAGCCCAGAATGCATCCATAGATCAAGTGTATTTCAATCCAGATGGGAAAGCAATAGAATTGAAGCCAACATATACGATTTCACATCTCCGGGAACTAGAAAGCATCTTATGATGCTTTTGTTATCAAAATCACTAGTCAATAAAATTCGGTTGGTTATCTTTGCCAACATCAGAAAATCATAACCCCAGATATCATGCTCAAAGGTTTTTTCAATGTACCCACTCCGGTTAACGAACCGGTAAAAGCATATGCACCCGGAAGCCCGGAAAGAAAAGAATTGCAAGCAGCTTTAGCGAAGGCAAGAGCGATGCAAGTTGATGTACCCATGTATATCGGTTCAGAAGAGGTAAGAACAGGCAATAAACATCCTATGTCTCCCCCTCATGACCATCAACATGTGTTAGGTCATTTCCACGAAGGAGATGCTTCCCATGTAGAGCAGGCAATTAATGCTGCGTTGGGAGCCAAGCATGCTTGGGAAAATATGGCTTGGGAACAAAGAGCTGCTATTTTCTTAAAAGCTGCTGACCTAATTGCTGGTCCATATAGAGCTAAAATCAATGCTGCGACCATGTTGGGCCAATCCAAAAATGCCATGCAGGCTGAAATTGATGCAGCTTGTGAGTTTATTGACTTCTTGCGTTTTAATGTGAAATACATGACTGAGATTTATGCTCAGCAACCACCAGTTTCTGGTAATGGAGTTTGGAATAGATTGGAACAAAGACCATTAGAAGGGTTTATTTTTGCCTTGACTCCTTTCAACTTTACAGCTATTGCTGGTAACTTGCCAGCATCCGCTGCAATGATGGGAAATACCATCGTATGGAAACCTGCTTACACCCAAATTTATTCTGCCAATGTGTTGATGGAGGTGTTCAAAGAAGCAGGAGTGCCGGATGGTGTGATCAACCTGATCTATGTAGACGGTCCAGTGGCTGGAGATATTATTTTTAAACATCCAGATTTCGCGGGTATCCACTTCACAGGTTCCACAGGCGTATTCCAACACATTTGGAAAGAAATTGGAGCCAACATCAATAAATTTAAGTCTTACCCAAGAATTGTTGGTGAGACCGGTGGAAAAGACTTTGTGATTGCTCATAAATCAGCGATTCCTAAAGCAGTGGCTGTTGGTTTAGTAAGAGGCGCATTTGAATACCAAGGACAGAAATGTTCCGCTGCTTCCAGAGCTTATATCCCATCCAATATTTGGGATGAAGTAAAAGGGTATATGTTGGAAGATTTGGCATCCATGAAAATGGGAGGTACGGAAGACTTCACCAATTTTGTCAATGCGGTTATCGACGAAAAAGCTTTCGATAAAATCTCCAGTTACATTGCGAAAGCAAAAGAAGCCCCAGGAGTAGAAATCATTGCAGGTGGGAATTACGACAAGTCAAAAGGTTATTTTATCGAGCCAACTGTCATTGTGACTCAGGATCCGATGTATACCACCATGTGTGAGGAGATCTTTGGCCCAGTTTTGACCATTTATGTATACAATGCTGAGAACTTTGAAGAAACCTTGGAATTGGTAGATCAAACAGGACCTTATGCATTGACAGGTGCCGTATTCTCTCAGGATCGCTATGCGATTGAATTGGCTACCACAAAATTAAAGAATGCTGCAGGTAACTTCTATATCAATGACAAGCCAACCGGTGCAGTGGTAGGACAGCAGCCATTTGGAGGAAGCAGAGCTTCCGGAACCAATGACAAAGCTGGATCTATGATCAACTTACTTCGTTGGGTTTCTCCTCGAACCATCAAAGAAACATTCGTTTCCCCAGAAGATTACAGATATCCATTCTTGGGAGAGGATTAATAATTCTTAAATGATCTTAGATCAAAATCAATTTTCAAGAGCCTCAGATTTATTTCTGAGGTTTTTTTAGTTTGAAGCATTAAGTTGATCCAGACTTTTTTGTAAATGAAAAAGGCCAGCGATTGCTGGCCTTAGTCGGTGGGGTGAATTTAAACAACTTAGTTCACTTGTCCTCTTAACTCCCCACCAGGGAAATCGTCAGAATGAACATTGACATACGCATTTCCAGTTCTGAAAGCCTCTCTTAGGATTTCTAAATCTCCTCCTAGCATTTGACCAGAGAAGTTAGCAGGCATTATTTCGCCCTTTGCATAGACTCCAGAAACAGGACCTACCACTTTATCCATCCTTAAAGTAAAAATTACTCCTCCATTGGATCCAGCTTTTGCTAAATGAATATGAGCGAATCGTACGTCTTCAATGCCATCAACATTTACTTGGAAGGATAAGGCACTTCCGTCGTTGGAAAAATTGAATTTTGCAACCCCTGTGGCGTCTGTCATTGCAGCGGGCACTTCATTAGCTCCGCTTAATTTGGTGCCATAATTTTTATTATCACTGGCTTCAACCATACTTACCTGTCCTCGAAGTTCGCCGCTGGGATTACCGGAGGTATGTAAATTGACATAGATATTTCCTGATTCAAATTCGGCTGTTAAATCAGATATCGACATTCCGGCTAATGGCCCAACTAATTTGGACGCATCGATCATGCCTTCAGCAATCAATCCATTGGATAAGCCCGGTATAGGAGTTGTTAACAAGGCAACTACAACAGGTCCATTGGTACCGGCAGCTGCATAATGAAGGTGAGCAGCTGCAATATTAGAGGTATTGGCTACTCTAAGTTCAAATTTTAAAGTGCCTTCATCGATTTGAGAAATTTTGGCAGCACCAGATCCAGGAGAACTTACTGAAGGAACTTCTTCAGACCCTATTAGAAAGGCCCCGAATTCAGCGAGCTGTCCTTTTCTGGCGTTAAGATCTGATTCAGATGCGAAAGCGGATGAATTGTCATCTCCAAGTTGATTCATTGTTGGAGTCTCCTCCTGAAAGTTTTGGCAGGCAAATGCGAAAAATGCTAAAAAAGATAGCAATGCGAGTTTTTGAAAAGACGTTTTCATAAGACGATTATTTAGGTTAGTTAATTGATAAAAGTATGTACGTAACCTACTGTATAATCGGATTGTTTTGATAGTCAATTATTTATCAATTTCTTTAAATAAGAAGAGTTCCCTGTTAAGAAGGGGGGGCAAAAATCACATGGCCCCAAGTAGTGTTTTAGGAAAAGCGGTCTAGCTTCTAGTTCTTTTTGTATGAAAATCGGAAACAAAAAAAACGGCTGAGTTTCCTCAGCCGTCCATATTTCAAATTGCTTGCTTCCTATTTCATAATTCCGATTTAGGTATACATTGCTCCATTCACATGAAGCACTTGACCTGAAATATAAGTACTCATGTCAGAACCCAAGAATACGCAAGCATCTGCAATTTCTTCTGGTTTACCACCTCTTTTCATTGGGATGGCATCTCTCCAGCCTTGTACTGTTTTTTCATCCAGAACTTCTGTCATCTCAGTTTCGATAAAACCTGGAGCAATGGCATTGCATCGGATATTTCTGGAGCCTAATTCCAAAGCTACTGACTTGGAGAAACCGATGATTCCTGCTTTGGATGCAGCATAATTAGCCTGACCTGCATTTCCTTTGGCACCTACCACAGAAGTCATGTTGATAATAGAGCCTGCTTTAGCTTTCATCATAGTTCGGGTCGCAGCCTTCACCGTATTGAAGCAGGATTTCAAGTTCACATTCATGATCTCATCCCAAGACTCCTCTGTCATTCTCATCAATAAGTTATCTCTGGTGATTCCAGCATTATTGATCAAAATATCCAGCCCACCGAAATCAGCTACTACACTGTTAACTAATTCCTCTGCAGCTTTGAAGTCTGATGCATCTGAGCGATATCCTTTCGCTTTGATACCAAAAGCTGCCAATTCGCCTTCTAGCGCCTGGCCTTTTTCTACACTGGACAAAAAAGTGAAGGCTACGTTGGCGCCTTCCTGAGCATATTTGATCGCAATGGCTCTTCCGATCCCTTTAGAGGCACCGGTGATCAAAGCAGTTTTTCCGGAAAGTAATCCCATTGATTCTAAAATTTTGTTTTGCCAAAATTAGAAAAAAACTGAAAGTTTCCGATTTGAAAAGTAAAGCCTTTTGGAAATCGGCTTTCTCCCTTCGTATTTTTTCTCAAAAATTGTTTTTGTAAAATAAAATTGGATGAAAGTCGACTTTGATGAAATTCTGTATTTTCATCTGGCTTTTGCTACAGGATTTACGAAATCATTTGCGTTTTTGTGAAGGGCTGCAAATTTTTTTCTGAAGCCAAAAGGTCTATTTTTGCATAGTTTCAATTCGTTATAAAACAATATTTAGATATGTCTTCGACCAAATTTGACTTGATCGTGGTGGGTAGTGGGCCAGGTGGCTACGTTGCTGCTATTCGTGCTTCCCAGCTCGGTTTGAAAACTGCTGTAGTAGAGGCGGCTGAACTAGGTGGTATTTGCCTTAATTGGGGTTGTATTCCTACGAAAGCATTGCTGAAAAGCGCTCAGGTATTTGAATACATCAACCATTCAGCTGATTATGGCATTACTGTTAAGGAGGCCAAAGCTGATTTTGAAGGAATGGTGAAGCGAAGTAGAGGAGTAGCTGATGGAATGAGCAAAGGCGTGACCTTCCTGATGAAGAAGAATAAAATCGAAGTGATTTCTGGATGGGGTAAAATCCAGCCAGGCAAGAAAGTTGAAGTAACTGACAAAGACGATAAGAAGACAGTCTATTCTGCAGACAATATTATCATCGCGACAGGAGCAAGATCAAGAGAGCTTCCTTCTATGAAAATCGACGATAAAAAAATCATCGGTTATAGAAAGGCAATGACCTTGGAAAAGCAGCCAAAGAAAATGGTGGTTGTGGGTTCTGGAGCAATCGGAGTGGAATTTGCCTATTTCTATGCTTCCATTGGAACTGAAGTAACCATTGTGGAATACCTAGATAGAATTGTTCCTGTGGAAGATGCAGAGGTATCCAAGGCTTTGGAAAAAATCTATAAGAAGGCAGGTATGACCATCATGACATCTTCAGAAGTGACTGCGGTGGATACCAAAGGATCAGGCTGTAAAGTGACCGTGAAAACCGCAAAAGGTGAGGAAACTTTAGAGTGTGACATCGTGCTTTCTGCTGCTGGTGTCGTTTCAAACCTTGAAAACATCGGTTTGGAAGATGTAGGTATTTTGGTAGATAAAGGTAAGATCAAGGTAGATGAATACTACAAAACCAATATGCCGGGTTATTATGCCATCGGTGATGTGATTCCGGGGCCTGCTTTGGCACACGTTGCTTCCGCAGAAGGAATTATCTGTGTTGAGAAAATCGCAGGACATTCTCCTGAACCATTGGATTATGGCAATATCCCAGGATGTACCTATTGCTCTCCAGAAATCGCCTCAGTAGGGATGACGGAAGCAAAAGCCAAAGAAGCCGGGTATGACTTAAGAATTGGTAAATTCCCATTCTCAGCATCTGGTAAAGCTTCTGCTGCTGGAGCAAAAGACGGTTTTGTGAAATTGGTATTCGATAAGAAATATGGAGAATTACTTGGAGCTCACATGATCGGAGCCAACGTAACTGAAATGATTGCCGAAATCGTTGCCATACGAAAACTGGAAACTACAGGGCATGAGTTGATTAAAACAGTTCATCCTCACCCAACCATGTCAGAGGCGATTATGGAAGCTGCTGCTGCAGCATATGATGAGGTGATTCACTTGTAAAAACCCACATTTTTGAAAATAAAAGACACAAGACTGAAAACATTCGGTCTTGTGTTTTACTTTTAGGGTAAACCCATTGTAAACAACCAACTTTTGGAGGAAGAACAATTAATAGCCGGGCTCAGGGCGAAAGACAAGAAAACCACGGAATACCTCTATGAGAAATATTCCCGTGCGCTTTTTGCAGTCATTTCCAGAATAGTCCATGATTCCGATATAGCCGAAGAGGTTTTTCATGACGCATTTGTCAAAATCACCAAGAAAATAGATCACTACGACGAGTCAAAAGGTCGTCTATACACTTGGATGGCAAATATTTGCAGGAATTCAGCCATTGATAAATTAAGGTCCAAGGAAATTTCTCAATCTAGTAAGACCAACGCAATTGATGACTTCGTATATGGATTAGAAAGCAAATCTGGGACGGAAGCAATGACGGATGGAATCGGAGTACGTGAGTTAATGGACCAGCTTAACGAAGATCAGCGCTTCATTATTGAGTATATTTATTTCAAAGGATATACACATTCGGAAGTTTCCGAGGAATTTGAAATTCCTCTCGGCACCGTCAAGTCCAGAGTAAGGGCTTCATTACAAGTTTTGAAAAAGAATTTAGACAGAATCTAGTGGATATTCAATCATACATAGCATCAGGCAAATTAGAGCTTTTCCTCTTAGGAGAGCTCAATGAGCGCGAGCGTGAGGAGGTTCTGACCTTGGCGAAATTGCATCCGGAGATCAAAAAAGAACTGGAAGAACTAGAGCAGACCATTTTTGCCTTCGATGAGTTGACCGGGACCCAACCTTCCAAAGCGGTAAGAGATAAAATCTTTGCCAGTTTGGAACAGGAGTTTAGATCGACTGAAGAGACCACTCCGGAAGTAGAAGAACCTAAAGTTGCCAAAGTAGTTAGACTTTCCCTTTGGAAAGCCTATGCAGCGGCAGCTTCTGTAGTGGCAGTATTGGCAGTAGGTGCAGCAATATTTTTTGCAAATAAGTTCTACGAGAAAGAGGAACAGTTTACGGCCCTACTTCAAGAACAAAATGTGATGGCTGACAATTTGAACCAGGTGAAAATGGAATTTGAACAGAAGGAAACCCAACTGGATAAAATTGTTGCCGGAGATTACAAACGGGTAGAGATGAAAGGTGAAGGTTTTGACATGCAAAAAGACGCGAAAGTAGATGTCTTCTGGGACCAGAATGCCCAGGAAGTTTTTGTAGCAGTAAATAACCTTAATTCTCTTAGTGAAGAATACGATTATCAATTGTGGGCCATAGGAGATGATGGGCCGATCGGGATTGGTTTGGTAAATCCAGGAGAAAAATTCACCCTACAACAAATGGAAGCGGTGGCACAAGCAGGAGCATTTGCTATTACCATTGAACCGAAAGGTGGTTCCGAATCACCAACCCTTGAAAAATTGGTAGTGCTAGGTGAGGTGGCATAGCTAGGCGAGGTGGCATAAGTAAGTAAAAGAAGATTTGAAAAAGAGCCTGTTCTAAAAGGACAGGTTTTTTTTCATTTAAAGGTTTTTGATTGATCTTTAGTAAGCTAATTTAGGCCTATGGAACTTCAACTTTCTACACCCGCCTTACTTTTTTCAGCCATTACCTTACTCATGTTGGCATTTACCAATCGTTTTTTGGCAATAGCCAGTTTGATTCGAGGCCTACATAAGAACTACATGGATGCACCTGACAAGGAAATGATCGTGGATCAAATCCATAACTTAAGGAAGCGATTGACATTGATCAAGAATATGCAGCTCTTTGGAGTATTTAGCTTTTTATTATGCATCGTCTGTATGTATTTATTGTTCCATGGATTTATAGAAGCGGCCAACTGGGTGTTTGTAGGTAGTATGGGGTCATTATTGATTGCTTTGGCTTTATCATTAATAGAAATCCAAATTTCTACCAAGGCATTGAATTTGGAATTGAAGGATATGGAAGAAGTTTTTAACAACCGAAGTAGTGGGTTGGATTTTATCTTTAAAAAAGAGACAAAAAAAGATGAGAAATAGCCTTCTTTTTACTTTCCTGTGGATCGTAGGATTACTTGGTTGTAATTCCAAATCAACGGTTGAAACCGCATCTGTGGAACAAAATTCCACCAATGCGACTGTAGATGGGTTGTACATTGATTTGGAAGGAGTAGGGACTGCCTACGATTTTTATACTTGGACTTCTGATCGGATTCCTATGGTTTCTGCCCATAGAGGTGGACCCTATCCAGGATTTCCTGAGAATGCCATTGAAACATTTGAAAATGTCTTGAACTATACTTCATCGATCATCGAACTGGATGTGGCAATGACCAAGGATTCAGTATTGGTATTGATGCATGATGACGACTTGGACCGAACCACCAATGGAACAGGCAAAGTGGAGGAGGTGACCTATGAGTATATTCAATCCCTCTTTTTGGAAGACGAAAATGGGCAGTTGACTAGCTTTCGGGTACCGACTTTAGAAGAGGCATTAACTTGGTCTAAAGGGAAAGCATTATTGACCGTAGATATCAAGCGATCTGTTCCTTTCGAAAAGATCATTGAGGAAGTTCGCAGCACAGATTCTGAAGGGCATGCAGCTTTGATCACCTATACCTTTCCGGCTGCGAAGAAATTACATTCTATGGCTCCGGATTTAATGCTTTCCATTACCATCAGAAATGAAGAGGAAATCAAAAGGTTAGAGGAGACAGGAATTCCTTGGACCCGTGTAATTGCATTTACAGGTTTGGCCGAAAGGCCTAGGGAATTTAACCAGGCTCTCCACCAGAGAGGTGTTTTTACCATATTGGGAGTGTTGGGCAACTTGGATCAAAGTGCAGTTAGTCGAGGAGATCAAATCTATGCTAGTTTTGTGCAAAATGGAGCAGATATCTTGGCAACTGATAGACCCATTGAAGCTGCAGAGGCTATTAAAACCATGACTCCATCGCAAAGTTCTAAATCTAAGTATTTCATAAAATGATCATTGACCTACGTAGTGACACTGTCACAAAGCCTACTAAGGGTATGAAAGAAGCCATGTTTTCAGCTCCTGTAGGAGATGATGTCTTTGGAGAAGATCCAACGGTTTCGGCTCTGGAAGAGAAAATTGCGAGTCTTTTTGGGATGGAAGCTGCGATTTTCTGCCCTTCCGGTACCATGACCAACCAGATAGCAATACGTCTTCATACCCGAATTCAAACTGAGGTAATCTGTCATAAATATTCCCACATCTATTTGTATGAAGGAGGGGGGATTATGTCAAACTCTCTGGCCTCCGTCAAATTATTGGAAGGGAATCTAGGTAAAATTACCGCCTCTCAAGTGGCAGCCTCTATTAATCCAGATGATATCCATGCTCCTGAGACCACCATGGTTTCTCTGGAGAACACGATGAATAAGGGAGGGGGGAGTATTTATGAATTGGAAGAAGTCATCCCGATCAAAAAGGTTTGTGAAGAGTATGGATTGAAATTGCATTTGGATGGAGCGAGATTATTCAATGCATTGGTAGAAACCGGAGACAATCCAAAAGAATGGGGCGCCCAGTTTGATACGATATCCATTTGTTTGAGTAAAGGCTTGGGTTGTCCCGTAGGCTCTCTTCTACTCGGCTCAAAAACCGATATAAAGCGGGCTAGAAAAGTACGGAAAGTAATGGGCGGAGGAATGCGGCAGGCAGGATTTCTGGCAGCTGCAGGAATCTATGCTTTGGATCATCAAGTAGCGCGTTTGAAAGAGGATCACGCAAGAGCAAAAGCTTTAGGAGAAATGTTATTGAAAAAATCCTTTGTTCCTGAAGTATTGCCAGTTGCTACCAATATCGCTATTGCCAGGTTGGATGGAATCACACCAGAGTTCTTTTTGGAGAAGTTGGGAGAGAAGCACATTAAAGCGGTTAAATTCGGTCCAGACTTGGTTCGATTTGTTACTCACCATGATTTTGGGGATGATCACTTGGAAGAGTTTGGAAAACGAATTGGGGAATTATAAATCGAAGACAGTTTTTGTCATAAAAAGGGGGCTTTGCGGTCCCTTTTTTCATTTCTCTGTATCTTGCCGATAGAATCTAGATTCCAACAAATGAATAATACACCACTGGCAGAGCGAATGCGTCCAATCCGCTTGGAAGATTTGATTGGCCAAGAGCACTTGTCTTCCTCTAATTCATTTTTATATAAAGCCATCAAGTCGGGAAATGTCCCTTCATTGATCTTATGGGGCCCTCCAGGGGTTGGGAAAACGACCATTGCCAATATCATTGCCAATGAAATCAAAGCACCTTTTTATACGCTTTCGGCGATTAGCTCTGGGGTCAAGGATATCCGTGAGGTGATTGAAAAAGCAAAGTTTCAAATGGGAGTGGTACTTTTTATCGATGAAATCCATCGTTTTAATAAATCCCAGCAAGATGCGCTATTAGGAGCTGTGGAAAAAGGGATTATCCGCTTAATTGGTGCAACTACAGAGAACCCTTCCTTTGAGGTGAATGCTGCTCTTTTATCCAGATGCCAAGTATTTACCCTTAATTCCTTGGGGAAGCCGGAACTGGAGGCGATGATACATCAGGCTTTGGAAAGGGATTTGGAGCTGAAGAAACTGGATGTACAGTTGAAAGAGACGGATGCCTTGTTGAGAATCTCTGGTGGGGATGGAAGAAAGTTGCTAAATCTTTTAGAAATAGTCATTGATGGGATCAACGAAGATCCATGCGTGATCACAGATGAAAAAGTGATGCAAATTGCACAGCAAAAAGTGGCTTTGTATGATAAATCCGGTGAGCAACATTACGATATCATTTCTGCTTTTATCAAGTCAATCCGAGGTTCAGATCCAAATGCAGCCGTGTATTGGTTGGCTCGAATGATCGAAGGAGGGGAGGATGTGAAATTTATTGCTAGGAGATTGGTGATTTTGGCGTCGGAGGATATAGGTAATGCCAACCCTAATGCCTTGCTGTTGGCGACCAATTGTTTTGAGGCGGTCAAATTAATCGGGTACCCCGAATCCCGAATCATTCTATCGCAATGCGTGACCTATTTGGCCAGCTCTCCCAAAAGCAATGCCGCCTACATGGCCATCAACCAAGCGCAGTCTTTGGTGCGGGAAAAAGGAGATTTGTCTGTTCCACTCCATTTGAGAAATGCACCTACCAAGTTGATGAAAGATCTGAATTATGGGAAGGCTTATAAATATTCCCACGATTACCCTGGCAACTTTGTGGAGCAGGAATTCATGCCTGATGAAATCAAAGGAACCAAGTTATATGAACCTGGAGAAAATGCCAGGGAAAATGAGCTCCGAAAAAACCTAAAAAGAAACTGGGGAGATAAGTATGGGTATTAATTGTTTATCCTACGAATTTCTAATCCTATGAACTTTTGGAGTTGCTTCTCGGATAAACAGGAAAATATTCGACTCATGTTAATCTCAGTGTTTACCTTCACCTTAGGAGCTGGAGGTTAGATCACTTTTTTGATTCATACCCTATAGAAATGTTGGGGCTGCATAAAAAGTAATTCGATCCATTTTTTTGCATATGGAGTTAAGATTATGGGTTTATAGGAAAATTGGACGCCTCTAAAGATCAATCACTGTAAACATAAATTCGGTATTTTCTGCTTTTCCATTGTTTCCTTTAATCAGAACAAGGAATCCAGTTGCATCTTGCGTGCCATAAACCATTGAATTCCCGGCTTCATTCGTAAGTTGAATGATATAATTTCCGTCGGACATTGGTGTTGTAAAGTCAATACGGTAAACCCCTGTTTGAATAAGGGTGGCTGTAGCTCCTTTTATTTTAGCAGTTGATCCATCTGCGCGGACTTTTCCGAAGGCTTTGATAAAGCTATCTCCAGGAGGTCCGGCTGCTGGTAGGGAGACAGTGTTCCCTCCTGAAATGGTTAGATCAGTACCGCTGACGGATAAGGTTTGAATTTCATTGGTGGGATCGGCATCGGCGTCATTCACATTCACTGTGACCGTATTTCCGTTGGTTAATCCAATTACACCAGGCTGAGAGGGAGCCTCGACAAGCGCTTGAAATTCATTGGTAGGATCGGCATCGGCATCATCCAGACTAGGCACGCTGACGATATAGGGATCGGCCGTGGTCCCCGTACCTGTGACAGTGGCATTGGTACCGGCTTGAAGATCAGTTTCAGAGCCGTCGCTAAGCAGGGCAGAGAGGTCTACGTTTACAGGAGCCCCATTTTCAATGGCAATGGTCAGCACATTGTTAGCGGCAAGAGTTGCCGAAGTCAGGTCCTGCTCATCGGTGTTATCGAGGTAAGCGGATAGATCGACCGTTACGGGATCCCCATCTTCGATTTCAATGGTCAGGATGTTTCCGGAGATGGTTGCCGAGGTCAGGTTCTGATCATCGGTACCGGAGTTATCGAGTGCGGAAAGGTCTACGGTGGTGGTTCCACCGGCATCGACGATTTCCAGGTCGGTACCATTGAGGGTTCCGGAGGTAATCAATTCATTGGTGGGATCGGCATCGGCGTCATTCACATTCACTGTGACCGTATTTCCGTTGGTTAATCCAATTACACCAGGCTGAGAGGGAGCCTCGACAAGCGCTTGAAATTCATTGGTAGGATCGGCATCGGCATCGTTAACATTTAGGTTAAGGGTATTTCCATTTTCGATAGAGATATTACCAGCTCCTCCAGAAGTAGAAAGAATTTGGTTATCTGAACCTGCAGGACCTTGAGGACCTTGATCACCGGTATCTCCCTTATCCCCTTTTAGCGAAGCTAGCCATTCGGCTTCAGTTCCTACAAATCCATTGGCTACTGCGACTTCATATGCGGAGTCGCCATCAGCACCGTCTGCACCGTCTGCACCATCTAATCCATTGGCTCCATCAGCACCTTCAAGAGATGCGAGCCATTCTGCTTCAGTTCCTACAAATCCATTGGCTACTGCTACTTCATATGCGGAGTCGCCATCAACACCTGGGGCTCCAACAGGTCCTTGAGGTCCTACATCTCCTTGGTCACCCTTTGGACCTTGAGGCCCCGTGGAAGTAGGGAGAGTCACAGTATTTCCATCGGAAATGGAAAGCTGGTCACCGACAATAGATAAATTTTGAAGTTCATTCGTCACTGATCCGTCAACTATGGCACTATTCCCAAAATCATCATTTATGGTAAAGGTTCCATTTCCATTATCTACGATTTGAGTACGCCTGGCATCAAAGTTTAGACTAATTCCTGCGGCATTGGTAAATGTAAAAGTCCCGTTTCCGTTGTCTAGAAGGTCATTATTTGCATTAAAGGTAACTGCGGTACCGTCTTCAGAGGTGTAAGTAAAAGTGCCATTCCCATTGTCGGTAAGTGTGGTAATGGTTTGTAAGTTTTGTACAATTTCTTCGAGGTCTAAGGCAATGAAATCGCCATTTTCATCAAAATAACCTATCGTACCATCTTCATTCAAAACTAGGCTCCCTTGCATCTTCATACGGATATCCTCCAGTTCTGCGTCTACTACGGCAAGTTGATCTTCGATATTGTCGAGGTTATCTGAATCCAATACTCGATTCCAACTCCCATCTCGCCAGAAATAGAAGCCGGGCGCAATAGTTTCACTTTGAGTGATGTTGAAAACCAAAAGGCCATCCACAGGTCCTCCAGGAAGCAATGCCGCATCCTCTGGGGAATTAAGTGAGAGTCTTGGGATCAGAATCCCAAGATTGGAAGATTCAATATGCAGAATAGTAGATGGATGGGGATTTTCTGTCCCAATCCCTACCTGCGCATGGGCTACACCGACAAATAGCGCCAAGAAACTTACAAGTAATACCTTTTTCATAACCTCTATATTTACTAAACTTTTAATGCGTTGATTTTGACCGTGAAGACGGCTTTTTGTGGTTTAATCTTTCTTAATTACTTGGATCCAACCCTTAAATGACTGAGTACTTCCATCTTCTTCTACTACATCTAAGATGTAGAAGTAGGTGCCTGCCACAAGCCCTTCTGCTTCCCAGTTGTTCGAATAATTATCTTCTTCAAGGATGCTATCCCCCCAACGCGAGAAAATAGTAAGCTTGTTAGAGACAAATTTGTTGAGTCCCTTTATTTCAAATTGATCATTGAATCCATCAGAATTTGGTGTGATGACATTTGGAATGAAGAATGATTTCACCTCATTTTCATCTGTATCTAGGTTGTCACTAGGATCTTCATCTGGTTCAAAAGAGCTTACCTCAGCCACATTGATGATTCGGCCTGGATCAGCTGCCCTTACTCGCAGTGTAAAAGTGGCCTCATCGCCGCCGATAAACTCGGGGATACGGATGATAACAGACTGGCCGACGACCTCTACGTCAAACTCAAGTAGGCCAAAAATCGATTCTCCTTCTACGCTCACAAACTCAAGCTCTCTAGGAAGGTTATCAACCAGAACCACGTCTGTGGCCGCAACTTGGCTATTGTTTTGAAGGGTGATTTGATAGTCAAATTGATCGCCCTCCCAAATGGAAAGGTCGAATGAGGTTTTTGTTAGCCCCAAATTAGTAAACCCAGTGAGGACCCCTAATGTATAAACAGAAGTGCCACTAAGCGTGACAGCCGAGCTTACAAGTTGTCCTGGTAAATCTATTTCTCCACCTTCACTGACCCATTGAGAATCAGTTTCGTCCCATCTTACAATCCCAATTTTGTTGAGATCTCCTAGGATAAAAGGAGGAGTGGTTACATCACGCCAAGAGAGAGTTAGGCTTAAGTCGCGTTTACTTTCCTCAAGATTTTCTAGTTCCCAATATTCAGCATCATCTACTAAAACAACGTTTAGGGCCGTTTGATCTCTAGGATAAAGGTTGCCTGGATCTTCTAAAAAATATCGAGCAGTGACATTCAATTTATTCCCCGCCGGAATTGGAGAAGCAAAAAGAATCCGACGAAATGCTGCATTTCCTGTAGGAAAAAGAAGCTGCCTCTCTATGGCCGCACCAACTTTTCCATCTACAAAGCTTTCATCAGAGGAATTCTCAGAATTTGCACCCACTGCAAAACCAAAAATATCGTCAGCTGAAGAGGCCCTAACTACCCCTGCCTGAAAGTCGGCTAAGCCAGATACCTGCAGATCATTGGAAAGGATGAAGTCGGAATTGTTGCTTAATAATAGATTCCGAGTGTTGATCTGTGAAGAGCCTGTTAAACTTTGGCCACTAAGCCCTTCTAATCGGAGCAGTCCGGTTTCTTCGGACTGGCTAAAAGTAAACTCTCCTTCATTGGCTACATCAGACAAGAATATTACAGTCCCATCGTTTATAAATGAGGCATTAGTACGATTTTCAAATGGAAGAGCAGACCAAATAATTGCTCCTTCCTTGACGGATAGTTTACCCGTATTGACGAATTGTGCAAAAACAGTTTGGCCGCAGCACAAAAGTCCTACAAAAACCGGTAAACACTGATATAATAAGCTTCGAGTCATTTTGGGTAAAATTGTAATTCTATATGGGTAAAATTTAAGCTAGGATCTTTCACCTTCGGCATAAATTATTCCATTAGTCCTTCCGATTTAATACAAAGCCCTTTTACAAATAATATAAGTATCTGTTGATCTGTATTTTATGAATAAATGAAGCGAAAATTAAGGGAGATTTAGCTTATTTTTTTTAATTATAAATTGGGGTTTAGACAAAAAAAGAACATAAAACTGTATTTCAAAATCTTTTTTTTGAATTCAAACCAAATGGCCAATGCAAAATTTTGCTTGACCTAGCGGCAAAAATAAAAGCTATTACAGAAAAAATGGTTAAAAAAAAAACAAAAAAAATTATGTAAAGCTTGGTATAATTTAACCAAATGACCGATTCGGTGAGATTTCGGTAGAGCGAATGATGCTCTTAGATCGTGTAGTGTTTTAATCACCACTCTGAAATCAGTAGTTCCGATTCAACCCGAAATCTTTCCCCATAAACTCCTTCTGGAAGTCCTTTGCCGCAGCCGATAATCATGCAGATTTCGGATCCTTTGGGAAGGTTTAGAAGATTCGATACTCGTTTGGAGTCATAGCCTTCCATCGGGCAAGTGTCATAGCCGGAGGCTTTCATTCCTAACATAAAAGTCATGGAGGCCAAAGCAGCGGATTTATGAACAGAGATTCGTACATCAGTTTCGCTGACTTCACGGACCATAGGCCTTCTTAACCCAACCCACCAAGCAATAATTTTTTTGATGATAGTCCAGCCGGGAAAACGGGAATATAGTTTGGGTATTAAGTTTCCATAATAACTCAATGCCTGTTTTTGTTTCTTTTCAGATTGGTTTTGAACCGTGGTTTTGATGTAATTGTAATTGGCATCAGCCCTAGACTTCCAAAGATCTCTTCGGGTTACCACTACCACCAATTCTCTGGCAGTGACTGCTGCCTTTTGACGCATGCATAGGTTGGCTAGCGGAGCTTTAAGGGAAGAGGATTCCGGGATACGGATGAATTGATAGAGTTGTAGATTGGAGCTGTTTGGAGAGAGGATAGCTGCTTCCAAGCATTTTTTGACTATTTGGTGATCGAATGGGCTTTCTTGATCAAAAATCCTCACCGACCTTCTTGCCTCTACAGCTTCAAAAAAACCTAACTCTTTAAGTAATTCCATCAATTAACTATATTGTTTATTCAAACAACAAAAATTTATGTTGATTGATTATTTTGAAGCAAATTTAGAAAGAATTACCAACTACCATTTAAATGATTTTTGAATTAATAAGGCTACAATTCTTGAAGAGTGTCCGATCTACCTCTTTTGCCAAGAGCTTATTGATCACCATATTTCTGGCTTTTCTCGCATTACTCTTACTCAGTTATATTTTGATGGCAGGGATTTTCTTACAAAAAATCCTGGGTGTGATAGCTGAAGGACAAGATCCATTAGAGGTCCTCTGTTCAGGGCTGATCTTTTTCTTTTTGACGGAGTTTATGTATCGCTATTTCCTGCAAAATCTCCCAGTAATCGAACTGGAAAGCCTCTTGCATTTACCGATTGGTAAAAAGAAGATTATGCACATGCTGCTCGTAAGGTCCTTTATCTCCCCTATCAGTGTGATTGCATTATTACTTTTTTTACCATTTGGAATTCAGGTGATATTGCCTTCAATGGGGATGGCTTCTTTGATTTTCTGGATCGGTAATATCTTGATGATCAGCTGGTCCCTTCATTGGTTTATGCTTTGGTTTAAGCAACGGTTTGAAGATAGCCTGATAGGAGTATTTATCGTTTTCGCAGTTTTATTGCTTGGTGGAGGCTCTACCTATATGGGCTGGTTTAATCTAGGGGATTTAGTGGCTCCATTTTTCACTTGGTCGCTTACTAGTATAGTTCCTTTGATGATTACCACGATCCTTTGTGTGGGACTCTATTTCATAGCCTATACATTTTATCTAAACAATGCTTACCTAGAAGATTTGTCCAAAGAGGAGGAAGTTAAATTCGCCAATAAAAGCTTTGGTTTCTTTTCAAGATTCGGTTTGGCAGGAGAGATGGCTAATCTAGAGTGGAAATTAATCATCCGCCATAAGAAGAGTAGGACATTTTTAATGCTCAGTGCATTCTTTTTATTGTATGGAATGATTTTCTATGAAAATCCCCAATACCAGACAGAGGGAGGAGGCTTTAGCTTCATCTTTATTTTTGTGGGGGTATTTATAACCGGGATATTTATGATTCAATACGGGCAGTTGTTTTTAAGCTGGAACTCTGGAAATTTTGATTTTTTCATCAATCAAAAGGATGGAATAGCGGCGCTGATTCGAGGCAAGTATTTGTTGCTCATTGCCGTTTCTTGCCTTTGTTTCTTGTTGTCAGTGCCCTATGTGTATTTTGGGTGGAAGTTTTTATTGATCCATTTAGCTACATGGCTTTTCAATGCAGGGGTGTTGATTCATTTGATTGTCTATTTAGCCTTATGGAAACCTAAACCCATGGATTTAAATAAAGGAGCCATGTTCAATTATGAAGGAGTTGGAGCTGCTCAGTTTTTGATGATCATACCTATGATGTTAGCACCATACGCAGTTTATCTACCTTTTGCTTTGTGGGTCAATGAATATGCAGGCTTAGCTGCCCTGGCTACCATTGGAATCATTGGCATTCTTTCATTTAAAAAATTATCCCAAATCAATATTAATCGAGTGCTTTCCAATAGATACGAGATTTCATCTTCATTCCGTCAAGAGTTATGATTCAAGTAAAAGACCTTAAAAAACAATATAAAGAAGCTGTTGTGCTGGATGTTCCAAGTTTAGAGATTCCTAAGTCGGAATGTTTTGGATTGGTAGGTAATAATGGAGCCGGAAAAACCACCTTGTTTAGGATCATGTTGGACTTGGTTCGCGCCACTACAGGAAATGTAACGATTGACGAAGAGGATGTGAGTAAAAGTGAAGCTTGGAAAAGTGTGACAGGTGCGTTTTTAGATGAGCATATGCTCTTGGCCTACTTAACACCAGATGAATACTTTGAGACGCTAAGAAAAATTTATGGAATGTCGGAGGCCGATCTCCAAAACCACTTAGCCAAGTTCACGGATCTGTTTAATGAAGAAATCATTGGAAAAAAGAAATACATACGAGATTTGTCCAAAGGAAATTTGAAGAAGGTAGGAATAGCTGCTGCTTTGATGGGAAGTCCTCAATATGTGTTTTTGGATGAACCTTTTGAAAACCTAGATCCGAGTTCGCAAATCAGATTAAAGAAATTAGTGCTTCAGGAAAAGGAAAATTCACAAGTGACATTCATGATTTCCAGTCATGATTTGAACCATGTAACTGAAATTTGTGATCGCATCGTCTTGTTGGAAAAGGGAAAAATCATCAATGACCTGAGGGAAAAATCAGCGATGATGTCTGAATTGGAGGCGTATTTCACAGGTTGATTTAGATTACATATTCGAAAAGAAAGCCCCTTAGGAACATCCTGAGGGGCTTTTCTGTAAGCTATCCCATACTCTCTACTAAGGATAGCAATTCAACCTTTATTCAACTTTAACTAGTACCAACCGCCTCCAAGTGCTTGATATATATTCACTTTGGCATGCATTTGTTTCATTTTAGTTTCTATCAGATCAAATCTGGACTCCAACGCATCTCTCTGTGTCAATAACACTTCCATGTAATCAGCTCTTGCTGATTTAAACAAGTCATTGGAAATATCTACAGATTGAGTCAATGCATTTACTTGTTGCGTTTTTAAATCATAGGTTTTTTCCAAGTTGTCAATGTTGGAAAGCTGATTTGCCACTTCGATGTATGCATTCAAAATCGTTTGCTCGTAATTATAAATCGCCTGAATCTGCATGGCATTGGCAGTGAGGTACCTAGCTTTGATCGCATTTCGATTGATCAATGGCGCTACCAACTCACCCGCGAGCGAATAGATCAGGGATTGAGGAGAGGTGAACAAATAAGAAGGATTGAATGCATTAAAACCTAACCCAGCAGAAATCTCCAATTTAGGATAGAAGTCAGCTTTGGCCACTTGGATATCAACCTTCGATGCAGCCAATTCAAGCTCTGCTTGTCTGATATCCGGTCTGTTTTGTAATAACTGGGAAGGAATCCCCGCATGAACCATTTCAGGGACTAAGTCCGTGAAAACACGGTGATCTCTTTCCACTCTTTGAGGGAATCTACCTACCAAGAAATTGATCCGATTTTCAGTTTCTATAATTTGCTGCTGAATTTCGTATTGAATACTTCTGGTGTTTAGCACTTGTGCTTCAAATCGTTTGACTGCCAGTTCGGTGACCCTTGCAGCATTTTTCTGATACTTGACAATTTCCAAGGCATTGTTTTGGATCTCGATGTTCTGTTGAACAATCTCCAATTGATTATCCAACGCCAGTAGTTCGTAATAAGAATTGGCAATTTCAGCGATTAAGTTGGTAACCATGAAATTTTTGCCCTCTATGCTTCCTAGATATCGAGTCAAGGCTGATTTTTTCGCATTTCTCAGCTTTTTCCAAATATCCACTTCCCAGGTGGCAAATGCACCGACCACATAATCTTGCAACGGATCTGGCATTTCTTTCCCTGGTTTGATTTCAGTATTGGCATCATTGGCTCCTTGACTGGTATATCTCCCCACTTTATCCACTCCTGCACCTACCCCGATATTCACAGAGGGTAAAATTTCACCCTTTCGGACACGGACTTCATTTTGAGCAATCTGTATCTCCTGCAAGGTAATATTCAACTCCTGATTCTTGCTCAAAGCCGTATCAATCAGGGTTCGAAGGTATGGGTCGGAAAAGTATTCCTTCCAATCCAAAGTAGCGGTATTCGTGGTATCCTGAGAGCCATTAAAGCTTTCTGGAACTGTATCATTTATGGCTTTTTCGGCCAATTCTGGAGTCTTACAAGAGGTCACCGCAAAGGAAAGACTTGCTACTCCAAGACTTATATAAAGGATTCTTTTAAGCATGTTTGTGGTGAGTTTGTTCGGATAATGGACTTTCGTCTTCATTCTTGATTAAATGACGGCCATCTGCCAAAGACCCGAAAATGTAATAAAGGCCAGGGACAATGATTACCCCGAATATGGTACCGAAGAGCATTCCTCCCATGGCAGAAGCACCGATGGTTCTGTTACCAATTGCACCTGCTCCGGTTGCTAGTATCAATGGAACCAATCCCGCAATAAAGGCAAAGGAAGTCATGAGGATAGGTCTAAATCGAACCTTTGCACCTTCAATAGCTGCCGCAAGGATGGTTGCACCTTCCTGTCTCTTCTGTACAGCAAATTCCACAATCAATACCGCGTTTTTACCCAACAGCCCCACTAACATGATCAAACCAATCTGGGCATAAATATCATTGTCAAGTCCCATCATCTTCAGCAAGAAGAAGGATCCAAAAACCCCGACAGGTAAAGAGAAGACTACCGCAAGTGGAATGATAAAGCTTTCATATTGTGCTGCTAACACGAAGTAAACGAACACCAAAACGATGATAAATACATAGAGTGCTTCATTACCTCTGCTAGCTTCATCATAAGACAAGCCTTCCCATGCAATATCATACCCTCTCGGTAGTGTTTCAGCAGCCACTTCACGAATGGCTTGAATGGCATCAGCCGTAGTATAGCCTGGAGCCGGAAGACCTCTGATCGCCGCAGAGTTATACATGTTGAAACGGGTAACCTCATTAGGGCCTTGTGTTTTCTTCATCGTCATGAAGGCAGAATAAGGCACCATTTCGCCCGCTTCATTTTTCACGAAGAGATTCAGAACATCAGATGGTAATCGTCTGAAGCTTGGATCTGACTGCACATAGACTTTGAAAAATCGACCAAATCGGATAAAACCTTGTTCGTAGGTACTACCAATCAGAATGTTTAAGTTCTCCATGGCTTTACCAATAGATACCCCTTTCTGCATGGCTTTATTATTGTCTATCTCCAGTTCGTATTGTGGATAGTTGGCCGCGAAGAAGGTGAATAGACCAGTGATCTCTTTACGTTCTCTTAGGTGATCCATGAAGTCTTTGTTGATCTTATCAAACTCCTGATAATCTGTATTGGTAGTTTGATCCAATAATCTCATGGAGAAACCGCCAGATGAACCGAAACCCGGAATAGCTGGAGGTTCGAAGAATTCGACAATTGCACCAAGTCCTTTGGATTCTTCTTCCAGTTCTTCCATGATTTCTTTCACCGTGTGCTTACGCTCACCCCAAGGCTTCAAGTTGATCAAACAAGTACCAGCGTTGGATCCACGGCCCTCAGTCATGATCTCGTATCCTGCCAAGGAAGAAACAGATTCCACTCCATCAATTTCCTCGCAAATCTTTTGAAGCTTCTGGGAAACCTGATTGGTTCTTTCCAAAGTTGCTCCTGGAGGTGTCTGGATAATTGCATAGATGGTTCCCTGGTCTTCACTAGGAATAAATCCTGCAGGAAGAATCTGGTTTTCGAAGAAAATTCCAGCTCCAAATAGTAGTAGGATTCCAAAGGTTAACCACCTTCTACTCACCATGGATTTTAAAAGGCTTACATATTTACCTGTCAACTTATCGAAAACGCTGTTAAAGCTATCCAGTGATTTGGTCAGGAAGTTTTGCTTTTTCTCATGTCCATGGTGATTTTTAAGCAACATGGCACAAAGCACAGGAGTCAAGGTTAATGCGATCACCGCTGAAATCACAATGGAACTGGCCATAGTGATAGAGAACTGTCGATAGAAGGTGCCTACTGGGCCTGACATGAAGGAAATTGGAAGGAATACTGAAACCATAACCGCAGTAATGGCGATGATGGCTCCACTGATTTCTCCCAAAACTCTTTTTACAGCTTGGTAGGGAGTCAGGTGAGGGAAATCCTCCATTTTGGCGTGTACGGCTTCCACCACTACGATCGCATCATCAACCACAATACCAATTGCCAACACCAGAGCAAATAAAGTGACTAAGTTGATCGAGAGACCAAAGAATTGGATCACAAAGAAAGCTCCAACCAGCGAAACCGGTACAGCTAGAATAGGAATTAAAGTAGACCTCCAATCCCCTAGGAAAATAAATACAACGAGGGCTACGAGGATAAATGCGTCGCGTAATGTATGAACTACCTGTTCGATAGATGCATCTAGGAATTGAGAAACGTCATAACTGATTTGATAATCCATTCCTGGAGGGAAGGATTCTTTCATGACTTCCAGTCTTGCTTTCACTTCAGCGATTACATCACTGGCATTACTACCATAGTTTTGCTTCAATACAATAGCCGCGGAAGGATGACCGTCTAGGTTGGAATAAATATCAAAGAATTCACTTCCTAACTCAGTTCTAGCGATGTCTTTGAGTTTGATGCTTTCACCATCAGGGTTTGCCCGGATGATGATGTTATCGTATTGTTCAGAGGTATTGAAACGGCCCTTGTAGGTTAAAACATATTCAAGAGACTGGGCTGCGATACCGGAACTTTGACCGATTCTTCCCGGGCGTCCTACGATACTTTGCTCTTGCATCGCTTCCATGACATCTTCTACAGAAAGGTTGTAGGCACGCATACGGTCTGGATTTAACCATACCCGCATGGCATAAGTTCTACTGCCCAAAATTTGAGACCTAGCAACCCCTTTGATCCGGTTGATCTCCGGAATCATATTCACGTTGGCATAGTTGTACAAGAATTTTTCATCCATGCTTTCACTCGTCGAGAAAAGGTTGACGTACATCAACATACTTGGCTGGATAGGGGTGATAATCACACCTTCTCGTTGTACCAATTCTGGTAAGAGAGGCATTACCTGATCCACCCTGGTCTTGACTCGTATGACGGCCTGGTTGGGGTCGGTGCCTGGATCGAAGATTACGTTAATGGTTGCCTCACCGGCACTGGTAGCATCTGTGGCCATGTATCGCATTCCTTGAACCCCGTTGATGGAGTTTTCAAGCGTAATAAGCGTGGACTTTACCAGCACGTCGGCACTGGAACCTGGATAGGCGATAAATATACTTACCGTTGTTGGAGCGATTTCCGGAAACTGTGAAATAGGCATCTGCTTCATGGCCAGAGAACCTACAAACACAATGATAATGGAGATTACAATCGCTAAAACTGGTCTTTTAATGAATTTTGTAAACATCAGTTTGTTGTTTTAGGATTGGAATTACTCGGCATACAGATCCAGACTCGAAATCACAGATTTCGGCTCTAGAAAATCATACTGGATTTCTTGGTTTTCTTTTACTAGTCGAAGACCTTCCAATAGTATTTTGTCTGTAGGCTCTAATCCTCCTACTACTGCGTAAATGTGTGGTAACTCTGCAGAGATTTCGATTTCTCTAGAGTGGATTACATGATCTTCATCAATGACAAATACATACTTCTTATCCAACACTTCAAAGGTTGCCTTTTGTGGAATCAACAAGGTGTTTTCAAGAGGGATTGTCATTTGGATGTTTCCGGTTTCCCCATGTCTTAACAAAGCATCAGGATTCGGGAAAGTCGCTCTAAAAGCGATGTTACCAGTTTCATTGTTGAAATCCGCTTCAATAGTTTCTACTACTCCTGGATATTCAAACATTTTGTGGTTGGCCATTTGGAAGGCCACTTGCACTTTTTCATTGGATTTTACCTGAGCTTTGTAATCTAGGTATTCCGCTTCAGGCACGTTGTAATAAATCCACATTTTACTGTTGTCAGAGAAGTTGGTCAATAATTCACCTTCTTCTAGCAAACTACCTTCTCTTACCAGGAACTTGTCAATAATTCCGTCAAAAGGAGCTCTGATTTCAGTAAACTGTAAATGGGTTTCTGCCAATAGTCGTTCGGCATTGGCTTTGTCTACTTTTGCTTTGGCCATGGCCAATTCATTGGGTGCAACAATATTTCTATCTGCCAAAGATTTGGTGTTTTCAAATTCAATTCTTGCAAATTCAGCTTCAGCTTTTGCTCTTGCTAGCTCTGCTTCGTAGACATTGGGCATGATTTTGAAAAGCAGTGTGCCTTTTTTAACAAACTGACCTTCATCTACATAGATTTTTTGTAAGTAGCCCCTTTCTAGGGCTCTAAGCTCAATGTGCTGGATCGCATGGACCTGAGATACATATTGCTTGGTGATCAATGTGTCCATGGGTAATGGACTGGTTACCTGAAAGGTGGTTTCTGCTTCATGGTGCTCCTCTCCGTGAGAGTTGCAGCCTGTGTGGAAGAGTAATGCACACAAGCCTGCGAGCATGATAATTCTCGATTTCATAAAATAGATGTTAGACGGTATTTATTCTTGATTTTTAGAAACGTGTAAAGAATTGATACACGTGATTGCGTCCTTCACTTTGGAAATTGAAGCAACACAAAAAGGGTAGGGTAAGAAGAGCTATAGATTAAATAGCCTTACTTGAAAAGTAGTATCATATAGTAAACACCTGATTGATGAGGTGCATCCTATAGGACGATATAAGATAGAAATGCTTACTAAGGAATAAGCGTCTTTGAATAAACCGGAATAAAAATCCGAGAATTAGGGTGCAAAAAATTGCAATAAAGTAATTGCTGTTTTCTACATACTTTTTAAATGAAAAAAGGATGTCATCTTCCTCCTCGATTTCAGTAGGATCTAACTTGATTTTACCGGACTCGTGGATTTGAATGATTGGGATTTGTTCGGAGTTGCTTTGGGCTATGTGAGAATTTTCTAACCCGGAAAAATTTTCTTCCTGAACATACTGATGACCCTCCCCCATTTCATGGGCGTATAGTTGACTATACCCGCTTGAAAGTAGGATGCAAAATGATAGTACAATTCTTGTAATCAACTTTGTCATCAAGGTGCGAATTTATAAAGTTTTTCTCTCAGTCAAGAAAACTTCAGTTAAATCCTGTTAACGACTCAACTGTTCCTCTCAATCCAATATAAAATTTAAAAGGCATTTGAATCAATGGTACTAAATCAAATTTTATTTTGGTTTGGTGCCATGCTTAACATTTTTTTATAAAATTCTATATTTTATTGAGAATCTTCAAACTATTTCGGTTAACTATTTTTGTTTTTTTTATTTAATGAGGGAAATAATTTGGTTTATGATTTGCTAGAAAAGGTTTTTTATTTTACCTGTAGCAAGTTATTTTACTGAGTTAAAAAAGAAGAATGATCCCTATCTGCAATTAACTGATTTTTTAAACCATTCTTGAAATTTGCCTCTAAAGTCTTTTTCAAATGCACTTTGTGGAGTAATTCCATATAAAAATTATCACGTTTATATAATTGGCAGAAAATGAATAGGATAGATTGTTAAATTGAGGATTCTGTAAATATCAATAAATCATGAACAATAAACCCTTATTTCTAATTCTTTGTATGGTGCTAGCCTCCTTTCAGGTGATGGCACAAAATACGTACAATCTTGTCGTGGAAGGCTTTGACTGGGGTCCGGCTGTGAACAAAGTTATTTTGTCCAAAGGCAGCACTGATTTAAGTGTAGATCCATCAGTTTACCATGTCTATGCTACAAGAAGTTCTGAACTTTCAGAAGGTCCTATTAATCCTTCTGGAGGAGAAAGAACAGTACTATCTGCTTATAATTCGGATGGTCAAGGAAACAGGCAGGAGGACGGAAGTTATGTCACATTGAATCTGGCAGTAGCTCCTACTATTCGTGTGAGTTCACCCTTTCAATACATGCGTGGTCATGGCAACGTCTGGGTAGACTATCAATTGTTAATTACCAATACAGAGACCTTGGAAGTCTGGAACAAAGAAAGTGACCGGATCATTCCCTTGATCGATGAATTTGATTTGGATGGTACATTCACTCATTCCAATGTCGAACTCACCTATGCCTCATTTACACCGGATACCGATCAAGATAAGGCCCCATTGATTATTTGGTTACATGGAGGAGGTGAAGGAGGGACAGATACCACCATTCCATTACTGGGAAATCGGGCTGCCAATTATGCATCACCGGAAATTCAACAATATTTTGACGGGGCTTATGTGTTGGTACCACAAACACCTACTCGTTGGATGGATAGCGGAGATGGTTCAACTAGTGGTCAGGTAGATGATATTTACTTTGAGGCGTTGAAGGGCTTATTTGATGATTTTGTAGCGAAAAACCCCAATGTAGATACGGATCGGATTTATGTAGGTGGATGTAGTAATGGAGGGTATATGAGTTTGAAATTGATCTTGGAATACCCTGATTACTTTGCTGGAGGGTATATCAGCGCTTTAGCCTATCGGGCGGCCTATTTATCAGATGACCAAGCTAAAAGTATCAAGAATGTACCGATCTGGTTTGTGCACTCCAAAGATGATTCGACCACTGTCGCGGATCAGACTGTATTACCCGTCTATGATAAACTAATCAAAGCTGGAGCAAAAGATGTTCACTTGACTTTTTATGACCATGTGGTAGATATCACAGGCTTATTAGGAGGAGAGGATTACCATTATCCGGGGCACTGGTCATGGATTTATTCACATGCAAATAAGAGCCAAACAGATTTTGATGGTAGTCCCGTGAAAGTAGATGGAGTTCCCGTGACTATTATGCAATGGCTTTCTTCCCAATCAAATTAGTCCTCAGTAAGTAGGAGAAGTTAAGGATTTATAGAGGCTGCTAAAAACCATGCGATTTCAACTTGGAGTAAGAGAACCAGTTGGAAAAGCGGTTTAGGCAGCTTCTTTTTTTTAAATTAGTCTAGATTCCCTCCTTTTACACATAGGGATAAAACATCAGGAGTTAGAAAAATAAGTAGGAGATATGTTGTTGATTATGGTCATGGGACTTCCCGGTTCCGGGAAAAGCTATTTTGCTTCTAAGCTATCAGAACGGCTAAAGGCAGTCCATTTGGAAAATGATGTGATCCGAAAAGAACTTCATAAAATGGGGAGCTATACGAGGGAGGATAAAATGGAGGTGTACCGAGAACTGTGTCGACGTACAGAAAAGTTGATCAAGGAAGAGAAATCGGTGGTCGTAGATGCTACCTTTCAATTGAAGGAATATCGAGAGTTCATTTATCAACTTTCATCCAGGTTTGAAGTCTCTTTGAGTACCATTTTGGTGGAGGCAAATGAATCACTGGTAAAAAAAAGGCTGGCAAAGCCAAGAAAAAGGAGCGAGGCAAACTATGAAGTGTATTTGAAAATGAAAGGAGATTTTGATCCAATCCGTTCGCCTTACATTGCTATTACTTCTGGAGAATCAAACCTGGAATCAATGCTTCGGCAGGCGATGGACTATATTAATCCTGATCAATGAATTCTTCTGAAATCAAAAGCTTATCGCAATTGGGCACTTTCAAAGGGCTGGCCTTAAAGGGAAAATTGATAGAGACTCATATTTCTTGGGTCATCCTATCCGGAGACCATGCTTTTAAAATTAAAAAGCCTGTTCACTTGTCTTTTGTTGATTTTTCCAGTTTGCAAAAGCGGAAATATTACTGCGAAATGGAAGTGAATCTCAATGCAAGGTTTACTGATATTTACTTGGGAGTGGAACCAATTTATTTTGAAGAAGACCATTGGTCCATTGGCGGGGAAAAAGGATTGCCTCGGGATTATGCTGTGGTGATGAAGAGAATGGATGAGGGAATGCGGATGGACCGACTTTTGGAGAAAGCAGAGGTGTCTTCAGAAGCCATAGAAAAATTAGCCCATCAGGTGGGGAGATTCCACAAAAAAGCCCGGGTGATTCATCGGTCTTTTGAATTGCAAAACTCGAAAGAGACCTTCAATGATATTTTGAGTATAGAAAAAGTATTGGAAGATCTCCCTAATTATGATGAACTCAAAGAGGAATTACATAGGGCAGTTAGGTTGAGCGACTTTTTTTTGACCAGCAACTCAAAACTCCTAGAAAAGCGATCTGCAGAAGGGTTTGTAAGAGATGTTCATGGGGACTTGCATGGGGGGAATGTATTTTTAATGGAAAACCCTGTCCTTTTTGATTGTATTGAATTTAAAGAAGACTTCAGGCAGATCGATGTGTTGTATGAAGTGGCTTTCCTCTGTATGGATTTGGAAAGTTGGGGACGAGAAGATTTGGCGAAGATTTTTTTGACTACTTATTTTGAGCAACAAGGTACGTCCATTTCTGTTCAGGAAGAAAAATTGTTCAATTATTATAAGTGCTTGAGAGCCAATATTCGTGCAAAAGTTTACGCCATCGAGATTTCCCAAGCCCAGGAGGGAAATGAAAGGAAAGTTTACCTTGATGCCTTCAACAGGTATTTTTCATTGTTTGGAAGTTATTTGGAGAAGCTTGAAAATCAGGGTTGAATCTGCCCTCAACCAGGCATATGTTTGCAACTACGCCTGACTGACCTTTCGGATTTGCAATTTGGGCTTGTCCAATTTGAAATTGGTTTGGATAGTGGGGAGGAATAACAATTTCCTCCCAGCAAGGGTTACAAGCGGAGATAACAAGATTCAAGCCCGGAATACATTAACTTTTTTAAGCTAATTAGAAAATTCTAACTAAAACAATAATCATTATCTACCTTTAATAGAAATTCTATTTTTCGATTTCATAATCCAAATCCAGAATCCAGGGTTTATAATTTGGGCTGTCATGATTTTGTGGATTCTTGGTTCTTTGAAGAACACTTTCGTGTATAATCGGGCGGTCTTTCCTGCTGGTATCCCATTGTCTAATTCGTCTCCTATAAATTCGCTCCCACCATTTCTGCCGGGAATTATGCATATGACCATTGGGGTTTAATCCAATAACTTCGCCATCCTTTTTGTAAATGATTAAGCCACATGCAATGGCCTGTTCTTTTAACCAGCGAAAAGTAATGTTGGATAAGTCATCGATCTCGTATCCCCCGCCCACATCGGTATGCATGCCCAGGAACCAAACCTGTTTTACTTTTTGGTAATCTTTGACTTCGTAATCCCATAATACTGGATGAAAAGTAAGTCGCTCATCGTCAATGGCCAGAGCGTGATAAGCGTTACTCACACTTTCACTCAATCTAAAATCATGAAATGAATGCCGTGTGAAGGGTAACTTATCTAGTATGGAACTCATCCAATTAATGGGAAATCCAAGAGCTGCCACCGTATCATAACAGCCCAAAAAATGGATTTTTGTCCACATGGTATGATGTCTGGCTATAAAAGACTTTACTTCATTTTCTCTCTTTTCAGAATTCTTAATTCTGTATATACGGTAAGCTTTTGCGATGAGTTCCGGTCTCGAAGAAGGTAGAATTCCAAAATGATGAATGAAACTAGATAGGCTTCGGACGGTCGCCGCTCCTCGGCTAAAGCCAAAAAGAAATATTTTATCTCCAGATTGGTAATTGTCAAAAATGAATCGGTATGCCTCTAAAATATTTCTCTGTATCCCAGACCCTCCCACGGAGCCAGTAAACTTTTTCCAGCCCGTACCTAGCCCACGATCATAGAATGAAACCTGGTTTGGTGTCCGATGTTCTATTTCCTTAAAAAGCTTATAAATATTGGTATCTGGCCCTTTTCCTCCTTCCTGACCAGTACCATCTGAAAAAATCACAATATTTTTCGACATACTACAATCTGATTTAGAATTTAAAAATGTTGTTTTCTTGCTTAAAATGATCGGATTGATTAATGCCAGACCACCCTAAAAATTAGGGATAGAAATTAAAAAATCCTACTAAGATCAATGGGGGAAGATAAAACCCTCTGATAATCTATGAAATATCAGAGGGATGTGGAGCTGGCGAGATTCGAACTCGCGTCCAGATAAGGAAACACCGTACCGTCTACATGCTTAGTCACCTGTTAGGTTTTCGACCGAAATATGCTGGATGACACACCTTGTTCCGGCTTAGCTATTGATCTTAGACTTGCTTAATAGCATCACAAGCCGCAACCCGGTCAAGTCGACACCTCAAATCCGTCCGGACCAGATAACGGACGGTGAGATGTGGCTGGGGAATTACTCTAGTAACTCAACCCTTTAAGCGATCTATCCTAAGAGGGTAGATTAGGCAGCCATGGCGTAAGAATTTTCGCCAATTATAGTTCGTATGAATCTTTCAAGGCCGTACATACTCCAGCCTGCATGCGAGCCCGATCTTTACACTTACTGTCAATACCGGTCAGCCCCATTTGATAAGGATGACAAAAGTAATAGATTTTTGGTTCCAAGAGTATATAGTTTTTTGTTTCTCCTCCTCCAATTGGGCTTTTTTAAAATTCTTGAATTGGAAATCAACATTTTATCAGAAATTGTCGCAGATCACATACATTTAGGCTTCCCGAATATGGAGTTTTTTATATCTTGCGGTGATGGAAAACTTCGTCGTTTCGGCAAGAAAATACAGACCAGCAGATTTCAAGAGTGTGGTTGGGCAGCAGCACATTACCACGACTCTTCAAAATGCGATTAAAAACAATCACTTAGCTCAGGCTTTCCTATTTTGTGGACCTCGTGGTGTAGGTAAAACTACCTGTGCCCGGATTTTGGCAAAAACCATTAACTGCGAAAATCGGCAAGCAGATCAGGAAGCATGCGGTGAATGTGAATCCTGTGTTTCTTTCAAAAACAACAGTTCTTTTAATATCTATGAGCTGGATGCGGCATCCAATAACTCGGTAGATGATATTAGAAACCTGGTGGACCAAGTGCGCTATGCGCCTCAAAAAGGTCAATACAAGGTATATATTATTGATGAGGTTCATATGCTTTCCAATCAGGCCTTCAATGCCTTTCTGAAGACCTTGGAAGAGCCTCCGAAATATGCGATTTTCATTCTTGCTACCACAGAGAAGCATAAGATCATCCCGACGATACTTTCCCGGTGCCAGATTTTTGATTTCAACAGAATTCAGATCAAACATATTGCTGAGCATCTAAAATACATTGCAGAGAAGGAACAGGTAGACTACGAAGAAGAAGCCTTGAGATTGATAGCCACCAAAGCGGATGGTGCGCTCCGTGATGCCTTATCTATTTTTGATTTGATCGTCACCTATTCTGCGGGCAAGAAAGTCACCTATCTGGAAACCATCGACAATCTTCATATCCTCGATTACGATTACTATTTCAAAGTAGTAGATGCCTTGATTGAGGAAGATTTATCAAAGGCATTGTTGATTTTTGATGAAATCCTGAAGAAAGGTTTTGATGGTCATAATTTCATTGTTGGTCTATGTGAGCACTTTAGAGATTTGTTGGTGGCAAAAGATCCCGCTACCGTTGAGTTAATCCAGGTTTCTGAAAGTGCAAAAGAAAGATACTTACAACAGACGGGAGCCACTTCCGTGTCCTTTTTGTTATCAGCTCTAAATATCGCCAACCAATGCGATATCAATTATAAGACCTCCAAAAATCAACGCCTCCATGTAGAACTGGCATTGATGAAAATGGCCAAACTGCCCCAGGTCTTCAAATTGGCAACTCTGGCTGCCGAGGAATCAAAAAAAAAAGTCTGAGTAAATCAGAGTCTAAAGCAGCTCCTTCCGATTCAAATTCTACCCCAATAACTAAAGCTAAGTCTGTTCCTGTTCAGAGGACCATGTCTATTCCTACCAGCTTGTATCATACCAAAAAGATTTTGGAGGAGAAAGCAAAGGATGAGGAAAAAAGAATTGAGCAGCGGAAAGCGGAGGCAAAAGTGGTTGAGCCTGTTAATACGCTTCAATTAACTCAAACCATGTTAGATGAGGTAATGCCAAAGGTATTGGATCATTTTAGGGTGGAAGGGAAAGTATTGGAACATGCGATTTTGAACCAACCGATCAAGATGGAAGGACATGAAATTTGTCTGGAAGTCATGGGGCATGTTCAGGAAGAAATTGCGCAGAAAATGAAGCCGGAATTATTGACTTTAATCAGAGACTTGACTGGAGCGGGTAAACTGGCGATCAAATTAGTGGTAAAAGAGGAGCTGGAATCCGCTACCAATAAACTCTATACCAGTTCCGATAAGCTTCGATTCCTGAAGGAAAAGCATGCGGCATTAGCCGAGTTTCAGAAAAGATTTGGTTTGGAAACAGACTACTAGAAATCAAGGGATATCCCAAAATTTATCAAATTCTGGAGCTGAACTGCCTGTTTAGAACTGCCGTCATCTTGTTTGATAAACACCTCCTCATCGTAGATAATTCTGGTTTCCATCCTGGTGGAAATGTACTTGTTTACTTTCATCCGAATGGTGGAGTTGAAATTCACGACCATGTTACCAAACCGTTCGTAATTCGAGAAAAGATTGAGATCTGCTTTCCAAGTGATATTTTCCATGAGCTGAATATCTGCCACGGAAGTTGCCAATGACATACCTGCTTCGGCACGTACATTTTCTCCCGGAACTACCCCAAAAGCCCCCGCACGACTCAATGAATCGTCCATCACAATCGTAAAACGACCTGTAAATGGAGATAGAATGACTGACAATTTACTTTTATCTGAATAGGTCCTTCTGTAGTTCAAACCTGTAGAAGATTGAACATAGCCAGGAGAGAGTAAATCCGATATTTTCGTTCTTACATCTTGATCACTACCAGAGGGTCTTGAATATTTATAACCTGCCAGCAGTTGCGTTCGGGCATCCAATTGGGTAGAGAGGTAAAATTTTTCCGAAAGCTCACGGCCATAATTACTGACGAAAATAAAGTTGTCATTACTTTTCCGCGTTCTAAAATCACGGTCATCTTGACGGTTCATTCCTAAGTTAATGGTGACTTGTGTGTCCCAAACTTTTTTATCCTTCTTATAATTCGCAAAAATGGAAATCCCTGAAT
The DNA here is from genome assembly GCF_900129785.1 of Algoriphagus halophilus. NCBI lineage: Bacteria > Pseudomonadati > Bacteroidota > Cytophagia > Cytophagales > Cyclobacteriaceae > Algoriphagus > Algoriphagus halophilus. The sequence goes on from NZ_FSRC01000001.1 coordinate 91,588, forward strand.
TGAGTGCAAAAGAGCTTGCTCCACCTGCTGCCCAGTTACTTATTGTCACTTGTTGGATGTTCAAATTATAATTACCTCCGGTCTCCCAGAAAATTTCTTTTTTGGGTTCTTCTACCAACAAGGAGTCGCCGAGCATTAATAAGGTGTCCCCATTGATCAGAACTGTATCAGGGATAATCAGACGATCTTGAGCCAATACCTGATGACTCATTCCAAACAAAAGAAATCCTATAAAAAGGAGGTAATTACGCATTCAAAAATGAAGATAATAGGATCAGGGCGTGAAGATAACCAATTTCTGACCGATGCTAATGATGTTTTGACTGCCAATGTTATTCCAGGATTTTAAGTCATTGACTGTAACCCCATATTTTTTACTGATCGCAAAAAGCGTATCACCTTTGCTTACCACATGGGTAATCTTTCCCTGGGAACTTGAATTGGATGCGGTGGAGGTCCTTGCTTGCTGTGAAGGTCCAGTGGAACTTGAGCTGCTGGCAACTACCGCCTTCTGGGCTGGAGGAGCTTTCTTGATATTGACAACCCGGATATCCTCCCCACGTTTCCTGTGATCTTGAAGATTCAATACCATACCTACTTTCAGGTCAGAATCTTTTCTGATGCGGTTTTTGGATTTCAAAGAAGAAAGCTTGATTCCATACTTTTGAGAGATGCTCCAAAGTGTTTCTCCCGGCATCACTATATGGTGCTCAACTTCAGCTTTGGATTTCTTTTTCTTGGTATAGTAGTATTCTCCCGCTTCAATTCTTTCTCCAGGATCAAGATCATTGAGTCTTCTAAATTTCTTCTCCCTGATACCAATCTTATCAGTGAAGTTACTCTGTGTAGTAGTCTGTGAGGCTTGAACTCCTTCGATATCATTGACGGTGATCTGGTCTGGCTGACTCGCCTTTGTCGTATTGCCGCTGATCCTTGGATAGGAGTTAGCCTGCTTATAAGCTGGTGAATTGGCAGACGAATTGTTACTGTTAGAACTGTTTTTGGATGGACTACTTGTAATAATAGCAGGTTGTACGGGTAGTGTTCCATCCTGGATATAAACTAATCCATAGGTTCTATCGCCTGGGATTTTACCATTAGAGGTCCATTTATTGTATTCTTTTAAATGTGACTCAGATACTCCATATTTTTTGGCCAAGGCAGCTAGGGTAGTTGGACCTTGAATAGGGACTTCTACCATTCTAGAATTGGAAGTGAGTACACCTAGTTGGTTTTCAAAGGCAATTTTATGGGCCAAGAACTTTTTGAAATACCAATGAGTATTCCTGTCTACATCTACCACACGCTTTCCATTAAATCTTGTTCCAAAATAGGCTTTTGCACCACCTAGTCCCATTTGATAGGAAACCAAAGCACACATCCAATTGTCAAAAGTGTTGTTATGCTTTTTTAAATACAAAGCCGCACCACGGGTAGAGGAAACAATATTCTTTCGTTCATCGATCTGATTGTCCACGCGAAGAAATACTTCCTCTGCAGTACCCTGTTTGAATTGCCAAAATCCAACAGCGTTGGAGGTAGAAACCGCATCGGCTATGAGGGAGCTTTCTTGGATTACCAGGTATTTTAAATCTTCAGGAACTTGATTGTCTCGGAGTATATCTTCGATAATCGGCATATATAAATTGACCCTTTCCCGCTTGATTTTGAAATATTCGGGATTTCGATATTGAGCATCTACATCCAGTTGAATTTCCCTTCTCGCTTGTGGATTAATTCTTACAATTAAATCTGCAAACTCCAATTCAGCAGGTACTTGCGGAATCTGCGCAAGCAAAGAAAAGCTACTGAAGAGCGTGAGGATGAAAAGAAGGCTTGAAAATTTATTTTTACTCATTCCAAAAAGGCTTTAATCTGGTGCTCAGCCTCTTTTTAGCAAAAATGATTCCCTTTTTGAATATGCTATAATTTTCTCGCCATCATAATGCCATCCCGTATTGGTAATAGCACATTTTCTACCCTTGGATCCTGGGTTATTTTGGCATTAAAGTCCAGAATTGCCTGGGTGTCTTTATCGATTTTCTTTCCCTCTTCAACCAATACTTTTCCAGACCAAAGTACATTGTCAGCCATGATGATCCCTCCTGTGTTCATTTTCTCCAGAATCAGCTCGTAGTATTTTTCATTATTGATTTTATCGGCATCGATAAAAGCCATATCAATTGGTCCATCCACGTTTGGAAGCAGGTCCAAAGCATTGCCTAACCGGTAATCAATTTGATCTGCCAAGCCACTTTCCTCAAAAAAACCTCTGACCATGGTTTCCAATTCATCATTGATGTCCATGGTGATCAATTTGCTGGATTTATTTAATCCTCTTGCAATACAAATGGCAGAATAACCGGTATAGGTCCCCACTTCCAAAGCAATTTTTGGATTGATCATTTTGGTAAATAGTTCCAGCATTTTCCCTTGAAGTTGACCGGAAAGCATTCTCGGTTTCAAGACTTTCAGCTGGGTCTCCCGTGTGATTTTTTGAAGCAATAAATCCTCTTCGCTGGTGTGATTTTCGCAATATTGTAATAAGTCATCGGAGATAAATTCCATGATTATTGGGGCTTATACGTTAGAAAACTCATGTTTTCAGGATTGAAAATCTCATTGGCAATCTCCTGAAGTTCATCAGCTGTCGTGTTCTTTATTTTTTCAAAGATACTTTCTAAAGGATCTACTTTATCATGATCTAGAAGGCTTTTTCCATATACCAGCATCAAACCTGCATAATTCTCTTCGGCCATTGCCATTTGCCCGATGGCTTGTTCTTTGGCCATTTGAAGCTGGATTTTCCCAAGTTTCTTCTTTTGAAGCGCCGCCATTTCTTTCATGACCAGACTTTGGGCTTTTTTCAAGGTTTTCTCTTCGGTACCGAAATACACTCCAAAAAAACCAGTATCCGAAAAAGGAGAGTAGGTAGACTCGATGTTGTACACATAGCCATACCTTTCTCTTAGAGTCAAATTCAATCGGCTATTCATACTGGGCCCACCCAGAATATTGTTAAGTAAAAACAACTTGTATCGATTGGGGTCATGTAAGGAATACGCGGGTCTTCCTATGGCACAAAGAGACTGAGAAATTTCACGCTCAATGATTTTGGTTTTTGGCAGGTAGCTATGAAAGCCATTTCGCACATAGAGGCTTCGCTTTTCCTGGATTTCATTTAAAGGACCTTCTATGGATTTCAATACTTTGGAGAAGGGAATATTGCCAACTACCGAAAATATGATCTGATGGGTATCCAGTAGGGTAGAAATAAAATCGATGAAGTCCAAATGTGAAAAACTACCTACAGTCTCTTCATTTCCCAAAATATTTCTTCCAAGAGAGTGATTTTCAAACACCAATTCGTCCAGTTCATCTTGAATAGAATCCTCCGGAGAATCCCGATACATGGCCATTTCCTCTAAAATGACCTGCCGTTCCTTTTCTATCTGTTTTTGAGGGAAGGTGCTGTTAAAAGTGATGTCATATAGCAAATCAGCTGCTTTGGAATAATGCTCCTTCAAGGTAGAAGCATAGAAGCAAACTTTCTCTTTGGTGGTATAGGCATTTAACTCCCCACCCAGCGATTCCAGTCTATTGAGGATATGGAATGTTTTTCTTTTCTTGGTTCCTTTGAAGGCCATGTGTTCCCAGAAGTGGGCTAGGCCTTCCTGCTCTTTCGTTTCATCTCTGCTGCCTATGTTCAATATAAAGCCGCAATGTACCAACCGGGTATGTGTGACTTCCTGATGAACGATTCGGATTCCGTTCTTTAACTCCTTGATGTTTAAATCCATTTTTGAATACCTTCTCGGTAAAATACAAAGAAAAGCATCAATTTGTTTCCCACCTTGTTTTCCTCTCCTTTTGAAGCAGATTTTAGTAACTTCGGCTTTGAAAAAATCAGAAAGGATTTATGAAATATCAACCATTACCCCAGAGTTTATACATAAAAAATAGAGCCAAATTTGCAGCTAAACTGAAAAAGAACAGTGTAGCCATTTTCAATGCAAATGACATCATGCCTACCAATGCAGATGGGACGATGAAATTTCGTCAAAATAACGACCTATTTTATCTCTGCGGAATAGATCAGGAAGAAACGATTTTATTATTGGCTCCTGATTGTCCCAATCCAGCCATGAGAGAGGTCTTGTTCCTTCGAGAAACCAGCGAGCTGATCGCTATTTGGGAAGGTCATAAGTATACCAAAGAAGAGGCTGAAGCGGCTTCTGGTATTCAAAATATCCAGTGGCTTTCCAGTTTTGATCAAATTTTCGGAACAGTTATGGCACTCTCCGATCAGGTGTACTTGAATACCAATGAACATCTGAGAGCAGGTGTGGTGGTCGAAACCAGGGATGCCCGATTTATCAAGACCTGTAAGGCTCAATTTCCTTTGCATGAATACGAGCGAGCTGCCCCTATTATGCATGAATTAAGAGGGGTGAAGGAGCAGGAGGAGATCGATCAGCTGCAGATTGCTTGTGATATCACCAACAAAGGATTCAGAAGGATATTGTCTTTTGTAAAACCTGGGGTGACTGAATATGAAATTGAGGCGGAGTACCTGCATGAATTCGTCAGAAATCGAAGCAAAGGTTTTGCATACGAACCGATCATTGCCTCAGGGGGTAGTGCCTGTGTGTTGCATTATTTGGAAAATAACAAAGAGTGTAAGGATGGTGAATTGATTTTAATGGATGTGGGAGCAGAGTATGGAAACTACAATGCAGACATGACGCGTACCATTCCAGTGAACGGAAGATTTACCAAGAGACAAAGAGCAGTATATGATGCGGTTTTAAGAGTGAAGAATCAAGCTTCCAGTATGCTTACCCCTGGCCAAAATATACAGGATTATCATAAGGAAGTGGGGTTGATCATGCAAAGCGAATTAATTGGATTGGGATTGATTGATCAGACGGATGTAAAAAACCAAGACCCAAATTGGCCAGCCTATAAAAAGTATTTTATGCATGGGACTTCCCATCATCTGGGATTAGATGTGCATGATGTAGGGACGATGCATGGACCGATCAAGCCAGGAATGGTCTTTACTGTGGAGCCAGGAATTTATATTCCTGCCGAGGGAATGGGAATTCGATTGGAGAACAATATTGTCGTCCAGGAGAATGGGTATCTTGACTTGATGGGAGATATTCCGATAGAGGCGGAGGAGATAGAGGAGTTGATGAACTCTTAAGTTCAAACCGAGAAATAAAAAATCCCCTTCAAAATTAATTGAAGGGGATTTTTTTATGATCTAGAATCGGGATGAATTATCCGATAGAGATTCTCTTGAAGGCAGAAACTGTCAAACCTTTGCTTACGCTGTCAAGGTATTGAGCAATAGTTTTGCTGCTATCTTTAACGAATACTTGGCTCAACAAAGTATTTTCTTTGTAGAACTTGTTCAATTTACCCATCGCAATTTTCTCAAGCATTTCTTCAGGCTTACCTTCAGCTCTAGCTTGCTCTTTACCAACTTCGATTTCTCTTTCTACAACAGAAGCATCTACTCCGTCTTTATCCAAAGCAACTGGGTTCATTGCAGCAATCTGCATAGAAACGTCTTTTCCAGCTTCTTCAACATCAGCACCAGAAGTGTTAACCAATCCTACCAATACACCTAATTTACCGTTAGAGTGAATGTAAGGAACTACTGCTTCAGCAGTGATCACCTCGTAATTGGAGATTTCGATTTTCTCACCGATTTTACCAGTCATCTCAACGATTTTCTCAGCAACAGTGATGTTTTCGAAAGGCAATGCATGGATTTCTTCAATAGAAGAAGCTCCAGCTGCAACAGCCATGTCAAGAAGTGTGTTAGCGAAAGCAACATACTCTTCGTTTTTGGCAACGAAGTCAGTTTCGCAAGTCAAAGAAAGCAAAGTTCCTTTAGTTCCGTCTTCGGATACGTTTGTTACAACTACACCTTCTTTAGTTTCACGATCAGCTCTAGAAGCTGATACTTTTTGACCTTTTTTTCTAAGGATGTCCACAGCTTTTTCAAAATCGCCTTCAGCTTCAGTCAAAGCTTTCTTGCAATCCATCATACCGGCACCGGTCATTTGTCTCAGTTTATTTACTTCTTGTGCAGTAATTGCCATTGTATTATCGGTTTAAATAGTAAACAGAATATTTTTATTGGAGAACCTTTCCTTACAAGAAGGGCGAAGGTTGTATTATTAATGTTTGACGATTAGATTGGCTCTAATAGTCTTTTAAACAAAAAATTGAACATAGGCCGAAGCCACATGTTCAATTTTTTATATTTCAAATCAAGTGTGGATTATCCTTTAGTTTCAGTGTCCACAGCTTTTTTAGCTTCTTCCTCTTCAGAAAGTTTAGCTTCTTCTTTGTCCTTCTTTCTTTCTGAAAGACCTTCTTCGATAGCTGCACCAAACGCTTTCACTAGCAAGGATACGGATTTGAATGCATCGTCATTGGCAGGGATTGGGAAATCAACCTCGTTCGGGTTAGAGTTCGTATCAACCAATGCGAAAACAGGGATACCAAGCTTCTTTGCTTCAGCAATTGCAATGTGTTCTCTCTTGATGTCAACAATGAAAAGTGCTGCTGGAAGTCTGCTCAAGTCTGAGATACCACCAAGTACATCTTCCATTTTGTCTTTTTGACGGGAGATCATCAAGCGCTCTTTCTTAGCTAAGTTAGTATAAGACTCTTCCTTCATCAATTTGTCCAAACCGGACATTTTCTTCAATGATTTACGGATAGTGGCGAAGTTGGTCAACATACCACCTAACCATCTTTCGGTTACATAAGGCATGTTAAGACGCTGAGCTTCTGCTGCCACTAGGTCTTTTGCTTGTTTCTTTGTAGCTACGAACATCACTTTTTTGCCTGAGCGTACTACTTGCTTGATTGCGTTAGATGCTTCGTCGAGGCAAGCAAGCGTTTTATTTAGATCGATGATGTGGATACCATTTTTCTCCATGAAAATGTATGGAGCCATTCTTGGATCCCACTTTCTCGTCAAGTGTCCGAAGTGAACACCAGCATCTAGTAAGTCTTTATATTCTAATTTGGCCATAATAATATTTTTATAAAAGGAAGAACTTCCGGATTAACGTTTAGAGAACTGGAATTTTCTTCTTGCTTTTCTACGTCCTGGCTTCTTACGTTCAACCATTCTAGGGTCACGAGTCAAGAAACCTTCTTTTTTCAATGCTGGTCTGTGCTCTTCGTCAAATTGACATAAAGCTCTAGAGATAGCCATACGAGCAGCTTCCGCTTGCCCTTTGATGCCACCACCGTCTACATTGATCTTAATATCATAATTACCCTCCACGCCAACAAGAGCCAATGGCTGCTTCACAACGATCTGGTGAAGATCAAATGGGAAGTAAACTTCGATTGACTGATTGTTTACGGAGATTTGACCGCTTCCTGGAGCCATGTAAATTCTGGCTACAGAGGTCTTTCTTCTACCGATTGTATTGATCATTTCCATGATTTAGCGATTAAAGAGTGATAGTTTTAGGCTGCTGTGCTTCGTGCGGATGTTCAGATCCGTTATACACGTACAAGTTGCCGTATAATTTTCTTCCTAATCTATTCTTAGGTAGCATGCCTCTTACAGCTTTCTCAACCAAGATAGAAGCAGACTTGTCCTTCAATAACCTTGGTGTAGAAATGCGTTGTCCTCCTGGGTATCCAGTGTGTCTCACATAAACTTTGGAGTTCCACTTATCACCAGTCAAACGGACTTTGTCTGCGTTGATTACGATGACATTGTCACCACAATCCACGTGAGGAGTAAAGCTTGGCTTTGTCTTACCTCTTAAGATTTTTGCGACCTCACTTGCCAATCTACCCAAAACTGCAGCTTGGGCATCCACTACGACCCATTGCTTTTCTACAGTCGCGGCATTGGCTGATACGGTCTTATAGCTCAAAGTATCCACTGTGTAACTGTTTAATTTTTAGCTTGTTAAATTTATTTCACCCTCAAAAAGGGACACAAAGATAGAAGTATTTTATTTTTCATGCAAAATATTTTGAATACTAAGTCCTAATTTTCATTGGCTTAGCCCAAAATCCCCTTCTAGAGATCGATTTTCCATACTTTTTATTTTGAATTAGTTGGGTTAAGCGGTTTTAGCTAATTGTTTGACCAATACCTGAAAATCTTTCGGGTAAGGTGCTTCAATTTTCAGCTTTTTACCATCCAATCCCTCAAATCCAATAGAAAAGGCATGGAGAGAAACCCGCTGCATGATAGGTAACTCTTCTGTGTCCTTCTTAAGATTGAATCGGCGCTTGAGTGAAGAAAGTAATAAAGGCTTGCCTCCATATAAAGTGTCCCCACATATTGGTGACTTCAGGTAAGCCAAATGAACACGGATCTGATGCAATCTGCCCGTGACAGGTTTGCATTCTACCAACGTATGCGCATAATATGTTTTCAACGTATTGAAATAGGTCTGCGCAGGCTTTCCATCTTTAGTGACTTTGGCGATTCCTTTTTTAGTAGCGGCCAGGTTTCGATCTACCAGTTCATTCTGGAAATCCTTAATCCCTTCCACTACCGCATGATAGACTTTGTCCACTTTTCTGTTTTCAAACTGAATAGCCAAATGCCTGTAGGCCTCCGGATTCTTGGCAATCACCAGGCAGCCTGACGTTTCCTTGTCCAGTCGATGGCACAGTTGGGCATCGGGAGTGTGTGCCTTGGCAAGGTCAAGTATGTTCTGCGCTTCGTGCCGATCGTCTAAGCTCGATAGGTACGGTGGTTTGTTGATTACCAGGTAATCCGCATTTTCAAACAGAATAAGTTTTTGAAAATCAATTTTCTTCATGGATTCTCCTGCCTCTTCAAAGAGGGTGCAAAAGTAGGTAAAAAAAAGTAGGTAAAAAATTTACATCCAATTAATATTTAGTCAGTTGAAGACTTCTCTTTATCGGATGCTGAATTGGTCTTGACATAAGGAAGTGAAAAACTAAATATCGACCCCTTGCCCACCGTGGAGCTCACAGATATTTTGCTTTTATGTCCTTCTAGAATATGCTTGACAATTGCCAAGCCCAGACCGGTTCCGCCCTCTTTTTTGGATCGGCTTTTTTCGACTCGATAGAATCGCTCGAAGATTCGCTTGAGGTCCTCAGGCGGGATTCCTTGTCCATCATCCTTGATGTCCACCTGAATACTGTTCTTGCTAGTCTTCAACGTTACCTTAACCTCTCCTTTATTATTATTGTATTTGACAGCATTGAAAATCAGGTTTTGGCAAACCCGATAAATTTTTTGCCTGTCAGCGGTCGTAATGTAATTTTTGCCTTCCTCGTAATTGAATTTGATCTCCACATCTCTTTTGGAGGCTTTATGTTCCAATTGATCGATTACTTCCAGGATGAGATCCTTTAAATCAAATTGGGTAAAGGTGAATTTAATCACTCCGCTTTCCATTTGGTTTAGAGTTAATAAATCCTGAACCAATACATCCAAGGAATCCAAACTCTTTGCGGCACGTTTCAGAAATTTCATCCGCACCTGCTTATCATCAATAGCTCCATCCAATAACGTGAGAATATATCCTTGGGTAGCAAAAATCGGGGTTTTTAATTCGTGGGAAATATCTGCAATGAACTCCCTTCGAAACGCCTCGTTTTTTTGAAGGGTTTCGATTTCCTTCTGCTTGGTCAAGGCATAGGAGTTGATCACCTTATTGATTCTCCGTAAAGGAGAAATGGAGGATTTTGAATATTTGTCGCTGATTTCGGAAAAATCCTTCTTTTGTATTTTTTCCAATAAGGAATAGATATTTCCGATCTCCTTAAAGACTAGAAATTCAAATGTAATATTGGTCAATAAATAGGCAACAGAGAAAGAGATGGCCCCAGCCACCAGCAAGATGGTGGTGTCGACTGCATTTAATAAGGATAGAAATGCAACGACCATCGCAGAGATGGCCAATGCAAGAATTAACGCAATACCCCGGGAATTAGTTAGCATATTAGCCTAGGTCGAACTTGTATCCTACTCCTTTTACAGTAGTGATATAGTCCTCTCCAATTTTTTCTCTGACTTTTCGGATATGTACGTCCACGGTTCTTGCGAGAACAAACACATCTGCTCCCCAGATATTTTGAAGAAGTTCATCTCTACTAAAAACCATATTAGGGTTTTTAGCTAGGAAATACAATAATTCAAATTCCTTCTTCGGTAAGGTGATGGTTTTTCCCGATTTATCGATCGTATAACTTCCTCTATCAATTATCAAATCTTTGATTTTGATCTGAGTTTGTTCTTGTTCTTTTTTGGATTCTCTCCTGAATAAGGCCGCAATCCTACTCATCAAGGCTCTAGGCTTTATAGGTTTGGTGATGTAGTCATCTGCCCCCACATCAAATGCAGCCACTTCTGAATATTCTTCCATTCGGGCAGTCAAGAAGATGACAAATGCATTTTTTAACTCGGGAATTTGACGAATCTGTAAACAGGTCTCCACGCCATCTTGCCCTGGCATCATGATGTCCAAAAGAATGACATCCGGTAAAAATTTGGATGCTACCTTCACCGCCTTAATTCCATCTTCCGCAGTAGCCACTTCGTAGCCTTCTTTTTGCAAATTGTATTTTAGGATTTCTACAATGTCTGGCTCATCATCTACTACGAGAACTTTTATCTTTTGCTTATCGCTCATGCTAGCATTTCTTAATAATTCGCTTAAAAATAAGGAATATTTGAAGATTGAAGCCAAATAAAAAGCGGGATATGGTAGCGCTTTTTTAGGTTTCCAATGATTTATTCTGTTTTCAAAAGGAGAGGTTAAGCAAAGGTTAAGCGAATCTTACTTAATTGTTTCTTAATCCCTTTGCATTGATGATGTCAAAATTCAATGACCCTAAAAATAGATTGGCCTTAATTTTAACAGGGATTTTATTCTGATCCTTAGTAACCCATACTTTTACTGGATACTCTCCTCGAAACAATTTGTTTTTGGGGAGTTGGGGAGAGAATATATAAGTCTCTTTCTCACCAATTTCGGTTTCCAGCTTTTCAGTGCCCTCATATATTAACTTTATGTTATATATCTCTTTGTCAAAGAAACCTTTGATTAAAATCGTTTCTCCAGGCTTGAGCTTTCTTAAATCCAGTGTTCTTAAATAGTAAAATCCACTGACCAAATCCTGGACTGTTCCTGGCAAATCATATTCTTTCACGCTCTTGAGCGTCCTGTTATCCTTTTCATAGAGTTCTACCAATGCTTTATTATTGGCTTGGTCAAAGTACACTTTTTCATGTTTCCTGTACTTTCCCTCTTCGATATGTCTATACGATACGGAAGGTTGAATGGTATTGGTATCCAAGTAGGTTCCCCAATTGTCATTGACTCTTCCGAAAATCGTAGCGGCTCCTTTGGTCTTTCCATACACGTCTATTTTATAATGGGGACGGTTGTTTTGGGTCTGGGAACGTCTATTGATTTGCAACTTCGCATCCGCAAGATTCAGCCATCCATAGCTCACTTCAAAGTTGAGCTCCTCACCAAAAGTGAAGGCCTCATTTAATGGGTATTGTTGGGAAAATGAATTGGAACTCCACAGAATTAGGATCAAGAAAAAAATTCCGGATAGTTTTCTCATAAATTTTATTGACAATACCTGACAAAAAATAAGTTTTTCATAAGGTATTACGGAAAAAAGCGTCGTTTGGTGAATAAAATTACGAATTTGCCCATCGAAAACAATGGCTGATCCTTCTTTGGTTATCGCATGTTGTTTAACTAAATTCACCTACAATAGATTCTTAAAATAAAACTCATGAGTAATAACGCAGAAAAACTAAAAGCGCTCCAACTTACCATTGATAAATTGGAGAAAACCTATGGAAAAGGTACTGTGATGAAGCTTAGCGACAACAAAGTACTGGATATTCCTGCTATTTCCACGGGCTCTCTAGGACTGGATATGGCGCTAGGTGTGGGAGGGATTCCGCGTGGCCGGGTGATCGAAATTTATGGACCGGAATCTTCTGGTAAAACCACACTCACCATGCATTGTATCGCCGAAGCCCAAAAGGCCGGAGGTTTAGCTGCGTTTATTGATGCTGAACATGCATTCGACAAAACCTATGCCGAAAAATTGGGGATTGACACAGAAAACTTGTTGATTTCCCAACCTGACAATGGGGAACAAGCCTTGGAAATTGCCGAACATTTAATTCGTTCTGGCGCCATCGACATCATCGTAATTGACTCTGTTGCTGCCTTGGTTCCCAAGGGAGAGCTGGAAGGGGACATGGGAGATTCCAAAATGGGATTGCAAGCTAGATTAATGTCTCAAGCCTTGAGAAAATTAACTGGAGCGATCAATAAAACAGGATGTTCCTGTATCTTCATTAACCAGCTGAGAGAGAAAATCGGGGTGATGTTTGGGAATCCTGAAACCACAACTGGGGGTAATGCATTGAAATTCTATGCCTCTGTCAGATTGGATATCCGTAGAATCGGCCAAATCAAAGAAAGCGCTGACAATATTTTAGGAAACCGTACCAGAGTGAAGGTGGTGAAAAACAAAGTTGCTCCTCCTTTCAAAGTCGTAGAATTTGATATCATGTATGGTCAAGGGATATCAAAAGTGGGAGAGATCATCGACCTGGGTGTAGAGTTCGATATTATTAAGAAGGCAGGTTCCTGGTTCTCCTACAATGGAGAAAAGCTGGGACAGGGAAGAGATTCTGTGAAGAACCTTCTTTTGGATAATCCTGAGTTAATGGAAGAATTGGAAGTGAAAATTAAAGCAGCAGCAGGATTAGGAGCGGTCGCTGAAGAAATAAAAGAATAAGTGAATACTATTCGTGAAATGAAAAAGGGAAGCGTCAAGCCTCCCTTTTTTTTTGTCTTATAATTAATATTCTTACGTCGTTCTGATGGCTTCCACAGGATCCATTCTGGCAGCAAGTGTAGCTGGAACAATCCCGGAAACTACCCCAATAATGGAGGAGACACCCAGGCCAAGCACAATATTTTTAAAGGATAAAATCAGCTCCAAACTACCCAGCTGAATAAAGCTCAGGCCAAACACGATCAAGATTCCGGTGGCCCCTCCAATTAAACTTAGAAAGACCGATTCAAAAAGAAATTGGAATAGAATAAAGTAGTTTTTGGCACCCAAAGATTTTTGAATACCGATGATATTGGTTCGCTCCCTGACTGACACAAACATGATATTTGCGATTCCAAATCCTCCGACCAATATGGAGAATCCTCCAATCACCCAGCCTGCAATGGAAATTACATCGAATATAGAGCCGATGGCATTTTGAATAAACTCAGTCTTATTCAAGGCGAAGTTATCCTCTTCAGTAGGTTTCAGACCTCTTTTGGCTCTGACTAATCCTGTTAATTCATTTTCCAAAGCTACCAAACCGATATCATCTTCTTTTCCTTTTGCGGCTATGGTCGGTTCAATTCCATTTTTCCCGGTGTAAAACATTTTACTGAATGCTCCATATGGAATCACGCAAGCCTCGTCTTTGGATGGTGCATCAAAAAGTCCTTCGCCTTCCTCTTCAAAAACTCCAATGACGGTGAACTTGATTCCTTTGATCTTTATTTCCTTTCCTAAAATCGGGAGGTTAGGGTACAGGGTATTGGCAATTTTTCTACCTACGATGGCCAGGTTTCTGGAAGCGTTGATCTCAGACTCCAAGAAAAATCTCCCTTCTTCCAAAGGTAGGTCATAAACGTCAGGGTAGGTGTATTCCACTCCGGTCAACTGCATACCTTGATACGCATTACTGCCTGCCTGAACTGTAGTGCTGGCAGACGCAGAAATAGTAACCGCTTCAGCGGATTTTAAACGCTCTTGAAGAAAACGATATTCAGAGAGGGTTCCCGGAGGTCTCCGGAAATATTTCCACCAAGGGTAGTCCTGAGGTCCGCTGGCAAAAGGAAAACGATCCACCCGCATCACGTTGGTTCCCAAAAACGAAAAAGAAGATTTAATATTATTCTCTAAAGAATCTACTAAAGTAAATACAGCGATGATGGCAAAGATGCCGATCGTAACCCCTAATAGAGAGAGGATAGTTCTAGTTATATTGGCTTTTAAGGCAGTTAATGCGAACCGAAAACTCTCCCAAGTCAATTGGAAAAAGAGCATGTTTAATATAGTTGGTTAAAACAATTTGTTAAGATAGCTGAAATTGGGCATTATTGTTATTATCTTTGCATTTTTTAGAGTTAATCTAAAATAAACAAATCAAGCTCAGACTACTAAAGCTTTCCTATGAAATTATCGGATTTCAAATTTGACGTTCCAAAAAAACTGGTTTCCCTTTATCCAACTGAAAACAGAGACGAATCCCGTCTGATGGTATTGCACCGCGACACAGGGAAAATCGAACACAGAGTTTTCAAAGATATCGTAGAATACTTCGGTGAAGGTGATGTTTTCGTCACCAACGACACCAAAGTATTTCCTGCCAGATTGTACGGAAACAAAGAAAAAACAGGTGCAGAAATCGAAGTTTTCTTATTGAGAGAACTGAATTCTGAACTGAGACTTTGGGATGTCCTAGTGGATCCTGCTCGAAAAATCAGAGTAGGAAATAAATTGTACTTTGGAGATTCTGACCTCGTGGCAGAAGTCATTGACAATACGACTTCCAGAGGAAGAACTATCCGTTTCCTTTTTGATGGAACGGAAGAAGAATTCCATAAGACCATTGATTCTTTAGGTGAAACTCCTTTGTTGAAAGAGTTTATCGAAAGAAAAGTAGAAGCAGAAGATAGAGAAAGATATCAAACTGTATTTGCAAAGAATGTAGGAGCGGTGGCAGCACCTACTGCAGGTTTGCACTTTACCCCACATTTATTGAAGAGATTAGAACTTCAAGGAGTAGACGTAACTCCGATTACCTTACACGTGGGATTGGGTACTTTCCGCCAAGTTGATGTGGAAGATTTGACCAAACATAAAATGGATTCAGAGAATTACAGCATTCCTGAGGAGACTGTAGCTTTGGTAAACAGAGCGTTGGATGAGAAAAAACGCGTAGTGGCTGTAGGTACTACTTCTTTGAAGACGGTAGAATCCTCCGTAACTGCGAATGGCAGATTGAAAGCTAGCGCAGGATGGACAGATAAATTCATCATTCCTCCTTACGAATTCAAAATTGCAAATGCACTAATCACTAACTTCCATTTACCTGAGTCTACCTTGTTGATGACTGCATCAGCATTCGGAGGTTATGATTTGGTGATGAAAGCATATAAAGAAGCCATCAAGGAAAAATATCGCTTCTTCTCTTACGGAGATGCCATGTTGATCCTCTAATAAATTGAAAGCTCCCCTTGGGAGCTTTTTTTATTTCTTGATGGTTTGATAATTTGCAGTGAAAATCTAATCGGACAGATTTAGATACTTTTGTCACAAAATTCACAAAATGAACAAAGCAGCGGTTATTGTTGCAGGAGGTAAAGGCACCCGCATGGGTGCACCAATTTCCAAGCAATATTTGCCAATTGGAGGAGAGCCGGTATTGATGCGGACACTCCGGGTTTTTCATGAGGTAGATTCCTCCATCAAATTGATTCTTGTCATTCCTGGAACCGATTTTTCTTATTGGGAAGCTTTATGCGACCAATACCAATTCCAAATACCACACGTGCTAGTTGCTGGTGGTAATTCAAGGTTTCAATCGGTACGAAATGGCTTGGATACCCTGACATGGGAAGAAGGGTTGGTAGCAATCCATGATGGGGTTCGTCCTTTTGTTAAAAAAGAGGTGATTGAGCATTCCTTCCGGGAAGCCTTGCAATCCGGAAGTGGCATTGCTGTCATTGCACTGAAAGACTCTATTAGAAAGCTAGGAGACGATGGCAAGTCTTGTTACCAGGAAAGACAGGATTTTAGATTGGTACAAACCCCTCAGACCTTCTTGTTGTCCAAAATCAAAAAGGCTTTTCAAGTGACTGAAATCCCTCAGTTTACCGACGATGCCACCGTTTACGAACATCAGGGCTGGCAAGTGTCTTTGATTGCAGGGAATTTGGAGAATATCAAAATTACCACTCCGGAAGATTTGGCCTACGGGGAATTTTTGCTTTCTCAGGGAAAAGCAAAATGACCCTTTCATTTTTACCGACTTTTTAGTGGCGCTTACCGACCTTCGGATTCACCTGGCCTATTTGTCGTTTCTGGATTAAGGGGATAGAGATACATTTGATTATCAATTTAATCAATGCTGTCATGAAAAATTATTCTTCTCCACGCAACGACGGAGGCATCATATTCGGATTCGTAATCCTGATAATCGGTGTTCTTCTTTTACTTAAAAAAGTAGGCATTTTTATTCCTTCTTGGGTCCTCACTTGGCCGATGATATTAATCGCTATAGGTTTGTTTACCTTGATCAAGCACGAATTTAAAAGTCTTTTTGGTGGCTTTATGCTTTTTCTGGGTTCCTATTTCTTATTGAGAAATGAATTTGGTTTTAGTCTCGCCTTAGACCGATACATTTTCCCAATCGCCTTAATTGTACTGGGAGTGTACCTGATTACCAAAAAGAAAAAAGAACAAGATTTGATTCGGGATATTCAGGCCAAATGGCAAGTCAATCAAAAGAAAAGCACGTTGGGGGCTTCCAATGAAGAGGTCGTAGAAGATCCTTCTGATCCCAAAACAGATTCTGGGACTGGTGCTAAATCAAGTTTTGGAAACATGTCTGGTGCCTCCTTTTCGGATACGCTAAACATCGATGCCATCCTAAGCGGGGTCAATAAGCGAATCTTGACCAAGAACCTCAAAGGAGGTAAATTGACTGCTGCCTTCGGTGGGATTGATTTGGATTTGACCCAAGCGGATATTCAGGGACCGGTAACCATTCAGGTGGATGTTATTTTTGGAGGTATGAAATTGGTAGTACCACCGCACTGGGATGTTAGATCGGAGGTAAGCAATATCGCTGCTGGTATTGACGATAAGCGTGTGTACAGAGATTCAATGATCGATCCGGAGAAAGTGTTGATCTTAAAAGGAACGGTGCTCTTCGGAGGTTTGGAAATCAAATCTTATTAATGAAATTCGGTCCAACTAAAGCAAAGAAATTTTGATTTTTAAGGCGTTTACAAAACCCCAGCTTATCAAATACATCATCTCAGGAACCGCCTTTGGTTGGTTTCTGGGATGCTTTTTTATTTTGAGAAACTTTGGAGTGGAAGCCAATCTTGCTTGGCCGGATGCGCTGGCGTATACTGGAGTGTTTTTGGCTGGGGTATTTGTACTGGAGATCATTTTTGGATTTTACATGCCCAAAGGAAGAAACAGTTGGTTGCTTTTCAGTATTCCCTTGGTATTGAGCTTCGTAGGAGTTCTGGTGCACAAGATGATCCTTCAATGGCTCTTTAGTGAAGAGATTTTTTATTTAGAGCTGCTTCAGGAGAGTTTTTACCTCCGTTGGGCATTTTTAGCCGTACCTGAAATTCTGGTAGCGGTTATTGCTTTGGTGATCTCCAGACTGGAGCTTCAGGAGGAAACGCAAAAAAGAGAAGCCACAATCAACCAACTTTCCAGGGAAGCTGAGTTGACTTCCATCAGGCAGCAATTGCAGCCTCATTTCTTGTTCAATAGTTTGAATTCCATTAGTGCTCTAGTGGTATCCCAACCTCAAAAAGCCAGGGAAATGGTACTCCAACTCTCCGATTTCTTGAGAGGGACCATTCGAAAAGATCATAAAGAATGGGTAAGCCTGGAAGAGGAGTTGGGGTATCTGAAAATGTACCTGGACATCGAGCGTGTCAGGTTCGGACATCGCTTGCATGTGGAGATCGATTCTGGAGAGCTCTCAGAGGAGTTAAGGCTTCCGCAACTCTTGGTTCAACCCTTGTTGGAAAACGCCATTAAACATGGTTTATATGGTCTTACAGGAGACGTGGATATTCAGGTCAAAGCTTTCAAGGAACAAAATTACCTGATGATCCAGATTGCCAACCCTTTTGATGAAGAAAGCACTCCCTCTTCAGGGGTGGGATTTGGATTGAGTTCAGTCAAACGAAGACTTGAATTACTTTTTGGAAGAACGGATTTGCTGAAGACAGATTCCAATGCAGGGAGATTTACAGTAACGCTTAAAATTCCACAATTGAAATGATCAAAACACTAATCATAGATGATGAGCCACTAGCGGCTTCCATCGTACAGGAATATTTAAAAGCATTTCCACAATTTGAAGTGATGGAAATATGTCAGGATGGGTTTCAGGGATTAAAAGCAATTCAAACTCATCAACCGGATCTGATTTTTTTGGATGTTCAGATGCCTAAAATCACCGGCTTTGAAATGTTGGAATTGTTGGATGAGCCACCGGTAGTCATATTTACCACTGCATTTGATCAATATGCGCTTAAGGCATTTGATTCGAAAGCGATTGATTACTTACTGAAACCGTTTTCCCAATCTCGGTTTAATCAGGCTATTGAGAAATACCTCAATCAATCCCCGGAGGTTTTACAGGAGGGGGTAAATCAATTGGCAGAGAAAAGCACGCGATTGGTAGTGCGGGTAAAGAATGAAATCAAGATCATTCCGATCAAAGAGGTGCTGTATTTTGAAGCTGAAGACGATTACATCGCCATTCATGTGAAAGAAGGAAAATACCTGAAAAAGATGACCATGAAATCCCTTGAAGAAGTATTGGATCCCTCCAGATTTTCAAGAGTGCATAGGTCTTTTATGGTCAACTTAAATGAAGTGACCCAAATTGAACCCTATGAGCGGGAGAATTTCTTGATTAAGCTCAGAAATGGGAAGCAAGTGCCAGTCAGTAAATCGGGTTATTCTCGACTTAGGCAGGTACTAGGATTATGAAAAGTAGAAAGCCCCAGGCTAGCCAGGGCTCTCAATTTAATATTCGTCCTCGTTAAAGAAGAAGTCGTCTTTGGTCGGATAATCAGGCCAAATTTCCTCAATAGTTTCATAAGGTTCGCCGTCATCTTCTAATTCCTGGAGGTTCTCGACCACTTCAAGTGGCGCGCCAGATCTGATGCCGTAATCAATTAACTCATCCTTGGTCGCAGGCCAGGGAGCATCTTCTAAATAAGAGGCAAGTTCAAGTGTCCAGTACATAGTGTTTATTTAATTAATAGGTGTTCCGGATTTTAATAGGGTTGCAAAATTATCTTTTTTTTGAAATATGTAATCAAGTACTGATTATTTAAAAGAAAGTTGTCTCAAAATATAATTTTTTACATCCACTTTTCTTTTCAGTCCTGAAAGTTTTTTTCTCATCATAATCTCAAAATCCTGAGTCTGAATGCGGAAATTATCAGAATTACTCTGTGCCGTGTCCAATTCAGTCTGATCTCTATGAAGTAGATCCTTTAATAAAGCAATTTTTATTTGTATTTGCTCTTCTGCAGGTTTTTCGTCAAAACCCTCGTATTTACCGTGTACGAGTTTTTCCAAAAAAGCTTTCTCGAAAACGATATCCATGAAGAATTGGTATGATCTTGCCGTCAAATTCACTTCTTTCGGCTTTCTCATCGGAAGTTTCTTCCATTCTTCCTGAATTTTTTTGGCTTGACCGATCAACTCATAGGAAGTAGGCTGACCTGCCAACTTCTTGATTTCGTCCGTCAGCTGCTCCGCCTTTCGAATGATCTCTCTAGGATGCATCGATGGCCCTGGATTCAAGGTCCGCTTGTACCTGGAGAAAATCCGGTTATTAAGTCTGGAAAATTCATCCCATAAAGGTTGACGTTTTTCAGCAGGGACTTTTCCGGATGCTTTCCATTCCTTTTGAATTTTTTTACTGATTTCAAAAGCTACTTTGGCATCTGGGAAATCATGCGCCTCTCTGGCTTGCACCACCAAGGCTTCATATACTTTGATATTTTCTTCCGCCTGTAGAGCCAATCCTTCGTAATAATGTCTTCTATTCTCGAAGAAATGCTGAACGGCATCATTAAATTTCTTTTCAATCTCCTCTTCCAACTCTTTTTCCACCGGACCTGTTTTGATCCAACGCATTTTGAGATCCTTGTAAGCCTCAGTGGTTTCTCTCCAGTCCGTGTTGTCTTTCATTTCTTCTGCTTCCAGAATCAATGCTTTCTTAACTTCCAAGTTTTTGGAACGGTTGGCCTGGATGATTTCACTTAGGTATTCTTCTTCCTTATTGAGTTCCTCAATCAGCGGAATAAAATCGCCCAAGGCATCCGCTTGCATTAAGGAATCTCTCAGATGAATCAACTTCATCAAAAAAGAACCTTTGTTTTGGTTTTCTTGAATATCGGATTTTAGCTTTTCGACCTTCTCCTTGAGTTGATCGAATCTCGCTTCAAAATAGCTGATCGTGGAGGCTTCGTCTTCCTTAACCTCTCCAATCACTCTGTCATCCTGACCTAAAAATCCTTTTAAATAAACTTTGTTATCCTTTATATATCCATACGGATGCTCCATTGCTCTACAGTAGGTTAGGTGGTCGTTTCCAATTTTTGGCAAATTAATTAATTCAAAAGCACTTATCCTAAGAAAGGGGTTTTTTTGCCATCTTTACCATTTAGTGAATTTGTAACGCAAAATATACCACATGAGTGCAGAAAAAATCATCTTTTCTATGGCTGGAGTCTCAAAAATCTATCCGCCGCAGAAAAAAGTATTAAAAGATATCTATCTCTCATTTTTTTATGGAGCTAAAATTGGGGTCCTCGGACTCAACGGTTCCGGTAAGTCTTCCTTGCTGAAAATCATCGCTGGGAAGGATAAAGAATACCAAGGTGAAGTAGTTTGGTCTCCAGGGTATTCCGTAGGAATGCTAGAGCAGGAACCTCAATTAGACCCTTCTAAGACTGTGAAAGAGGTAGTGGAAGAGGCTGTAGCCGAGACGGTTGCTTTGCTAAAAGAATTTGAAGAGATCAATGAGAAGTTCATGGATCCTGCCTTGATGGAGGACCCGGATGCCATGGATAAACTGATCACCAAACAAGGAGAGGTACAGGAAAAACTGGATGCTGCCAACGCTTGGGAACTCGATGTCATGCTGGACAAAGCCATGGATGCTTTGCGACTTCCTCCTAGTGATGCCAACGTGGCCAACCTTTCAGGTGGTGAAAAAAGAAGAGTGGCACTATGTCGACTTTTATTACAGGAACCGGATGTCTTGTTACTTGACGAACCAACCAACCACCTGGATGCTGAATCGGTACACTGGTTGGAGCAACATTTACAGAATTACAAAGGAACGGTCATTGCCGTGACACACGACCGTTATTTCTTGGATAATGTGGCAGGATGGATTTTGGAACTGGACCGTGGGGAAGGTATTCCTTGGAAAGGCAATTACTCTTCTTGGTTGGACCAAAAACAAAACCGATTGAAGCAGGAGGAGAAAACAGAGTCCAAGCGACAGAAGACTTTGGAACGGGAGCTGGAATGGATCAGAATGACTCCGAAGGCCCGTCAGGCCAAAGGAAAGGCACGTTTGAGTGCCTATGATAAATTGGTAGGAGAGGAAGCCAAGGAGAAAGAAGCGAAACTGGAATTGTTTATCCCACCAGGACCACGATTGGGTGCCAAAGTGATTGAGGTAAATGGTGTTTCTAAGGCCTATGGAGATAAACTCTTGTTCGAAAATCTGACTTTCGCTTTGCCACAAGGTGGGATTGTCGGAGTGATCGGCCCCAATGGTGCAGGTAAATCCACCCTTTTCAAATTGATTACAGGACAGGAGAAACCAGATGCCGGTAATTTCGAAGTAGGAGAGACTGTACAACTAGCGTATGTAGATCAGGGACACGATATTTTGGACCCTAATAAGACGGTTTATCAGACCATTTCGGAAGGAAATGAGCTGATGAAGCTAGGTAACAAGGAAGTGAATTCAAGAGCTTATGTATCTAAATTCAACTTCGGTGGAGGAGATCAAGAGAAGAAAGTAGGAGTGCTTTCTGGTGGAGAGCGTAACCGGGTTCATTTGGCATTGACACTAAAAGAAGGCGGCAACTTGTTGTTACTCGATGAACCAACCAACGACTTGGATGTAAATACCCTGAGAGCTTTGGAAGAAGCTCTGGAGAACTTCGGAGGATGTGCCGTAGTCATTTCCCACGACCGTTGGTTCTTGGATAGAATCTGTACGCATATTCTGGCTTTTGAAGGAGATTCTGAAGTGGTATGGTTTGAAGGAAACTTCTCCGATTACGAAGAGAACAAGAAAAAGCGTCTGGGTGATGTGACACCGAAGCGGATTCGATATAAAAATCTAAAATAACCTTTGAGGTCTTTGGGACCTCGAAAGTATTATTTGAATTAGATAATCGCAGTGTGAAGTCTAAGTGATCAGCAAGCAGAGTAGTAGTCAGGTCATTTCGAAGGAGGGATAACTGATAAACCTTTTTGATAATGCATCATAGCTGAAAAATGTGAACCTCCGGAATCGAGAAGATTTCGGAGTTTTTTTTTCTTTCCGCTCTTCTTTACCCGATAAAATTACAGTTGTAATCCCAAAAAATGATCAAAAGGAATAGAACTTTCTCGATCAAATCTATTTCAAATGAATAGTATCCAGGTAAAAGAATATGACTGTTTGGAGCATTCCCTTGTGGTCTCCGTGTGAGAATTTATTTAAATTAAGGGGAGGTATCAGTTTTGATTTCATCCCATTGTATTTATTTGTGTTGAGGGCAATATTTTTATTCTAAATCTCTTGTATTGCCTACTTCCCTATGAAGTTTCCAAACTCCGTCACGCTTGTCTTTTTTCATAATTGCAAGAAAGGTTGCGATAATTTCAACTGGCTCGCCCTGTTCATTGGTATAATAGGTGGAGCTAGTTCCAAAATCATACGCAATGCTATCGCTAACAATCACTGTCTCTCTTGGCCTCATCACCAAGCTGTCATAATTAAATTTGCCTTTAGGATTTCTTCTTAATTCTTTAAATTCTGCCCAGGGACCACAGTCCGGATCCGAAGCGATGACATCTATTCCATAATTTTTCAAATCGCCAGGTCTACCTTCCTTAATTGCTAACTGAAATGCTGATCGGGACTCTTCTATTTTAACCAACTCCACTTCAACATCGAAATCATTTTCTTTTTCGATGATTGATTCTTCTTTATCATTCATACTACATGAAACCATTAAAAGGAATAAAGGCATAATTAATTTTTTCATAACGGTAATTTTAATGTTCAATCTTATTTGTGCCAAAACTTGAATACATGTAACTCCAAAAATCAAAGGCGTACCTATCACAATCCCAAAAGTAAGGTAGGCGGAGTGTTTTTCTTAAAAATAAGAATTTCAGGTACTTCTACCTTTGTTCAATTCAAAAAAGTGCCGTTCAAAAAGCTTTTGATCAATTTTTAAACCTCAAATGAGGTATGGCTGAGAAATCTTAGGTTGTGTGCCTGTAAGTAGGTAGGAAGTTCAAGACTAACTTTACACAAAAAAACCTTTTAAGAGAATCCTATTTGGAGTCGAATTAGATCAGAGATAGGAAACTCCTCAAAGGTTTTTAATTTTTTTATGTTCAATAGCTTTATACAAATGAAATCCCATGGGTTCCACAGATCTTGGCCACTTTTTCAAAATCAGGTGGACCTGCAGGTAGTTTTGCCAAATCCCTAAACATATGTTCTATTCCAGACGGAAAAGCACTTGTGATCATTTTGGCTTTTTCTGTTCCCACTACTTTCCAGGAATGAGGGATGTTTTTTGGGGCAAAAGCAGTGTCTCCAGCTTCCAGTACAGAAACTTTTCCATCGACCATGATTTCAACCTGGCCTTTGATCACTCGAAAAATCTCATCTTCCTTGGTATGGATATGTGGAGGAATACCCACTCCAGGATCTACATCGTCTACCCATTCCACTATTTGATTTGCTGTTTCGCTTCCGATCAATTTATGGGTCTGAATATCTCCGAGTACGTTGAGCACTTCTCCTTTTTTATCCTTGATGATTTTTGGATCGAGCTTATCCGAAGAAGCGTTTTTTTTAGATCGAATATTGCTTTTAGAAATTCCTGGAATGAATGCCAGTCCAATTCCTAAACCAGATGTTTTAATGAATTTTTTTCTGTCCATGGTTAAATTTTTTCGTTTGTAGTTTGGACAAAAATAGAATTCCTTATCCCCTAGGGTATTGTGAAAAACTCGGTAATCCTTTAGAATTTTACCCTAATCAACTTTTTCTTATCTGGGAGGGAGTGAGCCCCGTCATTTTTTTGAGATAGTAGCTAAAATAATCCGGTGATGAAAATCCTAGCTCATAGCCCACTTCTTTGATGGTTTTGTCTGTGAATTTCAGATTGTGCCTTGAACGCATGACCAACTGTTCATCAATCAGTTGTTTGGCATTTACTCCCAAAACTTCCTTTACACATTCGTTCAGGTATTTATCTGAAATATGGAGGGAGTTAGCATAATAACCCACCTCATGGTATTGGGTTACATTTCGGTCAATACTTTTTTTGAATTTATACACCAAAGCTGATTTTGCATTATTATCGGTAATGACCGATTTGATATTGCATTTTCCATCACAGTATACAAAGAAGGTATTCAGCAAGGATAAAATGGCTTCCTCCCGATGTTTTAAGTTGGTACTGATCAATTCATCGAGCATTTCCAATATGGATTGTACTCTTAATTCGATGCCGGGAGAAAGGTTTATTTTGGGTATTTCATCTACATTAAAAAGTCTGACCTCTGTAATATGAAGATTTTTGAAAATAGGGTTATTCAAAATCTGTTTAGGAATTAATAGCACGTATCCTGAGAAGGCGGAAGTATCTTTTTTCAATATTTCCCAATCATAAGTTGGGTTTAGAAAAAAGATAGCATTAGACACATTTGTATAGACAGAATCATTGATTTTTATTCCCTTAACTCCATTTTTAATCCAGCATACAGCATAACAATCATCTTTTTGACTGGATGTCATTTTGCCAAGTATGCCTGATATTTTTAAGTTTTCTAGTTTCACTCTTTCCTGAACCCCGGTGATTTAATTTGGTTTTACAAAATGGGTCAAAATTGAAGCTAGGCTAAGCAACAATAGTTTTGAAATTAAAATGTCCCTTTCATCCAAAATGTAGAACTTTTTAATGCTCAATAATAAGGATAGTCTTCCTACAGTCCAAGTACTTACAAGGGTCCACAGTTGAATTTAAAAAATTAGTGATTCTTGTCCTGTTGGAGATTATCAGGAGGCGGTTTGGTTTTTGGTCATTTCGAAGTAGTCTCACTAAGGACCACAATCCTATTTGTTGATTTAATATAACTTGAGATATATAATAACTTGACCCTAGTATTTATTCGTCAATAGATTTCATATTCATCACAGTATTCATTTAAATGCTTATACCCAAATTCAACCCGAATGGCATAAATAAAATATCATCCGTAATTCTTCCAGAAAAGGGTATTAGTCCAAATACTCTAAAATTTAACCTTTTTGATTTTAATGGTAATATTCTATACCCCACTATTGGGTAAAATAAATAGGGTTGAGTAGTGTTTCCTCCAATTATTGTTCCTCCTAGTCCAAACTCGAAAAAATGTCGACTTTTCCCAAGATTTCCTGTTATATGATATAGTATTGTTACATATTTTTCATCTCCGGGAGAACAGGGTCCAAAAACATAAAAAATCAACTTCTTCATTGTATCCTAGGCCTAGTTTGCTACTTAAAATAAAGGAGGGACTTAGTATAAACTGTCTTTCATAATTAAGAGAGATTAAAGAAGCATCACCTAGAAGATTTAGGTTAATGTTATTTAAAGGTCTTGTTTCAACAAGCTCTTTCTGTTTCTGAGCAAACAATATAAGACTGGTGTTGAATAATAATAAAACTAAAAACACTTTTTTCATAATCTAAAAAATTGATTTATCCCATGTTGTTTAAGGGCTTATATAAATTTAATAAATCTTTAGATATTAATTAATTAAGCCTTTTATTCAAAGGAGGAAAAGTTGGTGTTATTCCAATTTCAATGAACTTTGTAACTTCAAAATGCTTTACACTTTTTGAATTCTTTTCTTCTTCCTTCTAGTTATTGATAGACAATGCTAATAGAATTCCTATTACAACAAGAATGATTTCTCCTGTAGCATATTTAGATACCTAGCTTTCATATTTTTGAGTCTGGGTTTACGAAGGAAGTTGAACATGGCTTATTCGGTTTCTTTTTTTATCAGATCTCTTAATTCTTCCATTTGTTCCCTATTACTTTGAAAAGGCATTATTGAATTATTGATTGCACTACTCGATTTGATCAATATATCAATGAATCTCGGGTCCTTTAAAAAATTGAGATTCTCTATGATCAGGTCATGCTCTAAAGAGTTTTTCTCTACTCGAATTTTACTATCAAAAAGTTCATCGAATAGTCTAAACTTTTCATTGATAGATCCTCTAATGATTTCATTTACCCAAATGTCTAACGAAGGCAGATCGCCACCATATAACTTCGCAATCATTCCTCTTAAAGTGTCATTGGATATTTTGTCTAATCCACTAGACCTGATTGACTCATATGGTCCGGTTTTATACGTAACATAAACTCCAAAACCTTGAATTTCTTTGAGGTGAAAATAAACTGAATCTTTATTGAGTATACTGATGTCTTTAGAATTGACAGCATCAGTAAGATAAAGTACTGATTTGTTCCAATCTTTCAGAACTTTGTCAAAGAAGTAAAAAGTTTTGATGTCGCTTTCCAGAGCAATTTGAAGTTCAGAAAGCATTCTCTTTTCGAATTCCCTTTCCTTTTTCTCTCCATTCCAATTGTTGATTCCTAAAGCAATGAGAATACCAATGACTACAAGGATGATCTCTCCAAATGCGTATTTTAAATACTTTGAGTTCATATTGTTTCGTCTGAGTTTGCGGAGAAAGCTAAGCATGTTAGTTTTTTAGTTCTTCGGATAAAAGTGATTCTACTCGTTTTAAGTCAGGAATAAAATTATTGAATGACCTTAATTGAAGCCTGGCTCTGCTTCTCATTTCATCTAATAGGTTTAGAAAATCAGGTTTTTTCAACAGGTCAGGAGGGAACTTTTTATTAATCATTCTTTTGCCATTCACGTATTCGATGAATGGTTCATCCATCATTCCGAAGAATCTGTCTATTTGGGTTTTGTAATCTTGGTCATAATATTCTATAAATTCTTGATGTCTTGGGTACTCGAAGTCATATAGGGTGATGAGTTCTTTTCTTAAAGAATCATTTCTAATCTTATTGACTCCTGTTGATTTGAGGGCTTCGTAGGGGCCCGGATTATATTGATAAATAATTCCAGTGGCCAGATAATAGGATCGACCTCGATCTTGGTTATACATAGAGTCGATAAATTCTGCCTCTTCTTCAATAAATCCTAGCATCACATCGATGGCGGAATCCAAACTTGCCAGTCGACTTACATTATTTTCAAAATATGCAATGTCGTTTTCAAGTGCCAAATGGATCTCAGAAAGCATTTTCCTTTCAAATTTCCGTTCTTTAGATTGTTCATTCCAGTTGTTGATGCTAAGTGCGATCAGAATACCAAAAACCACCAGGATGATCTCACCAAAAGCATAAATCAGGTATCTGGTGAATTTATTTTCAGTAAGCATTTTTTGGCGGATTTTTCTAAAGAAATTGATCATAGTTTCTGGTAGGTCCTGTTTACTTTCGAGGTGAAGCAAAATAGTCTAACTATGAGTAGTTGCGAGGGGTAGCACTTCACTTTCAAGGCCTGCAATTACATCTAGCCATTATTGTATTAATAGTCATTTATTGGTTTTCGTAATTCCTTGGTAAAAACTATCCAGAAACAAAGAATTGTGAGTTTCATTCTTATAAAATTCAGTGGTCAAACTTACTTTCTGGTTCTTCTTTAGCTCTGATATGAATTCTTCAATTTTGCTTTTGTGGAATTCTGGGATAGGCTGATAGGTTAAATGAATTTTTACCTCCTTCTGTAAATTACTGTTTTTTAGTTTATTAATAACTTCTCCATTGCTAAACCAAATTGATGGGTCGTAAATATGAATCACTTCAAAAGGATGATTTAAGGATAAGATATATCCCCCAAAATAACCTCCATAAGAGTGACCAATCAACGTTTCGTAATTATTGGTGGGATAGTTGTTATTTACTTCAGGAATCAATTCATGAATAAAATAATCATAGAATTTCATGCCCTGTCCAGAATTTGAATCATTGTACCAAGTTGAATCAACTTTCTCACCATCATATTCAATTCTTGATTGACTAAAGGTTAGGTCTCGACCTCTTTTTTCTTCCCAGTCAATATGGGGAATACCGACAATGATTGAGTTTTGAATTTTCCCGTCTGCACCTAAATAAAAAGTGATGTTTCTTATTAAGTCAAACCTCCATTCAGCATCTAAGACATAGATGACAGGGTAGCTTAATGTATCTGAATAATTTAGCGGAAGGCTTATCCAATAGCTTCGTTCTTCTTGTAAGTATTCAGAATGTATTTTGTGCTCAATGGTTTTGTTGATACAGATCGTGTCTTGAGCCATCGAGAACTGAGAAATTAAAATCAATCCAAATACAAGTAATCCTTTCATATCGTTTTTTATTGTAGCCAACACGGGTTTAAACCTAATCATCTTAATCCTGTTCAAAGCTATCTACATGGTTTTCAATTGTATTCATTCAGTGTTTAATAATCCAAAATAAGGATTTCAATGTCTTCCATCTCTTTCTTATCCCAATAGTTTTTGGTCAAAAAGAATATAACCCTCCTGTTTAAATCATTCCAAAATTTTAATAGGCTATTTTATTTAATATCAGGAATATAAATCCTATGATTAAGGATCAGGATTGCATCCATAATGGATATAATTACTTGAATATCAGAAAATCAAATAATGACCATTTTTATATAGTTGTAATCATTTTATTAAAAATAATCAGATGTAGAAGGGCGATTATCCTTTACATCTTTATCAAATTTTGGCTTCTCCTTCTCTTTAAATAATTCTTTCTCTTTTTCAATTGCACGATCAATTATTCCTTTTTGAAATGCTTTAATTAAATCAACTTCACTTGTGTATTTTAATTCCTCCAGCACCCATTTGTATTTTCCTTTTAAATCTGAAAACATGGCAAACGCCTGTTCATCTTCTTGAATAATTGGGATAAGAGGGATTTTAAAATTGGGGACTGTTGCTTGAAGTTCAAGAGGACTACTTTTAGGGCTAGTAATATCTGCTATTACAAACCTGGACATACCTGCTAAAATTTGAATAGTCTCTGTATAATCTCTTGATTCCACTTGCTCAAAATCAAACATCATAGGGACATAATCCAATTCTCTTAACTTATTACGAATAGCATCTAATATTTTTTTTCTTTCTGGAGAAAATCGACCTAGAATTAACACTCCCTTACCTGTTATCGTGGTTAAAATTTTTCGAATTTTCGTATTATTCAGCATCAAGTAAATAAATTGAGCTACTTCAATATCATCTACAGTGATAATAGGGTTAACATTAGGTTCTTGTTGATTGGTAATCACCAAATTATTTTGTGAAGCCGGTTCTCCGATTAAATCCCAAACTGAAATTCCATAGACATTGCATCCATCAAAAATGGCGTTTTCTATTTTAGTATAGGTAAAATTAGATCCAGTTAAGATACTATTCGTTAAGTCTGCACTTGAAAGGTTGGTATCAATCATTATCGTATATGCCAAGATTGAATTTCTGATGGTTGCACCTGAAAAATTTGCACTCAAAAGAATTGCTTGAGTAAGAGCTACTTGTGTAAGATTAGCACCTTCAAGATTGGCTTTTTCAAGATTTGTTTTTTCAAGGTTTGCCTTTTCAAGGTTTGCTCCTGACAGATTTGCTCCTGACAGATTTGCTTCTTGAAGATCTACTTCTTGAAGATTTGCTCCTTTAAGATTTACATTAAAAAGACTTGAATAGGGAAGATATGCCTTATGAAGATTTGCCTCTGTGAAATTTGCATACCCCATACTTGCTTTACAAAGATTTGCATTCAAAAGATTTGCCTTTGTAAAATCTCCTAGGTCAAGAACTGCTTCTATAAGAGTGACTTCCGTGAGAATTGCTTCTGTGAGAATTGCTTCATATAGGTTGACACCCTCTAGATTTGCGTGGGAAAGATTGGCACCTTCTAAATTTGCCGCTGAAAAATCTGCCGCTTTACCTGGATTTGATCTAGGATTTTCTGAAAAAAGAGGTTCATCTAATTCACTTACACTTGTGGGATTGACTCTTTCGAGATTTGCTTCTTTAAGATTTGCTTTTTTTAGAATAGCCCCTTTGAGATTTGCTTCTTTAAGGTTTGCTTTTTCAAGGGTTACTCCTTCTAGATTTGCATTGGAGAGATTTGCTCCTTCCAAGTTTGCTCCTTTCAAATTAAAAAATCTTAAATCAAATTCCTGTAGGTCAAAACCACTAAGGTCAAGTTTGCATAGTCCATTGATTTTGACTCTCCTTTCCATCATATCCTTTTCAGATATATATTCAATATCCGAATCAAGAAAATTGCTGTTAAAATAATCGTCAAAATTTTCAGTAAGCGCATTTTTTTTTAACCATTCCCCCCATACCTGAGCCCCTTTCTTTAGAACTTCTAATAGTTCTATTGGAGTGATTTCATTTTCCGATTTCATTTTTGCAATGTTTGCCAACGCTTCTAATATGAGTCCAAATCTAAATAGTCAATTTCCTGACTTTTCAATTGGTTTTCAGTGAATTGGTTGTTGTTCTAACCAAAATAAGGATTTCAATGGCATTCCTCTATACCTTAGCCTAAAAGTTTTTGACCACAAGGTTGGTAGGATATTGAATTAGTTTTTAGTGGTCAGAGTTCGGAAGTCGGTTTGCTTTCTGGGGGTAGGATAAACGTATTCGATTGAAAAGCTTCAACTCAAGGATCAATCTCCAATACCATTATTTCTGCTCTCTGGCATTGATCGGGTGCACGTTGAACGATAAAGGTTCTGTCGTTCGCTTTTAAAAATGGAAGGGGCTCATTTTGACCCTGATTACTCATTTGATAGGATACGGTATCTAAAAGTAATACATCATCTGAACTATCTAAGTATCTTATTTCAAACGTGATTTTACCAATATCTTCCTCGCTGTCATTCACGATTTCAAATCGAGCATTGTTATTCTCAATCTCAATAAATTCCGCTTCGATTTTTTTACTTGAACATGCAACAAATAAGAGGATGGGAAATAAAAATAATTTATTCTTCATTGCTGTTTTCTTTGATTAATTCTGTTAGCAGGTTTTCAATACTGAGTCTCATTTTGGTGTTTTGGTCGGATCGGAAATAATAAGTCCGTAAAATAGAAAGCGCTCTATTGTTGAACAACCTGTATTGTTCTGATTTGAAGTCAAATAGCCAATTATTAAGGGTTTTGGATTCGTCGGATGGGAGATCATTAAAAGAAAGAATATCTACCGCATTTTCAAATTCGAGATCACTCAAGACATATTTTTGGACCACTTCTTCCCTGTTTTTTTCATAAAAATCCTGCGTGGCTTTATATTCTAAAATGGCATTTTTAATCTCTTGGTTAAATAGCTCTAGGTTGCCCGTATTAATAATATCATCGATGGTATAGGCAATACTTTGGTAGAAATCACCGTAATAGTTCACTTTTTCCATTTCTTGAATGACTACCTCATATTCCTTATCCGGATTTTTGAAATAGGAGAGGTAATCATTGATGTCTTTCTGCATTTTCTGACATAAGGTATCTAGCTGATTAATCCTCATCAAATCAGCGTTCAGCTCTGCAATTAAGGTCTCTTCGTAGTTTTTAGCTTTGCGATTTTGCTTAAAGCTTTCATTTGCATTATTGATCTGTAGTGCAATTAAAATTCCTATGACAACGAGTAGGATCTCCCCAAGGGCATATTTTAGGTATTTTCCCGTCTGACCCTTTACCAGCAAGTTTTGTCTAATTTTTCGGAAGAATTTTATCATAGTTTAATGAAAGGTCTTTATAAAGCGTAATTCTAAATACACGATTGCTACAACCCTTGCCGTTTCTACTGAACCGATAATTAGTTTTAAACAATATTGTGTCACATTAAAAAAAATCAAATAGCACTAAATCCTATAAAACAATCCTATTCCTAGACTTGGTAAAACTGGAAAGTCAAGATCAAATGTCCAACCACCAGTCCAAGTCCCAGCACTATTTGAAGTATTCTTATTTATTTCTTTATCACTTAATATGAAAATGGCACCAATGCCTATTTCAATTCCAATTTTCTTTGAAATATTAAAGTCTCTCCCAATCCGAGTATTTAAGTAGAAATCTTTATGAATTATACTTTCAGTTTCATCTCGCAGATAATTCAATCCAATCCTTCCGAACCAAGGACGTCTGTTTGATAATTCAGAAAATCCTCCAAAATGGTAATAAAAATCACCTGAGATGGAAACTACACTTTCATTTGAGCCAAGTGGCAATGATCCAACACTTAATCCTATTTGAGTCTGATCAATTTGATATCGCATACCAATATTTAATAACTCAGGTAGTCCAAATCCAGTCGAAATATTCAATTTCTCTTGTCCATATACTTGATTGATCCAACTGAATAAAGAGGTAATAATCAAAAATAGGTAGGTTAATACTTTCGATTTATTTTTCATTTCTGTCGAATTTTATTGCGCTCTTCGGGACCCGATAAGAATATCGTGCTTGCAATCTCCAAGTATGATCAAAACATTTAAAAGCAAAACTATGCTCTTTCTTATTTACTCGGATTTTAAATCCTATGATAAAGGTTCAGGATTGCTTCTGACAATTGTCGAGGATCCTGAGCAGCAAGGCTTTCCAGCATAATCTACTTTTCAATGCAGTTTTTACAATGTTGACATTTCATTTATTCCATTTTTAATTTAAGGCCATAATATGCATTAATCAAGTATAGAACATTTACTAAAGGTGCAGTTACCATAGTTTGCTGCCAGGTTAAAACATCAGCAAATACAAAAAGTAATACCAATACTTCTATACTGGCAAAAGCTACTGCAGTGTACCTAAGCCAGGGTTTTAATATATTATCCTTGATGTATAGTACAAATAGACCACTTAGGAAAATTATGTTTCCAAAAACAAAAATTATTGTTGCAATTTGATTAATCATTTTTGCCAAATCTATTGGATTGTTATGATAGCCACCCAACATCAATGGATAAATCATCAATAAGACTAACTGTCCAATGGTAATAAGAGACCAACTTATTTTTTTGCTCTTAATAGCAAAGTAGAATGCTCCTATAGCAACCATAGTCATAAGCAAGAATTCTATTTTCCAATGAGCATTATATATTCCCCAATTCTCGTTTATATAGGCAAATCTCTCCTCCAGATTTGCTGGTGCTTTACTAGAAAGGAATATATATACAATTATAGTCCCGTTAACCAAGAATGAGCCTAAAGACCAAAGTGCTTTTGCTAATTTCATACTATTTGATTTTAATGAATTCCAACATATTTAGATATGAACCTCCAAAAATCTATTGCATATCTATCACAATTATCCCTATGCAGATGAATTACCTTCTTTAAAATAAGAATTTCAATGATTTTTTTCTTAATCCGATCCTAAGAGTTTTTGATCATAAGGCTTTTGATCTTCTTTATAGCCTTGGAGAATTATATCAAACAAGGTGTACTTAAAAGTTTTTTTAAGGGTTGGCAAGGTCCATTATTCCGTTCTTCCACTCTTCGGGACCCGATAACTATCGTGGTTGCAATCCCGAAGTATGATCAAAAATTTTTCAAACTTCTAGATCAAAACATTTAAAACAACACAATGCTTTTTTTTAATTGCTTGGATATTAAATCCTATGATATAATTTCAGGATCACATTTACGATGGTTTTCTGTACTTGATCAGAAGGGGTATAACTTTTTTCTCAACCGATTATTTTATGGGATTGAATAGATGAATTTACCCACCAAATTGATGATCGACTGTTCATGTTGCCAAGCATTAAAGTGGGCTTCTTTGCCATAAAATGGATCAGCGGTAGTAACAATGACCATATTTAAATCTCTCAAAATAACGATTAGCTGGCCGCCATGTCCCCAAGCATAAGAGAATTGATGTGGGCCAACACTTGCTGACCACCATTGGTAGCCATATCCAACATCCTTGAAATAGCGACCTAAATGTCCCGATTTCACACCAACGGAATTGATATCTGTTGAATAAGGTTGAGTTGACGCTTTTACCCAATCGGCAGGAATGATTTGATCCCCTTCCATCTGGCCTTCATTTAAATATAAGAGCCCAAACTTTACCATATCACGAGCAGTGAATTGAATATCGCCAGATCCAATTCGATAACCGTCCAAGTCTTGAGGCCAGTCACCTAATTTTACCTGAAGTGGTGAAAACAGGTGTTGTTCGCCAAATGATTTTAGATCCGTATTACAAGCACGTGAAATGATCATGGAAAGCCAATTGGAGGTTAGATTGCTATACTGAAAAGTACTTCCTGGATCATGTGTTAAGGGAATGTCTTCTATCGCATTAATATATTTCCCTGTCCATAAGGTATTCCAGTATTGATCTTCTGTTTCTTCCCATGGATAGCCCGCCCGCATTTGCAGCATCTGTTGGATGGTGATTTCTCTTTTTCGTGGGTCTGTTAGTTGATCTTCTATTTCTGGAAAAAACCCGACCATCTTCTGATCAATATCGGAAAGACATCCTTCCCCTAAAGCGATGCCGAGTAATGCTGAAACATAACTTTTGGTTACAGATGCCCGCTGTGATAATTGATCCACGGATCCTTTATTGAAATAGCCTTCGCCAATTAGAAAACCATTTTTAATTATTAGTAAACCATACAATGTTTCAAGATGGGAAGCTTCGAAATAGATTTCATCTACCAGGTTCTTAGCCAATCCTTGTTCGGAGGGAGATGAAATCTTCCAATCATCCCGATTTAAAGGCTGGTAGTTAACCATTTTGTGACTGGAAGCTTTTTTATTCAGCAAGGCTGCAATTTTTGGCCGGGTGGTTTGAATATAGTTCGAATCAACTTTTAGCCCCATTGGACCCAGAGCACTTTCTAATTGTTGATAGGTTTCCTGATCCAATTTATAGGGAGCTATTACAATATCAAAGGCTGTAGCTCCATCATTATTTCTAATGTATTTATTTGCTCCATTCTGAAGTAACATCTTGACGATGTCTTCATGGCAAAAGAAAGCCGCAATATGCAATGGGGTAGAACCTTGACCATTTGGGATACTTAAATCGGCCCCTTTTTCGATCAATAGCTTTACGATTTCACTCCTGCCAAATGTGGTTGCAATGATAAGGGGGGTAGATCCAAACTGATCTTTCTCATTGAGGTTGGACTCGGATTGTAAGATTTCACGTACTTGTTCAAGGTTTCCTTGAAGAACCGCTAAATGCAGTTTGGTATTCAAATTTTGATCTTGCGCCGGAACTTGTGAAGCCCAAACCAATAAAAAAGCAGCTATTAGTATTTGGAATATTTTCATCAATCTTCAAATTAAAAAAAGTCAATACTGCATAAACCCATGTGTTTTAAATGGATTTCTCTCTTATTAATATATTGATAATTAGCGGGATAAATACGCTCAAAAGACCTCAAATGAGCAGATGTATGACTAAAATCAGCTTATTTAATTTTTAGGTAGGAGGGTGATTTCACTCACAATATGTTTCTTGGTCGTATAGTAATAACCAAGGAGGGAAAAAGAAAAATAAACCTTCGAGGTATTGAAAACCTCAAAGGTTAAATGTTCAATGCAGGTATGGACCTAGGATTACAATTTTATCTCCCGAATCATCGACTTCAAATAAATGAGGAATACGGATATAGCGACCATTCACACTTTTATGGCTATGTACCGACATCAATAATTTTCCTTCAAATGTGCGGAATAGCATTCCATGACCAAAGTTGGGTGGAGTAATGGGTTCCTTTTCCTGAACCCAGGGACCATCCAAGGTGCCACTCTCGGAATAGGCTACTCCCTGAACGTAGTCGCTGAATATCCAGCTGGTCCAGATCATTCCTAATTTCCCGGTTTGAGTTTTAAATAAGTAGGGCCCATCCGTTACTTTGTTAGGTACGATTCTGTCATATCGGTCCTTCTCTTTGCTCCAAGGAGAATCGTGGGCAAAAAACAGGATCTTCCTTTTTCCAACAGTACCACTCAAGTCTGGTTTTAACTCGATCTTTTCCATTGTACCGTTCCAGTTTACTAGCCATTCCTCGCAATAGACGAGGTAGGGTTTTCCATCGGTATCCACCCAGAATGTCCCATCCAAGGTAGGGATGTCTGCGGGTAGATAGGTTTCGTCTTCCATGGGTACATAAGGTCCATCTGGATGATCACTCACCAATACGTGGCTGGCTCGTCTTTCAATGGCATTACCTTTTACTGTGTCGATTACCACTTCTCGGTTTGTAAAGGTGGCGAAGTAGTAATACTTGTTTTGATACGCATGTAATTCTGCGGCCCAGATCATGGGTCTTGGCCCCATCCAGGAATCTGGATTTGTTTGGGTGGCGACGTAGGGGCCAGTCCAGGTTGCCAGGTCCTTACTTTTCCAGAGCAAGCCACCTGTTCCAGTCAAATAATAGGTGGAGGTACTTTTATCCGCAAGGATCGCCGGATCGCTCAGCCGTATAGAATCCAAAGGGATGTTTTCCCGAATTTCCGGTTTCCTGTTTTGGGCGTAAATGGCTGAACAGCACACTAAGACCAACCATGCAGTAAGTGTAATTCTCATAAAATCTAGAATTCTAAATTCATTTTTCAGGATATGTATCATGCTCCTTTAGACAAGTCTTTTGAGTAACTACCCATATGATTCAGAAGACTTTAAGCGTTGTGGAAACCAAATTAAGGATATTGTGGCTCAATCCTAGAAGTTAGTGGAAAGCAAATACGTAATAATAAAAAAGCGTAGAGGTAAACTACGCTTAAGGGGTAACAAAATTAAATTTCTTCCTCAGAAGGTGGTAAACCTTCGTTTATCGAAGGGTCTCTATTTTCAGCATCTAAGGCTTGTTGTTCTTGAATTTGTTCTGCAATACCTGTGGCTTGAGATAATTGTTCTTCAGAACCTAGATTATTTTGAAAATCAGAATTGTTCTTAATTAATTCGTCTTTTTGACTTTCCCATGATTCTTTAAATTTATCGAAATCAGTAAGATTAATATTTAATGATAACAATCCATCATTATCAAGAGTATAATCGGGAAGCAATTTTTTTGTTGATTTAGCTATTGTTTCTAGCTCTTTGATTGCACCAATTAAAACCTCACTTCCTCGTTTATCAGGCGCAAATATTCTCCGCGATAAAACAATTTGTGATTTACCATATTTCCCAATAACAGGTGCAATTCCAAATTCCATTTCAGCTTTTGGAACTGAGGAATTTATTATGCTATCTAAATCCAAAATATTTACTTCACTCGTTATTCTACCAAAGCCCTCAGCATAAGGTGCGAAATCAATTTGTCCACTCCTATCTTTTGAAAGTATTAACATAAGGTAATTTGGTGATCCGTCGGATGAAGTGCCACTATGATATTTAAATGTCAAAGAAGTGAGAACACGACTTCTGTTTTGAGGCTCATTGTAGCCTCTAACAATTTCTCTGGTAATTGCTTGAATACTGTTAATTGTATCTTGATCTACGAATGACATGGAATTAGGATTTTTTTAAAAGGTTCCGCCTCCTTCAGAAGGCCACTCTAAAATTATATTGTTACCATCACGAGGATATATAATATCATCAGCCCATAAGGTATTTAAAACTCCATAACTATCCTTATTTCCTAACTTCCAATCTTTAGATTTTAACATAATGGCCATCTCCTCTTCTGCCTGTTCCTTATTCTCTGGCTTACCTTGGTTAAATAATTCATTCAATAATACATCATCTTTAATGGCAAATAAACACTTGATGGTCACCTTCAAAGGAAACCCATTAAAGTTTTTTCTTTCATTGTCATCTACTAACCAATTGAAACCCTGAGTAAAATCTAAATCAGAGGTTTGAACGTCTGTAGGATTGTCAGGAGTCCCATTGTTTAAATCATATCTCCAAACGATCCTTTTATCTTCATCACCATTATTGATTTTTGGAATAGTTACGTTTTTAAAGTTTTGAGGAAGATCATTAGGGCTTGGGTTACGAGAAACTTCGACATCTTTTTTCAATCTGCCAATGGATATGCTGGTTGTCTTGCTTTGGCTTATACTGCCGCTCACTGTCCCAGTAACCGCTTTGCCAAATGCTCCTGCACTTGCACTTAATGTCCAAGCATTAGTAGTACTTGAATCTTGATTAGTAGTAGTAGATCCTTGGTCCGTCGACGGAATTGGTGGTTCTACATTTACAATGGGAGCTAAAGTTTCAACTATTACAAAGACTTGCACTAAAGACAAATTTCCATTTTTACTTTGGCCACTTTTGATTGTGAAACTAGGTTGTAAAAGATAATAATCAATTAGTTGATTATTACTTGTTAAAAATTGGCCTTTTCCTCCAGTGATCTTAAAATTATATATTTCGAGACCTCCTTTATTATTGTCGAATATTTTGCAATACTTCTCAGCAAATGCGATAGGAGTAAACAAATTATGATGCTTTGGAAAAATTTTCAAAACATCCGGGTTATTTAACAACAAACCAAAATTTGAACCTGAAAATCCTAATTTTCGGGAGGCTTTTTTCGGGTCGAATTTACTTGGATAAACCGGGTCATCGTATTTAAAAATTTGTGATTTAGACATAAAAGTTAAATTTTAGTTAGAATTTTTAATTTAGAAAAAAAATATATATATGCGAAAATGCAGATTAAATTAATCATACTGTTTATTAAATCATGATTGAATTTCCAGTATCCCAAGTATTTTTTCAATGAAATTTATGCTGTGTTAAGGATTGGATAGATAAAGGTAAACCGTTTTCGATCCTATATTCATCAGCTGATTGATAATACAAAACATGAATAAAAGCTGTTTGGTGATAGGTAAGATTTTGATTGTTTAAATGGCTTCATCCGTGAGGCTTTCTCCAACTAAGATTTTTGGAATAGAAATTTTAGAGTGATTGCATCTTCAGACTTTGTTATGGAGTGTGCAAACTTGTAGAAAAAGTCGTTCATTGTCTCCAATAATTCCAAAGGGGAGAGTTCAATGGTCCCCCGAGCCGGACCAAATGCGTGTTTTTTTCTTCTGCTGCCCAAGCTTACCATAATGATCAATTTTAAAGTCAATACTACCCAATAAAACACGGGGCTTCTTTTGAAAAAGCTAGAACTTCTGCTAGAAACTTAATTTACAATGGGGCTGTCTTTATATAATTTATTTTGATCGGAGAGACACTATCAAGCAGGTGTTCCTAATTTCTGGTTTGTTGAAATGCCTGTTTTTATTGGAATTCATTCTGGATAGAAAAAAGAAGCTGAAAAATTTCTGAAAGCCGAAATAATAGTATTCATAGTTCCAACAAATATCCACGTGGTTTTCTCTACCAGATCAGCAGGTGCTAACCTTGAAAGCATAGCTTAGTTTATTTTGCTGTATAGAAACTGTAATTCGTGATAGTGACTACAGCATTTGGGGATAGACGATATGCCTTTCTTACCCATTGCTCTGCAAGAGCCCCTTGATCTTCATATCCACCATGACCTTTCACAATGGAAATGTCTTCATCTCTGTCATTGAAGTTCTGTGTTTCACCATTGTCTGTATAACTTCCTTGAACATTTAATTTCTTTTTTTTGCCATGACTTCCTGATTTTTGCTGAATCACAGATTCCTGCCTGGATAGGTAAGGATTTCTCACTGATTTTCTTTGGAGGAGTTGATTAGTGGTGGATCTGTTATTTGCAATACTTTGTAAATCTTTCATATGAACCGTCTCAGGTCTATTGTCTACCAGCTGAAGCGTGGAATCCGAATTACTAGTATGAGAAGGTAATGGATTGGTTACCGTTTTGCTAGTAGAATTTGTGTGCTTTTCTGTTTGCTCGGCATGTGTTTGCATGATGTGATGGGTAGGTAAAAAATTTCCTTTTTAAAAATTGGTTGACGCAAAATATACTTCTCGGATGGAACTGTATTTTTCTGATTTACAAAAAGATAATAGTGCTTTCAAATACAAAATAAGAATTTAAGTGATATGATCCTTCGTTCATCTTGAAAGATTAGGGATTCAAGGGCTAAAATAGAGAGAGGATTCCGCTACTTTCCTCCATTAAGACTGGAAAATGGAAGTTTTTTAGAGTGATGATTTACTAAAATCTTCTTACCTCTTCCTTGATTAAACTTCGATTTACTGAATTTAAAAGTCCCTAATTTACATTTTGATCCACAAGGTTATAAATCATCAAAAGCAAAAGTAAAATCCAGTTTACTCAAATTTGAATTCGTACGCCGCAAGTTTTGGGTGAGTATCAATACCATTCTGGCAAATAAACATTAATGTTCTATTTTTTTTATTTCCCAAAGAGCTTTAATGGCTTCTGCATTTCCTTCGTCATTTAATTCATTTTCTTTTTGGAGCATTTGATATCTTATTTCTAATTCATTTTGTACCGCTGTCACAAATTCTTTATCATCTGGTCTCCACTGCCATATCAAAGTTGTATTTATTAGTTTGGCTTTCGCATCTTCAGCAGATTCAAACAAATTCACTTTATTTTCTTTAGGGAACCATGGGTCTACCTCTTTGCCAAGATTTCCCTCTTGAACTAGGACTGATCTATGTTTATTTAATTTTTCATTAGGTGGATTTATTTCATACTCATTATCTGTTTGAGGTTCATAACTGATAAGTACTGGTTCTTTTCCTTTTTCTACAAGGCTTAAAAAGGTGGATGCAGAGATATGGTCACAGGATCCTCCCCCTGTTTTCTTTAAAACAAAATCTCTCCATACAATCTCAATTAAATTTCCAAAATTTTTATTTATTTCTATTAATTCTTTAATGTCATCTAATTTCTCTTTTCTCAACACACCTCTATATTTTTCTCCGTTGATTGGTTGATCTAAATTGTTGTCTTTTCCTACATGGGAACTGACAGACATTTGATTGTCCTCCTCCTCAGTCATATGCTCTTGTCTATAAAGAGCATCTCTCGCCAACTCTTTCATATCTTGATTTTCTGGGGAATTGTCAACAGAGTTATTTGTTTTAAGTAACATTTGTTCCAATCGAGTGGCTCTGTGGAAACGTTTCTTTGCCTCTTCCGAACTCGAGGTCAAGTTGCCTGGACCATCAGGCATATAAGCTAATACTTCTCTAGCGCTTTCTTCTTCGGGATTAAACTGGACAGGGGCATTGCTCTTTAGTTGAGTTACTTGTTGTAGAGGTTTATTGAATGCCAAAGTCATTGCGTTAGGGTAACGACTTACATTTTCGCTATGAAAAGATTGGGCTTCTGGCCCATACATTCTAAAGAAATACCTTGGATCTAAATCTGCAGGCGCATGGTCATCAGCCTCTTCATTTCTTCTTACGTAGTTTTCCATCGTGATATAATCTGCTCCACTTCTGGCAATGACTGTTGCAAAATGATAAGGTGCTGGTTTATTGATCATTTTACCTGTGCGATAATCCATCACACTAAAATCACCACTTACATCTCCAATTGATTTTCCTATTGAAAAAATAGCCATGGCATCACCAGCATCTGGGGCAGCACTTTCATTAATCCCCAATTGATCAATGATTTCTTTGGAATTGGGTTTATTTAAAAATTCATTGGAATAATAGCCTCCAATTCTATCTTTCATGTCCTCCATTTTCGCTGTTAATTTCGATTCGCTCAAACCATCTTGATACCCTGTAATCTTATCTCTTGAATCTAAAGAGTGATCCCGTGTGATCTCCATTAATTTTTTTTCTTCGATAGGCTCGGATTGAAAGAACCGACTGAATCCGGAAGATTGCTCATATTCTTTTACCTTTAGATAAGCTGGTAAAAAGCTCGCTAGTCTTCCCACTAATTCTAATCCTAGATATCCTGATGGAGGATTAATAGTTTCGCTTCCGGGTTTGTACTTTCCTTTAAATCTATTTTGCCCTCCACCACCTAAGTTGGTTATAGCACATGCCGCTTCATTACAATTTTCAGGAATCTTAATATTGGTGCCTGTTTCCTGATTTTCAGTCCCGGCATGTTTAACAGGAATGATAAGACTTAATTGATGATCATTACCTTCTTGGTCTTGAACAGTGATCACTTGAGTCCCTTCCTCAAAAGAAATTGGTGAGTTAATCTTTGCCATCGCTTGATTAGCTTCATTTAAAATATCACTGTCTGCGTAGAAAAATTTGGCTTGTCGAGCTCCTTTGTCTGAATCTTCAATTGCCATTTTTCCTGTAACAGCCACTCGAACTTTACTTGAAGTTTTTGATTCTAGCTGGGCCCCAGTTCCTAATTGATTTAAAAATGTTTTTCCTCCTCCCTCCTTTTCACGAGATACTTGGGAAGTAAAACTACCATCAACTTCATTTTCAGGAATAAGGTATCGTTGAGTTGTGGTCTTTGGAAAAGAGGTATTTTGCAAGGAAGAATTGGGAACTATAGCCTGATTTTGAAATGCTTTTAATCCCATCTCATCTGCCTCTTTCTCCAATCCAGCATCATCATTAATATTGACTTTTTCTTTCATTTGCATGGTCGGTTTTACCCTTCCTTGCTTTTGCTGTACCACATGCCATGCCTCGTGAGGCAAATGCTTTTCTTGCCCGGATGCTAAATGAATATCGGTTCCTTGGGCATAGGCATGAGCTTGTAGTTGAGCAGGTTTACTGGAATTGTAATGCACTCTCACATCATCCATAGTGAAACCTGAGAGATTTTCAATTCCCGATTTAAGAGAGTCAGGTAAGCCCGTCTTATTCTCTTTCTTCTGGATAGGTGGAGATTTGGTCGAAAAATGAGTGTCTTCCATCCTATGCAATGGACCAGATGCTTGAACCTGTAGGCTGGAATTCGCCATTTTTTTCAGTTTCCGTTGGGCAACTGCCTCCGACCGATTATCCACCCAGGGAAAAGCAGACTCAACCCCACTTTGTTGAGAAGAGACAGCATGCTCCACAGAATGAGTTGCCTTTCTTCCAGTAGCTTTGGGATTCTTTGGAGTTTGGTCAGCGTGCCTGTGCATGTTTTGATGGTTAGGTAAAAAATATTCTTTTTAAAAATTGGTTGACCCAAAATATACTGCTCAGAATGAACTGTGTTTTTCTGATTTACATAAAGATAACAGCGCTTTCAATTACAAAATAAGAATTTAAGTGAATTGATCCTTGAAATCAGGTCTAGGTTTTTGATGGATGCATACTTTTACTAAATCGCTTGTAGTCAAATTTAGCTTTATAGGGTACAAAAATGAAATGTGATCAGACTAGCATTCCCGGTTTTAAATCTTATCCATATAAAGTGGCAGTGATTGTATTTTTCTAGAAACTAACTATTAATTGAGCTTTCCTTTAGCAATTATCTGCCGTTCACATAAAAAAACCGTCTACATGAAACCTGTATCAATTCTTCAAGTTAACTATGCAATCTACCAACCAAAAGTCACAGCTCTTTAACCCAGTGGCTTTCCGACTTTACCTAGTAAAAAAAATGTTAAGAAAGGCACTTTTCCTTTTGACCCTCTTTCTATGTACAAGGGTTTCCATTGCACAGGATATCATTTTTAAAAAAATAGATGTTCCTATTGTTATTGATGGGGAGATCGACGAAATCTGGGCGGAAGCGGATTCTGCCTATAATTGGATGCAGCAATTTCCCTACGATTCGTCGTTGGCAGTGAATCAGACCGTCGCCAAAGTGCTGTACGATGATAAGAATGTGTATGTACTTGGGATCATGTACAATGCCACAGAAGATCGATCCTATGTGACCCCCTCGCTCAGAAGAGACTTTAGAGGTGCTGCCAATGATAATTTTACAGTGGTTTTTGACACCTTTCAAGATAGAACGAATGCCTTTTCTTTTGGGATCAATCCCTTTGGGGTTCGAAGAGAGGGGTTGGTGGTAAATGGAGGAAGTGGTCGTGAATCATTTAGTCTGGACTGGGACAATGTTTGGAGGGGAGAGGCCAAGCCCCATCAAGGGTACTGGGTGGCTGAAATGGCCATCCCTTTGAATTCCCTACGATTTAATGAAGGACAAAAATTTTGGAATCTCAATTTTTACCGAGTAGATAGTGAAAGCGCAGAACGATCCACTTGGGCGCCGATTCAACGTAATTTTAGTCTCTATAATTTAGCCTCCTCTAGGGTAGCAGAGTGGGAACAACCTACCAAAAGAAGTG
Organism: Algoriphagus halophilus; assembly: GCF_900129785.1. NCBI lineage: Bacteria > Pseudomonadati > Bacteroidota > Cytophagia > Cytophagales > Cyclobacteriaceae > Algoriphagus > Algoriphagus halophilus. The sequence continues at coordinate 135,929 of NZ_FSRC01000001.1, forward strand.
GTAAAAATCTCTCTTTTATTCCCTTTGTGTCAGGAAACTACGATCAAAATTTTTCGGAAGGGCTAGATGCCAATACTGGGCTGAGTGCGGGGTTCGATGTGAAATATGGCATTACTCCAGGACTGAATCTGGACCTCACCGTCAATCCTGATTTTTCTCAGGTGGAGGTAGATCAACAAGTAACCAACCTAGACCGTTTTGAGATATTCTTTCCAGAAAGAAGGCAGTTTTTTCTGGAGAATGCAGACCTGTTTTCAGATTATGGCTTGAGAGATACCCGACCATTTTTTAGTAGAAGAATTGGAGTTTCTCGGGATGAAAATACCGGGCAGAACATTCAATCCCGTATTCCCCTAGGGTTGAGATTGAGCGGTAAAGTAAACGATAATCTTCGCGTGGGGGTCTTAAGTATGCAGGTGGCAGATAATCAAACGGCTCAATTGCCTTCCTACAATTATTCCATGATTTCCTTACAGCAAAAAGTCTTTTCAAGATCCAATATTTCGGCCTTTTTGGTCAATAAGCAAACCTTTGAAGATCCTAAGGAATACAGCGATAGTTTATACAATGAATGGGATAGAACCTTTGGATTCGATTATAACCTGGCTTCAGCAGATAATAAAATCACGGGAAAGTTTTTCTACCATCAAAATATCAATCAAGTGAAGGTGGATAGCGCCTTTGCTACCGGGATGGAATTCCAATACAGTGTGCCGGAGTGGGAATTTAATATGAGAGCCCAGATGGTCGGAGCGAATTATGCCCCGGAAGTAGGCTTTGTACGACGGACGGATCTTCGGCAACTCGCCATGACCTATCGAAAAAGGTTTTACCCCACGAGTGGAGGAGTCCAGCGACATGGTCCTGGCTTTGATGTGGACTTGAAAGGGAACCAAACCTATGGATTGCTCGATTGGGATGTGAATATTTTATATGATATCACTTGGCGGACCTCTGCTGAATTTTCCGCTAGGCTACGAAGACAATACACCTACCTGTTTAGATCTTTTGATCCCAGCGGTACCGGTGGACTTCCTTTGGAGGCCAACACCGAATACACCAATAACCTGTTGATCGCGCGGTACCAGTCTGACGCAAGAAAAAAAATATCCTTTGAGCTGAGCACCCGTTCTGGGGAATATTACAATGGGATGCGATGGAACCTGGAGGGAAGCATCCAGTGGCGTTACCAGCCCTTGGGATTTACCAGCATTGACTTTGCCTACAATGGCATCCGGTTGCCAGACCCCTATAACGATGCCAATCTCTTTTTGATCGGACCTCGGTTTGATTTTACCTTCAGCAAAAAACTCTTTTGGACCACTTTTGTCCAGTACAACAGTCAAATTGATAATGTGAACATCAATTCGCGCTTACAATGGCGTTTTGCACCGGTTTCAGATATGTTCTTGGTGTATACGGACAATTACTTGGCAGAAACACAGGAAGGGTTTCTTCAATTTGGCGGGTCCAAATCCCGTGCGCTGGTATTTAAGATGACCTATTGGTTGAATTTGTAACTCAGCATGGTAAAAATCCTCTCGCTCATGTGAGTGTTTTCGCTCATAGTTTTATTAGCTGTTTGGGAAGACATAACCAGGGGAGGGGTCGATATATGAAACCTTCGAGGTATTGAAAACCTCAACCGTTGTCTATTCCGTGCATGTGAGGGTCTTCACTCACATTTCTGCTAACAGTTTGTGGAGAAACAAACAGAGGGAATATTAAAAAATCCTAGTGGTTTCCTACTGTCCAAGCATTCCTAAGGATAACAAAGTCCCGATGATATTGAGCCCACAATGAACATAGATTGCCAATCGTAAACTCTGGGTTTTCCAAACCAAATAGGTCATAGGAAGCAGCGCAAGGATCAAGGTCAAATAGATTTGGGGCTGCCAAAAATGATAGAGTGAAAATAAAACAGCACTCAGCACCGGAGCATACTTGCCCCAGGTCTCCATTCTTGGCAATAAATATCCCCTAAAATACAGCTCCTCAAAAAAGGGAGCCAATAGCCCGTTGAGAAGGAGGTTTAACAACAAGGTGATCAGAATGATTTTTTTCGAATACCCTTCAAAGTCTCTCACCTGATACCAGTCGGGCAGCCAGAACAAGAGTTTTTCGGTCAACAGCACATTGAGGGGCTGGGTGAGTCCGTAGATCAAAAAAGCAAATAGGATCAACCCGGCAGTATACAGCACCATTTTTTGGGTGGGTATTTTCTCTTTGTAAACCATCAGGTCGCTGATTCGTGGAACGCCCTCCTTTGATTTTGCGCTTCTTAAATGGATCAGAAAAACAGGGACCACCACGAGGGTGCCGGCGAGGAGCATTGAAAACTGAGGAGGAAATCCTTTTTCCAATAGGATAGGGGTGATCAAGCTAAAAAAGAAAGTAATGATCACGCCAGGGTAAAAATGATACAGGATGGATTGTGCTTTTGAGAGTTGTTTCATGATAGCTATAATAAAGATGGATGCTCCTATATTCGTCTCCTGCAACCACTCAAACTCCCTTCATCAATTCTGCTTGGTCACGCAGGCTATTCAAGTTTTTTCTTTCTGAAAAGATCCCTTTTAAGGATCACCAAATGCAGTTCCAAGCGCTATCCTTAATTGGATTGACCCAAATACTCCACTACTTTCTGAGCTTTTTGAAGTAGGTCTTCCTGGAATTCTCGAATTTGCTGTCTATAGGCCACAATCATTCCCACTTGGGTTTTTAAATACGCATTCTGCTGTATGCCTTTCCAATCGATCTGGTATGTTGGAGAATAACCCAGTTCCACGGGATCTTCCAGCTCATAAAAATCCCGATACAACAACGGGCTATGGAATTTCACCATTTCATCCCGATAATCGAACCAGGCAGTTTGAAGAATTCGTTCATTAAATAGCACTGCCCAATTATTAGGAATGTAATAGTCGTCCAACAGCCTTTTTAACTGGGCATCTTGAAATAAGTGAAAATGATTGCTATTGATCAGGTCATTATAGGTGGAGTTGGTAATGGTGGCGTTGGGAATGAATGCCGTCATGATAAGTGAGCGTGTAAGCAGGAAGGTATCTATCTCCGTGAGTTGCTGGCCCAAAAACGCTTCCAAGTATTGCCCCTCTTGTTCTGTATAAGTATTGATCTCCTTTTGTTCTTCGATAGAGGAAATGTCCTTTTGCAGATCCACCAATAAGTTTTCTATGTATGATTGCTTCAGTTGCTGATTGAGTCTGTCCTGATTCCAATTATTCACCTGTAGCGCCAGCAGAATGCCTATCATTACTAGCACAATTTCACCCAAGGCATATTTCAGGTATTTTCCGGTAGTTCCATTCGAAAGCAATTGTTGTCGGATTTTTTTAAAGAACAGGATCATGGGCGAAGGTGAAGGTATAGCTATCCATCAAAGAATTTAGCTATTACTGAATAGCTGATTCGAAGCGATTGATTGTTAGGTGGTTTGGCTTGTTTTTATCAAGATAAGGATTTTGGGGAATTCCTGCTTAGAAGCAGCTCTCTGTGTTGGGGTCAAAGGTTAAAAATAGGGGAGGGGGTCTTAGTTTTCAATGTTCAATGTTCAATTGGAAAAGTAGATTCACTTAATTCTAATCCTTGCATCACCACATAATACTTGTCTGTAAATGGGTCTACAATAATCCGAATACTTCCGGTAGCGCCTTCCTGATTTTCTTTTCGGGAACTAAGATGAGTAGTATCAGCCACAAACTTTAACTCATTTTGAAAAGCATTGGAAGCAGGATTGATATTGGTTTGAAAGAACATACTCCCTACTTCTTCTGTCAATCTTTTTCCAATATCCACATTCGGATGGCCATGTTGGGTTCCATTTGACACTACCGAAACTTCGGGGTCTAGATTCCTTACAAAATCAAGACCTGAAGAGGTTCTACTACTTCCGTGATGGTTTACATGATACACATCACTATTCTTTATGTTGGATGCTAATGAACTTTCAGGCTGCAGAGTCAAATCACCAGCTGTGAAATAGTCAAATCCCTTGTATGAAACTATTAAGGCAATGGAATTCTGATTTTTATCCCTGGCAATAGCTAAATTTGGTTCATTGTCTGTCGCATTATTTACAGCTACACATTCTATTGTTACTCCACCGGAGAACTGTTCGATATAATTCAACTGCATCTCTTCACGATCCGATTCTCTATTTTTTAGAGCAGTTTTGTATTTGCTTGTTTGTTGTTTGGATCCTGGGTCATAAATTTTTTGACTTAAAGGGACTATGTCTTTTATTGCTCCTACGTGGTCATGGTCATAATGTGTAGCAATAAATGAAGTGATTGGCTGAGCATTTAAGTTAAATCCAAAAGAAGCAATTGCTTCCCGAATTCTTTCCGCATCATTTCCCATTCCGCAATCTATAAGTATGACATCACGTTTTCCGTTTTCTTCTGGGCAAACAATAAGCGTAGCATCCCCGACTTCCACATCAATAACTTCAATTTGAAGTACGTCTCTACGTGATCTGAGGGATTCTTTGGTGGGTAATTTATATGACCATCCAGTAATACTATCCCGGTCATATGAATAATAATTAGGAGCCTCCTTGGTCAACTTAAATATATCCGCGACTGGGGCTAACCGTTCATTAAGAATTCCATTCCTGCTGGGTTCACTTTTTACGATGGCAGTTCTGTCAGTTTTTACTTTTAATAGCTGGGCAAAGTTATCTTGGGGAAGTAATGCCAGGAAAAACAGGAAAAAGATTGAGTCCTTATTTTTTTTAAAATGATGGAATATCATGTGCTTAAAAAGAAAAACGGGTGATAAGACAAAACAGTGCCAATCGAAAACCTGAAAATAGAATCAATTAAAATGGTCTCCTAGGTTAAATATAGGAAAGCCTATATTCTTCCAGATATTCAAAGGTGTCAATAAGTTCGGAAACTTAAGATTGAACTACAATACCCATTACTGGGTATTTTTTTTTGTTGAAAATATTGAAAAACAGGGGTTTATAGGATGTTGAAGGCGTTTAACCCCTGTTTATTTTTAATGGAAATTATCAATTACACGCGATCAACTAACTATAAGTTTGACTTCCTAATAATTTGGTTATTAAAGAAAATCTATTAAATTACTTTTAGTTAATTTTTATCATTCACCTAAATACTTTTAAGATGGCGATAGAAAATCGTAATTCAATCGAAATCCCAGAGGCTGTATTAGCTGATGCTCTGGGTAAATTAAACGAAGTAAGGGAACTTTTAGCCCCTTATTTAATTGCACTGACTCCGACGCAGCGGAAGAATCTTCTGAAAATGGCGGATGGTTCCAGACCTTTTGTAGAAAAGGTCATGGATTATGTTGAATCTGAACCTCAATTTTTGCCTCCTTATCTTCCTGTGGAAGAATTAAAAATAGACTGGGGAGCAGTAAAAGGATTGGGACCCATTTTAAATTCAGCTAATTTATTTTATGATAACCTCAGTGACACTTTGATGTTGGCTGGATCTGAATGTTTTGATGGAGCTTTGAGTTATTACAACACCGTAAAATATGCTTCAAGAATGAATGCTCCTGGTGCCAAAGGAATCTATGAGGATCTTAAGGAACGATTCGAAAAGAATTCTAGCGATGAAAGTTCGCAAGCTGCTTAATAAAAAGTTGCAATAGCCTTAAATATAAACTTATCGCTCTCCAGCAGATTCCTTTTAGGAACTGCTGGTTTTTTATTTCATTTTATCCTCTTCTATTTCTTCCAAAAGCCCGTTTCTAAAAATTTTTTAAATCCTGAGGTATAAAAATTAATCTCGCTTGATACAAAGAGAGTCTCAGGAGATTTCAAAAGAGTCTTCGTTGATACAAAGAGTATCTCAATAGATACTAAAATAGTCTCGCATGATCCAAATAGTATCTCCTGAGATACGAAAAGAGCCTCGCTTGATATTAAGAATATCTCGCGAGATACAAAAAGAATCTCGGAAGATACTAAAAGAGTCTTCTGAGATACAAAAAGAATCTCTGGAGATATAAATAGAATCTCGCAAGACTCTTTTGACCCCCTAGGGGTACCTCCGAGGTGGGGGAGGGGTACCTCTGAGGTGGGGGGAGGGGTATAAGGAATGACTCGTCCTAATAAAAGTTTATAGGATAATGTTTAAATCCTGATATTAGTTTACATTTTCATACCATTTTTCAATTTCTGAAACAACCTTGTCTAGAGATTCATTTATTTCTTTTCCAGTATACCGTAGCACATTATATCCCATTTGTTGCAGCTGCCTATCAATATTCCGATCCTTCAATGCTTGTTCTTCGGTTCTCTCATGATAAGTATGACCATCGGTATAAATGCAAAGTTTTTGATCTCCTTGATTGATAAAAAAGTCAGCAATGGTCAAAACTTCTTTGAAATTATCGGTAGGGTGATCGTATGATCTATTTTTAGTGTGAATATTTTTCCCGCTTCGACTAATCCCAAATTGAACTTCAAAATAGATGGGGGTTTTTTTTAGAGCGAGAAAAAGCTTCCTTTCTAATGGGCTTTGTAATTCTGTGAAACAGACTTTACAATACTTCATTTTAAAAGAACAATTTGTGCATAGAGGATCGTTATCAAAGGCGAACTGAAGTTTCGTGGAATCCTCTTCTGATATTTTTAGCCTATCAGCCAATGATAATTGATCTAGCGCATTATCAATCTCTTTTTTTAATGCGATCAATTGATCCTCGGATATAACTGAAGAATAATTCCAGCTATTGCCTCTTTCATTTTGGTATACTATGTATTCAATTTTTTGATTTAGAGATTTATTGTCAGGTTTAAGATGTCGGATGATAAAGGGTGATTTTGAAGCCATGAATTATTATTTATCGAAGAACATTTTAAAGATTCCATAAATAACTACCCCTCCAAGTAAAAACGGCCAAATGGCAATTATTAAATTTTCAAAGGCAGTTAGAATAGCGGTTAAAATTCCGAGCCCAATAAAGATTGCAACAGCAACGATCACAATCAGCAAAATTGTAGAAAATATGGATTTCATTAATAGAATATAATCAGGTTGTGAATTATTATACACTCTCAAAAAACTGGGTTGCAAACTTGCAGAACTCGATAATGACCTCTTTATCCAGATCAAATTCCTTTCGTGATCCCAAGTAGTTTCTAGATTCAGGTGTGATTTCTTTACCTTCCAAAAGTTCCGGAACAGTAATACACTTGATGTGCTTTTTCGATACCAAAATAATATAGGCATTGGTGTAGGGGTAATTTTTAGGAAGGTCCTTCATTTTGAACTCTCCACTTGCCCTGAATTTTACTTCCATAAAATAAACCTCCTTGCTTGCAGGGTTTTGCATCACAAAGTCAGGCATTCTTCTAATTTCATGAGCAACATCAGACCTAACTCCCTTCAATAATTCCATAATACCGGGAATAGTATTTTCCATACCAAATCGAAAAACATTGTAATTCAAGCTCAAAAACAGCTCTTGAATCAAGGTTTCGGCAATGCGACCCTTGATCATATTATAGCGATACTTTTTCTGATTGTCAGGAAGGCCTGAAGTCAGTTCTACTTCTGGATCAACTTCATCTATCAGGACTTCGGTATTTGCATTCTTTTTGGAATAACAGGCCGGACAAAGTCCTCCATTAAACTTGGTGTACTCACCGCATTGGATACATGCTGGCATAATCTAATTTTGTGGATTAATAAAGTTTGAAATAATATGTTGCGTTAAGTTTTAAAAAGGAATTGATAATTCTAAAGTAAAAAAAGTGTAGATGCAATCTATGCTTAGTGGGAGATTAAGTATGATTAATTTATTTGCTAATAAATTTAAATTTATTCTTTGAATTTATATAAATATACCGCAGACCTAACTAGAAATTTACTGTAATAAGAATTATACAAGTAATAAAATCTTAATAAAAAAATGAAAGAACAGCATAAAAACATAAATGGGATAATTAGTCCGATTAAGACATTGAATTTACCAAAATTACCGAATGAATTTGAAGAGACTTGATGTGAATTTAATCCAATACTTAGAATGGAATAGATAAAGGATAAATAAAAGGCAGTTGCGACATTTCTAGAAAAACTATATAAGTGTAACCAATTTAACAATGTTCTAACTGCTGAAGGCGATTTTCTAGAAACATACAAATAAGTCATCCAATAAACGTCTGTGTTTGGATTTAAAGGATCTAGTCTCAATTTTTTCTCAACAAATTCTTTATAGATCTCTATTGTTGAATCAGACATATCATGTCCCTTTCCTACTATATTTTTGAGTACTAATGTTAAGTAATTATAAATCTTTTGAGGTAATTCCCAAAAGGTAAAATGCTTGGTGTAACTAATACTTAAAATTAATCCAATAATAGAAATTAAATAACAAAAACAAATTAAACTATGCCAAATAATAGTGGTAGGTGAATACACAGAATAAGCTAAGCTTATGTAAATTCCAGACAATAGGTAAGATATAGATAATGAAACATTAATGAATATAAAATTTGATTTGACAGCATTTGATGCGACTGTGTTTTTAGATTCACCAATTAAAAATCTAGAAATAGGATAGTAATGGCCCTTTTTTATTAGAACCCGGTCAATATAAAAGCTTGAAATAATTGAGATGATATGTCCTAGTAAATAAACAGATATTAATGTAATTAAAATAAAAATCACAGCTTCAAAACTACTAAATGAATTCTGACTTCCATCAAAATTTGGAGGTCTAAATAATTCAAATAAGGTGTATATAGGATTGTGTTTGAAACCCATAGTTTTTTTTGCCCAAAAATCAAACACGTAAATTGTAACTAAAAAAATTGATCCTGGTATTAAGTATCCAAAAACATCATAAGAATTGAATGGAAAATATGATCTGTTATTTACCTCTTTATCATTACTCATATTTTTTCGTTATTTGATAGTCTTTATTTTTACTTTTTTACCTGTCGAATTTTCTTTGTTTTTTATTTTTGTTTCATCGGAAAGTGTGTATTCAAGGAGTTCTTCATTATTTATGAATTCTTGATAACTATTGTATTTTTTCATAAATGGGGTTTGATCCACCCATACTGAAAATTTTTTAATCCATCCATTTTTGTTAATTACTCCATTTTTTTCTAAAAAATTTAAATCAGTAATAGAAAAGTAATTATGCTCCCTTATCATATACTCTATATATTCAGGGTCAAATAAGAAAATTATTCCAACTTTTATTCCCTTATACTGTCCAAATTTCATTATTGAGTTTGATGATACTATAAAAGGATTTTTCATATATTTAATATTTTGATTTATTTCTTAATTATGATTGTTGTAAAAAAAAATAATAATTAAAAGTTGATATGTTTCGAATTTCATCTAAATACATTTTAATATAATCATTATTTAATATTTTGTAAAAACTTCTTGAAGCTTCAATGCCCATTCTCCAAGCCATTGAAAATATTCATTCCATATTTCAGTTTTACTCAAGTCTCCAGAAACAACCTTTTTGATTCTACTTGCCTTTTTTGTTGGTAAATCCATCCAATCCAAACCATCTATTATTGAATCAATTTCCAACTTATGGTCTTTAAATATTTGATACGTTTCTGGAGAATTAGGAATATAAATTTCACATCCCAATTCATTTTTTTGAGAATTGATGGTTAATGCAATATGACAATCCGACCTCCCAAAACTCAAATCGTACCAATGTTGTGGATAGGTTTTTCTTAACCTAAGCTTCCAATTCTTTTCCTGTGCATAAGATTTAAAACCATCCCAAAATTCTTGTTGAAGCAATTTTGTATCCGTAAACTCTGCTTTTTGAATGGATTGTTTGACTGCCTTGCTCCAATCATTCGGTTTAGAAATGATATGAAATTTAGGAGCAGCTAAAGATTCTCCTATTTTCCATAATTCCATTCGGATAGCAAAAAAATTAATATTTTCATCGGTGTGTTCATTTAGCCAATCAATGGCTTGACGATGTTCTTCTAACACATCCTTTACTATCCAAATAATAATTTCTGCCTCTAAACCAGATGCATAGGTAATCAGCTTACCCAAATGATCGTGATCTGTTTTTTCTAATTGATTTTCAATAATTACTTTTCTTCCTCCTACCTCTGCACTGTTGAAATCACCATCGCCTTTCAGGTAGCTCCATTCCAAGTCATTTACATCTATTTTGCCGTCCCCGCTGATATCGTGATCTAAAGTAAAGATCTTACCGTGCTTCTTAGTCTTTTTGGCATCGTAGTGGGGGGCAGACTCTTCAAACATAGATACTTGGTAGCTTGTCTTATAGAGTTTGCTATCTGCTGCATAGCTGGTGCTAATGAGTTTTTTGAGCCCAAATCTTTCGAAGTTCTGGGAAAAGAATTTGGTGAAGTTGCTCCACTCTGGATCATCACAAGGTAGGAGAATGGTTTTGTCTCGAAAAACATCTGGATTGAAATCGATATAGGCATTGATTTCTTTTTCGATATCATGGTATTGCGTGTAGAACTCGTCGTTTTTTGCTTTTTTAGCTGCAGTGAGATTTTTATTGGCCATTGATGGGTATGCTGGTAAACTCTTAGGTGTTTAAACAATTCCTTAAAGATATCATTTACCTTGAAAACGAAAAGCTCTTTTTTAGGGATGAATAGAAATTAATAGGGTAAGTATTAGTTAATTCACTATAATCCTTAGTTTTAAGAAATATTTTTACATACCTATATGAAGATTTTTTACTCACTGAGGGATTTTATAATCCATCCTGAAAAAGCCGCTTCTTTTCAGCCCATATCCTTTTCTGATTTTTTTGGACTTTTGTTGCTGGTTATCCTGTTCGTGGTTCCTTATGGACTCCTTTTTGAATGGATGGGAATGGATCAGTTTGAAAATGGCTTGATGGATTTGTTTAAGGAAAACAAATGGTTGTTTGCCGTTTTAGGAGTAGTAATCGCTCCGATTATAGAAGAACCCATTTTTAGGCTTCACTTGGATTTAAAGAAATCCTCCATTTGGTGGAGCTTGATACTATCACTTCTGCTTGCGAGCGTATTATGGTTTCCATTAATTTTTATTGGATATATGATCTATTTGCTCGTTTCGGTTAGTAATCATAATCCCCCTCCTCAAAGATTTGTGGTATATGTATCGGCTGCATTATTCGGTTTAATTCATATTACTAATTTCAAGAATTTTGATTTTAGCCAACACTTCTTTTACATTCCTTTTTTGGTAGCCATCCAAATTTGGGTGGGATTGGTATTAAGCTATATCCGGCTGAAACACGGCATGTTTTGGGCTATTTTGTTTCATGCAGTATACAATGCAGTGCTGATTATCCCGACGGTTTATTTCTATGAACCTTAAAGATGATTTCTGTTTGGATTAAAATAGTTTTTCTGGTATCCAGGATTATTAATCAACTTATTTATTCTGTGAGATTTATAATGTCGAGACAGATTCAAAGGATTTTAACTTTTTCATGGTAACATTCACAAATCAATGGGGCCTGAAAAGCACGATGATTTTTAGGTTTTGAGATAAATAAGAGAAATTTGATTCATTGCCCACGGTTTCAACCGTGGGTTGATGGTCAAACCGGGGCCTGAGAAAAACCATTTTAATGGTTTGAATTTTTGGTTTTTAAATTTTTGAAATGTCACATTCTATTCATAATGTATGGATTCATGCTATTTGGGCCACCAAGGAAAGAAGAAGATTAATTTCGCCTTCTATGGAAAAAGCAATTCATTCTTTTATATCAGATCAGTTCCGAGAACTGGGTTGTCCTGTTCGGATTATAAACGGAATGCCTGATCACGTTCACGCGTTATTTTTACTCAATCCCCAGAAATCAATTTCTGAAGTAATTAAGCAAATCAAAGGAAGCAGCTCTCATTTTATAAATCAAAAAGATTTGATCCCAGAGAAATTTGCATGGCAAACCGGTTATGCAGCATATTCTGTTTCAGCATCCATTATGGAGAGGGTTTATTTATACATTCGAAATCAGAAGAATCATCATCAAAAGATTTCGTTCCAGAAGGAATACGAAGAATTTTTAATAAAAAACGGTCTTGATCAGAGAGGCTGAAATGGCTGAAGCCATTCCTATGATCATGGGGATATCATACTAATCTTCGCCCCGGGTTAAAACCCAAGGCTATGTTTATGAAATTTATAGGTTAATTAGGGCTGATCTAATGCCCACGGTTTCAACCATGGGTTGATGGTCAAATTGGGACCTTGGATATTCATACCATCAATTCCATTTAAAAGAATTGAATATTCTATCGTTTGGTTTTGAATTTGAATATTTAATTTAAAAATTAAACCTTCGAGGTTTTCAAAACCTCAAAGGTTTGCTACGGGCCTAATCTAGATTCCAATCTGGTCGACCAATGGGAGACCTATCTGCCCACAGGCCTATCTTTTTTTAAAATTGCCGTTCGCTCTTTGAATCTCTCTTCTCTTAATCTCTTCCTCACACACCCCCACCTTCCTATTTGATCAATCCTAAAACTGATTAGAAACTTGTTTTTGTGACCACTGCCTACTGATCACCTACCTTCGGCAGGCAAGCTGATCATTACTTTTTCTTCAATTTCAGCACCGTAATCTCTGGCCAGATACCCACCCTTCCTGGGAAGGCTAAAAACCCAAAGCCACGGTTCACATGCAGGTAGCGTCCTAGCTCCTGATACAATCCGGCCCATTTGGGGTAGCGGTAGGAGGCAGGACTCCATTTGATAAAGCCGGGAATCTCGATTCCAAACTGCATCCCATGGGTATGCCCACTCAGGGTTAGATGGATCAGCTGAGAGAAATTCTTCACCTCCTCATCGAAATGGGAAGGGTCATGGCTCATCAGGATTTTAAAACTTTGTTCGCTGAGGTTGGAGACGGCTTTTCCCAGGTCTCCATATTGGGCGAATCCTTTGCCCCAGTTTTCCACGCCGATCAGATCGATGCTGGCTGTGGCTCCTTCGGCTCCGTTGCGTGCAGGTTTTTGGAGTTTGACGTTCTCATTCCGTAGGAGCTGAAATCCCAGTTCTTTTTGAATGTCTGCCAATCGGTTCAGATTTGCCTCTTTGGCTTCTTTACTAGGCCAGGACATGTAATCCCCATAATCATGGTTGCCCAGAATGGAGTACTTGCCCATGGGAGCTTGAAGCTTCTTAAAGGTATCCACCCAAGGTTCCATTTCACCAGCATGGTTATTGACCAAGTCGCCCGTAAATAAAATGACATCGGATTCCTGCTGGTTGATCAGGTCCACTCCGTATTCTAATTTCTTTTTATCATCAAAGCTGCCTGAGTGAATATCCGATATCTGAGTAATCGTGAATCCGTCAAACTCTTCAGGCAGGTCGTCAAATTCAAGCGTGTGGTTCATCACCCGATAGCGATATTTCCCTACCAATACCCCGTGCAGGATGCCCAAAAAAGGAATGGCGGAAAGAGCCAGCGCCGTTTGACTGATGAATTTCCGTCGGTCTGGCAAGAAGTCCCCCTCTCTAGTTCCGGTAACCGACTGAAAAGTACCCGTAAGAAAGCGGATGATATCTTCTCCAAACATTAAACCCAAAATGATCAACTTTGGGATCAGAGAAAGTACAAGTAGGGATACCATCCTGCCTAGGTTGATGTTATTATTGCTGCTTCGGTCGAAGAATAAAAAACCATACGTAACAAAGATGTAAACGGAGACAGAAAAGATCCAAAACAAGACCTTCACCCAAACTTGGTTAGGAAACACCGTTTTGAACGCTTGGAAGGAATACCAATCGATCAAAAAGAAAATGGCAAGGACGAGTGCAATTCTAATTATTAAAGGAAACACGTGGGTTAGTTTTAATAGGGTGTGTTGAAATGAGCTAAGTACGTTCCTTTTTTGGGGACCAAGGAATTGTAGTTAAATCATGATACGCAGGGGATTACCTTGCTGGTTGCGAAAATTTGCAATTATTTGAAGATAGAGCAAATTTACGTTCAAAGTAGATGGTAAATTGGTTCATTTATCTGCGAACACTTCCTTGCAATTTGGGATTGTCTTTTGAGCTTTCTTTGTCAACTGTCTACTGAAGTGAAAATTATAAATTGCTTCAAAATACCCCTTAATCCCCTTAACTGAAAGTACGGGGATTAAATTGGATTAGCTCTTTAAGGCCGAATTGTTTTCGTTTCAAATACTTCTGGGCCGGATTATAAGTTTTCTTTCCATTGATCAACTTCCTCTGGCTGGCAAGCTGACCACTTTCTACCGACCACTGACCATTGGTAAAACTACCTTTCCAATCATCTCTTTTAAATAATTTCTTCTTTTATTCGATTTGGCAATTTTCTTTTCCTTTTTTGTTTCTTTGTGGCGGATTTATTCCGCACCAAGCCTATTGAACTATGAGACAGTTACTCCTCAGACCCGGAGCAGAAGAATTAAATTATGAAATCCGGGGGATCGTTAAAAAAGCCCGGCAGATTGAAGCTTTGGGCTATCCCATGACTTGGGAAAATATCGGGGATCCCATTCAGAAAAGTAATCAAGTTCCAGAGTGGATGAAAGCCATTGTGGCTGATTTGGTTAAGGAGAATAAATCGTATGGATATGCCGATTCCAAAGGGGTATTGGAGACCCGAACCTATTTGGCGGATCTCAACAATGAAAAAGGAGGGACGACCATATCTGCCGAAGATATCTTGTTTTTTAATGGCTTGGGAGATGCCATTGCCAAGCTGTACCAATTCCTCATTCCAACTGCGAGGATCATTGGACCTTCACCAGCATATTCCACACATAGTTCAGCAGAGGCAGCACATGCCAATGCGGCTCCCATTACCTATAAATTAGATCCGGACAATCAGTGGTTGCCGGATATGGAGGACTTATATCTAAAAGTGAGGTATAATCCTTCCATTGTTGGGATTTTGATCATCAATCCGGATAATCCAACGGGTATGGTGTATCCAAAAGAGGTATTGGAAGCATTTGTGAAAATTGCAGATGAGTTTAATCTGCTTTTGATCACAGATGAGATTTATCAAAATATCACCTATAATGGAATCAAAGCAGTCTCTTTGGCGGAGGTAATTGGAGATCGGCCAGCTATTTCTTTGAAAGGGATCTCCAAGGAGTTTCCATGGCCTGGTTCAAGATGTGGTTGGATGGAATTTTATAATAGGGAGTCTTCCAAGGAATTTTCCAAGTTGTGTACCACCTTGGAGAATGCCAAAATGATTGAGGTATGTTCTACGATATTACCCCAATTGGCGATCCCGAAAATCATGTCTCATCCGGAATACTTTAAATATAGAGAGGATGCCAATACCCAGATTGGAAAGAGGAGTGATTGGATGTCTGAAATATTAGGTGATATACAAGGCATTAAATTTAACCCCACTCAAGGAGCTTTTTATAATACCATTGTCTTTGATGAGACCTTATTAACACCTCAGCAATACTTACCCATAGAAGATCCAAATTTAAAATCTTTGCTGGAAGGTTGGTTGACCGATCCGGATATGCCTCTAGATAAACGATTTGTGTATTATTTATTGGTAGCTGAACAAATCTGTGTGGTGCCGATTTCTTCTTTCTGTTCGGATTTACGAGGATTTCGAGTGACTTTGTTGGAGGAAAATGAGGAAGTATTTAAGGATACCTTTAGAAGACTGGGTAGAGCGATAGAGAGGTATTTAAAGTCATAATACTTAAATCAGAAATCTGAAAAGTCAGGAATAAGAAATTGTTTTTCAATTAAAGGTTTTCATACAAAGTGATCAGAATTCAGTGGAAGTGGTCAGTTTATCATTATCCTTTTATTGAGCCAAATTTGCTAGAGTTTAAAATCAAATAGTTGAATAGGTTGTCAACGTCTTCGGACTGTTTGATTAGCTCTTGGTGTTTTTTAGGTTGAATATATTCACTGGCTAGAGCAAAATCTAACCAAACACCGGTAGCTGTTTTCCATTTCTGCATTACTAAGTTTGAACAAAGGTGAAATAAGCTGCCCATGGACTAATTCCATGTGCTCTAAGGCGATCTTCCGTAAATTTTTCTACGGCATCGGACCAGAATACTGGTATTTTTTCAAGTGGCTCATCTCCAAATCGGTCAAGATCAACGTAGTGTATTACTGCTTTTCCTTCGACTGCGTACCTTCTACGATCTAGATTGACTTTTTTTAACTAATGGATTGAATATGAGGTTTATAAAATTGAATTAATTCGGGAGGCAGGGAATAAACAGCCATTCGATTGATTAAGGAATGAGCGAAAAAACCCCAGTTATTAGGAGGGAAATTATAGAGAAATGGATAATTCAGAAGGGAAAAGCGGAGCCTCATGATATAAAAATCTTAAAATTTTCCAGTGTTTAATCTTTTGAAAACACCTATATTTGTGCCTGAATAGGCGTTTTATCCAGTTTTTTCAATTGGTGGTAGCTTCTATTTACAGTAATCTGAGAAATAAATTGGCAGTGTAAATAATTTCTGATAACTTTGCACTCCAATTCGGAATAGGGGAACGTAAAGAATTTATTTATAATAACTAGATATGGCAAATCACAAATCAGCACTTAAGAGAATTCGTGCAAACGAAGCGAAGCGTTTGAGAAACAGATACCAAGCCAAAACGACTAGAACTTTCATCAAAAGATTGAAAGCTACTACTGATAAAGTTGAAGCAACTGAGCTTTATAAAAAAGTAGTTTCTATGTTGGATAAATTGGCGAAGAAGAATGTGATTCACAAAAACAACGCTAATAATAAGAAATCAAGATTAGCCAAGTTGGTTAACGCTCTTGGATAATCCATAAAGATTTATCTTTATAAAAAAACCCTGCTTGTCAGGGTTTTTTTATTGTCTTTAAGTTAGTATTTTTAGTTGAACTTTTTTATACGTTATTATGGAAAATTACTCCTCTATTAAAATTTCCCAACTAGCTGAAGCAGATCGACCCCGTGAGAAATTACTCCTCAAAGGAAAATCTGCCTTATCTGATGCCGAGTTGATTGCGATTTTAATAGGATCCGGAACACCTTCCATGAGTGCAGTAGATTTATCCAGACATATTTTATCCAAAGTCAATGATGACCTCTTTTCATTGGCTCGCTTGACTATTCAGGATCTCAAGAAGTTTAAAGGAATAGGGGAGGCAAAAGCCATTTCCATCATTGCTGCTCTTGAACTGGGAAGAAGGAGAAAGGACTCTGAACCCGTCCAGCGACCAAAGATCACTTGTTCTCAAGATATTTATGAATTGATGAAGCCTGATCTTCAGGATGAACAAATCGAGTATTTTTATTTAGTGTTGTTAAGTCGATCCAATCAAGTTTTAAAGAAGCATCTCATTTCTCAAGGAGGCACAGCAGGAACCGTGGTAGATACCAAATTGGTTTTTAAAGCGGCTTTGGAATACTTAGCTCAATCTATGATTCTGGTGCATAACCATCCCAGCGGGAACCTCAAACCCTCTGAACAAGACAAAAGATTGACGGAAAGATTGGTCAAAGTGGGAAGGGAAATGGATTTGCCCGTATTGGATCATGTTATTTTTACAGATGTTGGCTACTTTAGCTTCGCCGATGAAGGAATGATTTAAAAGGATGAAGTCTTGCATGCTGAAACAGTCTCCCTCTTGGGATGGTTAAAAGGCATGCGGCAATTCCAAAGCAAATTGCAAGGACATCTTTGGGTAGACCGAATTAAACACATGAAACCAAAAAATATTTTATTCTTATTTGTAGCTGCGGTGATTGTGGCAGCGATCGCTTATACCTTGACGGGAACAGAAAGTCCTGAAGCGTACATTGAAAAAATAGAAGCCGAGCGGGAGCGACAATTTAAATTCATCCGTTTCAATATCGACTCTCCCTTGACAGAGGAGCAGAAGCGGAATTTTAACGAATTGAATTTTTATCCCATCGATCCGACTTATAAGGTGAAAGCCTTGATGGTTCCCATAGAAAACAAAAAGGTTCGTGAAGTGCCTTTAACCGATGGTTCAATGGAGCGATACATTGAGCATTCCTATGCGGAATTTGAATTGGCAGGGAAATCTCAAAAACTGTTGCTTTTACAATCCATGGATGAGCCGGATAAGCGAAACTTCTTTTTGGCATTTGCCGATGAAACCAGTGGTATTGAGACTTATGGAGGAGGACGATACATCAATGCCAGACAAGATGGGAAAAGTAGTATCACCTTGGATTTTAACTTGGCATACAATCCCTATTGTGCCTATAATCCGGATTATGCCTGTCCGATTCCTCCAAAAGAGAACATCCTGGAAATTCCAATTCCTGTTGGCGAGAAAAATTACGATAAATAGCCTTTTTGCCTACCGCAATTCTCTTAAATTTGTACCATATTCTAATCAATTTGGGGTTTTCGAACCCTTTTTGTTTATCCATGCGAATCTTTGATTCGTTAGCAATTGCTTTAAATCAATGAAAATTTCAATAAATAGACTCAAGCATTACCTAAACCTAACAGAAAGCCCGGAAGAAATTTCGGCTTTGTTGACAAGGTCAGGGCTTGAGGTAGAAGGACTGGAAGAATTTGAGTCCATCAAAGGAGCTTTAGAAGGTGTTGTGATCGGAGAAGTTCTTACTTGTGAAAAGCATCCCGATGCGGACAAACTGAGCTTGACTACGGTGGATATAGGGGAAGGTAATCCGGTTCAAATCGTATGTGGAGCACCCAATGTGGCTCAAGGTCAAAAAGTGCTCGTAGCCAAAGTAGGTGCCACCATTTATCCTACATCAGGGGATCCATTGACCTTAAGAAAGGCGAAAATCCGTGGACAGGTTTCTGAAGGAATGATTTGTGCAGAAGATGAATTGGGAATTGGTACCAGTCATGCTGGCATCATGGTGTTGCAGACTGAATTGGCAAACGGAACTCCAGCTTCTGAATACTTGGAAATCTCCCAAGATCAAGTGCTTGAAATTGGGCTGACACCAAATAGAGCTGATGCAGCTTCCCATTTAGGGGTGGCAAGAGATCTTCAGGCTTTGTTGGGACAGAAAATCCAGCTTCCAGAAGAGCCTGAGCTAACTGTAGAAGCTTCTGGTCCGAAGATTTCGGTTAAAGTAGAAAACTATGAAGATTGCCCTCGCTATGCGGGAGTGGTAATTACAGATTTAAAAGTGGAGCCATCTCCACAATGGCTTCAGGATTTCCTGAAATCCCTTGATTTGGAACCTATCAATAACGTAGTGGATATCACCAATTTCATCTTGCATGATTTAGGTCAACCGCTACATGCATTTGATGCGGAGAAAATTGATCAGGGTGAAATCATCGTAGGCAAACTTCCTAAAGACACCAAGTTTACCACTTTGGATGAGAAAGAGCGCAAGCTTTCTGGAGAGGAGTTGATGATCAAGGATCCGAAAGGGGGATTATGTATTGCAGGGATTTTTGGAGGAGAAGGTTCAGGGGTTTCTGACGCAACTACTTCTATTTTCTTGGAATCTGCCTATTTCTCTCCCGATGTGGTTCGAAAAGGAAGCCAGTACCACGGCTTGAAGACGGATGCTTCTTTCAGGTTTGAAAGAGGAACAGATCCAAACATGCCGGTTTTTGCATTGAAGCAGGCAGTAAAACTACTTCAGGAATTAGCAGGAGGGAAAGTAGCTTCTGAGATCATTGATCTTTACCCTAATCCAATTCAGGATTTTGTAATTGAGGTGGAGTATGGACATGTCAATCGTTTGATCGGTAAGAAGATTGAACCATCTGAAGTAAAGTCTATTTTGGAAAGCTTGGAAATCAAAGTGGAAAATGAAACAGAGACCGGTTTTACGGCGATAGCAAAGCCTTACCGTGTAGACGTGACGCGTGAAGCAGATATCATTGAAGAAATCTTAAGGATTCATGGATTCCATCAGGTGTTGCTTTCCGAAAATTTAAAAACTGAATATTTGGCTGAGCATCCTGTCAAGGATCTGAATAAACTTCAATACCGAATGACCGAGATTCTCTCTGCTCATGGGTATTTTGAAATGATTACCAATAGTTTGACGAAACCAGGCTATGCGGAGAAGTCAGGCTTTTTGGATGCTTCCAAAAGTGTGGAAATCTATAACAAGTTAAGTGAGGATTTAGGGGTAATGAGACAAACCTTGCTCTTTACTGGCTTGGAAGTCTTGGCTAGAAATATCAATAGAAGACAGACCGATTTAAAGACTTTTGAATTTGGAACGGTTTACCAAAAAACAGAAGAAGGATATCAGGAAGGAAGGAAATTATCCATCTTCCTATCTGGCAATAGATCCTCAGAAAGTTGGTTGGAGCCCACCAAGCCATTTGGCTTTTCAGATCTTTATTCCACAGTAGAGAAAATCCTTGAAAAACTGAATATCAGCGTTGGTGATGTTTCCATGGTGGAATCTGCTCCTTATGCTTATGGACTGAAATTAATGTTAGGGCAAAAGGAAATTGGTACCATTGGACTATTGGATGACAAAATTCTTAAGCTGGCGGAGGTAAGGCAGGAAGTGTTCTTTGCTGAGTTGGATTGGGACTTGTTGTGCAAGAAAGCAAGTGGTCTCAAAAAGTACCAAGAGATCTCCAAATTCCCGGAAGTGCGAAGAGACTTATCCCTGGTAATAGATAAATCGATAACCTTTGATCAAGTAAAATCCGTAGGAATTAAGTTCGGAGGAAAATTATTAAGAAGAATTGGCGTTTTTGATGTGTACCAAGGTGATAAAATCGATGCGGGTAAAAAGGCATACGCATTGAGTTTTCATCTACAAGATCAGGAAAATACCCTGACCGATAAGGTAATTGATAAAACAATGAGTAACTTGATTCAAGCCTTTGAAAAAGAAGTAGGTGCATTGATCCGTACTTAGAAAATGATCCACGACGAACTGCAAAAATTAGAAAAACTGGTGCATCAAGCCAGTAAGAAATTGATTCATTTAACTGAAGAAAATGAGCAATTGAGGTCAAAAATGACCGAAATGGAGTCCGAATTGAGTCAAAAAGAGCAGGAAATCGAATATTTTAAAAATAAAATTAAAATTAGTAACATTGTGGATAGCCGACCGGTGAATTCAGGAGATTCCACCGAAATGAGTGAATTAATCAATAATTATATACAAGAAATCGATCATTTAATCGCCTACTTATCCGAGTGATATGGAGACACTTGCCATAAAAGTAAAAATTGGGGATAGAGAATATCCTATGCGCGTCAAAATCGAGGATGAAGCTAAGATTAGGCATGCAGGCAAGTTGATTAATGAGAAATTGAAAAGGTACAAGGAGGAGTTTGGATTGGATGATAATCAGGATTTGCTAGCCATGGTAGCTTTTGACTGTATGGTAGAGTCATTGGAAACCAATGAAGTAAATGCAGAAGATAGTGAACATATACGCACGAGCTTGTCCCATTTGAATGCTTTGCTGACCAAAGCCTTGTAATTAGTTGTTGCCCACTTATTTCAGGAATTTTTAGATTCTCCGCAGGTGAATTTCATATATAAATAACCTATGGGAGATATATTATACATAATCCTAGCCGCCCTGGTAGGGCTTGGTGCAGGAGCCGCGATAGCGGGTTTATTGATTAAAAATAAAAACCAAAAACTCGAAGAGGAGACCAAAGAGCGGATTAAATCCATGCTCAGAGAGGCAGAAATCAATGCAGAATCCATTAAGAAAGACCGCATTCTTGAAGCCAAAGAAAAGTATTTGAAGCTCAAATCTGAATTTGATGAAGAGGTAAATACGAAGAAGAATATTATCATTACCAATGAGAATAAGGTCAAGCAGAGAGAACAACATGTATCCAAGGAGCTGGAGCAATTAAAGAGAAAAGAAGCTGAACTGGATAGTCAAAAAGAGAATTTGAGTGCTCAGCTACATGCGGTGAAAGTGAAGAAAGAGGAGCTTGAAATAGTAACTAATCAACGAATCGCAGATTTGGAAAAAGTAGCCGCTTTGACCCGTGAGGAAGCTCGAGAGCAACTGGTAACTATGCTGACCGAAGAGGCTCAGACCAAGGCATCTTCTCAGATCAAGGATATCCTGGATGAGGCGAAATTGTCAGCTACCAAGCAAGCCAAAAAGATTGTTTTGGATACCATCCAAAGAACTGCTACCGAACATGCAGTAGAAAACTGTGTGTCTGTTTTCAATATCGAAAGCGATGATATCAAAGGTAAAATCATCGGTAGAGAAGGTAGAAATATCCGTGCATTGGAATCTGCTACAGGAGTAGAAATTGTTGTGGACGATACTCCAGAAGCGATCATTATTTCGGGCTTTGATCCGGTTAGAAGAGAGGTAGCGAGATTGTCTCTTCATAGATTGGTTCAGGATGGAAGAATCCACCCAGCAAGGATTGAAGAGGTCGTTGCTAAGACCGAGAAGAACATCGAGGAAGAAATTGTAGAAATCGGAGAAAGAACGTGTATCGATCTTGGAGTGCATGGTCTTCACCCTGAGTTGATCAAAATGGTCGGAAGAATGAGATTCCGTTCCTCTTATGGGCAGAACCTGCTTCAGCACTCTAGAGAAGTGGCGAAGTTATCTGCTACGATGGCAGCTGAAATGGGACTCAATGCCAAGCTGGCCAAACGAGCAGGTTTACTTCATGATATTGGTAAAGTTTGGCCTGAGGAGCAAGAACTTCCTCACGCAGTTTTGGGGATGGAAATTGCCAAGAGATACAAGGAACATCCTGAGGTTTGCAATGCGATAGGTGCACACCACGATGAGATTGAAATGACTTCCATGATCTCTCCAATCGTTCAAGCTTCGGATGCTATTTCTGGTGCAAGACCTGGAGCAAGACGTGAAGTAATGGATAGTTACATCAAGCGTCTGAAAGATTTGGAAGAGCTTGCCTTAAGTTTTGACGGAGTAAATAAATGTTTTGCAATGCAGGCAGGAAGAGAACTTCGCGTGTTGGTTGATGCCGACAATGTGGATGATTCTACAGCAGGTAAGCTGTCATTTGATATTTCGCAAAAGATAGAGAAGGAAATGCAATACCCTGGACAGATAAAAATTACTGTGATCAGAGAAATGAGAGCAGTGAATTACGCGAGGTAATAACTGTTGCTAATAAATAATATGGCAGTTACCTTTGGGTATCTGCCATTTTTTTTTAAAAACTATGATTGGCTATAAGTTAAGTAGTACGATTCGTTTTTTTGAGGATTTAAGAACAAGCTTTTTTAAACGCAAGTTGGAAGCATCTGATCTTTTTATCCTGGAAAGTAAATTTCCTTATTATTCAAGGCTTTCGACGGTCCACAAAAAGGAGTTTTGTGAAAAGTTAGAGGTGGTACTTACCACCAAAGAATTTATTGGCAGGGGAGGTATTCATATGGTCAGTCAGGAAATGGAGCTGTTGATTGGAGCTACTATAGTCATGGTGACTTTTGGCTGGAAGAAGATTAGACTACCTCAGTTCAAAAGAATATTAATTTATCCCAATGTGTATTATAGCTCGATTTCCAAGAGTTATCACAAAGGAGAGGTGAATCCTAAATTGGGTGTTATTGTCGTTTCTTGGAGTAGTTTCCTTGAAGGTATGGCTGACGAAAAGGATGGGGTGAATTTAGGGATCCATGAAATCGCCCATGCCTTGAAACTGGAGAATTTGATCAAAAGTAATGGGGAAAGTGACTTTTTTAATCCCGAGACCTATCGTGAATATTCCCGACTAGCTGAAAAAGAGCTGGAAATCCTTTCTCATGATTCTGCCTCATTCTTCAGGAAGGAGGGAGGAATTAATGAACATGAATTCTTTGCGGTAGCCGTAGAGAATTTCTTTGAAAGACCTCATGAGTTTTTTGCCTATAACCCGGATTTATATGGCTCCATTGTTCGCTTGTTGAGACAAGACCCCCGGGTTTGGATTACGAAGTAAGTAGCGCTTCAGATTCCTGTATTACAAGTTCTGGTAAGCCCTTCAATTCATTGAGATTCTGCCCCCAGAAGTCTTCGTAAGAAAGTAGTTTTGCAATGGCCTGTTCGGTGGAAGGAAGTTCCCAGGCAGACTTGAATGACTCTAAAATGCTGGGATCATCTTTCAATGGAATTGTTTCTCCATCTAAGGTTTTTCCTCTGTAAAACACCAACAACGCAGCAAGAGATTTTACGAGCATCGGAGGCCAGGTTTTGTGCTTATTATAATATTCCAATAGAGAAGGGAGTACTCTGACTTTAAATTTTGAGATGGAATTTAAGGCGATTGAAATAAGCTCATGGTGAATAAAAGGATTTGCAAATCGTTCCAATACATCATTGGCAAATTGCTCTAATTCCTCTTGAGGCATGTCCAGGGAAGGAATGATTTCATTGAATATCACCTCTTTCATGAATTGACCCATTACCGGATCTTCTACTGCCTCACGTACCGTCCTGATTCCCGATAGGTATGCAAAGGGAACCATAGAGGTGTGACCACCATTTAAGATCCTGACTTTTCTGGTTCGGTAAGGAGTCAAATCCTTGACAAATTTCACATCGAGACCAGCCAAGTGTAAGGGGAATTCCTGTTTTACCTGATCAGGGCCTTCAATTACCCAAAGATGAAATGGCTCTGCCATTACGGTAAGTTGATCTTCAAACCCTGTTTTATCCTGGAGCTCTTTAATGGCGTCTTTCGGAAAGCCTGGCACAATTCTATCCACCAGAGTATTACAAAAAATGCAAGAAGAAAATAGCCATTCCGTAAAATCATTTGGAAGCTTCCAAAGTGTCGCATACCGATCGATGCATTCTTTTAGACTGCCGCCATTGTTCTCTATTAGTTCACAAGGAATAAAAATCAGCCCCTTATTTGGGTCTCCTTTGAAGTGTTCAAATCGGTGGTATAACAGCGCAGCAACCTTGGCAGGAAAAGAGTCAGGAATTCTGCTAGGGTCTACATCTGAAGGATCGAACTGGATTCCTGCCTCCGTAGTATTTGAAATGACAAAACGTAAATCAGGGTTTTCTCCCAATTGGAGGTAGGATTTATAATCCTCATTCGGATTACTGATTCCAGAGATAGAGGTGATTAATTTTACTTCATCTACTTTTTTTCCATCTTTCAATCCGCGAATAACCACATGAAACAAACAGTCTTGGGCAATCATTTTGGGATCAGCCACCGGAGAATGTACCTGAACTACCTGAATGTTTCCGTCAAAAACTCCTTTCTCATTTGCCTCATCTACCATGAAATCTGTAAACCCCCTGAGAAAATTTCCATTTCCGTACTGGAGGATTTTAACTGGTCTTTCTGTGGTATTGATTTCTGATTTTGAAAGTTGTTTCATTGTCTTTGATGTGTTTCAGAGAAGTGGAAAAATTTGTATAAGCTAAGTTATGAATAGGGCTTTATTGTTCTGTCCTGCAGAATAGGAAGTCAGTTGATTATGAAGAAGAGCCTCTGATAATCAATTCGGGTTTCAAAATGGTTCTTTTTGCTACGGGGTCTGGTTTGTCATTATTCAATAATTCGAAAAAGGTTTCAGCAGTAATTTTACCCATGGGTATACTTTTTTGATCTACAGTAGTGATGGCTGGTTCTGTGAAGGAAGTAAAAGGTTCATTTCCAAAACCTGCTAATTTCACGTCTTGGGGTATTTTAAAACCGTGTTCCTTCAATACCTGCATGGCCCCCATGATTGAATAATCAGAGGATGAAAAGATCGCATCAAATTTAACCCCATTTTTAAGCAGTTCCTCTGTCATTTGCCTCCCATCTTCTAATTGCATTTTGCTATTTATGATTAAATCAGGATCAAGTTCTATTCCATGATCCTTCAAAGCTTCTTCATATCCCCTTTTCCTTTCTTTGTAAATATTGATTCTTTGTGAACTGGTAAAATGAACGATCCTTCGAGCGCCATTTTTTATTAAGTGTTCTACGGTTTGGTAGGCTCCCAAAAAATCATCTATGACCACTTGACTGACCTCCAAATCATTAGACACCCGATCGAAAAGCACCAATGGAATACCTTTTTGAATGATTTTTTCGAAGTGTTCAAAATTTTCCGTGGTCTTGCCTATAGAGGCAATGACGCCATCCACTCTGGCATTCAGTAAGGTCTCCACTGTTTGGGCCTCCTTTTCAAACTCATCGTAGGATTGGGAGATCACAATTTTATAATCCAGATTATTCGCAATTTCTTCAATTCCTCGAATGACAGAAGAGAAGAAATTCCGATTGGCTGTGGGGACGATTACTCCAATTAGCCTACTTTTTCCACTCCTCAGTGCAGACGCAATGTGGTTGGGTTGATAATTGAGTTGCTTCGCTACTTTCAGCACTTTCTTTTTAGTCGCCTCAGATATTCTAGGATGATTATTGAGGGCTCTTGATACAGTACTGGCGGTTATTTCCAGCTTCTCAGCAATATCATGAATCGTTGCTTTTTGTTTCTTCATTACAAGTCTGGTGTTTGGGTCTATTGATTCTTGACATGGTAAATGATAGCTTATTCTCCATGAGGTTTTCCAATTGTTGCCAAGATTCCTCCATCAACATAGATGACCTGGCCATTAATGAAATTGCTGGCTTCACTAGCCAAGAAGACCGCCACGCCTCCGAGATCTTCAGGGTTTCCCCATCTTCCTGCTGGTGTTCTGTCTATAATAAAATCGTTGAAGGGATGTCCGTTGACTCTGATGGGAGCAGTTTGATCTGTTGCAAAATAGCCAGGACCAATGCCATTGACTTGAATGTTGTATTTTGCCCATTCGGTAGCCAAGTTACGCGTAAGCATTTTTAAGCCACCTTTTGCTGCTGCATAGGCACTAACCGTATCACGACCCAATTCACTCATCATCGAACAAATGTTGATGATCTTTCCTCCCTTCTTTCTGCTGATCATAGATTTAGCTACTCTTTGGGAAACGATGAAAGGAGAGACTAAATCAATATCAATAATTTTTCTAAAGTCGCTGGGATTCATTTCCAGGGCAGGAGTCCGTTGTATCAACCCCGCATTATTGACTAAAATATCTATAGGCCCCACTTCAGATTCAATTTTAGAAATGGAATTATTCACAGCGATTTCATCGGATACATTGAAAAGATACGGGTGGACTCGAATGCCAGCATTGGTATAATTTTCAAAAGCAGCCTCCATTTTGGAGGGAGTGTGACCATTGATCACCAAATTTGCTCCGCTAAGTGCCAACGCCTTAGCCATGGCCATTCCCAACCCATGAGTGGCACCAGTGACAAGCGCTGTTTTTCCTTTTAAATCAAAGTTGGGCTTCATAGTTACTTTAAATCCACAGGTTTGATTCCATCCATATCCTTGTAATCCATATTTTCTCCAGCCATCCCCCAAATGAAGGTATAATTGGAAGTCCCTGCGCCACTGTGGATTGACCAAGGCGGTGAAATGATTGCTTGATGGTTCTTTAACCAAATATGTCTTGTTTCGTCTGCTTGCCCCATAAAGTGAGAGACCACATTTTCCTCGCTTAAGTCAAAATAAAAATAGGCTTCCATTCTTCTGTCATGGGTATGTGCAGGCATGGTATTCCAAACGGACCCTGGCTTTAATTCTGTCATTCCCATTTGAAGTTGGCAGGTTTCCAGAACTGAATTGACTAACAGTTTGTAGATGGTTCGATGATTGGAATTTTCAAGGGAGCCAAGGGTCACCACCTCAGCATCTTTTCTGGTGATTTTTCGAGTTGGGTACTCCTGATGGGCAGGAGCAGAATTAAAGTATAAGTAGGTGTCTCCCGATGGAGAAGGGTGAAAAATAACTTCTTTCACTCCTTTTCCAATGTATAATGCTTCTTTATGGTCCAGTTCTAAGGACGCTCCATCGATATCTATTTTGGTCTTTGCCCCGATATTTATAATTCCTATTTCTCTTCGATCTAGGAAATTCTCCGCTTTTAATTGATCCACTGCTTCTAATTGGACAGGGGAATGAACCGGATGAATACCTCCCACAATTAGACGATCCTCCAAGGTGTAAACTCCTGAGATTTTATCAGCCTTGAATAAATCTTCGATTAAAAATTTATCTCTGATTTCTGAAGTTGGGTAGCTTTTGAAATCTTCTGGGTGGGAAGAGTATCGGGTGGTTATTTCAGTATTCATTTGGGGAATTGATGTAATCGTTTGCGCAATATAATTAAATAATCTTGGATGTCCGTATTGAAATTACTATTGATAATTACTTAAATAGTTTGTCTAACTTATTGATTGAATGTGCTTCTATGTGATTATTTAAATTTTGATTTTTAAATCCAATCAAAAGTTTTTAATATGCAATCGATTGCTCAAAAATAGATTCAATTGTTATCTTTAAACAGGTTTGCTTGTAAATAATTGAAAATTAGAAGTTTATATTCAGAGGGGTTTAAAGGGAGTTCTCCAAGATTTTGTGGTTCCTGGTTTTTGATGAAAAGCGAGGAGTCTGCGAGAGGATACTCAACCCTGCCTATTTTCTGAATTGATTTATAATATAAAGTTTCAAAGCAGAAAATGTAACCTGTGATGTTATGTTTTTTGTTTTTTGATTCAAAAAAAATCAGGAACAAAAAAAAAGGAGCAAAAAAACAAGACCCAAAATATGAAGCCATTAAAATTTGTATGCTTTCTGACCCTTCTGTTCCTTGTAATCAGAAAGGATTTACTTGCCCAAGAATCCATTCAATCGATCTATGAAGGAGTGGAGTTTGAAATGCCTAAAGTAAAAGAAACCAGTTTTCCTGAATTAAAGAAAAGCATTGTGGAGTTTGGAGCGGTAGGAGACGGCTTAACCAAAAACTCGGAAGCCTTCAAAGCTGCCATAGAAGAAGTGGCAAGATTGGGAGGAGGAAAAGTGATGGTCCCTAGGGGGATTTGGTTGACTGGTCCTATTACTTTATTGAGTAACATCAATCTGCATTTGGAAGATGGAGCCTTGATTATATTTAGTAAGGATAAGGATGACTACCCATTGGTAGAAACCAGTTTTGAAGGTCTTAATACTATTAGATGTATTTCACCCATTAATGCCTATCGCGTAGAAAATATTGCGATTACGGGAAAGGGGACAATAGACGGAAGCGGGGATGCTTGGAGGTCGGTAAAGAAAGGGAAAATGACGGAGAGCCAATGGAATAACTTAATGAAATCTGGAGGGATTGTAGAGGGGGCAAACTGGTTTCCATCTCAGTCTTTTTTGGATGGTTACAATGCTAGTAGCAGTTTCAATGTGCCAGATATTACCGATCGCAAGGAATTGGAAAAAATGAAAGATTTTCTCCGTCCAGTGATGATCAGTATCCGGGAAAGTAAACGGGTTTTATTGGATGGTCCTACTTTTCAGAATTCACCAGCCTGGAACATTCATCCTTTGATGAGTGAGGATGTAATCATTCGTAACCTGAATGTCCGAAATCCTTGGTATTCTCAAAATGGGGATGGCTTGGACCTGGAATCTTGTAAAAATGCACTGATCTATAACAATACCTTTGATGTGGGAGATGATGCCATTTGCATCAAGTCCGGTAAAGACAAAGATGGTCGAGACCGAGCAATTCCTACAGAGAATGTGATCATTAAAAATAACATCGTTTATCATGGACATGGAGGCGTGACAGTGGGAAGTGAAATGTCCAGTGGCGTAAAAAACATTCATGTTTCCAACTGCACTTTTATCGGCACAGACATAGGACTGAGATTCAAAAGTACCCGTGGACGTGGAGGAGTGGTGGAAAATATCTGGATTTCCAATGTGGATATGATTGGAATCCCAACAGAAGCGATCGGGTTTAATATGTTTTATACTGGGAATAGCCCCATCATTGAGGAAGATCAAAGTGAAGAAGATGAGGCGAGAGAAGAGAAGATGATGCCAGTTACCGAGGAAACTCCTGTTTTTCGAAATATCAGCATGAAAAATATCCAGGTGACCAATTCGGAAACAGCAGCTTTCTTTATGGGTTTGCCTGAGATGAAGCTTGAAAACGTGAGATTGGAAAATGCAGTTTTAGAGGCCAAAAAAGGTATTACGGCCATTGATGCGGCAGGTCTTGAGTTGATCAATGTACGTGTCTTGGGTACTGATGAAGTGCCACTGACAATCTACAATAGCCAAGGAGTCACTGTTAGTGGTTTTGAATTTGAGAAAAATGGAAAACCAGCCGTTCGGATTTTGGGGAATTCTGATCAAATTGAATTAGATCGATCAGATTTTTCAAGTCCCGATCAGATTTCAAAAGGAAATGGTCTACCGGCCTCTGCCGTAAAATTGAAATAAGATGAAGTTATTTGTGATCCTACTTTCTCTATTCTCCCTAGGTGTTGCCGTGATTTTTGGTGATATAGTTTCAGAAGAAGAGATTACTTTTTTTATGGTCGGAGACTCGACCATGGCGGATAAACCATATACTGGAAGTAATCCCGAAAAGGGTTGGGGACAGGTATTTCCTTTGTATTTCAAAGAGGGGATTCGCTTTGAAAACCACGCCAAGAATGGAAGAAGTACCAAAAGCTTTAGGGATGAAGGCAGGTGGGATGTGGTGATGGAACGATTGCAGGAAGGAGATTATGTGATCATTGAATTTGGTCATAATGATCAGAAAATAAATTCCGAGGATCGCTATGCTTTTGCGGATTCTACCTATCGGGATAATTTAATTCGATTCATTAAAGATGTCAGAAGCAAAGGAGGTAATCCCATTTTAGCGACTCCCATTTCGAGAAGAAGCTTCGATGAAAATGGAGTCTTGATTGATACTCATGGTAGGTATTCGGAAGTGGTAAGAGAGGTTTCAGACGAATATGAAGTGCCTTTGTTTGATATGCATGTAAAAACAGTTGAGCTCCTTAATCAATTTGGAGTAGAAAAATCCAAGGAGTTATTCCTTCATTACCGACCTGGTGATTATTCAGTGTTTCCTGAAGGAAAAGAAGATAATACTCATCTGTCTCCAACAGGAGCTTTCAAGGTAAGCGATTTAGCGGTGGAAGAATTAAAGAGAGAACTTCCTGAGCTAGTCAGGTTTTTAAAAGACTGAATTATTGAGGAAAAGGTCTTTACCCTATTACTAATTTGCCCAAAATACGTTCCCATGAATTTTATTCGAATTCAGTTTTTCTTTCTGCTTTTGAGCAACACCTTAATTCAGCCATCATTTTCCCAAGGAGAATGGTTGGATCCCAAACCTTTGGATTCGGAAGAGTTAAAAGGAAAAGTGGAGCATGATATTGTGGTGGCACAAGATGGGACTGGTCATTTTAAGACCATTGGAGAAGCATTGGATGCGATCCGTGTTTACTTGCCAAAACCTTTGACAGTGTACATTAGGCCGGGTATTTATAAGGAGAAATTAGTCATCCACGGGCCTGTGACAAATGTGAATTTTGTAGGTGAAAACCCGGAAAACACCATCATCACTTTTGATGATTTTGCGGCAAAAGATAACATGGGAACATTCGAAACCTATACGCTCAAAGTACTTGGGAACTCCCTCACTTTTAAAAATTTAACGATTCAAAATACGGCTGGACAAGTTGGTCAGGCGGTGGCGTTACATGCAGAGGGTGATCGTTTAGTTTTTGAAAATTGTCGTTTTTTAGGCAATCAGGACACTATGTTTGCTTCAGGAGAAAATTCCAGACAGTATTATAAGAATTGTTATATCGAGGGGACGATAGATTTCATTTTTGGATCGGCTACTGCTGTGTTTGAGAATTGTGAAATTCATGCAAAATCTAACTCCTATATCACAGCAGCATCCACTCCAGCCTGGGTAGAATACGGTTATGTTTTCAAAAATTGTAGAATTACCTCAGCAGCGGATGTTTCTGAAGTTTATTTGGGAAGGCCATGGAGAAATTTTGCAAAAACTGTTTTTATCAATACTGAAATGCCTCCATCAATTCATCCGAAAGGCTGGCATAATTGGGGAAGGGAATATGCTGAAAAAACAGTTTTTTATGCAGAATATGGGAGTTATGGTCCAGGATCAACTAAAGAAAGCAGAGCAGAATGGACTTTTCAGCTTTCTGGGGATCAGTTGCCTCAGTATCACAATAGCCTTATTTTTTCTGGAAGTAATAATGATGCTGACTATGATGGAAACAGATGGTTTGGGTATGAAAAAGACAAATCTTTCAACCTGGAGGATGCTTGGAAAAAGGATGTTAGGAATTTTCCTCAAATCAAACCCGTATATGCATCAGCGAATGATGATATTCTGGAAGTAAGAAATCAAGTTTACAAAATACTGGGAGATAGAAAACTGCAAATAGACGTCTTCGCTCCCAAAAGAGTGGAGTCATTAAGTCCAGGAATAGTAATGGTGCATGGGGGAGGATGGAAGTCTGGAGGCAAAGAACTTCAGATTCCCATGGCGATGGCTTTGGCGGGAAGAGGGTTTGTTACTGCCGTGGTGGAATATAGGCTTTCGCCAGAAGCACCATATCCTGCAGGAATTCATGATGTGAAAGAGGCGATTCGATGGCTGAAAGTACATGCGAATGAATTTGGTCTAGACAGCAACAAAGTGGCTATTTCCGGAAGTTCTGCCGGAGGACAAATTGCTGCATTAGTAGGTCTGACCAAGTCTTATGAATACGAGGGTGAAAGCTCTTTGGAAGCTAGTTCAATAGTTCATGCAATCATTGACATGGATGGGATTTTGGCTTTCCATCATCCTGAATCTGCAGAAGGTCAGGTTGCTTCCGAATGGCTGGGTGGTACCTATGGACAAAAACCTGAGGTTTGGGACCATGCTTCACCTTTGTACTTGAAGCATCCCAATTTTGTCCCTATGCTTTTTATCAATTCCCAATATCCAAGGTTCCACGCGGGGAGAGATGAATTAATTGAAAAGTTAGATGCTGCAGGAGTTTATTCGGAAGTTCACACTTTCCCTGAAAGTCCACATCCATTTTGGCTTTATGAGCCTTGGTTTCAACCTACCGTTGATCTGATGGATGGCTTTTTAAGCAAGGTTTTAAACTATTAATATCCCTTGAGTAGGGATTCGAAGCTTGTTCCTGCCAAACTTTTCATTTCTGATGAGTAACTTGATAAAAAAACACACCAATCCATGAAATTTGAACACTTCGCCATCAATGTTCCCGATGCAAAAGCGACTGCTCTTTGGTACGAAGAACATTTAGGTCTTACAGTAAAAAAGAAAATGGAAGAAGCTCCAAATATGATTTTTCTGGCAGACGATAGCGGAACCGTCATGCTGGAACTTTACAATAACCCAAAAGGGGAAACGCTGGAATTTGAAAAATTACACCCCCTTGCGGTCCATATTGCTTTAGTGTCCCAAGATCCTACGGGGGATAAAAACCGGTTAATAGCAGCTGGGGCTAAAGAGTTTTCTGATGATATATTACCGGATGGGTCGCATTTAGTTATGCTGAGAGACCCATGGGGCATCTGTTTGCAATTATGTAAAAGAGCCACTCCCATGATTTAATAGTCGAGTTTAAGAATGGAGAATTGTTTCATCTACCTATGAATGATCTGAACATAAGTTTTGAGGAACTGTCCAAGACATTGGAAAGTGTGCTGCAGCGCTATGGCTTTGATACCCAAAGAGCTGAAAAATGTGCATTGCTTTTTGCTCAAACGGATCTTGATGGAGTTCGGTCTCATGGCGTAAATCGATTTTTGAAACTTCTGGAATTTATTCGGAAAGGTTATGTAAATCCTACTAAGGAACCTGAAATAGAAAGTAATCTGGGGGTGTTTGAGCGTTGGGATGGTCAATTGGGAGTAGGGAACTTAAATGCTGACTTTGCCATGGGGAGGGCGATCAAGATTTCTGAGCAATTAGGGATAGGCTGCGTCGCTTTAAAAAACACCAACCATTGGATGCGCGGAGGAAATTTTGGTTGGCAGGCGGTAAAGGCAGGTAAAATTGGGATTTGTTTTACCAATACCAAAGCAAATATGCCCGCTTGGGGAGGCAGTGAACCTAAGCTTGGGAACAATCCATTAGTGATAGGGATACCCCGATCAGAAGGCCCAGTGGTGTTGGACATGGCCATGTCCCAATTTGCCTACGGGAAACTTTCCGTGTTCTCCATGGCAGGAAAAAAAGCTCCTTATGCAGCTGGATTTGATCAGGAGGGGAATCTGACTAATGATCCGAAGACCATCATCGAAAATGAAATGGCACTTCCGGCAGGTATGTGGAAAGGAGCAGGACTGTCCTTGGTTCTGGATCTATTGGCCGCTTTACTTTCTGGAGGCGATAGTACGCATGAAGTAGATCTATCCGGTGAAGAAATAGGGCTTTCCCAGGTGTTTTTATGCTTTGATCCAAAGAAATTGGAATTAGAAGATTGGTTCGATCAAAAAGGAAATGAGATTATAAATGAACTCAAAAGTTCCAAGGTGTTTGAAGGAAAGGAAGTTTTGTACCCGGGAGAGAATGTCCTAAGGACTAGAGAGAAAAATAGAGTAGAAGGAATTCCTGTCAACAGGGAGGTCTGGAGTCAAATTTTAAATGAGTTACAAAAATGAAAAAATTCGGAATTGGAATAGTAGGTACAGGATCCATAGCGGTGAAACATGCACAGGCAATTGAAGAGTTAAAAGGAGCGGAACTGGTAGCACTTTTTAATCCGAACTCTTCCAGTGCCAATGCAGCGAAGGAGTTGTTTTCAGCTCCTATATATACCGAATTAAATGAATTTTTAGGCCTTCCGAATTTGGATATAGTTTGCATTTGCACTCCAAGTGGAATTCATTTGGAGCCAGGATTAGCTGCAGCCAGGGCTGGAAAGCATGTGATGGTAGAGAAGCCTATTGAAATTACCTTGCCTAGAGCCGATCAATTAATTGCAGCATGTAAGGAAGGTGGAGTTCAGCTGGCTGTAATTTTTCAAAATAGATTCGCGGAAGATTTCATCAAACTAAAGAAGGCAGTTGTCAATGGGGTATTTGGAAGATTGTTGGTAGGCAATGCCTATGTCAATTGGTTTAGGGATGATGCGTATTATGCCACCAGTAAGTGGAAAGGTACGTTGAAAGCCGATGGGGGAGGAGCCCTTATCAATCAGGGGATCCATACCATTGATTTACTGTTGGATTTAATGGGGGATGTAGCACATGTATACGCGCAAGTCCAAACCACCCTCTATCCGATTGAAGGTGAAGATTTGGGAATGGGCTTGGTTCAATTCAAAAATGGGGCCCTGGGGAATGTTACCTCTGCAACCACCTTGTATCCGGGATACCCCGAACGAGTAGAGATCTTTGGGACCAAGGGAAGTGCAATCCTGGAAGGAGGTAAGATCATTGCCTGGAATATCAAGGGAGAAGAAGCCTCAGAAATAAAAGGGGACGCTGTTTCTGGCTCAGGTTCTTCAGACCCTAATGCCATTGGTTACCAATTGCACCTTCAACAATGGGAATTGTTTTTAAAAGACATCAAGAATAACTCAACACCTACGGTAGACGGAAAAACTGCACGAAAATCAGTAGAGTTGATTCGGGCCATGTATCAATCTTCCAAAACTGGTCAAAAAGTAGAATTCCCTTTCAAAGACAAAGC
The DNA here is from genome assembly GCF_900129785.1 of Algoriphagus halophilus. Classification (NCBI taxonomy): domain Bacteria; kingdom Pseudomonadati; phylum Bacteroidota; class Cytophagia; order Cytophagales; family Cyclobacteriaceae; genus Algoriphagus; species Algoriphagus halophilus. The sequence goes on from NZ_FSRC01000001.1 coordinate 171,415, forward strand.
AGGTTAAAGGGATACGCCTCTTTTCCAAGGAATAAAATCATCTTGCCCCAATTTCTGGGCTTTGGTCATTTCTCCACTTGCGACGGCAATGACCTGCTCTAAAATTTCCTCACCCATTTGCTGAATGGATTTCTCTCCGGAAATCACATATCCCGTGTTGACGTCGATGATATCTGGCATCCTTTCCACCAGGCGGTGGTTGCTGGATACTTTGATCACTGGTGTGATTGGATTTCCGGTGGGAGTTCCTAAACCTGTAGTGAAAAGTATCACATTGGCTCCAGAACCAGCCATTGCAGTAGTGCTTTCCACATCATTCCCAGGGGTGCAAAGCAAATTTAGACCTGGTTTCCTGACGATTTCTCCGTAGTCCAGTACATCTGTAACCGGAGAGGTACCTCCTTTTTTTGCGGCTCCTGAAGATTTCATGGCATCTGTGATCAATCCATCTTTGATGTTTCCAGGAGAGGGATTCATGTCAAAACCGGAACCTACTGCCTCTGCCGCAGCAGCGTAGGATTTCATTAATGCTGAAAATTTTTCTGCGCTTTCATGGGTTACGCATCGGTTGATCAGTTCTTGTTCTACTCCGCATAATTCGGGGAATTCAGAAAGAATTGCCTTTCCACCAAGGGCGACAATGAGATCCGCAGCATATCCCACAGATGGATTGGCTGAAATACCCGAAAAACCATCTGAACCGCCACATTCTAACCCCACCGTCAATTTACTCAATGCAGCGGGTTGCCTGCGTAATTTATTTACCTCAGCTAATCCTAGGAATGTTTCTTTGATGGCATGGGTCAATAATTGCTGCTCTGTTCCTTCCTTTTGCTGCTCCAACATGATCAATGGCTTTTGGAAATCAGGATTCATCTCTTTTAGTTTCTGTTCTAAGATGGAAGCCTGTGCATTTTGACATCCCAAGCTTAAGACCGTTGCTCCAGCGGTGTTAGGATTATTGATATATCCAGCCAGTAAGGTGCAAAGGGCCTCGGAATCCTGTCTTACTCCACCACACCCTCCCTGATGATTTAGAAATTTAATGCCATCTACCTGTGGAAATAATTTCAAATCTTTCCTTTCTGTAAATGTGGAAACTGAAAGATTGGCGATTGCTGCTTGGTCTCCCGCTTGGTAGTGCAAAGCCATTTCTTTGACCAGTTGCTTGTATGGGTTAGGTTTGGCAAATCCTAATTCTTCCAAAAAAGCTTCCTTGATGGTGTCTACATTTCGATTTTCACAAAATACCAAGGGAATAACCAACCAGTAATTACCCGTTCCAACCTGTCCGTCACTTCGATGAAAACCTTGAAAGGTCCTATTTTGAAATTTGCTTACATCAGGTGCTTCCCAGTGGTAATCTTCCGTTTTTCCCCCAAAGCTTTCAGCTTCATGGGTGACATTGGATGTAGTCAGGGGGTGGCCTGAAGGAATATCTACCACTGCTTTGCCCACGATACCTCCATACATATAAATCAAATCTCCCTGGTGAAGGTCCTCCATTGAGAATTTATGTTTAGCGGAAACCGGGGCCTGTAAGATTCCCTCTACACCTTCAATGGAATAAAGTTCTCCTGCTTCTAAATCCTGTAAGGCTACAAGGACATTGTCTTTGGGATGAATTCGTACTATTCGATGGTTCATGGGTTTAATAGCTTATATTGTGCAATCGATTGCGCAAAGATAGGGTTTCTTTGGTAAAAGAAAAGAATGAAAAATTATTGTATTGCTATCTCTGTGGTAGAGTATGCCGGGATTTTGAGAAAAGGGGCTAAAAAGAATAGAATTCAGTTTTCTTTTCAGGATATTTTTAAGCTTAGACAAGAAATTACCCTTGTATACCGGTTTTTAAATCGATTCCGTAAATCATCGGGCAACTGAGTCAGGAAAAAGTTATTATTGTTAAATGCCTATATTTCAAATAAACCCATGAAAAGAACCCTTTCAATTTTAGTGATCACCATTTTTTTAGGAGTTCTTCCGTTTTCTTGTTCCTCTCCGCTCAAATTTAAGATCATCAAACTAGGTCATGCCCAGGTGGTTAGTCATCCCGTACATGAGGCGATGCTGTTTATGGCCAAGCAAATTGAGAAAAAATCAAATGGAAAAATCAAGGTCAAAGTATACCCTAACCAGCAATTAGGCTCCGAAAGGGAATTGCTCGAACTGCTTCAAATTGGAAGTTTGGGTATGACCAAAGTATCTGCGGCTGCTTTGGAAGGCTTTGCTCCGACCATGCAAGTGTTTGGAATGCCCTATTTATTTAGAGATGACGAGCACCAGCGAAAAGTGTTGGAAGGTCCCATTGGTAAACAACTGCTCCTAGATGGAGAAGAGTTTTGGCTTCGGGGATTATGTTATTACGATGCAGGGAAAAGAAGTTTTTATACCAAAGATAAACCTGTAGAAACTCCTGAGGACTTAGCTGGTCTGAAAGTACGGGTAATGGAGAGTGTGACGGCATCCAATATGGTAAAAGCACTTGGTAGCTCACCTACTCCGGTTTCCTATGGAGAATTGTATACTGCTTTGCAACAAGGGATCGTGGATGCAGCGGAGAATAATCCTCCAAGCCTTTATACTTCCAAGCACTATGAAGTTTGTAAATATTATAGTCTGGATGAGCACACAGCATTACCAGATGTGGTCATTATCAGTACCAAGGTCTGGGAAGATTTGACTGAGGAAGAGCAACAATGGGTACAGGAGGCAGCGGACGAATCTGCGACCTATGAATATAAACTTTGGGAAGAATCCTCCGCAGAATCCATGCGTGAATTGGAAGCCGCCGGTGTGACTATTACCTATCCTGATAAAGAGCCTTTCCGAAAAGCGGTGGAAGGTGTTTATGACCAATTGAAAATAGATCAGCCTGAAATTTATGAAATCGTTCAGGCCATTAGAGATGTGAAATAATTAACCCAAGATTCTTTATACATGTTTTCATTAGAAACTAAATCCAAACTTGATAAACTGATCTCGCATCTGTTGGTCATCTTGATGGCCTTGATGGTGATCAATGTGACTTGGCAAGTTACTTCAAGGTATATTTTTAAAGACCCTAGCTCTTTTACAGATGAACTTTCTAGATACATGATGATCTGGGTAGGGATGCTTGGGGCAGCTTATGTGGCAGGTAAAAACGAGCATTTAGCCATCGATATACTTCTGACGAATTTAAAAGAGAAAGCTCAGGATAAATTAATGATCCTGATCAGTGTGTGTATTCTGGTATTTGCCATCGTAGTGATGGTTATTGGCGGATCTAATTTGGTGTACATCACTTTTATTCTTGGTCAAAAGTCCGCTACCCTTCAAATCCCCTTAGCCTATGTATATGGTATTATTCCATTTAGCGGGTTGTTAGTCACGTACTACCAGGTAGTATTTATTATTCAATTGTTCCACTCTATCCAAACAGCTGAATAATGGAAATTCTTAGCGTTTTAGTACTGGTATTATCATTTATTTTCTTTTTAGGAATTGGTGTTCCAGTGGCTTGGAGTCTGGGACTTTCGAGCATGTTTACTTTAATGGTGACGGTAGCTTCTATGCCTGCCATTACCACCGTGGCCCAACGAATGGGGACTGGACTGGATAGTTTCTCCTTGCTGGCGATTCCATTTTTTATTTTGGCAGGAGAGCTCATGAATCGAGGAGGGATTGCCAATCGCTTGATTAATTTTGCCAAAGCCCTTACAGGAAGACTCCCCGGAGGATTACTTCATGTGAATGTCATTGCAGCCATGTTGATGGGAGCCATTGCAGGTTCAGCCGTAGCGGCAGCATCGTCTATGGGAGGTATTTTGGGGAAAAGAATGGAAAAAGAAGGATATCCAAAAGAGTTAGGAGCTGCTGTAAACATCACCTCATCTACAACTGGATTGATTATACCTCCATCCAATGTGTTGATCGTCTATTCTTTGGCCTCAGGAGGGGTGTCCATTGCTGCTCTATTTGTGGCAGGATATCTTCCAGGCTTATTGGTGGGGTTGTTGTTAATGATCACTGCAGCGGTGATGGTTAAAATAAAGAAATTACCTGCAGGAGAGGCCAGTACTTTCAAACATTTATTGAGCACTTTCTGGAAAGCAATTCCAAGTTTATTCTTGTTGGTTGTGGTGATTGGAGGGATTATCGGAGGAGTATTTACAGCAACCGAGGCCTCTGCCATTGCAGTAGTATATAGCTTAGCTCTTTCCATGATTTATAGGGAAATAGGAGTAAAGGATCTACCTGCTGTATTGTTGAAATCCGCAGAAACTACCGCGGTAGTGATGTTGCTTATCGCCACATCCATGGCCATGTCTTGGGTGATGTCCAGTGAGGAAATTCCTCAAAGCATTTCCAATTCCCTGTTATCCTTGAGCGATAATATTTTTGTGATCTTGATCATGATCAATGTGTTGCTTCTATTTGTAGGGATTTTTATGGATATGACTCCTGCAGTACTGATTTTTACACCGATCTTTTTACCGGTTGTTACTTCTTTGGGGATCGATCCTGTTCATTTTGGTATTATGATGGTGCTAAACCTTTGTATTGGTCTTTGTACTCCACCGGTAGGCTCCGTATTATTTATTGGAGTAGGAATAGCCCAAACTACCATTCAGAAGGTAATCAAGCCCCTACTTCCGTTCTTCTTTGCGATGATCTTAGCCTTGGCCTTGATTATGATATTCCCTGAAATATCACTTTGGCTACCCAGGGTGTTTGGGCTTTAAACTTGAATTAGCGGAAAACAAAAAATGCGGAGGGTTTAAACCTCCGCATTTTTATTATAGGGAATAAAACTGATAGACATAGAATCAATTGCGCCTCACTGAAATCTAAAATCTAAGGACTTTTATCTCTCTACTTCTTTCAAGTTCTCCAACTTTTTGTTTCTTAAGAATCCATTGATGTCTTCAAAGTGTTCTTTTACGCGCTTATTTCCGAATTCAAAGACCTTCGTCACCAAACCATCCAAGAAATCACGGTCGTGAGAAACCACAATCAAAGTACCGTCAAATGCTTTTAAGGCATCTTTGATGATGTCCTTGGTTTTCATGTCCAAATGGTTAGTGGGTTCATCGAGAATCAGCAAGTTGACAGGTTCCAGCAATAGCTTCACCATGGCCAAACGTGTTTTTTCTCCTCCGGAAAGTACCTTCACTTTCTTGTTGATGTCATCTCCTTTGAACATGAAAGCACCCAGGATGTCCTTTACTTTCGTTCTGACTTCCCCTACAGCGATTTGATCAATCGTTTCGAAAATGCTAAGCGTTTCATCCAGCAAGGAAGCTTGATTCTGGGCAAAGTAGCCGATCATGGAGTTGTGGCCTAATTCACATTTTCCTTCAAAGTCTATTTCTCCCATGATCGCCTTGATCATGGTGGATTTCCCTTCTCCATTTTTACCGACAAAGGATACTTTTTGACCTCGTTCAATAGTCATAGAAGCATTTTTGAAAACGACATGGTCTCCATAGCTTTTACTCATTTCGTCCACGATTACCGGATAATTTCCAGATCTTGGAGAGGGAGGGAATCGAAGTTTCAAGGCGGAAGTATCCACTTCGTCCACTTCAATGATTTCCATTTTTTCCAGCATTTTTACCCTGGATTGAACCTGTAAAGTTTTGGAATAGGTGCCTTTGAAACGATCTATGAAAGCTTGGATATCGGCAATGGTTCTTTGCTGTTCTTCGTAATGCTTTTGCTGTTGTTCACGACGTTCTTTCCTTAACTCCAGGTAATGGCTGTATTTCGCCTTGTAATCGTAAATACGCCCCATGGTTACCTCAATGGTTCTTGTGGTGATGTTGTCTACAAAAGCCCGGTCGTGGGAAATTACCACTACCGCTTTTGCTTTATTCATCAAGAAATCCTCTAGCCATTGGATGGATTCAATATCCAAATGGTTGGTCGGCTCATCAAGTAGGATTAAGTCCGGGTTTTGTAAAAGGATTTTGGCCAATTCAATTCTCATTCTCCAGCCTCCAGAAAATTCAGAAGTTAGCCTAGTAAAATCTTCCCTAACAAACCCCAGTCCTAAAAGAACTTTCTCTACTTCTGCTTCATAATTGACTTCTTCGATCGCGTAGAATTTCTCACTCAATTCAGAAACTTGCTCGATCAGTTTGTAATATTCCTCAGATTCGTAATCGGTTCTCACTGTCAGTTCTTCATTGATCCGATCGATTTCAGTTTTCATATTCAGATAGCTTGCGAAAGCTTTGGAAGTTTCTTCCATCACCGTACAATCATCGGAAGTCAATAAATGCTGAGGTAAATAAGCCACCACAAAATCTTTTGGAGCTGAAACAGATCCTGATGTAGGTTTGGATTGACCGGCAATAATTTTGAGTAGGGTGGATTTCCCTGCTCCATTCTTCCCCATCAAGGCAATTTTGTCGGTCTCATTGATGGCAAAAGAAATATTACTAAAGAGTGTAGAACCGCTATGTTCAACGGCTACATTATCTACTGAAATCATAATTATCTGAATTGAAGCGGCAAAGGTAAGGAATAGAACAGTTAAAAATTGAGGTTAGCAACAAATGTCTTCAAAAATGGATTTACCGATCATAAAGGTCTCCTTGTTTTCTACTCATGTCTACTCTAATTTCCTCCTTGTTTTTATTTACCATCCCATGAAAAATAGTTCAAGATTATTAATCCTTTTGCTCATGGTCTGTTCGGTGACAGCCTATGGTCAGAAAAAGAACAAAAAGAAGGAGCAAGCGACTTCGGTTAAACAGACACCAGCTCCAAAACCTACCAAAAAGAGTCCATTTAAAAAATACAGTGAATTAGTTACCGAGGAGGCCATTACAGATGAAGGTTTGTTTCAGGTTCATTCTGTTGGGGGGAAGTATTATTATGAAATTCCCTTTGATCTATTGAACGCGGACATGTTGTTGGTCAGTAGGATTTCAAAAATTGCTGCAGGATTAGGTGGGGGTTATATGAATGCTGGCTCCAAAAGCAATGAACAAGTGGTAAGATGGTCCAGAGTTCAAAACAACATTCATTTAAGGTCGATTTCTTTTACAAATGTTGCCAGCGATTCTTTACCGATACAATTGTCTGTTCAGGCTAATAACTATGATCCGATTTTGGCTGCTTTTAAAATTGAAGGGTTTAATCCGGATTCAACTGCTGCCCTGATTGAAGTAAGTGACCTATTCCTTTCTGACAACCCTGCTTTGAGTGGTTTATCAGATAATATGAGGAAAACATATAAAGTTAGAAACCTGGATAGAAGCAGAAGTTTCATTAGCAGGATGGCAAGTTTCCCTCAGAATATTGAGGTAAGACATGATATGACTTATAATGCTACCGCCCCTCCTTCCAATTCCAGGACAGGTACCATCTCGATGGAGATGAGTCAATCCATGTACCTTCTTCCTGAAACTCCGATGCAGCCTAGGCTTTATGATGAGCGAGTGGGTTGGTTTACCATACGTCAAATTGATTATGGTTCTGAGGCGTTAAAGTCAGATGTAAAAAGTTATATCCGAAGATGGAGATTGGAACCAAAAGATCCTGAAGCCTATGCAAGAGGAGAGTTGGTGGAACCGGTAAAACCGATTGTTTATTACCTGGATCCTGCGACTCCAGAAAAGTGGAGACCTTATTTCCGACAAGGTATTGAAGATTGGCAAGTAGCCTTTGAGGCAGCAGGATTCAAAAATGCAATTGTAGCGAAAGATGCTCCCACCAAGGAAGAAGATCCTGATTGGAGTCCAGAGGACGCCAGGTATTCTACGGTCAGGTATGTGGCATCTACCACCAGAAATGCGGTAGGACCTAGTGTTTCTGATCCACGTTCCGGAGAAATCATTGAAAGTGATATTATTTGGTATCACAACCACCTGAGATCCTACCGTAACCGATATATGCTTGAAACAGGTGCGGCAAATCCTTCTGCCAGAACTTTGGATACTCCTGAAGAAGAGATTGGAGAAATGATGAGAAGAGTGATCTCTCACGAAGTGGGACATGCTTTGGGTTTACCACACAATATGAAAGCTTCTTATGCCTATCCTACGGATTCTTTGCGTTCAGCTACTTTTACTCAGAAATGGGGATTGGCAGCTACCATCATGGATTACACCCGGTACAATTATGTGGCTCAGCCTGGGGACGAGGGGGTAAGATGGGTTCGTATGCTAGGCCCTTATGATGAATATGCGATTAATTGGGGCTATAGATATTTACCAGATGCCAATTCAGCGGAAGAGGAAAAAGCAACACTGGATAGTTGGATCAGAGAAAAAGCAGGAGATCCTAAATACCTCTTTGGTGGAGGGAATTCATTTGATCCAAGCTCCCAAACAGAATCCGTAGGAGATGATCCCGTTAAAGCTAGCCGATATGGTTTAGCGAACCTGAAAATAGTAGCGCCAAACTTGGCTAAGTGGACCGCAACTCCCGGAGATAATTATGCAGATTTGGAAGAATTGTACGGGGAATTGATCGGGGTTTGGACTCGATTTGCAGGACATGTGATCACCAATGTAGGCGGAGTCTATGAAGAGCTGAAGACAACCGATCAAGCTGGGGCCACTTATACTCCCATTGCAAAATCAGAGCAGTTGGAATCGATGAAGTTCCTGAATGAAGATGTATTTACGACCCCTGATTGGCTGTTACAAAAGGAAATCCTGGATAACCTGGAGCCTACCAAGGCAATTCAAGCGATTGAAAATATGCAATCCAGATTATTAAGTAGTTTACTTCGCAAAGATCGATTGGAGCGAATGATAGAAAATGAAGCCTTAAATGGAGCGGAAGCTTATTCGATGACAGCGATGTTGAGTGATTTGAGAAAGGGGCTTTGGTCTGAACTTTCAGGAGCAAAGGACATTGATGCGTTTAGGAGAAATTTGCAAAGAGCCCATGTGGAGCGACTTGCTGCATTGATGAAACAGGATGAGAGAAGAAGGTCAGATGTAAGTGCTGCTGCTAGAGCGGAATTAAAGGCAATCCAGGCCTCTTCCAGAGCTGCTAGTTCCAGATACCGGGCAGGAATTGTTCAGTTCCACCTTCGTGATATTGATGCATTGATAGACACCTTGTTGAGTGCGGAATAGAAAAATTTAAATGATTTACTGATTTTACTAAAGCCTTTCCAGACTTCTGGAAAGGCTTTTTTGTTCTAAAGTGACGAGCACTTAAGGAGTAATTGAAACGTGGATTTTAAAGTCGGCAACCTCATTTCTTCTGGCAGCGCTCCGCATCAGATATACTCTGATTTTTTGATCCCCACTTTTTTCCAAAACACCCTCATAGTTGTTTTCTCCCATGGAAGAATTATAAAATGCTACATACTCTTCACCCGGAGCCATTAGGTTAAAGTAATTGGCAGAATTGGAGGTGGTAAGATGGACCGTTATTTTCTGACCCGCTTTGGCATTGAGGATGTAATCAATAATCTGGTCTCCTTTAATGAAATCTTCTATCGTAATTTCCGATTTTCCTTTTTCAAAATTGATTTTTTTGGTTTGGATTTCTGATTGGGAATAAGCCAATAGGGGCATGAAAATAGTAAATACAAAAAAGAGAATGTTCCGAGGCATTAGATGGTCTTTCATCAGTGTATAAAAGTTTGATAGTGGAGTTATTAGACAATAAAATTTAGTGAATTTGAGAATTATATAAAAAATAGATACCCAATTCAATTCTGATCGAGGGGGGCATAAAAAAACCGCTTCGAAATAATCGAAGCGGCTTCCTAAATCATATATCTTAAATCTGATATCTAATGGCATTTAAGCATCCACACCCAAAGCTTTCGCCATGGTAGCACCGATCTCTGCTGGAGACTCTGCTACGTGAATTCCATTTTCTTTCATGATTCTCATTTTTGCAGCAGCAGTATCATCTGCTCCACCGATGATGGCACCAGCGTGTCCCATTCTTCTCCCCGGAGGCGCTGTCTGACCAGCAATAAATCCTACTACAGGTTTTTTGTTTCCAGTTTCACGGATCCACTTTGCTGCTTCTGCTTCGTAGTTCCCACCGATTTCACCGATCATGACGATCGCATCAGTTTCAGGGTCTTCCATTAGTAACTGTACCGCCTGCTTGGTAGAAGTTCCAATGATAGGGTCACCACCGATACCAATAGCGGTAGAAACACCTAATCCTGCTTTGGCAACTTGATCAGCAGCTTCATAAGTTAAAGTACCTGACTTGGATACAATACCGATTCTACCTTTTTTGAATACAAAACCTGGCATGATACCCACTTTAGCTTCTCCTGGAGTAATCACTCCTGGGCAGTTTGGTCCAATTAGGGTAGCTCCTCTTTCTTTGATGTAAGGCTTAGCTTTCATCATATCTGCGACAGGAATGCCTTCCGTGATTGCAATGATTACTTTGATCCCCGCATCAGCAGCTTCCATGATCGCGTCAGCAGCAAAAGCTGGTGGCACGAAAATGATGGATGTATCAGCACCAGTCTTCTGAACGGCTTCTTCTACAGAGTTAAAAACAGGTTTGTCCAAATGGGTAGATCCACCTTTTCCCGGAGTTACACCACCGACTACGTTTGTTCCGTACTCGATCATTTGCTGTGCGTGAAAAGAGCCTTCCGACCCGGTGAACCCTTGTACGATCACCTTGGAATTTTTATTTACTAGTACACTCATGATGCGATTTCTAAAGTTTGGCACAAAAATAAAAGAATCGGCTCGCTGACAAAAGAAATGAAGAACATTATCTAGTGAATTTGACGACGCAATTCTTTTTTTATCTTAGTCTCCCAAATTACGCCTATTAAATGAGATTATTCCTCACTCTTCTTATTTGTTTTGGATTGACTGTTCTGGGAAGAGCTCAGAATTTCAAATACAACTCTCAACCAAAGGGCGTAGAGCTCCCTGTCCAAAATGTTCTGCAGATGGAACAGGACACGTTGGGTAGGATGTGGTTTTCTACTCCAATGGGAATTTATTATTCCGATGGGATTGAGACTTTTCCATTACCCGACTCGATTTTGAAGGAATTCAATTATAGAATTTCGATTCATAAAGACGAAAATGGGATCATATGGCTTTATAATTCCAATGGTTTACCCAAATTAGTAAAAGGAGGGTATGGGAGCTGGGAGTTTGTTGATCTTCCTGTGAAGTTTAATGAGAAATTCAGCTCTGGGATTAGTCTTTTTTCTATGGGGAAGGGGCATGAGACTCAGTATTTCTTAGATACCAAATACCAATTGATCGCATGGGATTCATCCAATAAAGTAATCTTTGAGTTAGATAGGAATTTTGAGAAGGAAGGGCAATTAGGTTCGATCCTGATTTTTAGGGGGGAGATTCTTTTGTTTTTTGAAAAAGGAGTTTTTGCTCTTTCGGGAGATGAGTTGATTTCAAAGGAATTGGAAGGCATTTCTTTACCATCTTCTCCATTTTTGGTCAAATGGAATGAGGCCCAGAAAATGTATTATTTTTTGGGAAGAGAATATTTGGCAGAAGGGAAGAATCCACTTATTCCTGAAAAAATACTGGACAAGAATTTTTCTGAACAAGAATATTCCTCCTTGGACTTTTATGATCTTTTTTTCGACCAAGATGCCATCTTTTATCATTTCAATTCCCAATTATTCAAGTTTTCTGAAAAATACAAATACCCCTTAATGATTGATCTGAGAGGTGAGCTGAGAGTATATGCAATCCATAAAGGCATGATTGATAGGGAAGGGATATTATGGGTAGGGACGAGTAGGGGACTGGTGAATTTCCATAGCCTGGTTTTTCAGAATTATGGAATAGGGCAAGGAGATTTATTGGCAGAGGAAGTAACAGCCATTGGAAATCTAGGAAACGGTGAATATTTGTATGGGTTCAATAATGGGATACAAAAGTATTCTCGGCTTGCCGTGGAAACGATCTATAGGGACCCTTTCCCTGATGGAAATCCGACCCAGCGCATCGTCAATTTTAATAATGATGGTCAGGGAACCGTTTGGTTTTCTTCCAATTGGGGAGGAGTAGGAAAATATAATATTCAGTCAGGCAAAATAAACTTAATACAACCACCTCCTGGGGTAAATATTTCCTTTGTGAAAGTAGAAGGAGATTCACTCATCATCACTGGTCCTGGTAATATTTACATTTCTTCCATCCATAGCCCATCTTCCAAAATTTATGATCATGATATCCGCGAGGAAGTAAGTGCCCTATTGAATAACAGGATTTTTTACATGAGAAAAGCTGGGAAGCTTTCAGATGGAAGAATTGTGGTGATGAAGGCTAGTCAAACTTCCAATGAAAAATCATTTCATGAAAATGATCGGATGTTGGTGAGTGATGGCTATGATTTTTTGGAACTAGAGCCCAATCGAATCCTTTTTGCTACTGAATCAGGTTTAAAGATTCTAGAAGATGGAGAAATGAAACCATTTAGAATTGATGGACAGAGTATTTCAAGGCCAGTATATGCCTTGTTGAAGGATAGCTACGAAAGACTATGGGCGGGGACAGATGATGGAGTGTTCTTAATAGAAAACAATACCCTGAATCATTTCAATGAAAAAAACGGGTTAATTGGAAATGAAATCAACCGAGGTGCTTTGCTGGAAGCTTCTCAAGGAAGAATTATGATAGGGACACTGAAAGGTATTTCATTGTTTTTTTCAGGTGAAAATTATAATTCAAATGGATCACCAAGTGTGATTTACCACTCAATAGTTTTGGATGGGGAACGCCTAAATCCGGATGAAGAGCTTGAGTTTCCCTATGAGAAAAATTCCTTTGAGGTAGATTACTCGGCGATTGGATTTAATCAAACCAAGGATCTATGGGTGTATTATCGTTTAAATCCAGAAAATGATTGGTCAATCATCAAAGATCCTAAATCCACCGCATTATATTTCACAAATTTACCTTATGGGAATTATCAGCTTGAATTGAAAGCATCCTATGAAGGAGAGAATTTTTCCAAAACCGTGACATCTGCTCCTTTTTCAATTCAAAAACCCATATATCTTCAGACTTGGTTTATTTTGCTTTGGGTCCTATTCCTGATTGCTTTAGGGATTTTGATCAGTACATTTTTTAGGCAGTTTCAAAGAGTAGGGGTGTTGAAATCCGCATTCGATCAGAAATCCAAGGAAAAACAAATTGCTGAGGTTCAGTTTAAGAATGTGTGGACAAGCTCTAAAGATGGCTTGATGCTGACGATTGATGGAAGGAAAATCGTGACGGTTAACCCAAGCTTTGCCCAAATTGTAAAAATGGAAGTATCCGAGCTTGAAAACACACAGGTAATTGATCTTTTCAGTTACCCTGAGTATTTCACGAAATACATCAGCTCATTTTTAAAACGTGTACTTAAAAGAAAGTATGAAGGCTTTACGTATGAAAGTACGGTTCCTTGGAAGTCGGGTGATCTGGAGATGGAAGTCTTTTCTATCTTGATTCAAGAGAACTTCGAAGGGAAAAATTTGATTTTGAGTGTATTTAGAGATGTCTCCTCCAAAAAGGCCATTGAGCAAAAATTACGTGATGCTAAAGATAAGGCGGAGCAGGCCAATCGATATAAAACCAGCATGCTCTCCAATATCAGTCATGAAATACGGACACCCCTGAATGGGATTTTGGGAGGGACAGAGCACATTATGATGATGAGAAAAGATGATGCTGAACTCATTTCTCAATTGGATATCATATTGCAGAGTGGTGAAAGGCTTTTGAACACTATTACATCCCTGTTGGACATTGCCAAGATAGAGGCTAATAAGATGAATGTGATGTATACCCAAGTAGATATTAATTCATACTTGGCCACCATCGTGACTCCTCTTAAAAATCTTGCCCTGAGAAAGGGATTGGTTTTGAAGACTTCTTTTCTAAAAAGTCCATTCATAGGTAAAATTGATAAGCGATTTATAGAGATGATTTTGAATAACTTGATCAGTAATGCCATTAAATATACGGATCAGGGAGAAATCAAATTGACGGTAGATAAGCGAAAAAATAATATGATTTTGTCCATTGAGGACTCAGGAGTTGGAATGTCTGAAGAGTTTCTAAGAAAAGCGTTTCAGCCATTTGAGCAGGAAAGTACGGGAAATCAGCGTTTATATGAGGGGACAGGGTTGGGTTTAAATATCACTAAAAACTTAGTAACCTTACTCAATGGTGAAATCTCCATTCAGAGTTCAAAAGACACTGGTACCACCGTCACTTTAGAAATCCCATTGCCAGATTAATAATTTTTGTATTTTCAGACTTGATTAGTTTTACGCCCCCTATTAATTCGAATGTTTAGTTTAAAAATCCTCATCGTTGAAGATGACTCAGTATCTGCTTTATTGCTAAAAAGAGCACTAGAGAAAAATAATCATGATATCATTGGAATTGCTGATTCTGGAGAAAAGGCCTTGGATATTTTAGAAGAAAATATCGCAGATATCGTGATGATGGACATCAATTTGGCTGGTGAGCTGGACGGTATTAAAACCACCGAGATTGTCAATGAAAAGTATGATATCCCGGTTGTTTATTTAAGTGCCAGCTCTGATGCAGAAACACTAAACAAGGTGGTAGGAACGAATCCCAGTGCTTATGTGATTAAGCCTTTTAATATCAGGGAATTGAATATGGTGATCGAACTGGCCATTTTCAAGGACCGAAAAGAAAAGGAACTTCAAAAACTCAACAATGAACTGGAGGAAAAAGTAAGGCAACGAACAGCGGATCTTCATGAGGCTAATAAGGAACTGACCAAAGCTTTAGAAAAAGAACGAGAAATCAATGAATTAAAATCCCGAATTGTGCTCAACGTTTCCCACGGATTCAAAACACCTCTTACCTCCATATTGAGTTCAGCTCAGCTACTTCAGATCTACGCGGAAAAAGATCATCCTTTCAAACTGAAAATAAGTAAGCATGCCTCCAAAATCGAAAACTCAGTAAGGGCATTGAATAATTTGCTGACAAGTGTCTTGTTCTTTGGGAAAGCAGATGCTGATAAGATGAAGTATAAACCAAAGAAGATGTTTTTAGGTGCTTTTGTCAAAGAAGTGCTGGATACCGTAAAAGCAGGGGTTGAAAATGGTGTTACTATTAAAACCACTCTTGGAGAATTGCCCAAAACCATTGTTTCCGATTATGATCTTTTATATCAGGTGTTTGAGAATTTATTGTCGAACTCTGTGAAGTATTCAAAAGATGGGCAAGTAGTGAATTTCTCCCTGAAATTTGAAGACAATCAATTGAAAGCATCCTTTACTGATCATGGTATTGGTATTCCTAAAAAGGAACAAGGTCAATTGTTTGACCGATTTTTCAGAGCACATAATGTAGGAATAATAGAAGGTTCAGGTCTTGGACTGTCCATTGTCAAAAAATGTGTGGAGGTTTTAAAAGGAGAGATTACCTTTGAGAGTGTTGAAAATAAGGGGACGACATTTTATGTGTCCATCCCCGTAGAATAATATGCTGCTAAGTTCAAAGAATTTATCCTTTACTTATTCAGGGCAAAAAACACTCTATTTTGAAGATATTCAGTTAAATGAAAAAGAGAGTTTATTGGTGCTGGGAAAATCGGGTAGTGGGAAGACTACCTTGCTCAATTTATTGGCCGGTTTAGCCAAGCCGGACCAAGGCCAGATTCAGATAGGGAATCAACCTTTTTCTGATTATACAGGCCAGAAACTGGATTTGTTTAGAGGGCAAAATATTGGAATCGTATTTCAAAAACCTCATTTATTAGCACCACTTTCAGTGTTGGATAACCTTCGAATGGCTAATTTTTTTGGAAAGAAAAAGAATGAGAGGCTGGAGCAACTTTTAGAGGATTTAGGGCTTTCGCATAGAAAAAATGCCTCGGTGTTAACACTTAGTGAAGGAGAGGCTCAGCGGGTTTCCATCGCAAGAGCATTGGCGAATGAACCAAAATTGATCCTGGCTGATGAGCCCACCTCCAGTTTGGATGATGAAAACACAGAAAAGGTCATTCAATTACTGAAAGAGCAATCCAGTAAAATTGGAGCTGCCATGATTATCGTGACCCATGATCAGCGGGTGAAAAATCATATTTCGAATTTTATGGAAGTAAAGGCCTCATGAATTTATTCAAGCTGAGTTGGAAATATTTGACTTTTAGACCTTTCTCCACCGGGTTGAATGTATTGTTGTTGGCCTTGGGGCTTGCCATTATTGCAGTTCTTTTACTGATGCAAGATCAGTTGGAAAAGAAAATGAATCAAGATGCTGAAGGGATTGATTTAGTCGTGGGAGCAAAGGGAAGCCCATTGCAGCTTATACTTTCAAGCGTTTATCATATCGACTTTCCTACAGGAAATATTTCTTTAAATGATGCTCAGTCTTTGACCAGAAACAGATTGGTGAAAAGTACCATTCCTTTGGCCCTGGGAGATAATTACCAGGGATTTAGAATTGTAGGGACTAATTTGGATTATCTGGAACTTTATCAAGTGGATTTTGAAAGCGGGACCTCATGGACCCAGCCTTTTGAAGTCGTAATTGGAGCAGAGGCAGCCTTGAAGCTTGGATTGGATACAGGGGATGAGTTTATGGGAAGTCATGGAATTAGCGAAGGAAGCCATGACCATGATGCTAATTATTTCAAAGTTGTAGGCATTTTAAAGCCCAAAGGGAATGTGATTGATCGATTGATCTTGACCAGTATTGAATCAGTTTGGTATACACATGAAGAGGAAGTTGAGGCTGAAGATCATGAACCTATGCTTGATTCAGAGGTTACTTTGCATGGTCTTCCTAAGGCAGCAGGGGATGAAGGGAAAGAAATCACCTCCCTTCTGGTTCAATATCGAAACCCGATGGCAGCCATTCAGCTTCCCAGATTTGTGAATTCACGAACCAAGATGCAGGCAGCTTCTCCTACTTTTGAAATATCCAGGCTTTTTGAATTATTGGGAGTGGGAATCAGCATGCTTAAGGGATTAGCTTTTGTATTAATTGGGATTTCTGGCCTTGGGATTTTCATCGCTTTGTACAATTCCCTCAAAGAAAGAAAGTATGATTTGGCGATCTTAAGGGCCATTGGAGCCACACGTTTACAATTATTGCTTTTGATCTTTCTGGAAGGGTTTATCCTTACTTTTTTAGGAGCGGTGTTGGGGATTTTAATGGGGCATGGCTTCTTGGCTCTCCTGATTTCTCAAAATCAATCAGGCGTAATGGTAAGTATTCAGCCATGGATTTTCTTAAAATCAGAACTTTGGATAGTAGCTTATGCGTTAATGGTGGGTATATTAGCCTCTGTCATTCCTGCAATTGCTGCTTATCAAACAAGTATTGCAAAGCAGCTTACAAAGGCTTAATTAGCATAATAATTATTAATGAAGGGTAAAATGATGAAGAAATTAGGGTTTGTTTTTGTAGGATTATTCTTGTGTTATTCTGCGACTTCTTTTGCGCAGGAGAAAAATGTGTGGCGAAGTCTTTCCGAAGTTTCTTATAAGATAAGCGAAGATCAATTTGGAGAGCTTTATGTCCCTGTCTTTTCAGACGAGTCAAAAAAACTAGAGGGTACTGTAGTAGAAGCAGACGGATATATTATTCCTTTTGAAGGGATGTTTAAGCCGGAGCATATAATTTTATCCAGTCTGCCATTGGCGGAATGTTTTTTCTGTGGCTCAGGAGGCCCTGAAACGGTGATGGAGGTGATGCTAACAGACCCAATTAAATACACTTCTAAACGAGTAAAAGTAAGGGGGAAATTGGTTTTAAATGGGAATGACCCAGAAAAACTAATGTATATCTTGAAGGATGCTAAATTGATTTCGGAATAAAAAATGTCCCTCTTTAAAGGGACATCTCTTTTTCCAATATTCTGAACTTTTTCAATATATCCATTGATACTGGCCCAGGTTTTCCATTTCCAATGGTATGTTGATCAATTTGGGTAACCGGTAATAAAACTTTGGTGGTACTCGTGATAAATGCTTCGTCCGCCTCAAGCGATTCAGCCAGTGTAACAGGTCTGATTTCTACCTTGTCTACTAACTGAAGGACATGTTTTCTGGTAATCCCGAGAAGAATATCCTTATCAGGTGTGATCACTGTGCCATTTTTGACAATGAAAAAATTACTTCTCGAGCTTTCACTCACATAGCCATTGTGATGGTACAAAACATCTTCTGCTCCTTCTTTTTTCCATCGCATACTATCCCAGACTGAAAGGGCATAGTTGGTGGTTTTGATGTCGGCAATAGGCCGGATGTAATTCAGGCTTAATAGTTTGATGCCTTTATTATATTTCTCTTCGCTTGGGAATATTAAGGATTCTGGGAAGATGAACAGTTTTCCTTCTGCCGGAGAGAAATGGTTTTCAGAGATGCCGCCCGTTAGAAGCATTCTGAAACCTCCTTGCTCCATGTCGTTTTTGTCAGTCAGTTCTTTGATGATCTGCTTGAGTTCTTCTCTGGAATAAGAAAGAGGTAAAAATGTTTTTTCTGCCGAGCCGATAAATCGATCAAGGTAATGCTCTAAAAAAAGGGGAGTATAATTTACTGACCTAAAGAAATCAAAAATCCCATAGCCTCTGATTAATCCCAGGTCCATGGGATGAATTTGCGCCTTTGAGGAATCGATGATATTGCCGTCAGCAAAGCAAAATGGTTTCATGTGGATAGATTTTAAGGGTCTTCAAAATTACAGGATACTTTGATATATTTTTAACTTTTTAAAACCTCTTAACTTTTTAGATTTAAAAAAGAATAAATAGTATCTTTGGTGTAGTAATTACCCTAATCATGATTCGATATATTTCAATTTTAACTTTTGTATTATTAATAGTGCTTACTTCCTGTGGACCTAGCATCCAGGAGCAAAATTTGATGATGCGTGAAAAAATTATTGAGATTCATGATGAAGTAATGCCGATGATGGGCAGGTTAAAAAGTCTTGAGAAAAAGGCTAATCAGGAAATTGATCGATTGGAAGAAGAAAATCCAGATACCGCCCGAATTGAAGAATTGAAGGTATTAGCAGTGGACTTGAATGCAGCATACGATGGAATGTTTGATTGGATGCATCAATATGAGGCAACTGATGGAGATAGAACGCCAGAAGAGGTGAAGGTGTTTTTAGATGAACAACTGATCAAGATTTCGGAAGTCAATGCTCAATTTAAAGAGGTGTTGACTAAAGCTGATGAAATGCTTCCCAGTTAAAATTCCGGCTTAGCTTTCAAATATTTTTCTACATCAGATGAAGTGATCTTCCCCTCTTCTAATCCCCAGATATTATAGAGATAGGTGCTGATCTGAGAAATTTCCAATGGGGTCAACCTAGGACTTGCTGGCATCTCTTGATTGTAAATTTTACCATTGACCGTAATTTCTCCTTTTTGTCCGTATTTCATGATCCATACACTTCTATGGATGCTTGCTTTGAAATAATCGGAATCCTTAAGAGGAGGAATTAAATTTCCTAATCCCTCTCCATTACTCTGATGGCAGTTTCCACAATGATTTTCATACAGTGTTTTTCCTGCAATCGCATATTTCATCACTTCTGGATCTGAAATTTTGGCTAGCGTATTTTCTTCATTGGATGATTTTGGAGCACAAGCAAAGAAGAAAACTGGAAGCATCAGGAAAATCAAACCTTTCATTCTCCTAGAATTTTTGGAATATCATTAATTAATTTGGTGACTTGGTCTTCTTTGGTTCCATCGTACACCCCTCTAATCCTACCTTTTTGGTCGATGAGTAAAAACGCACCACTGTGTAAAAAGCCACCTGCTTCATTTTGGTCCTCCATGGCTGTAGTCAAGTAGCTGGTTTGTCCTATTTCAAAGATCTTTTCGGAATCTCCTGTCAAGAAATTCCAAGTGCTTGCATCTGGAATTCCCAATTTGACAGAATAGTCTTTCAAAACTTCCTGAGTATCGTGTCTTGGGTCAATAGAATGACTCAAAATTTTGAAGTTTGAGTGGTCTTTGTATTGGTCATAGACCCTTAACATCTCTTTTTTCATGATAGGGCAAATCGTAGGGCAAGTAGTAAAGAAAAAATCAGCCACATATACTTTGCCGTTGACATCCGAATTGGTAATTGTGTCACCGTCCTGATTTACAAATGCAAAGTCGGCTATGGTATGATATACTGTGTCCTTCAGGATTTTTCCCTCGATTTCGATTTCATTGACATGGAAATTACCAAGGATTGGTAGTGGTCCTTCGTTTTCCACAGGTGCAGGATTGCATTGCCATAAACTGAAGGCAATGATGGTGAATAAAGGGATGCTAACTTTGAATTTCATGGGATCATGAATTTTTATTTCTGTATTTTTTATAAATCCTGATGGCAATCATTAAGGTGATTCCAAGGCCTATCAAACCTAATAAACCCCAAACCATGCTGAGCAGATTTTTAAGAACAATGAGGAATACTATTGCAAATAACAATAGGGTGGAGGCCTCATTCCATATCCTCAACTGAGTTGAGCTCCATCTAGTTCTACCAGCTTGTAATTCTTTGAATAATTTATGACAACCAAAATGATAGCCATAGAGCAGAAGAACAAAAGCTAATTTGGCATGCATGAATCCCATTTCTAAATAACCCACTCGGTAACTTAGAACCCATGTTCCAAAGATTAACGTAAGAATGGCAGATGGCCAGGTAATAATGTACCAAAGTCTGGAAGCCATCAAGTCAAGCTGAGGCTTTAGAATGGCACGTTCCTGTTCCGGTCGCTCCATTGCTTCCGTCTGATAAATAAATAATCGAACGATGTAGAAAAGCCCTGCAAACCAGGTGACTACGAAAATGATGTGTAAAGCCTTTATGTACTCGAATCCCATTGTCAGAATTTTCGGCTAAATTAAGGTCTAAACCTCGTAAACCCTCTTAAGTTCTTGAAAAGCTCAAAATTGATTTTCTATTTATTGACTTTATTGGTCCTTGTCCTTGTTTTTTGGATAGGGATGGAAAGTCTGACTCAACCTGGATTGGAACAGTTTGAAGGAAAATATACTCCAATCTCCAATTATCGAAATGAGAATAATACAGGGCCAGTTGTTCGGATTATTGCTGTGAAAGCCTTGGATACGGACCAGGAATGGATGAGGGCATTTGGGGATTTTCAACCGCACACCAAATATGGAAGGACCCTGGTGTTTTTTTTCTCTGAGGAAGTAAATCAGGAAATTAGTCTTTCTCCAACTCCTCCTTATTTTTCTTCAGGATTTATCCCCTACCTCATTGCCACCTATGAAAAAGGACCCATGGGAGATGTGAAATTTATTGAAGGATATCCGGAATGAAGAAAAGATTAAGCCTAGAAGCATTTAAATCTGGAATTCTAAAAGGAGATAGGGTGGTACTAAGCCGCGCCATCACTTTGGTGGAAAGTAGTCTGGAACAAGATGCAAGATTAGCTTCTCAGTTGGTCCAGGATATTTTACCGGCTACAGGAAAATCAATTCGTATTGGGATTACGGGGGTTCCAGGGGTAGGGAAAAGTACATTTATAGAATCCTTTGGAAATCTTTTATTGGAAAAAGGGAAGAAGCTTGCTGTTCTGGCTATTGACCCAAGTAGTCAAAAGAGTAAGGGAAGTATCCTTGGTGACAAAACCCGAATGAAAAAATTGTCTTTGAATAAAAATGCCTTTATTCGACCCAGCCCTGCTGGAGATACCTTAGGAGGAGTGGCAGCTAAGACTAGGGAAGCCATGCTTTTATGTGAAGCAGCTGGATATGATGTGATTTTGGTGGAAACTGTGGGCGTAGGACAGTCAGAAACTTCCGTCAAAAATATGGTGGATTTCTTCCTATTGCTTGTCCTGGCAGGTGCAGGTGACGAGCTGCAGGGAATCAAAAAAGGAATTATGGAAATGGCTGATGGAATCGTAATCAATAAAGCAGATGGGGATAATTTAGTGTTGGCAAAAAAAGCTAAATCCACGTATCAAAATGCCTTGCATTTATTTCCTCTCAGTGAAAGTGGTTGGACACCTCCTGTTTCTATCGCATCTTCCATTACCAATTTTGGATTGGATAAGATCTGGGACATGATTTCAAGTTATGAAGCGATTACTTTGGAATCTGGGTTTAAGGAGAAAAACAGGTCTGAACAACGGATGAAATGGCTGGAAGAGAACCTTCAGTTTTTATTGATTCACAGATTTCTGGAGAGTCCTCAAATTCAAGCCAAACTTGCCTCGGAAAAAGTGAAAGTGCAATCCGGTGAAGTGAGCCCGCTTTCTTTGGCCAGAGAATTGATGGATTTATTTTTTAAAGATTAATGAAGTTTCTCATGAAGGCGTTTTCAATAATCCTACTTCTCGCTTTGATAGGCTGTCATTCTTCCAAGGAGGAAAGGCAAAGTTTAAGTTTTTCAAAGAAAGAATTTGTCACAGAACCCTGTTCTGCTGAACCCTGTGCAAAAGTAAAAATTGGCTGGGAGGAAGCTGTTGGGGCCGATGCAGGAACTCACATCAATAAGGCTGTCCTTAGCCATTTGTTGGCTTATTTTAGGCAAGACACCGTCTTTGCAGATTTGGCAACAGCTGCTGAGGACTTTGTGACCTCCTATAATAGGTTCAAACAGGATTTTCCTGATTCTCCAGGGGGATGGACGATTGAAATTGACTCAGAGAAAACGTATGAGTCGGATAGTTTGGTCAGTATCAAATTTACTGAATTCAATTTTACAGGAGGAGCACATCCAAATTCCAGTGTCAATTTTTTAAATTTTGATAAGAACTCTGGATCCCTTCTGTCAGAGGAACAATTAATCCTTGATCAAGAAAAGTTTCTAGAATTAGCGGAACAAGCTTTTAGGGAATACCATCAAGTAGAAAAGGGTGTTGCTTTGAAGGATGATGGGCGCTTCTTTTTGCCTGATACTGGGTTCTTTATTCCAAATGCCTTTGGGTATGAAGGAGACAAGCTGAAGCTCATATATATCCCATATGAAATAGGCCCCTATTCCTTAGGGTACACAGAGTTAGAGTTTGGTTTAGATGAATTGGAAGGAATGGTAAAAAAGTGAAATCCTCTTTTTTAATAGGATCTCATTTTGAATTTTTTCTTTAATTCATTCACTGCATTTCGGAAAGAGCTATCCGTTTCCATTAAGTCATTTACTGTTTGTACAGCATGGATTACCGTGGAATGGTCTCTACCTCCAAAATGATATCCAATAGACTTTAAAGAGTGGTTGGTGAATTCTTTAGAAAAATACATGGCTACCTGTCTCGCCACCACAATTTCTTTTTTACGTGTTTTTGCTTTGAGGTCATCAAGCGCAATACCATAATATTCGGAAACTGTTTTTTGGATATAATCAATCCCAACCTCAGTTTCTATGTCTTTGATGATGTTTTTCATCACCGTCTTGGCAAGCTCTAGGCTGATTTCCACCCGACTCAAGGAAGCATGTGCAATCAATGAAATAAGAATACCTTCCAGCTCGCGTACGTTGGTGTCGACTGTATAAGCCAAGTATTCTACCACGTCATCTGGAATAGAAATTCCTTCAGACTGCATTTTTCTTCGAATAATTGCTACCCTGGTTTCAAAATCAGGCATTTGAAGATCTGCCGTCAGCCCCCATTTAAAACGAGAAAGCAATCGTTCCTCCAATCCTTTCAAATCCCTCGGAGGACAATCAGAGGTCATGATGATTTGCTTCTTGTTTTGGTGTAAGTGGTTAAAGATATGGAAGAACATTTCCTGTGTTCTGTCTTTACCTGCTAAGAATTGGATGTCATCAATAATCAGGACATCCACCTGCATGTAAAAGTTTGTGAAACTCTTCACATTTCCGTCCTTGATGGAATCCATGAATTGGTTCACAAATTTCTCAGAGGAAACATATAGCACAAACTTATCTTCAGGGCCATTTTTGATTTCGTTTCCGATAGCCTGTACAAGGTGGGTTTTACCCAGTCCAACTCCACCATATACCATTAAGGGGTTGAAAGAAGTAATGCCAGGTTTGGTAGCTACTGCAAACCCTGCTGATCTAGCTAACCTATTACAATCCCCTTCTATGTAAGCTGAGAAAGTGTAATTCGGATTTAAGTTGCTTTTTGTCAGGGCCTCCGCATCCAGAGATTTCATTTCAAATGGAGTGCGTTGTTCTTCAGGAGGATTTGGAGCACCTTTTTTGCCATTGTTTCCCTGCGGGTAAGAAACCACATAGGGTTGATTGGCAGAATTTCCACGGTCTACCACCACGGCATATTCCAGCCTTCCACCTTGGCCTAAAGTCGTTTTAATGGCAAGCTTTAAAACTTGAACATAATTATCTTCCAGCCACTCGTAAAAAAACTGACTAGGAACCTGAATCGTAAGATTTGTTCCTTCGAGTTTAACTGGGTTTATTGGCTTAAACCAAGTTGAAAAGCTCTGATCATTGACGTGTTGTTCGATAACACGTAAACATTCATTCCAAACGGCGCTAGCTTCTGAACTCATTAGAGAAGATTTCTGAAAATCTGATGGGCCCTGAGATAACAGGGGCATCAAATTTGGAGAAAATTCAGGTAAATAAAAAATTCGATTTGACTTGAAATAATGGATTTTTTATCCATTGAAATATTAATAACAAAATGAAATTTTGCCACTAAAATTGAACCAAACTCAATCTATTTTATAGGCAAAAATGAAATTATTATGAGTTTCTGTAATTTTGAGGGTTTATTTATAGCTGATAGTCAAATAATTAAACTTTTTAAGTAAGAGTTATTTTTTCATTTAAATTACAACTCATGGCTTTCGTCCACATTTGGTTATTTTTGGTAAGAATAAAAAATATAAACCCAATATGATAAAAGAATCTTTTTACAATTTTTTGGATGTTACAAAAGAGCAGTGGGTTGAGCAGGTAAAAAAAGACTTGAAAGGAAAGGATTTTAAACAGACCTTAATCCATAAAGTGTGGAATGAAGTGGAAGTTCTCCCGTTTTATTGTCCCGAGGATATCGCTAAACCTATTTCTGCAATCAGATTTCACGAAGAAGCTAAATTACCTGGCTTTTCTCCAAGAATCTGGAATAACGCCGTTTCTTTTTATCCAACTGATGATAAAGATTGTAATCAAGAAATCCTTTCTGTTTTACAGCAAGGGGCAGATGCTATCATCATTCACCTTCGAGGAACAGAAAACTTACATGAGATTTTGAAAGGGGTAATGACGGAGTTTATTCAACTTTATTTTGTACCTCTTTCTTCACCAAGAATCCTATTTAATCAAATTATGGATTGGATTGAATCCCTTCATGTGAAGCCCGGAATGCTACAAGGTGCAATCCTTTGGTCACCCACTTCGGATTTAATCAAACGGAATGGGGATTTTCAAGAAAATATAAAATTAGGTGCTGAAATGATCGGAAAGCTTTCGGCTTTCCGTGATTTTTACCCCATGACCTTGAATTTCTCCATGTATGAGGATTCCGGAGCAAATGGCATTCAGCAGAGTTTCTTAGGGTTGGCTGAGATGGTAGAAATGATGGACGCATTCATTAAAGAAGCGGTGTCTACAGCCATGCTTTTTGATAATATGGCAGTATACTGTAGTGTTGGAGAGTTGTTTTTTCCAGAAATCGCCAAGCTGAAAGCTATTAGAATTTTATTGCAAGAGCTTGCTTTTAACCTAGGGCAGGAAATATCTCCTGCTTCGCTTCATTTTATCATTTCCAGTAGTACTTGGAGTAAATCTTTGATGGATCAAAATTCAAACTTAATCAGACAAACCTATGAAGCCATGTCTGCCATCTTTGGGGGAGCAGATACTCTTTGGGTTCGTCCAGCATTAGGAGAAAAAGCCTCCGAATTAGAAAAAAGAATGGCCAGAAATGTTTCCAACATTCTGAAAGAAGAAAGCTATTTGGATAAAGTGATGGATCCCGCCGCAGGGTCTTATTATATAGATTCACTGGTAGAAAATCTAAGAAAAAAAATCTTGGAGGAATTAAGGAATCTTGAAGAGAAAGGAGGTTGGCTGAAGAATTTCAAATCTCGGCAAATCCAGGAGATAGTGAGAAAGGAGCGGAGTTTAATTCAAGAATCTTATGTAACCCAGGAGAAAATAAAAGTGGGGGCAAATAAATATGAGGAAAAAGATGATTCAGCTGGGAAAATATCCTTTGAGAAGATAGTTGAGGAATCGCATGAACTGAAGCCTTCTCGAGCTACTTATTTATTAGAAAAGAAAACCCTAAACCAATCATGAGACCTGATTTTAATAATTGGCAGAGAAAACCATCCATTGAGGGTAAAACGCAGGTAAAAGAAGAGGTGTGGGATTCTCCTGAACAAATCAAAGTCCCTTCAGAATTTGATCCTCAAGCGATTCAGAAACTTCCTCATATTCATTTTGCGGCGGGGATTCCTCCTTATTTAAGAGGACCTTATAGTACCATGTATGCGATCAGACCATGGACCATACGTCAATATGCAGGTTTTAGCACAGCAGAGGAATCCAATGCTTTTTACAGAAGAAATTTAGCTGCAGGGCAAAAAGGACTTTCAGTGGCATTTGATCTTGCAACCCATAGGGGATATGACTCAGATCACCCGAGGGTAGTGGGAGATGTGGGAAAAGCTGGAGTAGCGATAGATACTGTGGAGGATATGAAAATTCTTTTTGATCAAATTCCTTTGGATCATATGTCCGTATCCATGACGATGAATGGTGCGGTGATTCCGATTTTGGCATTTTATATCGTAGCTGCCGAGGAGCAAGGGGTGAAACCAGCCCAGTTAAGTGGGACGATCCAAAATGATATTTTAAAGGAGTTTATGGTTCGGAATACCTATATCTATCCTCCTCAACCTTCGATGAAAATCATAGCTGATATTTTTGAATATACAGCGGAAAACATGCCCAAGTTCAATTCCATTTCCATTTCTGGTTATCATATGCAAGAAGCGGGTGCAACCGCAGATTTAGAGTTGGCTTATACCCTGGCAGATGGTTGGGAATATTTGAAAACAGGGGTAAAAGCTGGTTTGGATATAGATGATTTTGCGCCAAGACTCTCATTTTTCTGGGCCATAGGAATGAATTATTTCATGGAGATTGCCAAGATGAGAGCAGGAAGACTATTGTGGGCCAAAATTGTCCAGAAGTTTAATCCAAAGTCTCCAAAATCCTTGGCTTTAAGAACTCATTGTCAAACCTCAGGTTGGTCCTTGACAGAGCAAGATCCTTTTAACAACGTGACCAGAACAGCGGTGGAGGCAATGGGTGCAGTCATGGGGCATACCCAATCTTTGCATACGAATTCTTTGGATGAAGCCATTGCTTTACCGACCGACTTTTCTGCAAGAATTGCACGTAATACCCAACTTGTCTTGCAGGAAGAATTAGGAATTGCGCATGTGGTGGATCCTTGGGGAGGTTCTTATTATGTGGAATATTTGACTGACCAATTGGTAAAGAGAGCTTGGGAATTGATCGAAGAGGTGGAGAAATTGGGGGGGATGGCAAAAGCGATTGAATCTGGACTTCCAAAATTGAGAATTGAAGAAGCTGCGGCAAAAAAGCAAGCAAGAATTGACAGTGGGAAGGACATCATTGTAGGGGTAAACCGGTTTCAAGTGGAGGATGAATCAGAGATTGAAGTGAGGGATGTAGATAACCAAGCAGTAAGAGAATCTCAGGTAGCGAGAATTAAGCGAGTAAAATCAGAAAGAGATCCAGAAGAGGTCGAAAAAAGTCTTCAGGCAATTACTGAATGTGCCAGATCAGGGAATGGAAATCTACTGGAGTTAGCTATTGATGCGGCTAGGAATAGAGCGACTTTGGGAGAAATTTCCATAGCTATGGAAGAGGTATATGGAAGACATCAGGCTCAAAATAAATCGATCACAGGAGTTTATGCAGCAGAAGTGAAAAATCAAGAATCTTTTCAAAAGGCCATTGCCCTCTCAGATAAATTTGCGGAAGAGGAAGGAAGAAGACCAAGAATCATGGTCGCGAAAATGGGACAGGATGGACATGATCGGGGAGCTAAAGTCATTGCCACCGGTTTTGCTGATCTAGGGTTTGATGTGGATATCGGACCTTTGTTCCAAACTCCGGAAGAGGTGGCAGAACAGGCGATAGAGAATGATGTGCATGTGGTAGGAGTGTCTTCCTTGGCTGCCGGACATAAAACCTTGGTTCCTCAGTTAATTCATGCCTTGAAGGAATTGGGAAGACCAGACATTATGGTGGTTGCAGGAGGAGTGATCCCTTCCAAAGATTATCAATTTCTTTTTGATGCGGGTGTAGCAGCGGTTTTTGGGCCTGGGACTGTGTTGTCAGATGCGGCCATCAAAGTATTAACAAAGTTGTCCGAAGAGTGAAAATTCTAATTCATTGACCCAAAACCGTATGAAGCTCTCCTTTTTCTTACTTTTTTCTTCCCTATTGATGCTGTTTTCGTGTAAAGAAAAAGAAAGTGTCAAGAATCCTAAGGAAGTCCTTGCAGACCAAATGGAGCAGCACCTCAAAACAGAGGTTTTGGATCAATGGTATCCCCAAGCAATGGATACCATCGATGGAGGGTTCTTAAGTAATTTTTCCTACGATTTTATTCCTGGAGAAAAACAGGAGAAAATGATTGTGACCCAATCCCGCCATGTTTGGACGAACTCGAAAGCTTCCAAGAAGTATCCAGAGACTTCCTATTATTTGAAGGGAGCCAAACACGGGTATGAATTTTTAAAAGATAAAATGTGGGACCCCGAACATGGAGGGTTTTATTGGTTGGTGGACAAACAGGGGAATCCAATTGGGGACCCGATGAAAACGGCCTATGGAAATGCCTTTGGTATCTTTGCATTAGCTGCCTATTATGATGCTACCAAGGATGAATCCGCTTTAGAATTGGCTCAGGATGCCTTTCAATGGCTGGACTTACATGCCCATGACTCTATCTATGGAGGATATTACCAGCATTTAGCCCCAGATGGAACCCCGATTTCTAGATCAAGTGCTACTCTTTCAACCTCTGATTTGGGATATAAGGACCAAAATAGCTCAATCCATATTTTGGAGGCATTTACGGAATTGTACCAGGTATGGCCAGATCAAATTTTGAAAAAGAGATTGGAGGAGATGTTATTATTGATCCAGGATCAGATAGTGACTGAAAAAGGGTATTTGACCTTATTCTTGTTACGGGATTGGACTCCCGTAACCTTTAGAGATTCTACAGATGAGGTGATTTTGAATCATCATAACCTCGATCATGTTTCTTTTGGTCACGATGTGGAAACGGGCTTTTTAATGATTGAAGCTTCAGAAGAATTGGGCTGGGCTCATGATGAAACCACTCATCGAATTGCCAAGAAGATGATTGATCATGCCCTGGAATTTGGATGGGATTATGAAGTAGGAGGCTTTTATGATGAGGGATATTATTTCAACGATGGATTCCGGATTACTCATGATACCAAAAATTGGTGGGCACAGGCAGAGGGGATGAATGCACTTCTTTTAATGGCAGAATTATATCCGGAAGATCCCCAAGACTATTTTCAGAAATTCTTAACGCTCTGGGGATATACCGATACCTACCTTATAGATCATGAACATGGAGACTGGTACTCAGGTGGATTAGATAAGCAACCTGAATTGAGGACGGTGGGGAAAGGAAATATCTGGAAAGGTATTTATCATCACTATCGATCATTGGATCATTGTATTTCTCGTTTAAGAGAAATGAGTGAACAAGAAGGGGTTGAACTTGATGTCAATTGATTTCTATTTCCATTTCCAACAAGGCATAACTTAGAGATTTTCCGTGGGTGTCCATTGCTATAGAGGTGGTTACTCCAGTCCCCAATGAATCCTGACAAATGAATTGGATAGCCTTTAATTCCGGCAAAACAAATCGTTTGATCTCTCCTTTGAGTTGATGGTGTAAATGACTTTTTACACGTTCTATTGTCACATAATTGACCAGTTTTTCAAAATTGAGAGGATCATAGGGGATCAGTGAAAGCAACAAGGTATTTCCTTTATCTCCGGCTCTTCCATGAGCGATTTTTGAGAGTTTTGTTTTCATGTTAATAGGATTCAATCAGCGTTAGTTTGGGAGTTATTAAAGTCCTTTTCATCAGTACGGAAACAACGCCCATTAATTGATGGGTGTTTTTTCTTGCTCCGCCGCCGCCTGCTGGACCATTGGTATATAATGCTTCTACCTCTTCACCCACTAGGGTGGATAGCGTAGAATCTTGGGTTTTTCCTGCAACCCTCAAGCGTACCTCATAAGGGACAGAATCCTTAGAAAGTGCTGTTCCGTGTAAAGAGGATAATCCTATGTAGTCCACTCGAAATTCATCAAATGCTTCTGAAATTCTTTTTTCGATAATTTCTCCAGCAAGAAATGCCCGTTCTTTTGCATTGGCTCCTGCATAGGAAATTTCACCTTCACTTAAATATCCGGCTTCATACCCTACCGATACCTTTAAGGTTTCGGGTGCAGGATTTCCATCCCCTCCAGAAATTCTGATTTGGTTTGTTCCTATTTCTTCAATTTGAACCTTGGAGAAATCCGCAATTACATCGGGTGTATAATAAGCATATGGATCCAATACTTCATATAGCAATTGTTCCTTTGCAGTTTGGGTAGAAATCAATCCTCCTGTTCCTTGTACCTTGCTGATGATTCCAGTTCCATCTTTTGAAACTTCCAAAATAGGGTGTCCCAAAATATCCATATCTGGAACAGGCTTGGAAACGGGATCGGCAAAGTATCCTCCCGTGATTTGACCTGCACATTCCATCAAATGTCCCAACACAGTCCCTTGGCCAAGTATTGTTGAATCCATCCTATCCCAACCTAATTCTTTGACCATAGGGGCAAGGAATAAAGAAGGGTCAGCAACTCTACCCGTGAGAACAATGTCGGCATCAGTTTCCAAAGCTGGTAGGATGGAGTCAATTCCTAAATAAGCATTTGCGGAAACGATGTTGCGATAGGATGAGAGAGGAGTGCCAGATTCTAAGGTTTTTTCATTTAAATCCAATTGGTTAAATACATCATCCCCATGGACAATGGCCACTTTTACCTTTAGTCCAAGTTGATCAGCGATTTCAATGATTTTTTTACCTCCTTCTAAGGGATTTGCTGCACCCATATTGGTGATCAATCGGACCTTTTTTTTGATTAGAATCGGGAGTAATCGTTGGATTCTTCTTTCCAATAAGGGATCATATCCAAGCAAAGGGTTTTCTTTTTTTCTTTTCTGTGCTAGAGAAATAGTTCGTTCTGCCAGGCATTCCAACACCAGATAATCCAGGTTTCCTTTTTCGGCCAGAATTTCCGAAGGTTCTAATCGGTCACCTGAAAATCCAGCTCCACATCCGATTCTTAGTTTTTCCTTTTCCATTATTAAATACTTATAGCACCTATCAGGACTGAAACGAAAACCATGATCAAGGTGATTAAAAATGCCCAAGGTATTGTTTTTTTCTGATGCTCTCCTAATTCTACTCCTGCCAAACCAATGAGTAAAAAGGTCGATCCTGTAAGCGGGCTGACTGCAAAACCTGTAGTCATCTGACCTAATATGGCGGCTCTTCCCACTTCTAAACCTGATGCTTGAAAATGTTCTGCAGTGGTGGATAATAAAGGTAATATGCCAAAATAAAAGGAGTCTGGATCAAAGAGTAAGCTTGCAGGCATAGCAAAAATCCCTGTGATCAAGGGGATCTC
This sequence comes from Algoriphagus halophilus, assembly GCF_900129785.1. Taxonomy (NCBI): domain Bacteria; kingdom Pseudomonadati; phylum Bacteroidota; class Cytophagia; order Cytophagales; family Cyclobacteriaceae; genus Algoriphagus; species Algoriphagus halophilus. The sequence continues at coordinate 203,076 of NZ_FSRC01000001.1, forward strand.
TCTTCCTACTTGAGATGGAATCAGATGTACTATTTCTGAAGCCATTGCTTCGATCATTCCTGTGCCTTTCAAAATTCCTGTAAAACAACCTGCTGCAAATAGGATGCTGGCCATTAGCATGGCTTCTTTTGCATGATTGTCAATTATTTTTCTTTGGTCTGAGACTTTGGGGTAGTTGACCAATAATGTGATTGCAAAAGCAATCATAAATACGATATGTGGAGGTGCAAGGCTAAATATAATGCTTCCAATGGCCACTATTACAGTTAAGATATTGAACCAGAAAAGTATTTGGTTGAGAGACTTTCCTTCTGTTTTTTTCTCAGTTAGGGGATTTTGCGAAGTCAGGCTGATTTTTTTTCGTTCCTGTAAGCCGAATCTATAAGCAATGGCTAAGACGGTGCATAATCCCACTAGAACTGGGATTAAAATCGGATTGAATAGATCTGTAACAGGAATGCTTAATGCGGTAGCAGCTCTTAAAGTGGGACCTCCCCAAGGAAGAATATTCATAGTTCCTGCAGACAATGCCACAATGGAGGCAAGGGTTAATCTGCTCATGTTCATTCGGTCATAAACGGGGGTAAGGGCAGGAACAGCAATTAAAAAAGTTACGGCACCTGAACCATCCAAATGAATGAGCATTGCCAAAATTGCAGTGGCTATGGCAATTTTCACAGGATCATTACCTGCAAAATTTAGAAGTCTATCAATGATGGGGTCAAAAGTTCCGGCATCCATCAAGATTCCGAAAAACAAGATGGCAAAAATAAACATCAGCCCAGTTGGAGCTATGTTGATAAGTCCATCTGCAATTAGGCTTGGCAATTCTTTCCAAAATCCTGCTAAAATACCTGTGGCCACCGGTATTAGGATAAGTGCTATGACCGGAGATACTTTCTTCCCAATTACCAAAAGGAAGAGTAATACGATTGTGATAAGTCCCCAAACTGCTAACATAGATATAAAGTTTTCATCTTTATTTCCTGGTCAGATAGGTCGGAGTCAACTGGTTTTTGAGCAGTGAAAATCATCTGATTGGGTTAATTGCTAGGCCCAATTAACTGATAATATTCATTGTTTCAAAACGATACAATATTAAATCATTTGCATGATTTTAATAATTATATTGGAATCAAATCTGTAAACCAAAATCCATAATCATAGGGATCTTCTTTTTTGTGATCGTCCTGGAAACAATCGTTGGAATTCTCTTTTTTTGGAGCCTCATATTTCCGGTAAACAGTTTCTCCGGTGGAATAAGAAATGGGATTTGAAAATAAGGGTCCATCAAATACGAAGGTGTGAAACTCTCCATTTTCACCACATGGGTCGACATTTTTTGGGAGCTCTTTTAAAAAATCTTCATCGATTACTCTTCCAGCAAAACTTTGATCTAAGTATTTTTCATTGACGCAGGTGGTGACGGTTTTGAACCCTAAATCAATAAATTCTCTGATAAGATCAGGGGTAGGTTGCTTCCAAATCGGAAAGATTCCTTTTAGGCCGATTTCTGCTAATTTATTTTCTCGATAGGATCGTAAGTCCTCTAAAAATATATCTCCAAAAATACTGGCTTCAGCTCCCTGATCTACCAAAGGTTGTAGGGTGTTTCGCATGGCAGTCTCATAACTTTCCATGGTTGGCATTTCAGGAACTTCCATAATGGTTAATGGTAGTCCAATGCTTTTAGCTTGTTGCACCAAGAGCTCTTTTCTGACGCCATGCATGGAAATACGTTGAAATTGCTGGCTGATGCTAGTCAGTAATGTTTGGACTTCAAATTCTTTTTTTTGGAGGATTTTATAAAGTGCAAGAGCGGAGTCTTTTCCTCCGCTCCAGTTGAAAATAGCTTTATTGAGAGACATGGGGTGTTTTTTATACCAAATACGAAGGTATTTTAAATTTTGAATTGCAAAAAAATCAAAGGCCCTGATAGTTCACAGAGCCTTTGATGAGTTTGGGTTACTCTACTTTAGGGAGTTCTTCTCTAGGAAGTTTTTCATCCCTTTGAGCGGTATTATAAACAAAGGAAGCTACAATGACCGCCATTTGCTTCAAGTCATTCAGCTCTAATCGCTCAAAATTATCCATGTTGGTATGATGAGTCCTGGTTCTGTATTCAATAGGATCTTGAATAAACTGAAATCCAGGTAGACCTACTCCATCAAAACTTTGATGGTCTGTACCTCCGGTATCTCGGATGGTGATGGTTCTATTTTCAATCAAATCATCCACTGGTTCAAACCATTGATCGAAAATTGGACCTACTGCTTCATTTCCTTGCAAATAAATTCCTCTGATCTTGCCAGTACCATTGTCAATATTGTAATAAGCAGAAAGTTTTTCATGATCTGGTTTCAATTCCATTGTAGCCCTGTCAGCGAAATGATTTTGAACATAATTTCTTGATCCATGTAGACCCTGTTCTTCCCCTCCCCAAAGTGCGATTCGGATGGTTCTTCTTGGTTGTAATCCTGTGGCTTTCAGAATTCTTACAGCTTCCATCATCACGATACAACCTGCCGCGTTATCTGTTGCACCGTTTGCACCATGCCAAGAGTCCAAATGGCCTCCCAACATCACCAATTCTGATTTCAAGGTTGGGTCGGTGCCAGGGATTTCTGCAATGACATTGTAGCCTTGCAAGTCATCTGTAAGATACCTCGATTTGATTTCTGCTTCTACTTCTACATCCACTCCATTTTCTACCAGCCTTGCCAATAAATTCACATTTTCCGGAGCCGTTTCCAACTCAGGTACACCTACAGGAGTGTCTTTTAAATAACCTCTAGGACTGCTTGTAAAAAGGGTTCCGTGTCGGCCATTAACACCTTTGATGATCAATGCAGCGCCTTCCTGGTTAAGAAATTCGCTTATTCGCAAGGAGAAGGCTCTTGCAGCCCTCAACGCTTGAATTTGTTCTGGAGTATAACGACTTCCACCACCGGAGCTTGCTGGGGCAGCCATGGCATCCAACTGCTCTTCTGTAAATCGCACCGCATCCGCTTCAAAAGTGGGAGACTGGTCTCCAGAGGGTTTGATGGCAATGATTGCTCCTTGGAGTTTTCCTTTGTATGGAGCTAAATCCTCTTCGGTTTTGGCATCAAGGAATACTACTTTACCACTGACTTCTCCATTGGTGCTTTCAGTCCAGGCTTTAGGAATAGCAATGAAAGGCATATAGTAAGGTTTGGTCATGGCTATATAGCTTTTTTCCATTTCCCAGCCTCGTCCGAATTCACCCCATGCTTCAGTTTTGGCATTTTCCAAGCCCCAAGCACTTAACTGGTCCACCGCGTAATCTGTGGCTCTTTTATATCCTTCAGAATTACTAAGTCTAGGCCCCGCCTTGTCTACTAATTCGAATGCAATTTTTTCTACATGTGAATTGTTTAGCCCCTCATTTTTTATTTTTTCTATGGCGTTTAGATCGATTTTTTCTTGGGCAAAACCAAGTGTTGCCACTAAAAATGCCGGGACCAGTAAAAGTGTGTTTTTCATAGGTGTCTGCTTTAGGTAGTTGGAATATAAATATAAATTGAGTGAAATTAATTCTTTCATGTTTTCGATGGATGGCATACTTACTTTGTTTTTGAGGTAGATTGGAAGGATTATGGCAATCATTTTTATGAATAATTTCTAAAACCCATGATATTTTTCAGAACTTAAGCTTTGTAGCCTAGCTTGAAAGTGTGGAAAACCTTTTTTGAAAATGAATAAACTGATTTTTGTATTTGATAATCAATTGGATAAGGAGGAGGTTTCTAAATGTTTGGAACTTTTTGAAACCCAGCCATCTAAAGAAATAAGCTTTCAAGACCTAGAAGTCAAGTCTATTGGTAAAGGAGAGATTTTGGTAGGGTTGATTTCGGACGCGCAACTTAAGGAACTTATTCCCCAGCTAAATCAAACGGATATCGCCTTAGCACTTCTTCCGCATCCTGAATTGATCCATGGGCAAAAAGGTTTTGGGATCAATAAAAACATGCAAGATGCTGTAACCGAAATTCAGGAGGCAGAAAATGTTGGTCCTATAGACCTGATGCAAGTCAATGATGAATTGGTATTGAATTCCTTGGTGATAGGGGAGTCCTTAAGCATTTTATATGGAGATAAATCCAATGGCTTTTTTGAAGGTCTTAGGAATAGGCTGAATCAATTCATTAAGCTTTTCAGAAGGGTGAAGCTTCAAGCAGTTCAAATTAAATTCCCAAATAAAGAGGAAAACAAAACTGTAGATACTGCTGCCATGGGAATCCTGGCAGTAGCAAATTGTCAAAGCAATGTGATTTTTAGGAGGATCGTAAGAGATTCAGGATTGAATGATCAATTGATCCATGTTCTGATTCTGGTTCCCAAAAGTTTGATCACTTTGATTCGCTTTGGACTACAAAATTTATTTTTCCCGATCAAAGGGAATCAGCTTCCAAGGTTTGTTGGGTATGCTGCCGCAGAAGAAGTACAGTTGACCACAGAAGAGGAAATCTCCTATGCGATTGATGGAGAAGAGAAGTCAGGAAAAGAGATCAGTGTCAAAGTCCTGGAAAATCCCGTTCGAATCCTTCTTGGAGCACAAGTGAGGGAGGAAGAAGCAGGGAATGGGCGAGAGGTACAAAATCTAGAAACCTTACCTGTGGGTAGTTTGAGGGATGAGTTGACTCGGGGGTATTTGCCATGGGTACGACATGCTACTTCGGATGAATTTAAAGAATTGTTCAAACTCCTAAGGGAAAACTCTCAAACTACCGGGAATTACCTGGTGTTGATGGTACTCTCCACCATGATTGCCACATTTGGTTTGTTTGGAAATTCATCTCCAGTGGTTATTGGGGCAATGATTTTAGCACCTTTGATGGCCCCCATTATTTCCTTGTCCATGGGGATGCTTCGTCAAGATGGATTGCTGATCAAGAATAGTTTGGTCACTATTTTTTGGGGAGTCTTGTTAGGTTTACTCTTTTCCATGATCATTACTTGGATGACGCCTTTACAAATTTTGAATGATCAAATTTTGGCCAGAATTCGACCCAATTTATTGGATTTAGGAGTTGCAGTAGCATCAGGAATGGCTGGTGCCTATGCCTACAGTAAAGAAGAAATCGCAAAAACATTGGCAGGAGTGGCTATTTCCGTGGCTTTGGTTCCTCCACTGGCTGTAGCAGGAATCGGCTTGGGGTGGGCAGATTGGAACGTGTTTTTTGGGGCCATGTTGCTATTGGGGACTAACTTGGCAGGAATTGTAGTTGCAGCTGCTCTGACATTTTTGACCTTGGGATTCAGCCCATTTCGTTTGGCCAAAAAAGGATTGGTAATTAGTTTGATCTTGTTGGCTGCTATAGCCACTCCATTGGCTTTGAGTTTTACAAAAATGGTCAATGAAAATCGAATCATCCAAGAATTAAGTGGACAGGAAATTCCTCATGGATTACTTCGAAATGTGAAAGTAATCAATATGCAGCCTTTGAGGTTATCTGTAACGATCCTGTCAGACCGGGAGTTGAAAGATGCTGATTTTACGGAAATCCGAGAGGAAATTGAAGATAAAATTGGGACTTCTATCGAATTGGAATTAACACTAGGGATCAGTATGGGGCAGATCAATGAAGGAGATAGAAGCAATACCATTTCAACGGATTAATCATATTGGAAAACCGGTTTTCCATTTTCACAGACCACTCGGGTAGGAGAAATGACATACATGCAATCCGAAGCCATATTGTTTTTTTGATTGTATTCAGCCTGGAGTTTGGTATAACGTTCAACCAGATCTAAAAACTCTTTTTCATTGATATCATTAGGATAGGCAATGTAGCCAGTCGGTCCACCACAAGGCTTACTTCCAATCGCAGTAAATTTCCAATTGGAGGAATTGGAACAAGTCTTTGATTCAGATAACTCCATGATTTTCTCATAAATCTCATCCATATCATTAAAGTCGACTTGTATGGGCTGTTCATCAGCTACCTGACAGCCTCCAAGGAAAATTAGAACAAGGATGATGAATGCTTTCATAGAAACATGATTTTAAAAACAGTAACGAAAATGTGAGGCCAACCGCTACATATTAAGCTTCAATTTCCAGCTGGCAACATATTTCGAATGGCTGCTATTTTCCAGCCTTTTCCAGTGTCGACCACGGTGAAACTACTCCACATTTTCCGGATGGACTCATCTGGGTTTTTGATTTCGTAGCGTGCATCTACAAGGGCAACCTCATCTCCGACAAATCGAATTCTCTCTACATGTAACGTCCTTGTTCCTGGGTTATTGGTCGAACTGGCCATCATTCCTTTAATGGCTTCGTTGATTCCAGTTCTCCATTCCCCCGAAGAAACCAATTGGTCGATTTCTTTGGTCAGGATTTTTTTGAGAAGTACAGTGTCTTTGGTCTCCCTAGATTTGGAGTAGGAATTGATCAGATTTAAAATTTCTTGTGATGTCGCTTTGGATTGAGGGTGGTTTTGTGAGAAAGCGTTGAAACTGAGGAGAATTAAAAAGAATAATAGGCTAATTCGGCACATAGAAATTTCGATTGAATTTAATCTAATCTACATTTTCTTCTGGAAATTAAAGGCTTTAGTGCAGTGAAATAGTTTGGTATAGATAAAAGATGATCATCTATTCAAGTTGGAAGGAGGGCAACAAGACGAAAAATAAATAGGTTTAAAATAACACAGACAAGTGAAATGAGTTGGTAGGTTCCCAAAATTCATTTTCAATCACTAGGAAAAATTTCACAATCGTGGGGATTGGGCGATCGGAGTAATAGCTATCCACTACCCATTTTGACTTTTCAATTGAGGTCAGGATTTTGTGGTCCAAATCATCATTGAATCCATCAATAATTCGAGCATCTGTCCAAAAATTTAATTGGTCTATCTCTATCTCATATATCCCAAAACCGGGTGTGTTTGGGTAAGGTTTTAATAAGCTGAAATTTTTAAAGAATTCATTTTTATAGGTTTCAATAAAGAAGCTAGAAGTGTAATTCAACTGGCTTTCTCTAACCTTTCTTAGGATTTCGATCTCCTTAGGTCTTTCTTTTAATTCGGAAAGCATAAAAGCCCGGGAGCACAAACCAAAAGAAGGGAGTTCGTCCTCAATAGAAGTTAAATACACCAACATCTCCTTTCCCTCTTTCAGGTAAACATGACACATTCCATCTGCTTTTTTAGGGTCTAGAATATAAAATTCAGAAAGACTCGAACCTTTAAAGTTCTCATACACCTGAAATTGAACCTTGAGAAGGGAGGGGTTTTCTTCAAAGGTAGAGATGTCCATTATTTTTCCTGAAACTACATGAGAAGATCTTCTGTATGCTTCATCAAATCTCACATTGGCACAATCGCAAGCAAATGATTTGGCGAGGCTTAAAAATAAGATGCTTGTAACTAACCATTTCATCATGCTCTAAAATAGCAAAAGCCACCCATTTCTGAGTGGCTTTAAGAATATTTAAGGATGGGCTATTTATTGATCCTCACCTCTAAGTTTGATGACAGCTCCTTCTAGGATTTCCCCAATTCTTATTTGACAAGCTAGTCTGGAGGTAGGATAGTATTCCGGTAAGTTTTCCAACTGATCTAATTCGATGTCGGTAGCTTCGCCTAATTCGTCTTTTCCTTCCAGTACTTCAATATGGCAGGTAGCACAAAGTGCCATGCCACCACAGGTTGCCAATACAGGATATTCTGATGCCTTTAGGATTTCCATAAGGCTAAAGCCCATATCGTCTGGAGCTTCTATTTCTTGACGGTTTCCGTCATGATCTTCTACTGTGAAATTAACCATGCTCGAAATTACAATTAAAATGTATTTACACCATTAACTGTGGTGTATTTGAAGCTCAATTTTTGATCTGGATATACATATTTGAAGGCAGAATGCATCATGATTGCTGCCTCGTGGAATCCGCAAAGGATCAATTTTAATTTTCCTGGGTAGGTATTGATATCCCCGATGGCATAGATTCTTTCCACTCCAGTAGAATAATCCCTGGTATCCACTTCGATTGCATTCTTATCAATGCTCAATCCCCAATCTGCTATTGGGCCTAACTTAGGACTCAATCCAAATAAAGGGATTAAATAATCAGCATCAATTTTGATTTCTTCTTTTGCTTTGGATTCAAGGGTCACAGAATTCAATACGCCATTTCCACCTACATTTTTTAAGTTGGCAGAAAGAATCAAATCAATTTTACCTTCATTGGCCAAGTCAAATACCTTCGCAGCGGAATCAGGAGCACCACGGAATGTTTCATTTCTATGTACCAAAGTCACTCTTTCGGCAACATTGGAAAGATAAATGGCCCAATCCAACGCAGAGTCTCCACCACCCGCAAGAACCACCTTTTTATTTCTGAAAGTTTCAGGGTTTTTCACCATGTAGGTAATTCCTTTTCCTTCAAATGTTTCCAAGTTCTCCAATGCTGGCTTTCTTGGTTCAAAACATCCTAAACCTCCTGCAATGATGATCACCTTTGCATGGACATGCGTTTTATCTGAAGTGGTTACTATGAAAGAACCATCTTCTTGCTTATCCAAATGATCTACTCTTTCACCCAAGGTAAAGGTTGGTTTGAAAGGCTTTGCTTGCTCCATCAAGTTATCCACCAATTCCTGAGCCTTTACTTCAGGATATCCTGGAATATCATAAATAGGTTTTTGAGGATAAATTTCAGAAAGCTGCCCGCCTACCTGAGGCAATGCATCGATCAGATGGCAACGCATTTTCAGCAAACCTGCTTCGAAAACTGCAAAAAGGCCAACTGGTCCGGCTCCTATGATACAAAGGTCTGTGTGAATCATGGTATATTGACTTTATGGGTAAACCCTAGATTGAAAGCTTTTGTTCGTATAAATATAATTAGTATAACAACTATTTATTCTTCTATCTCTTGACCGCCCAAGTTTTTATAGATGGTGTTCAATATTCTTTTAAACTCCTCAAAATCCGTTTCATGAAGATTTTCCCATGCTTTTTCTCGGATTTCAAGTATTTGAGGACGTAAAGCAGTGACTTTGGAAGCCCCTGCATCAGTTAAATGCAGCTGGAAACTTCTTCTGTCTTGAGGATGCGGGATTCGCTCCACATATCCTTTTTTACAAAGCAAGTCAATGATCCGAGTTAGAGTTGGGTGGTCTTTAAATACCAGTTGTGCCAACTCGGTTTGACTGAGCAATTGATTTTCAGAAAGATTTTTCAATACCAACCACTGGTCCACCGTCACATCAAAATCCCCTGATTTAAACTGTTGCTGCGCATATTGTTTCACCTTTCGCGCAGTGCGATCGAGGAGAAACGAATACTTTGCAAATTGCTCTTGTGTCATACAAATAATTAGTGTGACAAATATATGAATTTTCTGAATTGTTAAAACAATTCTCTATAAAAATTATAGGGTTTGTGATGTAAATGACAAAAGTATTAAATCTGAGGGATTTAAAAAGTTTTTTATGCCAATAAAAAAGACAAGAAATCTGAAAGGGATGAATACAGAATTCCTTTGTATTGAATTGAGAAAGGGAATTTTTCTACATAAATAGGTTCAGATACAGGAAGAATACCAGATTTGTCCAGCGCTTTTTCTACCCAGAAGCTACTAATTGGATCTCCCACAATCTTCCATTTTCTGGAGCCTATTTTTTTTTCAATTCTTCCTTTTTCTGGATCAAAATGAAATTTATCGCCAGGCAAAAGCTGGTTGATTTCTCCTGATAGCACCAATTCTTCTGGAATTCCTGAAATAAGAGGGAGACCACAGGTTAGCAACCAAAATTGGTCGGCAGTTTCCATGGCAATCTCCAAATCGTGGGTAACCACCAATATAGCTTTCTCCTGTTTTTGGCAGATTTCCCGAAGCAAATGCATGATTTCATACCGGTTGATCAGGTCCAAATGAGCGGTTGGTTCATCCAGGATCATGATTTGGCCATTTTGTGCCAAAGCTCTTGCGATCATGGCTTTCTGTCGCTGACCATCGCTGATTTCTGATAAACGTTCCTGTTCCAAATAACTGATTTTGGTATCTGCCAACGCTTTTTTGACCGCTTCTTGATCTTGCTTGGAAAGCTTTCCAGTCCATCCAGTGTGTGGAATCCTCCCTAAAGCTACCAATTGTCCCACAGTCATATTGCCCGGAGAAACAGGTTCTGTTAGCACTACTGAGAGGGTTCTAGCCAAGTTGGTACTTGAATACTCCTGAACGTTTTCCCCAAAAAGTTGGATGCTTCCCTTCCAGGGTAGAATTTCCCCTAAGATCGCTTTGACCAAAGTGGATTTTCCTACGCCATTGGGGCCTAATAAGCAGGTGAGTTGGCCCGAATAGAGTTCGAAGTTCAATCCTTTCAAAATTTCTTTTCTGAGCTCTCCTCTTTGGTATCCCAAACTAAGATTACTACCGATTACTGCCTTTTTCCTCATGCTCAGAATTCTTTACTGAAGTTTTTTCTCAATACCAAGCTGATGACGATCGGTGCACCGATTAAGGAGGTTACGGCATTGATGGGTAGGGTCTGGGCAGAGCCAGGTAATTGTCCAATCGCATCACAGATCAATAATAAAATACCGCCCATCAATGCAGAAGCAGGAAATAGGATTCGGTGATCTGCCGTTTTCCAAATCATTCTGGCTACATGAGGTACTGCAATGCCTATAAAAGCGATAGGTCCACAAAATGCGGTCACACTCCCAGCCAATAATCCTGTACTTAGAATCATCAACCAGCGAAGTTGGGTGGGGTTGATTCCCATGCTTTTGGCATAACTTTCTCCCAAGAGCATGGCATTAAAGGATTTAATTGAAATAATCATAGGGATCACTCCTAGCAAAATCACCAAGCCTAAGACCAAAATTTGATTCCATACCAACCCGCCCAGGCTACCCATGGACCATACTGTAAAGAGTTTCAAAGCCTCTGCACCTGAAAAGTAGGAAAGGACAGAGATGATCGCTGATACCGCAGAGCCAAACATCAGGCCTACAATCAATAGGGTCATGCTGTCTTTTATTCTCCAAGCAACCAAACTTACGATAACCAATACCAAGGCGGCTCCAAGAGTGCCGGCAACCACTGTTGCCCAAGGGCTGATCGCTGTTCCCAATCCTAATCCGAAAGCGGAACTTGCCAGAATCAAAATAGCAACCCCTAAACCTGCGCCTGAACTGATTCCTAAAACATAGGGGCCTGCCAGTGGGTTCCTAAAAAAAGTTTGCATTTGCAGTCCACTGATACTCAATCCAATTCCAGCTAAAATCGCAAGGATAGCCTTTGGCAACCTGTAGTGGAGAATAATCTGTTCATAAGATGCCTTCTCCCATTCACCGGTAAAAAAACCATGTATAATCTTAGAAACAGGAATGGTCACGGATCCTAAACTGACATTCATCAGAAAGCAGCAAACTAGAAAGGCAAAAGCCCCGAAAATAAATGTAACAGACCGGTTATTTTTCATGGAGTTGTTCATAAAAATACAACTCATAGTCAGGAAGTAACTTAGGATGAAGGATTTTAATCAAATCTTTTAAGATTAAATCAGGTCTCATATAACCCAATTCAAAATATTCCAACCCCCCTGTTTCGCCTCTTTTATGAGTGTAGGAATATACATTTCCTAACTTCCATGCTTCAAATGCCTTGTATCTCGGTTCAGCTTCCCCCATTGCTTGAATGGATGAGAAATCAGCAGAGCCAATCCAATAAGTACATTTCATGGCCTGATCCAATACAAATTCATAGTTAAGTTGTACACTACCAGTACCTTCTTGATCTTCAAAAACATACTTCCCCCCTGCGTTTTCAAGGATTTTTGCGCCCCAACTATCTCTTCCAGGTGCATACCAAATATCTTGGTACATTACTCCACTTAATACGGATGGTTTTGCTGATTCAGGGATGGATGTTGCAAGTTTTTCAGCTTCCAAGTAGGAATGTTCAACTTGCTCGAATTGAGCTTTTGCGGCCTCATATTTTCCGAGGAGGATTCCAGTAAATTTAATCCATTCAGCTCTTCCTAAGGGGTGTTGCTCCACATATTCACCATTGATGACTGCAGGAATACCAGCTGATTTCAGAATCTCCAAATAGCGAAGATCATCCCCAAGCGTGGAGATCATGATCCAATCTGGATCCGTGTCAATGATAAGTTCAGTATTGGCTGAGGCTCCAGCGCCTAAATCTGTGATTTCACCTTCCTTAATCCGGTCTCTTGTAATTGGTGACGAAATCAAGTTCAAGTTGGGGAAACCGATCAATTTTTTGGTTTCATTGAGCAGATCCAAATGTGGGATTTGCGTCGTAGAAGTAAGAATTACTTTTTGGATTGGAAGCTGAATAGTTGCATCAAAATCCCCAATAGGAGGTAACGCATTTTCTTCTAAAACCAGATAGGAAAAAGTTTCTTGAGCACCCGTCCAAGGCTTCAAAACTTTCACGATCCAAAATCCATCTCCTTGCTCCAAAGAGAATCCATTGGCATAAATAGGACTGATTTTTTTAGTTTCAATTTCTTGGATTTGTTCTTTCCTTTTGCAGGAAAAGACATTGAAAATCAGTAGGTTTAAAATGAAAATTTTAAAAATTTTATTCATTGGAGCTTGGTGCTATTCAAGTTCCAAAGTAAGTGTCAGATTTTTCTAGTTCCAAAAAAAAGAATTTCAGACTACTTTTTTTTGAATAGAAACCCCGCTATGTTTGCAGCCGAAATAGGTTCCTGAATTCGATGTCGGATTTTGGATTAAAAGGGAATCCGGTGAAATACCGGAGCTGTCCCCGCAACTGTAAGCCCACGTAGGAATTTTCCTACAAAGGATTTTGTCAACCCTCGCCATTGGTCTCAACTGTAAAGACTGAGAAGGCAGGCAAAATTGGGTAAGCCAGGAGACCTGCCATTTCGATGATTCTGTGCTTTCGGAGGAAAAGCAATGAAGGATGCACCAATTCCCGAAACAGGTATTCTGATTTGGGTAAGATTCATTACTTCTATTTTCTCTTCAAGCCCGAGTCGAAAGACATTCAGTTTATTTCGATCAGGCATGATTTTGTTTTTGTGGGTAGTTTCATTTTTCGGGGTACACCCGATCGTCCAGGATACAGTGGTATTGGCTGAAGTAGAAATCTATGCCCCTGCCATTGATCGATTTGCTCATGGACAAAAATTACAAAATTGGGATAAATCCCAACTTGAAACTTACCAAGGAAGATCCTTGGCCGATTTGCTTCAGGAACAATCACCCGTATTTGTGCGGCAATACGGAGCAGGGATGCTGGCATCTCCTTCTTTCAGGGGGACATCTGCAGGTCATACCGCCTTATTTTGGAATGGTCTACCCATCAATAGTCCATCCTTGGGGCAAAGTGATTTGTCTATTTTACCAGTTGCTGCTTTTGATCAGGTGAATTTGCAGTTTGGGAATGCCGGAGCACTGTTTGGGAATGAGGCCATCGGGGGGAGTTTGCATTTGCAGACTAAGCCCAAATTTTCGGATGGATTTCATGTTGGCTTAACCCAACAAATTGGAAGCTTTGGAACATTCAATTCGTATTTGGAAGGGGAGTATTCCAATTCCACGATCAGTTCGTCTACCCGAATCTATAGGGAGTTTTCAAAAAATAATTTTCCTTACAAAGACTTGGGGCAAATAGGAACTCCTGAGGTAAATCAGGATCATGCACAATTTGAACAAGTAGGATTGGTGCAGGATTTCGCCTGGAATGTCACCGAGAAATCACAACTCAAAGCTGCAGTTTGGTACAATCATACCGACAGGGAAATTCAAGCAGTGATGGGCTCCACGTCCCATGATCTTCAGGAGGATAAAAGTTTCAAAGCAGTTTTGGATTATTACAAGTTTGGCAATCAATCAGTTTGGAATTTTAAAACTGGTCTAGTGAAAGATGATTTGCTATTCAATGGAAGTCTGAGTCAAACCAGTCAATACTTTCTGGGAACAGATTGGGATGGGACATTGTCCGAAGTGTGGACAATTAAAGCAGGCGTTCGATTTACCTACATCCAAGCGGATTTGAGTTCCTACAGCACCAGTGACCAGAGAATAGAAGCCTATCAATCGGCTAATTACCAGTTCAATGACAGATTAAGCTTTTCACTGAACCTCCGTGAATTCGTATATCAAGATCAATTTGCCCCATTTACTCCTAACCTTGGAATGGACTGGGAACTATGGAAAAAGGAAAATCAACAACTCTTACTAAAGTCATCCATTGGTAAAGGCTTCAAGGTCCCTACACTCAATGATCGATTTTGGGAACCTGGCGGGAATCCTGATTTATTGCCCGAAGAAAGTTGGAACGGAGAAGTAGGCTTGGATTGGAGGCGAGAAGGAAATATAGCCTGGCGAAATGGCTTGACTTACTTTAGAATGAGTGTGGACAATTGGATTATCTGGTTACCACAAGGGGCTGTTTGGACACCTGAAAATATCAAGCATGTCAGCAACCAGGGAATAGAGTATTTGGGAGAAGTTTCCGGTGAAATATATGGCTGGAAATGGAAAGGAAGTTGGTCCTATAACTGGAACAGGGCCATTACTACTCAAGGAATTGGAGAGACTGACCCTGCTATCGGGAAGCAACTTCCTTATACACCAAGACACCAAGCGAACGCAAAGTTAACCTTATTGAAAAATGGATTCTCTGCTTTCTTGGGGACTTTTTATGTGGGGGAGAGAGCCATCACTGCGGATAATCCTCGACTGATGTCCTCTTACCAATTGTTCCATGCAGGTCTTGCTTTCCAAAATATCAAATGGAAAGAGATTTCAGTACCTATCAGCTTTCAAATCAATAATTTATTCAATACTGAGTACCAAGTGCTCTATCTCCGTGCCATGCCGGGAAGGTCTTTTCAATTTAATTTATCAATAAACTTATGAAGTTAAAATTCAACCAACTATTTGGAGCTTTTGCGCTCAGTTTGATTCTTTTTGCGTGTAATGATTCAGATCCCGAACAACCATTAGGGGCCTATGAACAAGGTATTTTAATTATGAATGAGGGGAATTTTGGGACAAATGACGGGGAAGTTTATCATTTGGATCCAAGTACAGAAACCTTGACACCTACTATTTTTGAAGCTGAAAATTTTAGGCCATTTGCAGGTTTGTTGGAAGATATGGTTCCTGCAAATGACAATTTGTATTTAGTAGCAAATACAGGGAAAGTAGAAATTGTTGATGCTGGAACTTTTAAAAGTGTCGGGGCAATAACAGGGGATTTAGACCAACCTCGTTCCCTGGCCGTGGTAGGGAGTAAGCTCTTTATTTCTGATTATGGTCCATATGATGCCTCGTATGCCACTCCAGATTCATATGTCGCGGTAGTGGATGGTTTAAATGGAGGAGTCGTTTCCAAAAAAATTGAAGTGTCCAATAAACCTGAGGACCTATTTGCCTATGGGAAGTATGTGTTTGTGGCAGGTTCCGAAGAAGGGAAAGTTGAAATTATTGATGCCGAAAAAGAAGAAGTGATCAAAACTTTGGAAGTGGATGGACATCCTGCACAGTTCTTTGAGGACAATGGCACCCTTTGGCTATATTCTACCGGTTCAGATGAGGTTTATTTCCAATCTTTTCATTTGGATAATTTGACTAAGGCCACCACTAATGCGCTTCCGGTTGCCAATGCCACAGGAAGAATTGCTTTTGGAAATGATCATGTGTTTTACCTGATTACCAGTACTGGATGGCCTGATTATGAGGACGGGGTATCCAGAGTTTCTGTATTGGGACCAGAATTGGATATAGATTGGATAACCGGATCTGGATTTTACGGGATAGGATTTGATCAAGTCAGAAATGAGCTTTATCTCTCCAATTCCAATGGTTTTCAAGGAAATGGTTCGGTAACTGTATACAATGAAGAAGGTACTGAAATCAGGACTTTTGAAGTAGGGAGAGGTCCTTCCGGATTTCTTTTTTATTAATACACTAAGTATATAAAAACAAAGGCAGTGATCAATTCACTGCCTTTGTTTTTTTTAGTTGAGCTTGTCACTCATTACATCCTCAAATTTCTCCAACATATGAATGTATTTATGTTGAATGTTATCCAAGAATTTATCTTGCGTATCAATGGCATATACAGGATTATACTGTATCCTATCTATCACAATATCAAGCCAGGCTTTCCCATCATCTATTAGATCTGCATGGAAGGCTTCGGCCGTCAAGTCTCTGGATCCGGAAAAGGGACCTTTCCCTTGTTTTTCAAAATATTTGGTCATGACTTTAAGGGCAAGTTCATGGGCCACTTCAAAATTAATGATCAACTCACGCGCTTGGAATTCAGTTAATCCGATTTTTCTGGCTCTTTGAATATAGGAGCGAAGGTCTTCCAAAGCTACTTGGTATTCCTCTAAGCATTGCTCGCAAGTTTGAGGTAAGGTCTTCATGGGCGTTACTTTTAATTAAGATACTAAATTTAGGAGATGCTCCCTAAGGCTTAAAGAGAATTTTAAATAATCTTTTTTGCCCTAGGTAATGCCCAATTACCTGATGGTATAGCTCTGCATAAAAGGTTGACCACTGGTAGCTACCCCTTCCAGCAAAAGTTTTCCACTATATTCTTCTAAAAACTTACCTACTATTTTTGGATCTCTGGCAGGTTCACGATTGATCTGAGTAATAATGAAGCCTTCGCGAAGTCCCAAATCCCTTAAGTAGCCCCTGGTCATTCCGGTCAATTTAATGCCATAATCTATTCCCATTTTATCTTTTTCAATGGTATTGACGGCTTCCAATTTAGCGCCTAGTAAGGCAGAGCTATAGTATTCTCTTTTGATAATGCCACTTCCACCTTCCAGGTTTTGGAGTGTTAACTGAACGGTTTCTGGAGATCCATTTCGGAAAAAAGTCACTGGTAATTTCTGCCCTGGGTAATAATAGGAAAGTGCTTCTTCAAAGCTACCCATCCCGGTGATTTCCTGATCTCCTAGTTGCGTAATCACATCGCTTCTTTGTAGTCCAGCTTCTTCTGCTGCTCCGTTTCTTACTACATGCGTGATGATCACACCATCCAAGGTTTTGATATTCATTTCCTCTGCAAGTTCCGGAGTGATTTCCACTGCTTCAATACCTGGAATTGCTTTTTGTACTTCCCCATATTGAATCAGATCATTAGATACTTTCATGGCAATATCTACTGGTACTGCAAAGCCGTATCCGGTATAGGACCCCGTTCTAGAGAGAATGGCTGTATTGATTCCTACGAGCTCGCCATTCACGTTGACCAAAGCTCCCCCTGAGTTACCGGGGTTAATAGGGGCATCAGTTTGTATAAAGCTTTCCAATGGAAAATCACCTCCCAAAATATTGATCTGACGTTCCTTCGCAGATACGATTCCGGCGGTAACGGTGGAGGTCAAATTGAACGGATTTCCTACAGCCAACACCCATTCCCCGATTTTCAGATCTCGGCTTTTTCCTCTTTTAATAGCAGGAAGTCCTTCTGCATCAATTTTTAAAACGGCGATGTCTGTATTTTTATCCGTACCGACCAGTCTGGCTTTATAAGTTTTCTTTTGATGGATCACTTCAATGGTTTCTGCTCGGTCTATGACATGGTTATTGGTAACTATGTATCCATCGTCAGAAATAATCACTCCTGAACCGGAGCTTACCTGTTGGGATGGTCCTGAGCCAAAGAAATAATCAAACATACTGTAACGTCTTGGATCTGTACCAGAGAAATTTTTGATAAAGACGACAGATTGAGTGCTATTTTCGGAAGCCTCTACAAATGATGTAGGAGGGGAGTCTGGTAGCGTCCGATTGGGTGAGTAATCGGAAGCAAAACTCATTTGTTCCATCTTTGGAGATGGGGTAGGTAGTACCTGATCTTTTGAATCTGAAAAACTTAGAGTGGTCCAAATTGCTGCACCAGCTAATCCAGAGAGAAAAGGTAAACCAATTGTTTTAATAAGACTTTTCATAGAATTTCATTTATCAAGTTGACGAGATGAAGAAAAATCAGTTAGCTGCCTTCACATATTTTAAGAAAAGGTGCGATAGTTGTAACGAAATCGAGCAAAAATCAGCCCATCCAATAAAAACTGACGATATGTACAAGGAAAAGTCTAGGCATCTTGTAATTTTGTCAGCTAATTGAGAAAACCTTCGATACGATCAGAAGGTTTATTGCTCAAAATCCCAAATTGAATGACAGAACAAAAGCGCGTAGCCATCTTAGGTAGTACCGGAAGTATCGGAACTCAAACTTTGGAGGTAATTCGCCAACATTCTTCAGACTTCCAAGTCGAAGTCCTTACCGCTCAAAATAATGCAGGTTTGTTGATCCAGCAGGCTTTGGAGTTTAATCCAAATGCCGTGGTGATTGGGAACGAAGCCCATTATGCGCAGGTAAGAGATGCATTAATTCCGAAGGATATTAAAGTATTTGCCGGCCAAAAAGCAATTGCGCAGGTGGTAGAAATGGAAACCATTGATATAGTTTTGACTGCTTTGGTAGGCTATTCTGGTTTGATACCTACGATCCATGCTATCAAGGCGGGGAAACAAATTGCCCTGGCCAATAAGGAAACCATGGTGGTTGCTGGAGAAATTATCACAGCTTTAGCGAAAGAATACCGGGTAAATATCTACCCTGTAGATTCCGAGCATTCTGCAATATTCCAATGTTTGGTAGGAGAGTTTCATAATCCTATTGAGAAAATCATTCTTACCGCTTCTGGAGGACCATTTAGAGGAAAGGACAGAACATTTTTGGAAACAGTGACCAAAGCTCAGGCTTTAAAGCATCCTAATTGGGAGATGGGGGCCAAGATCACCATAGATTCTGCCTCATTGATGAATAAAGGCTTGGAGGTAATCGAAGCAAAATGGCTTTTTGGGCTAACAACTGATCAGATTGAAGTGGTTGTACACCCACAAAGTATCATACATTCTTTGGTACAATTTGAAGACGGATCATTAAAAGCGCAACTCGGCTTGCCGGATATGCGTATTCCCATTCAGTTCGCCCTGAGTTTCCCCGATAGATTGAAAAGTGATTTTGAGCGATTCGATTTTATTAATTATCCTCAATTGACCTTTGAGAAACCGGATATTGAGACTTTTCAAAATCTTCAACTGGCCTACGATGCATTAGCAAAAGGAGGCAATGCTCCTTGTGTCTTGAATGCAGCAAACGAGGTGGCCGTAGATGCATTTCTAAAAGAAGAGGTAGGATTTCTGGAAATGTCTGACCTGATAGGGGAGACACTTTCCAAAACAGAGTTTATCTTACAGCCGAATCTGGAAGATTATGTGGAGACAGATCGTAGGGCTAGAGAAATTACAGAACAATTAATTAAGCGTAAAGTATAATGGATACATTAATAATGGTGGGCCAACTGGTTCTGGGATTATCCATCCTAGTAGGTTTACATGAGTTGGGACACTTACTCACTGCCAAAATGTTTGGTATGAGAGTGGAGAAATTTTCAATAGGATTTCCACCAAAAATTGCTGGATTTCAATGGGGAGAAACCGAATATTCCATCGGGGCT
Organism: Algoriphagus halophilus; assembly: GCF_900129785.1. NCBI lineage: Bacteria > Pseudomonadati > Bacteroidota > Cytophagia > Cytophagales > Cyclobacteriaceae > Algoriphagus > Algoriphagus halophilus. The sequence goes on from NZ_FSRC01000001.1 coordinate 222,605, forward strand.
ATTCCATTGGGAGGATTTGTGAAAATCTCTGGGATGGTTGATGAGTCCATGGACACAGAACAAATGGCTGCTGAGCCTCAGCCTTGGGAATTTAGGTCCAAGCCCGCTTGGCAACGATTGATCGTAATGCTAGGTGGGATTATCGTCAACGTAATCACCGGAGTGCTCATATTTTTTGTAATGGTGTATAATAATGGAGAAACTTATTTCTCCAGAGATCAAGTGGTGGAAAATGGGATTGTTGCCAGAGAAATTGCACAATCCATTGGATTAAAAACAGGAGATAAAATTCTTGATCTCAGCGGACAGCCATACACCAGCATTAATGATTTAAGTAGTGGTTCAGCCTTGTTGGAAGAGAATGGGTATTATACAGTTGATAGAAATGGTGAAATACTGAAAATCGAGATTCCTCGTGGTTTCATTAATTCATTCAACAAGAAGGAAGCACTTGATGAATTTGTAGACATCCGATATCCATTCCAATTGTCAGTGATTGATAAGGGTGGTGCTGCTGAGAAAGCTGGAATTACCACTGAAGATAAAATATTGGCAATCAATGGAAAGCAAGTGACTTATTTTGATGAGTTACAATCTGCCTTGGCTGATGCGAAAAGTAAAAATGCCGACATTACTTTATTACGTAATGGAGATACTACCCATACTAGTGTTGCGGTAACCGATCGAGGAACCATTGATATTGCGGTAACTGCATTAATAGAGCCAGTAAGAAGAAGTTATGGATTAGGAGAAGCCTTTATGAAAGGGTCAGAGCGTGCATTTACAGTAGTTATTGTCAATGCAAAAGCTTTGGGAAAAATGTTTACGGGTGAAGTGTCTGCCAAAAATGTAAGTGGCCCGATCGGCATGGCAAAGATTTATGGAGACACTTGGGATTGGACTAAATTTTGGACTATCACTGGATTAATTTCTATGTTGTTAGCCTTTATGAACCTATTGCCAATTCCGGCTTTGGATGGTGGACATGTGATGTTTTTATTATATGAAATGATTTCTGGAAGAGCTCCATCTGATAAGTTTTTGGAAAATGCCCAAAAAGTAGGGATGGTTATCCTTTTGGCATTAATGGTATTCGCCATTGGAAATGATGTGCTGAAATTATTTACGGGAGGGTGATTTTCCCCAATTGAAAGAATTATCAAACCGGGTCAATTGGCCCGGTTTTGTTTTATGTTCCTATTGATTTACCACAATTATGATTCTTTAAAAACAAAATCTGAAAGTGGCATTTCTTTGAGGAGTTATGAGTTGTAATACACGATTTTATTTAAACAGAATTATAAATCCATATTTTGGATGTTCCTATAACTTCTGTCTGCCATTTTGACCATTTCAACCTTTGGCATACCCCTTGACCTTTTAGGAAGAACCTTCGCTATTGGAAGGTTCTTCTTTTATTTTAGCTAAATCCTGACAGTCAGTCTGTCATAATGTCTATATGAGTCAATTCGAAAAGTCCATGTTTCAAAATTTAATGGTAGGGGAATTTGCAGGTGAGGGAGATCTTATACAGTTGATCACCGAAGATGAAAATGAGGAGCAGGGAACTGAATCTTATGGGGAGGAACTCCCGATCTTATCCGTTCGAAATACGGTACTCTTTCCCGGCGTGGTAATACCCATTACCGTAGGAAGGCAACGATCTATTCGTTTGGTGAAAAAAGCCCAGAAGGGAGATAAAATGATTGGGGTTTGCGCTCAAATCAATCCAAACAATGATGATCCATCATGGGACGATATTTACCAAGTGGGTACCCTTGCAAAGATCATTAAGATGATAGTACTTCCTGATGGAAATACCACCATTATCATTCAAGGCAAGAAACGATTTAAGATCAAGGAACAGATTACAGATGATCCATACTTCATGGCGAAAGTGGATTACCTGGATGAAAATTTCCCAAAAAGCTCAAAGAAGATCAAAGCATTGGAGGAATCGCTGAAAGATGCGGCAACTCGGATTCTTCATCTCAATCCCGAGATCCCTCGAGAGGCTCAGGTAGCTTTGGATAATATAGACAATACCCCGTTTTTGACTCATTTCCTATCTTCTAATATCAATGCACCTGTTGAATCTAAACAGCGCCTATTGGAAATCAATGATGGGGTAGATAGGGCAACTTTGCTTTTGGAATTTATGATGAAAGACATCCAGATGTTGGAGTTGAAATCAGAAATCCAGAAGAAAGTTCATACAGATATTGATCAGCAGCAGCGGGATTACTTCCTCCGTCAACAGATGAAAGTGCTTCAAACTGAGTTGGGAGAAGAGGGGCCAGAAAAAGAAGTAGAAGATTTACGTGCGAGGGGTGCCTTGAAAAATTGGCCGGAAGAGGTAAAAAAACATTTTGAAAAGGAATTGGATAAAATCCTTAGAATCAACCCTTCTGCAGCAGAATATCCTATTGCACTCAATTATGCTGAGACCATGGTAGAGTTACCTTGGAATGAATTTACCCAAGATAACTTCGACCTCAAACATGCCAAAGCCATTTTGGATAATGATCATTTCGGTCTGGAAAAAGTCAAAGAAAGGATTATTGAATATTTGGCAGTGCTTAAACTGAAGAATGATTTAAAAGGACCCATCTTATGTTTATATGGCCCTCCAGGAGTTGGTAAAACTTCTTTAGGGAAATCCATTGCGGCGGCATTGGGAAGAAAATACGTTAGAATGTCTCTAGGAGGTCTTCATGATGAGGCTGAAATCAGAGGACATAGAAAAACATATGTTGGAGCGATGCCTGGTAAGATCATCCAAAATATGAAGAAGGTGAAAATTTCTAATCCGGTTTATGTGCTGGATGAAATTGACAAACTGTCTTCAGACTTCAGAGGAGACCCTTCTTCAGCATTTCTGGAGGTGTTAGATCCAGAGCAAAATAGTACCTTCTTAGATAACTATCTGGAAGTAGAATATGACTTGAGTAAAGTGTTATTCATAGCTACGGCTAATTCCTTGGAAAGTATTCAACCTGCCTTGAGAGACCGGATGGAGATCATCGAGGTAACCGGTTATACCCAAGAGGAGAAAGTAGAGATAGCGAAACGCCATTTGGTGCCAAAGCAAAGAAAAGAACATGGTTTGAAGTCCAAGCAAGTGACTTTTGAAAAAGCTGCTTTGGTGAAAATCATTGAGGATTATACCCGTGAATCGGGAGTAAGAGGCTTGGAAAGAGCGATTGGTAAAGTGGTAAGAAATGTTGCCAAATCCATCGCAATGGAAGAGGAGTATGATACCAAGATTACCAAGGAAGCCGTTAGAAAGATCTTAGGTTCAGAAATTTTTGATAAAGAAATTTATCAAGACAATTCAGTGGCAGGGGTAGTAACAGGCTTGGCCTGGACCAGTGTTGGAGGAGAAATTCTTTTTATTGAATCCAGCTTGAGTAGAGGAAAGGGTAAATTGACACTATCTGGTCAGTTAGGCGATGTAATGAAAGAGTCAGCGATGACTGCATTGTCTTACTTGAAGTCACAGGCAGAAAATTTAGGGATAGATCATCGGGTTTTTGATCAATATGACCTACATATTCACGTCCCTGCAGGTGCAGTCCCCAAGGATGGACCTTCAGCAGGGATTACCATGTTGACAGCCATGGCGTCAGTCTATACCCAAAGAAAAGTGAAGGCCAAAGTCGCTATGACAGGGGAGATAAGCCTGATTGGTAAAGTGATGCCTGTTGGAGGAATCAAAGAGAAAATCCTGGCCGCTAAAAGAGCTGGAATCAAAGAGATTATTCTTTGTAAAAAGAATAGGAGAGATATTGAAGAAATTGATGCTCAATATGTCAAAGGCATTGAATTTCATTTTGTAGAGCGTGTCGATGAGGTATTGGAAATTGCTTTATTGAAATCAAAAGTGGATAGAGCAATAAAATTCAATTTCGAATCAGATAAATAAATTTAAAGTATGGAAGAGTGGTGCATAGAATTCAATGCATGCTCTTTTAAAACCATATCTAAAATCAACGGCTTGTCAAATCTTGATTTTGTATTAGGCTAAATCAAGGACAAGTTTTTTAACGAAAGAAAATGGAGCACATCATTTCACTTACTCCCAGACAGATAGTCTCTGAGTTGGATAAATATATAATTGGACAACACGATGCGAAAAGGAATGTGGCGATTGCCCTGAGAAACAGAATCCGTCGTTTGATGGTGAAATCTGAAATTCAAAAGGATATCGTGCCTAATAATATTCTCATGATTGGTTCTACCGGTGTTGGTAAAACGGAAATTGCCAGAAGACTTGCAAAAGTGGCCAATGCACCTTTTACTAAAGTAGAGGCCTCTAAATTTACGGAAGTAGGTTATGTAGGTCGAGATGTGGAAAGCATGGTAAGAGACTTAGTGGAACAGTCTGTAGCCTTGGTAAGGGAAGTCAAAAATGAGGAGGTGAAGGTAAAAGCTGCTGAGGCAGTAGAAGAACTTATCTTGGATATATTGATTCCACCTGTAAAAAGCGCTGGATTTACCAGAAATTCGATTCCTGCTGATACGGACTCTGAGCCTAGTAATGATGCTGAATTAAATGAAAGGACCCGTGAGCGTTTTCGTGAGAAACTAAGAAATGGAGAGTTGGACGATCGGAAGATTGAAATCAATGTGAAGGCATCTTCTCCTGTGGGAATAGGAATGATTGGGAATGGAATGATGGATGATGCCAGCATGGCTGGGCTTCAGGACATGATTTCAGGAATGATGCCTAAGAAAACCAAAAAAAGAAAATTGAGTATTTCCGAGGCGAGAAAAGTATTGTTGGAAGAAGAAGCTTCCAAGCTAATCGATTTTGATGAGGTGAAAGAAGAAGCGATTAAGCTGGCCGAAAACAATGGGATCATATTCATTGACGAAATCGATAAGATTGCTTCAAAATCTGGTAAAAACGGTGGAGGGCCAGATGTGAGTAGAGAAGGTGTTCAAAGAGATTTGTTACCAATCGTTGAAGGGTCTTCTGTAAACACCAAATATGGGGTAATCAATACGGATCATATCCTTTTTATAGCTGCTGGAGCATTCCACGTAGCAAAACCTTCAGACCTCATTCCGGAGCTTCAAGGGAGATTCCCAATTAGGGTAGAATTACAAAGTTTGACGCAAGAAGATTTTTCTAGAATTCTTAGAGAACCTAAAAACGCATTGACTAAGCAATACCAAGCTTTGTTTGAGGCGGAAAATGTGTTTTTGGAATTCAATGACGAGTCAATTGAAGAAATTGCGAGGTTAGCGTTTTTGATCAATCAGGAAGTTGAGAATATAGGTGCTAGAAGGCTTCATACGGTAATGAGTCATTTACTAAATGATTTTCTGTTTGATGTGCCTGATACCATTGAGGCCAACTCAAGAATTATGATCACAAAGGAAATGGTTCAGGAACGGCTTACCACGTTGGTGAAAAACAGGGACTTATCCCAATACATCTTATAAATAAAAAAAGGGCATCATTTTAGTGCCCTTTTTTTTATGTCAAAATCACTACTCATAATTACAGGCCATAGTCAGGGTTTAGGTCGTGCCATTCTAGATCATTACTTAGGGGATCAGTCCTTTCAGATCATAGCGATTTCTAGGACAAAGTTAGAGATCGATTCACCCAACCTTCAGCAAATCAGTATGGACCTTTCAGAGCTTGACGTGTTAGAAAGGCAATTGCCAGATATTTTTTCTGAAGTGGAATTTGATAAGATTATTCTTTTGAATAATGCGGGCTGGATTGGTCAAATCAAACCAATAGGCAATCTTGGTCCAAAAGAGATGAGGGTACAAGTAAACCTGAATTTATTAGGGCCAATGTATTTGACAAATGCTTTTATCAAGAGGTATAAGGAGACAGATTCAGAAAAGATTGTTTGCAATATTAGCTCAGGAGCTGCAAGCAGGGCAGTGGAAGGTTGGAGTGGCTATTGCAGTACCAAAGCTGCATTATCCATGTTTACACTAGTTGCAGCGAAGGAAAACAAGTCAGAGAATTTTCATTTTTATAGTTTAGCTCCTGGGATCGTTGATACAGGGATGCAAGGAGAAATCAGAGGGTCAAATGAATCAGATTTTCCTGAAATCGAAAAATTCAAAGCCTTTAAAGAAGAAGGTAAGCTGGTTAGCCCAATGGAAGTAGCAGAAAAAATTGCGTATTTATTTGATCACACAGAGCTGTTTAAAGAGGTGATTCAGGATGTTCGAAAGTTTGAAATCAGTTGACCTTCATTTTAGGATAGTCTACAAACCAAACTTTCGCATTTTTTTTTGAGACTTTTTCCCATTCATCCGTGTCAAAGGTAAAGCCATATTGACCCGATGTAGGAAGGTTGTCAATCCTTCCACCTAGCAAATAGATTAATTCGTTGAGTCCAGGGTTATGCCCGAAAAGAAGGATCGTTTGATGGCTATCCTTTTGATGATGAATAATTTTTAGGATTTTTTCGGGACTTGCGTGATATAGATGTTCATCTGCATGAATATTTTTTTTAGGATACCCAAAAACTTCACCAGTCAGCGCTGCGGTAGCCATGGCTCGAGTCGCTGAGGAGCTTAAAAACAGGTCTGGTTCAATGTTTCGGGCCTTTAATCTTTCCGCCATCATGGGAACATCCCTTAATCCACGCTCTGCTAAGGGTCTGTTGTGATCTGCTAAAAATGGCTTATCCCATGCTGATTTTCCATGTCTTACCAAAATAATTTTCTTCATTTGCTCAAATAAAAAATGATTGTTTTGTTTTTTTTCAGGTAATATTTACATTTAGCGTACTTTCAATTACAATTTATCACAATTTATTATGTTTACCGGAACAGTAAAATTTTACAACGAAGCCAAGGGTTTCGGATTTATCGTTGATGACGAAACTCAAAGCGAAATCTTCGTTCATGCAACCGGGCTTATCGACAAAGTAGCTCAAAACGACAAAGTGACTTACGATGTCAAGGATGGCAAAAAAGGACCAAACGCAATTAATGTAAAAATCGCTTAATTGCTGATTTTGAAATTATAGTGTTATGAAACCCCTGTGAATTCCTCTCAGGGGCTTTTTTTTATACTTCTGGATTTTCCGAATCAGGTTTTTCCAAACCATCTCCAGGTTTAGAAACTTTTTCTTTCCATATCTCCGGGAGACTTTTGATATACAAGTCCCGCTGAGGGAAAGGGATTTCTATATTGTTCTCTGCAAATGATTCAAATATTGCAGACATGACTTCTGCGCGCATTTGAATCCAAATGTCCATGCTTTCCACCCAAAATAAAACTCTGAAATCCACAGAATTGTCATTGAATGTTTGCATCAGCACTTGTGGAGCAGGTACTTTCATGACCTTGTCCCGTTCTAGAACTTTTTCGATCACAGATTTTACCAATTTCATGTCAGAGCCATAGCCTACTCCTATGATCAATTCAATTCTTCTCTTCTTGTCAGATAATGTCCAGTTTATAAGGCTTTGTGATAGTAAATCTCCATTAGGAATCACAATTTCAGACCCATCATAAGCTCGGATTTTACTTGCTCTAATCCCCACATCTTTTACAGTGCCTGCATTAGTACCTACTTCAATTTCATCTCCAATTTGAATAGGTCGTTCAAACGCCAGAATAATCCCTGAAACCAAATTGTTGATGATAGTTTGCAAACCAAAACCAATACCCACAGATAAAGCACCTAATACAATCGCGATGCTGTCTAAGGGGATTTTGGCAGCAGTAGCCCCAATAAAGAAACCCACAAATAACACCCCTAATCTAATGAGGAGTACAGAGCTACCTAACCGCTGTTTTCTTGTCAAGGAAGTTTTTTGGTCTTGCATGGTAGCGAAATAGGCAATGTTATTTGCTAAGAATATGGAGATGTAAATGATGATGATGAAAAGTAAAATACTTCCATATTGGAAATTGGTATCACCCAAAACCCTGTCCTCAAGTAAAAACTTACTTACTATTTGGTAGATATGATCAAAGTAGCCCAAATGCCATATTACTCCATAGATCCAGATGGTGGATGTGAAAAAGATCAAGAAACCTTTCATTCTCTTTTGAAGGTCTTGAAAATCAAAGAATGAAGTGAAACCATTAGAGCCTTTTTTATTGTATTCTGTAAAAAGGTAAACCGCCTCCATGGTTACCATGATAAATAGAAATAAACCAACAGCTCTATAAAAATTGATTACTCCTGTGACAGCAAAGGTTTTCGAGAGATTGAACCTACCAAAGGCATTAAGAAATAGGCTGCATACTTGAAAGATAATAAGAAATATAGAAGCACTTCTGAGGAAAATAGAACCTGTGAAGTTTTTATGTTTTAAATCTTTCAAAGTGAGGATTCCCATCACAATAAATAACACAGAAATGAGTAGGATGAACCATCTTTCTTGAAAGGCTATTCTCCATTGAAGGCCACTGAGAGCGATTAGGATATATGCAGGGAAAAAAGTTAACCAATAGCGATGAAATTTACTTCCAAATTGCTGCTTAACCAGAAATGTCGAGCCAATTGCCAGTAAAAGAGAGAGTATGGAAACAAAAATCAGGGGTGGGTTTTTAAAAATAATCAAACTAAAAGGCATGATCAAAATGATCGTGGAAGCCAACGTGTATTTTCTAAAATATTTTACCCTGTCTAAGATCAACGAAGCAAATTCATTTTCGTTGGAAATTTTTGATACAATCCTTTTTATCTTTAGATAGATCCCAATTATTAATGCGAGTACAAGTAAAAGAGTTAAATATTGCCTCCCGAAATAAAGGACAATAATGAGCAAATTTACCAAGGTAGACTGCTTGGTAATCTCCATAAAAGTGATGGATTGTTCGAAGTTGGAAGGCTCCCAGATAAAATTGATCTCTTTCCCTAAAGCTTCCTTTTCAAGCCGTTTTTGGTTTTCAGTAATGAACTGCCGCATTTCCATTAATAAAATGGCGTTTTCACTAGCACTGGCTTGAAACTTCACCAATGAGATTTCTGAAAAGAGAAAAATACTGTCTACACTCCTAAGAGATTTTTTCAGCGAATTGAGTTCAGAATTAATGATAGGTGCTAGAGTCGTGTCTTTTAGTGATAGGTTGAATAAACTATCACTTTTTATTTCTACTAGTTTATTCCCGATTTCATTGTAGACTTTTACTCTTTCATTGATATTGTTTGCATGCTTTTGGTTTTCCTCATTGACCGTACGGATCAGGTTATCCAATCCTTTTAAATACCTCAGGTTAATAAAATCTTTATTTTCAGAAATATTCTGTTTGATCATATCAGCAAAGGTTTTGATGGTAGGTAATTCATTGCTGATTTCAGTGGTGTCCAGGTTGTCCCCTAATTCCAACTTTATTTCACTTAAAGAAATAGCGTGCTGTTGTGCCTTATTAATTACTCGGGTTAAAACTGAACCAACAGATAGATTGGTTTTTACACCAAGTTTCATTGAATCCGAAGTGATAAATAGACTATCTAATGTTACTTCTTGGGAAAGTAATTCATTACTAATGCTGTCTGAAACCAATAAGTTTTGTTGCGCATGTAATATCGGGAGATAACTTACTATAAATAGTAATAGAGCAAAGAGGCGTTTCATAGAGAAAAGTTTCAAATTCAATATAGAAATAATATGGATTTCCTGCTTAGTGATTGATTAACCAAAATTAGCTATGGTGAAAATTGAATTTTAAATCCCGTCAGATTGACAGTTTTTTCGATTAAAATCGGTGTTATTATGCCGGAATGACTGGGTTTTTTGAGTTGGAATAGAATTTACTGATAGATGTGTATAAAATTTACATTGATCATCTAAACCAATAAAAAAAATGAAACTAGTAAGATTTAACCAAGCGGAACCCTATTTCCCCTCTACCTTTAGTGGGATGTTGGACAAGTTTTTCAACGAGAATATGGGAAGTTCATTGAAACATTTCAGCCCTGCGGTGGACATTTCAGAAGACGATAAGTCCTATGAGATCCAAGTTTCGGTACCAGGAATAGACAAAAAAGATTTCCAAGTTGAATTGTTGGACGGGAAATTGACTATCTCTGGAGAGAGAAAAATGGAAGAGAAAAAAGAAGGAAAAAATTACCATAGCTTGGAGACTAATTATGGAAGTTTTAGCAGATCCTTTTTCGTTCCTGAAGATATCCTAGCTGAAGAAGTTTCTGCTACTTATGAGAATGGATTGTTAACTGTGGTTCTTCCTAAAAAGGAGAAAAAAGTAGTGAAAGCAGCGATTGAAGTGAAATAATTTTAGAGCAGGGAAAACCTGCTCTATTTTTTTTTAGTTTAATTAAGAAAGGGCCTGAATGCGGTTAATTCTTGTTAATTTGGGTGGAAAACCTGTTTAAAAGGTTCAGTTTTTGGATCGATTTTCAACACCAAACGTTGTGGAGGTATAAAAAATGAAAAACAATATGAGCAAAAAGCAATTCTTTATCGGAATTATCCTTGCCTCACTAATCGGAGGTATTGTCGCCTTGGCAGGCGTGGGCTTTTTGATGCAGCCCCAAAGTGCCAACAGTTTTGATGAAAAACAACAAGCTAGCTTTGTGAACCTATTGTCTGGAGAGGATTTCACCATACCAGATGGTATCAATTTCGTCGCATCAGCAGAAGTAGTCACCCCGGCAGTAGTCCATATTACCAGTCAGATTTCGTATACTCAATCTCCGGGTAGAGGACAAAGAGATCCATTGCAGGAGTTCTTTGGATTACCAAGCCCTGAAGGGAGAGATAATCAAAGATCTCCACAAGGAATGAGTTCAGGATCAGGTGTCATTATTTCGCCAGATGGCTATATCGTAACCAATAACCACGTGGTTGAAAATGCCACCAAAGTGGATATTTCCTTAGAAAATAATAAGAGATATTTAGCTAAAGTGGTGGGTACAGATCCAACCACTGATCTGGCATTATTGAAAATAGAAGGTGAGAACCTGCCTTTTGTGAAATTTGGAGATTCTGACCAGACCAAAATCGGTGAATGGGTCCTAGCAGTAGGAAATCCATTTAACTTGAATTCTACGGTAACCGCAGGTATTATTTCTGCAAAAGCCAGAAACATCAATATCCTTCAGGATGAAAACAATATGCAGATTGAATCTTTCTTGCAGACGGATGCAGTCGTGAACCCTGGTAATTCAGGTGGTGCATTAGTAAATCTTGCAGGTGAACTGATCGGGATTAATACTGCCATTGCTACTAGAACCGGAACCTTCTCGGGTTATTCATTTGCTGTGCCAAGTACATTGGTAAAAAAAGTAATGGATGATTTGATGAAATATGGAACAGTACAAAGAGGTTTGTTAGGAGTAACTATTCAAAGTGTCAGTCCAGAACTTGCAGAGTATCTGGATAAAGACTTCGGTGTAGATCAAGGAGTATATGTGAGTGGGGTAAATGAAAACAGTGGAGGAGCGGAAGCTGGCCTGAAACAGGGAGATATTATCATCGGTGTAGATGGAAGGGAAACTAATAACGTTTCTAACCTTCAAGAGCTGGTAGCTAGAAAACGCCCAGGAGACGAAGTTGAAGTGGAGTACCTGAGAGATGGAAAGACTTATAAAACCAAGGCTACCTTGAAGAACTTTGATGGTGATACCAAAATCATTAAGAAAGAAGTTCCTAAAACGTATGAGTTCGGAGGAATGGTATTCGAAGAATTGAAAAGCCAATTAAAAGAAGGCTTGAGAATTGATGGAGGAGCAATGATCAGTGTGGTAGGAGAATCAGAGTGGAGAGAGGCAGGAGCAAGACCTGGCTTTATCATCACTTCTATCATCAGTGATGAAGGCAGAGTGAGAATTAAATCTGTTGAACAGCTACTAGAAGTGTTGAATGATAAGTCAGGAGAAGATGTAGTAGTTCTGGGTATGTTCCAAGATGGTACAGAATATTATTTCGAAGTTGAGTTAGATTGATTGTAGATTGAAAGTAAAGACAGGCCGGTGAAAATCGGCCTGTTTTTTTTGTCTAAAGCATTGGTGGATGGGAGTTTTTGGCTTGATTTTCTTACTTTAAAGGTTCTTTAAACCCAGAATTTCATGAAAATAACCATTCCATTCTTAAGTGGGCTATTGATTTCAGGACTGATTTCAATCCACGCCTTTTCTCAAACAGCGAATGAATTAACTCCTATAGGAAACCAAGATCTTCCTGGCATCTCTGAAGAGAGAATAGATAGAATTGATCAGATGTTAGAGGAGACTCTCTCTAAAAATCAAGTTCCCGGATTGGTAGCTATGATTGTAAAAGATGGGAAAATCGTCTACCATGAGGCAAAAGGATTAGCGGATGTCCCTTCCAAAACGCCCATGTCGAAGGACCAAATTTTTAGGATTGCCTCCCAGTCCAAAGCCATTACTTCTACTGCAATTATGATGCTTTGGGAAGAGGGGAAATTTGGCTTGGATGATCCTATTTCTCGCTATATTCCTGAGTTTGCAGACCCACAGGTGTTGACGAGATTTAGCTATGGTGATACCACTTATTCTTCGCGCCCTGCATCAAGAGAAATCAGAATCCGGGATTTATTGACCCATACTTCAGGGTTGGGGTATGGAGTGATCGATGGGAATGAACAGATGAGAATGATTTATCATAAGGCGGGAATTGTGGATTTGTTTACCACGGAACCCGTGAAAATCAGCGATAACATTAAGAAATTGGCAAAACTTCCCCTTCATCATGATCCAGGTACGAAGTATACCTATAGTGAAGGATTGGATGTGATGGGATATTTGATCGAAATAGTTTCGGGAATGCCTTTTGATCAATTTTTGAAGACCAGAATTTTTGATCCACTTGGTATGGATGATACTGGTTTTTATCTAAATGAGGCCCAAGGTAAAAGATTGGTTACAGTCCATCGTAAAGTAAATGGGGAATGGGAATCCTATCCTGTTACCTTTTACGATCCTGATTACCCTAAAACCGGAGCCAAAACATTTTTTTCCGGAGGAGCAGGGCTTTCCTCCACAGCATTGGATTATGCTAAATTCCTTCAAATGTATTTGAATGGAGGGACCTATAATGGAGTAAGGATTTTGAGTCCTACCACGATCCAAACCATTATGTCTAACCAAGTGGGGGATTTGCTGGGAGACGGAGGTAAAGATTATGGCTTGGCTTTCGGGCTGGTGGATCAAAATGGTGTTGCAAAGGGAGGAATAGGTAGTTTGGGTACCTTCGATTGGGGAGGTTATTTCAATACCCAATATTTTGCAGACCCTGTTACCAAGACGATTGGGATTTTAATGAAACAAACGCAAGGAGGAACCGGAGATCAATCCAGTTGGAAATTCCGACAAATGGTCTTTTCAGCAATTGAATAGGAATAAAAAATGGCAGCAATTAATTGCTGCCATTTTTTATTATAGCTCGTCTACGGCCAGTTTATAATTTGGATCTTCAATGACATTGATGTCAATTAGGTTGTCCGCATTTTGAAGGAGTTTCCTACAATCAGGGCTTAGGTGTTTTAAGTGAATCTTCTTCCCCGCTTTTTGGTACCTCTCCGTGATTTTATTGAGGGCTTCTATAGCTGACATGTCTACTACTCTGCTTTCTGCAAAGTCAATGATTACCTCCTCAGGATCATTGGCTACGTCAAATTTATCTGCAAAAGCAGTAGTGGAGGCAAAAAATAGTGGGCCAAACATTTCATAATGTTTTACTCCATTTTCATCTATATATTTTCTTGCTCTAATTCTTTTGGCATTATCCCAGGCAAAGAATAGGGCTGCTAAGATCACTCCTACCAAAACAGCCAAGGCTAGGTTGTGTAAAACAGCGGTTACCACTGTGACCAAAATCATTAAGAATACGTCTGATTTTGGCATTTTATTCCAGGTTTTTAAACTGGCCCATTCAAATGTTCCGATGGATACCATAATCATCAAGCCTGTTAAAGCGGCCATTGGAACCTGCTCAATCAAGCTTGAGCCAAACATGATAAATACCAATAGCATAACAGAAGCAACGATTCCTGACAGTCTTGCTCTGGCTCCAGAGGATATGTTAATCAGACTTTGTCCAATCATGGCACATCCTCCCATTCCTGAGAATACCCCAGAAAGCATGTTTGCAATTCCTTGTGCTACCGCTTCTTTATTTCCTCTACCTCGGGTTTCAGTGATTTCATCAATGATGTTTAGGGTTAGCAAGCTCTCAATTAAGCCTACGCCGGCTACGATAGCCGCATATGGGAAAATAATCTGTAAGGTCTCAAAAGTCAGAGGGACTGCAGGTAAATGAAAAGGAGGGAAGCCTCCTTTAATATCAGCCATATCACCTACCGTCTTCGTATCAATATGAAGGGCAGTTACTAAGCCAAATACAACCAAAATGGCTGTCAATGAAGCAGGTACAGCTTTCGTAAGTTTAGGGAGCCCCCAAATGATTAACATGGTCAAAGCAACGAGCCCCAACAAAATATAAAGAGTTGATCCTGTTAGCCAATTGCCAGTAGCATCCTTGAACTGGTCTAATTGAGACATGAAAATGATAATGGCAAGACCGTTTACAAATCCAAAAATTACTGGATGAGGTACCAAACGCATTAATTTACCAAGCCTCAAGGTTCCAGCAGCTACTTGAAGAATTCCTGCCAATACCACGGCTGCAAAGACATATTCTACTCCGTGAGATGCTGCCAAAGAAACAATGACCACAGCAACAGCTCCAGTAGCTCCTGAAATCATCCCTGGTCTTCCTCCCAGGATGGAAGTGACAAAGCCCATCATAAATGCTGCATATAGTCCAGTCAATGGAGATAGACCAGCTATAAAAGCAAATGCAACGGCTTCAGGAATAAGTGCCATGGCTACAGTAAGTCCGGAAAGAACCTCTGTTTTGTAATCTACTCGTTGGTTGAAATCAAATAAATTGAAGTACTTTTTCATGGAATAGGTTTGAGTATCTCTTTCAAAGGTTTGGATTGTGAAAGAGGTGGTTTTTGAAAACGAAATGCAAAGATAGATAAAAAAGAATAACCCGAATTTTATTTGGCGAATATCCAGACCCTGATTCTGTGGAAACAAAAAAACTCGCAGGCTGAGACTGCGAGTTTGATAGATGTTTCATCCAAATTAGTTTACAAATAAAATACCTATTCCGGCTTCCTGAACGAGCTTGTTAAAGGCAGGGATGGCTGTTTCCAATAATCTCTTTCCTTCGGCTTCTAATCCTTCCCATTCTTTTTCCAACTCTTCTCTTCTTTTCCTTGAGCCATTATTTACTTTAGGAATGGAACTATTGGTTTGGTTGATCAAATACATGTAATTGGCCGTGAATTTATTTGGGAAATTTTCCACATCATCGTAAGCTTTGGATTTTCGTTGGATCATGGATTCATCCCAAGCTTTCAATTCTTTTAATAATTCTTGACCTGTTGAATAAAGACTGGAATAAGTTTGATCGTCTTTTATTTTTTCAAGGAAAGAAATTAATTGAAGTTGGTAGTCCATTTCTTTATTGACCATCTGATGCATTTTGGTCAGTTCCTGCTCCATACTCCACATAAATTCATGGTATTCTTCATACTCGTCCATGGAGATCTCATAAAGTGGATTTTTAGAGATCATCCCCTTGGACTCTGCATTGCCTAGTTCCGAAGAAATCGTAATGGTGTATTCTCCTGGGATGGCTGTATGTCCACCATACCCTGCTTCTATGTATGCACCCTCTACGCCCGGCATCGTTGGATAATTAAGATTCCAGACAAATCGATTGATTCCTTTTTTTACTGAAAGAGTGGGCTCTGCAGATGGACCACCGTCGTAGGACTTAAAATCTTCATCTTTTATAGAAGTAAAAGTTCTGACCAGTTCACCCTTCGAATCGTGGATTTCCATTTTCAATTCAGTGGAATCAGGGAAACTTTCAGGTAGATGGTAGTAGATGACCATTCCACTGGCTGGATTGACTCCTGCAAAATCGTCAGTACCATCAAAATTATCGATGTTGCCATTCATTCTACTATACCAATTTCCTAGAATCACTTCGTCAGGAGAATAGACGAATGGAGAATCCACTGTTTCTTTCGCTTCTCTCACTAAGTTAAGGTCATCCAAAATCCAAAATGATCTTCCAGCGGTTGCCACAATTAAATCACCATGGGCCTGGATGAGGTCCGTGATGGGTGTGACCGGTAGATTTAATTGAAAAGATTCCCAGTTTGCACCCCCATCACGGGATAGGTACATGCCAGTTTCCGTACCTGCATAAAGTAAATCTTTTACCTGAGAGTCTTCTCTTACTACCCTTGTAAATGCCCCATAAGGAATGTTTGAACTGATGTTGGTCCAGGATTTCCCGTAGTTAGTGGTTTTGTAAAGTCCGGGTGTCTTGTCATCGAATTTATATCGGGTGGTCGCAATATAGGCCGTGGCAGGGTCATGGGGTGAAACTTCAATCGCATTGATTAAACATTCCTCAAGTCCTTTTGGTGTCACATTTTCCCAGTTTTCTCCATTGTCTTTGGTTAGGTACACCAATCCATCGTCAGATCCAGTCCAGATAAAGCCTTCCTCATGGGGAGACTCTTTGATGTAAGAAAGGGTGCCATAGTTTTCTGCACCTACGGCTTCATTGGTATATGGGCCACCGCCATTTCCTTGTTTTTCATCTATGTTTCGGGTCAAGTCAGGGGATATGACTTCCCAACTGTTGCCCATGTCTTGAGTTTTCAAAACGTATTGAGCTCCGTGGTAGAACGTATTGTCCTCATGCGCTGATCGGATAATCGGGGCATTCCAATTGAACAGATACTTCATCTCCCTTGCTTCCATTCCCAGGTATTGGATGGGTTCAATCATGATGTTTGTACTCGCGTTTGATTTCATATCCAGGACTTCAATCGTGCCCAGATAACTACCTCCTAAGACATACCTTGGGTCATCCGGGTCAAAAGCAAGAAATGCACTTTCACCTCCCGCAGAATAATTCCAATGTTCGGTAGTAATGTTACCTCTTCCCAAAGCGATGCTATTGATCACAACAGAGGTGTTGTCTTGCTGTCCACCGTAGATTCTATAAGGAAACTGATTGTCCACATTTACCCGGTAGAATTGTGCTGTAGGCATGTTTTCCTGAGTAGACCAGGTTTTTGCTCCGTTAAACGAAATGGCTGCTCCACCATCATCGGCTAGCACCATGTTTTTAGAGTTTTTGGGGTTGATCCAGAGGTCATGGTAATCACCATGCGCACTGGGGAGATTTTCCCAGGTTTTACCTCCATCAATAGATCTGAGGGCGGGTGCACTCATGACATAAACCGTATGTTCATCGTTAGGGTCAGCAAAAACTTCAATATAGTACCATGCTCTTTGCACCAATCTATTGTCACCACTAACCATACTCCAACTTTCCCCGGCATTATTAGAAACAAAAAGCCCGCCTTGATCTTTATTGGTATCAGATTCTATTAAGGCATAAACCTTATCGGAATTGGCTCTAGAAACTGAAATTGCCATTTTTCCCTTCTCTTCGGGAAGTCCTTTGTGGATTTTTTTCCAGGTCTTTCCTGCATCAGTTGACTTGTATAATCCAGACCCTGGGCCGCCACTGATTACCTTCCAAGGAACTCGCTGATGCTCCCACATGGCAGCATATAATATTTCTGGGTAATTCATGTCCATAGATAATTCTACGGCTCCCGTTTTCTCATCCACAAATAGGACTAATTCCCAAGATTCACCTCCATCTACAGATTTGTAGATTCCTCTTTCAGGATTTGGAGCATGTAGAGCGCCCTGTGCAGCTACATATACAATATCAGGATTGGTGGGGTGAATTTGAATTCTAGAGATATGCTGAGTCGCCTCAAGACCAAGCTTTTTCCATGTTTTACCTGCATCGGTTGATTTGTATACCCCGTCTCCATGGGAGGTCATGACACCTCTTGGAGCATGTTCTCCCATACCTGCATAAATAATATTTGAATTACTTTCCGAAACAGCGATTGCGCCTACGGATGAGGTGGTAAAAAATCCATCGGAAATGTTTTCCCATCTCTGGCCGGCATCTGTAGTTTTCCAGATTCCTCCGCCAGTATTGCCCATGTAATAGGTGAGAGGATCGTCCACTACGCCTGTTGCAGTAACGGAACGTCCACCTCTAAATGGACCGATATTCCGGTATTTCAGAGGGAGGTTATTCTTTTGTATTTCCTGAGCAAAGCAGAAAAATCCTGAAAATATCAGGAGAAGGGTATAGGTGAATTTCATGGTTGAATTGGTGGTTGATCTTCCAAATTACTCAAAAAGTCTTAATTCAACCAGATTAGAAAAGGGACAAAAAAAAATGCCTTGGATTCCAAGGCATTTTTTAATCAGGTTTTTTGGGTTAGATGTTATTTCCTCTTTTTCTACTGGTAGTGCTTCTTTGAGTAGAAGCTGAAGTAGATGATTTTCTGGAAGTGTTTGTTTTACTCTTCACTTGAGAAGAGCTTCTACTGGTGGAACCTCTTTGATTAGAACTTGATGATCTCACAGCAGGGCTGGATTTTCTGGATTGAGTGGGTTGAGAAACTCTTCCTTTCGTGCTTCCTCCATTAGAGCTTCTGACAGCAGGAGAAGATGGTGTTCTAGTTCTGTTGTTTTGCGGCTTTGCCTGTTGGGTTCTATTAGTTGGTTGAGTACTTCTTCCTACATTTCCTTCTCTTGTTGATGTTCTGTTTGGAGAAGATGGGGTAGTTCTGCTTCTAGAAGGTGGAGATGTAGGTTGTTGGGTTTTTGTAGTCCTGCCTTGATTATAAGGTTTACTTTCAAAGGATTCATTTCTAGTGGATGGGGCAGCACTTCTTGACCCATTACCTGACCTACTTGGGGAGGTGTTGGTGCTTCTATTTCCTGAATTAGACCTTGTTGTAGGGCTAGCAGATCGTGTAGCAGGAGCACTTCCGCCACGAGCATTTCTAGAAGGCGAATTTGAATAAGTGTTTCTAGATTGTGCTCTTTGCGTTTTTACTTGCTCAGATGATGCCACTCTACTTGGTCTTGCTTCAACGGTTCTTCCTCTTGAGGCACTCAAATTAGGTTGGTACAACTCCACGCTATTTCTAGAGACAGCCGCTCTTCCTGGGGCTTTACTTCCTCTTACAGAGTAAACAGGTACCGAAGTTCTGGTTACTCTTTCTATTTCCCTTCTGTTAGGTCCAGAAACATAACGGTTGTTGTTATAAACCACTGTATTGTTGATTACAGTAGTATTATTATAAATCTTGATTTTAGTCTTTCGTGGTGCATAGTAGTTATATGCATAGGGATGGTAGATTCTATGAGATGGTAAAAATACCCAATGAAAGCTCGGAATATTAACCCGTACACTTATTGAAACGCCAGGCCCCATTGGGGCCCAACCGTAATGACCTCTACCAGTTCTCCAGTTGACCCAAGCAGGTCCCCAATCATAACCAGGAATCCATGCCCAACTTTGGTAGTAATCGTCAAAATACCAACGACCATAATGGAAAGGAGCCCAGCCCCAATCATAATAAGAAACCCAGGTGTTTCCATATTCCGTCATTACCCAGTGGCCATTGGTACCATAAGGGTGGAAATCCTGATTGACGGCAGGTAGCCAGATGTATCCATAATTGGCATCTTTTACCCAATCTCCATAGGGCATTAATTCATCATAGAAAACCTGAAATGAGACACCATAAGGAGTTTCTGCCATGGATTGTTTGGGGGCAAATAAACTGATTGCCAGCCAAAGCACCAGCGTGCTTGCGAGTCCAAATTTTAAGTTTTTCTGTTTCATTGCTTTGTGGTTTAGTTTGTTGAAATGGTGTCGGTAGGTTTTTTAGCAGGAAAAAGCTTGGTCTTTAGTTCGTCATAGTCTCTTTGGTTAAGTAGATGCAATTTTTTTATAAAAGGATGCATGCATACTAAATCTAAAATCGTTCCAATTTTGAATCTTCTTCAAAAAAAATTCAATTAAGACATAGGAACGGAAGAAATTGAATGGAAGTTTTCGATATATTCTTAAGATAATCTTAAAAATAGAATCCAATTTTTATACTTAATTAAAAAAATTAAATAACTCTCCTAGGAGTGGAATAATTTTTTAGTGAAACGAGGGATGATTTTAGGCGTTGTTTTAGAAAGTTTTTATTTCAAAAACCTTGATGCGATTATTTATTTGGTAAAGAGAAAAAATGAAAAAAATAAAAAAGCCATAAACTTTTGCTTATGGCTTCTAGGTTTGAAGTGTTTCTCTATTGTGCAGGAGGTGGAGTTGGTCTACGACGCACCAAACTGTCAGCGGGGTAGGTGGCTTTTAGCATCGCCATTTGATCTTTTGCCCAATCAATTAAAATTTCCCTTTCCTCTGAAGTCATGTTTGCTTCTGGGTGAAGGCCCAGATAGGTGTAAGATGGCAGAGGCATTTCATTTTCTTCCACCATCTCAATGGTTTCTTCTAATTTATGATTTTGATAGGCCAACGGGCGGTTGATAAACTCCGAAAAATTTAGATGTCGCTTCCCGTCATTCACATGTCCATTTAACCAAAGGCCTATAGGTTGGAGATTACTGTACCAAGGGTAGGTGGTCAAGTTTGAATGACAATCGTTACAGGCATTTTTTAGGATGGTGTTCACATTGTCGGGGATATCATATGATTTGGAGATATGATAAGTATCATCATTACTGATGTTTTTTTCAACGGGGATAAATTGAATTGCTATCAAGACGACAACTATTCCAATTGAGATTTTTTTGATCATAGCTAGTGTAAATGGTAGTAAAAAGGTACTCTTTAGATCGAATTTTAACCAATAGGTTTAAGATATTAAGATTTATTTAAGAATATATTGCTGAGCCCATGTTAATGGACAAAAATAAATTTGAAAACAGGGTATATCTTAACTACGGTTCTTGACTAATTGGTCCATTACCCAATTGGTCCTAGCTCCAGTTATGCCGGTGCTAGGGCAGGTGGAGGTTCCCAATAATTCTCCGACTATGGTTTCAATCAAAGGTTGTTGAATATGTTTGGGTAAATCAAAGTAAAACTTTTCTATAGGCCGATTGTCTAATTGAAGAGTGAATTCCCCTTGCCCAAAAGTTTCAAAACGGATAGTTCCTTTATTGCCATAAATAATTATCTCATCAATTTCTGAATTTTGGGAGCTCGTGAAGCACCAATTTCCCGTTCCAAGTACTCCAGATTCAAAAACAAAGCTTCCTGTGACAATATCTTCTGCTTCATAAGCACCTCCCTGATTGGAAGAAAAACCAGTCGCTTTAGTAACTGATCCGAAAAAGAAGTCCAATAAATCCAATTGATGCGAAGCCAAATCAAAGAAGTAACCACCCCCAGCTATTTCTGGGTCTATTCTCCAATTGTTGTCCAAATTAGCTACAATGGTTGGGGTCAGTACTTGTTTTAAGTTGATGTGAACCGTTCGGATTTCACCAATTCCGCCTTCTTCAAGAATTTGTTTGATTTTCACAAAGTGAGGAAGGGCTCTTCTGTAATAAGCCACAAAAAGTGATACGTTTTCTGACTCGCAGATTTGAATCATTTCTTGGCATTCAGCATAAGTTCTGGCCATTGGCTTTTCTACATAGATGGGCTTTCCCGCTTTGGCTGCTAGTTTCACCAAATCCAAATGGGCATTTGGTGGAGTGGCTATGTAAATGGCATTGACTTCAGGATCATTTATGAGCTCTTGAGCATTTGTATACCATTTTGATACCTGGTGTCTTGATGCATAATCTTTAACTTTTTCTTCATTCCTTCTCATGACAGCTACCAACTTGCTGTTTGGAATGAGTTTCATGGCTGGAGCAGACTTCACTTCGCAAACATTACCTACGCCAAGGACTCCCCAGCGAACTTCTGAATCCTGATTTTTTTTCATTTTCACAATTAAAGACAAAAGTCGATCAATACAATTTTTTAAAATTGATCACTTTCATCAAGTATTTAAAATTGTATGGAACTTAAATAAACTGCATTAAAAAAAATATTCCCAAAAGAAGAAGGCAAGGTGGATTCACCTTGCCTTCTTCTTTTAGATAAAACTTACTTCTTTTTGCCTTTGTTAGGTTTGACTTTTCCGTTAAAAAGAAGGTTGTTGTTTGCTGAATTTGAATTAGTGACAACTCCTACGGTAGCATTTTCCATAAGGTAATCGGTAACTTCTTGAGGTGTGGCAGTGGGGTTCTTACTTAGATAAAGTACTGCTGCACCAGCGACATGAGGTGCTGCCATGCTAGTGCCCTGAAAATTAACGTATTGATCTGGGCCATTTACAGAAGCTGAAGTTATATTTACCCCCGGAGCAAAAATATCAATACAGGAACCATAATTGGAAAAACCAGCTCTACTGTCTGAATCATTCGTAGCCCCTACAGAAATAGCTTCCGGAACAGATGCAAGGGCTTGCCAACATGCATCTTCATTCGAATTTCCAGCAGCCACTACTACCACTATACCATTATTAAAAGCTGACTTAACTGCATTGGATACCGCATTACCAAAGGAGTAACCCTGAATAGACATATTAATTACTGAAGGGCCGGTTTTATTGGCAGATACCCAATCAATTCCTCCGATGATGTTTGACCAAGTGCCCCTATTATCATCACCTAATACTTTAACCGAAACTAGTTTGACTTTTTTAGCTACCCCATAAATAGAGCCACCTACTGTGCCGGCAACATGAGTACCATGCCCAAAAACGTCGGAGGCATCACCTCCATAAAAATCTGCTCCTGGCATTGCTCTTCCATCAAAATCTTCATGATCATATCTTATTCCTGAGTCTAAAATGTAGGCTGTGATATCCGAACCAGGGGAGTTGTAAGAGTATTCTCCGTCCAGTGGGAGTTCGGCTTGATTTATTCTATCCAATCCCCATGTCGCACCAGTTTGTACCACATCGGCACCATAAGCATAACCATCCTGTTCGATATAGGCTACTTTTGGATCCTCCGCCAATAATCTGGCTTGCTCAGAGGTTAATTCAGCGGAAAATCCATTGATCACGTTTCCATATACTTTTTCAACTTTGTTGGATGAAACGCCATGCCTAGCAGCAAGATCATTTGAAATTACTCTCATTCCGGCTTGAACATCTTCATACCTTCCTGTTTTTCTAAAATTTAACGTTTCCTCCTTTAAGACAACAATATATTTGTCAGGTATTAGTGAAGGTTTATTTACCTGTGATAAGACCTCATCTTGAGGTATCTGTACCTGATCGATTTGTAAATCACAGGAGGCAAATGCAAATACAATCAGAATTGCATACCATTTTTGGTTAATTTTTAAGGTTTTCATGTGAAGTGTTTAAAATAAAAATGATTGAATAAAAATTAGGCATGAAAAATTATCAGCCCTTAACCTTGTGTGGTTATTAAAAATGGGAAAAAATCCTGATTTTATCTAATAATTATTGCACTATTTTAAGCGTAACTATTATTTATTAAATAAGAAGATCCAATTCAGCTTTTCCGTGACCGTCTGGTGTGGTGTAAAATGGTCTTCTTTCTATCTCGTAATTGGTTTCCGGAGAAATACCCAAGGCATGATATATGGTCTGATGAATACTGTCTATTTTAATAGGATTTTCTATGCTTTTGCAAGGTCTTTCATCTGCAGTTTTACCAAAAACATGTCCCTTCTTAATCCCTCCGCCAAACATTAAGATGGAACAGCCATCTGTAAAGTGTCTATGCATCCCATAATTTTTCATATCCTCTATGATATCAGGAACCTCTACTTGATCTTTTACCTTTAGACCCGGTCGGCCTTCGGTTAGCATATCTCTACTGAATTCACTTGCTACAATTACCAAGGTTCTATCTAGCTTTCCACTTTCATCCAAATCAGTGATCAATTGTGCAATAGGAGAATCAATCATTTTCTTCATGTCTTTCAATCGGGTATGACCATTGTCATGGGTGTCCCAACCAAAAAATGGTTCATATTCCGTAGTTACCGTGATATATCTTGCTCCCTGGTCTATCAGTCGACGAGCCAATAAGCAACCTTGCCCGAACTTACTGGTATTGTATTTATCATAACTTTCCTTAGGTTCTTTACTTAAGTCAAAAGCTTGAGCTTCCGGAGAGTTTAATAAAATATATGCCTGCTCCATAGACCTTTTTAAAGACTCTTTTTGATAATCACTACCAAAATCTCCCATAGGTCCAGCAGAAAGCAAATCCTCATAGAGTTTGTTTCTAGCCTCAAAACGCTTAGTGGTCATACCCACAGGTGGCCTTACGCTGTCCAATCCTGAAGTTGGATCCGGAATTAGGAATGGCCCGAATTCACTTCCCAAAAAACCAGCACTATGAAAGGCTTTGAGTTCTTCCCCTTCGCCGACTGTAAATCGTTGCCCAATATTGATAAAAGGAGGGATTACTGGATTTAATGCACCTTTTTCTTTGGCTATCCAAGAACCTAAATGGGGAACCACAACGGACTGAGGAGGTTCATAACAAGTATGAAAATGGTATTGATGTCTTGTGTGAAGAATGTGTCCTAAATCTGCAGCGACATAAGAACGAATCAAAGTTCCTTTATCCATGACTTTGGCAATGGATTCCAAACCCTCTGAAAAATGAATCCCATCCAAAGCTGTAGGGATGCTTGGAAATGTACTGAGTACCTCTTTTGATTCCATTCCTTTCCGGAAAGGAGTGTATTTTTTAGGGTCGAATGTTTCCGTATGGGCCATTCCTCCGGCCATGAACAATAAGATCACAGAGTCAGCTGTAGCTTTCATAGTAGGGCTGCCGCAGGAACTTAGCAAGCCGCTCACAGGAGCACCCGCTGCCAATGCAGAAAGCATGGCCGCACTGGTCTTTTTTAAAAATTCTCTTCTGTTATATCCTTCTTTCATATGAGCTCAATAGATAAGTTGGAATTCTGGCAATAACAAAACTGCCCATAGAAAATCTTGTATTTGTTCCTTTTGAGGGTCGCTCCCCATGACTTTTCTTGCCACTTCTAATTCCTTTTCTTCTGGTTTTCGATTTAATGTTTTTTCATAGATCGCTTCAGTAAGTTGATCGGTGTTAGGATAGTTTGCTTCCCAATTTTTTGCCCCCATAATCAATGCAGAATCCAAAAGGATTCCATTGGTTAACTCAAGAGCCTGAAGTAAACTTGCCTGAGAATCTCTGCTAGTGGAGACGATTTCTCTATTGGGTCTTCCTAAAGCTTTCAAAAAATCATTGTTTGCCACTAAAGCTGCTCTGACATAATTGACTGAGCTCCCGCTTTCAGGCGTCAGTTCATAGGGTTGATATCTTTGTTCCTCTGGTTTAAACAGTGGGTACACCACAGTGCTTACGGCATCAGAGAATTGCTCTGCCGTCAACCTCCTCCGTACCATTCCTTCAAATTGAAAATCCTCAGCCAGTAGCTGATCTGCAGTTTTGTATCCTGTGGATTTTGCCTGGTAAATTTTTGAATTTCCTATTTGGGCAATTAAACGCTTGATATTGTATCCGTTTTCCACAAAGTCTGTAGCAAGCCAATCCAATAAATCCTGACTCCATGGCTCATTGTCCATTTCGTCCACCGGTTCTACGATTCCTCTTCCCATCATCTGCTTCCATATCCTGTTTACGATGGTCCGGTACATTCTTCCATTGGCAGGTTGTACTAAGTTCTCTGCCAACTGCTTGAGTTTTTCAGATCGACTGGCAGCATAAGCTATATCCCCCAGTTCTTCCCATAATATTCTGGTGTCAGCCATTTTGCCAGTTGGCTGCTCACATCTACTGATTTCCAAAGTAGAGTCTGCAAAAATATTTGCAAAGGCATAAGACTCTTCCAGTTTCCAGTCACTGATAAATGAATCGTGGCAGGAAGCGCATTTTAAATTCAGTCCCAATATAACCTGTCCTACATTTTGGGCAGCTTGCAATTCAGTTCTCTGGCTTGCATTGACCGTGCCCCTCCATCTAATCCCCTCGATAAAACCTTTTGATTTTTCGCTTGGGTTTAACAGCTCTTTGACAAACAAGTCATAAGGCTTGTTTTCTTCCAAAGACTTATACAACCAATCGGTGATGTTATATCGGCCATTCGTAATGTAGCCAGTTCCGGTATAGTCATTTCTTAAGGCATCGTTCCAAAAGGTTAGCCAATGTGTGGCATAATCCTGATCTCTATTCAGCAATTCATTAAGCCAAATACTCCTTTTGTTTGGACGGTTATCCTTGATAAATGATTCAAATTCCGCCTGAGAAGGGATGAGTCCTATTACATCCAAGTAAATCCTCCTTAAGTAAACTCGGTCCGAAACTTCTTCTGGCCAATTGATTCCATGTTGGTTAAAATACTGATTCACCCATAGGTCAATAGGATTACTTAATCCATTGGAAGGGTTGGGTAATTCGGGAGATCTAGGGGCCAACTCTGCTACTCTATAGACACTTTGTTGAGCTGCTCCGTCCGGCCAAGGCGCTCCTTTTTGGATCCATAATTCCAAAAGCGCTTTTTCTTGATCATTAAGTAGATTTCCTTTGGCCGGCATTACCTCTTTATGACCTTTTTTTAGATTGATTCTTCGAATCAGCTCACTTTCGGAAGGACTTCCAGGAACAATGACTTTTCCGTTTTCACCTCCTTCAAAAACATATTCTTTTTCATCAAGCCTTAGCTCACCTTCAATTTTTGCTCCACTATGACATTTATAACAGTTATGTGCAAATACCATTCGTACTTCACCTATCAATTTCATTTCCTTTTCTGGGGAAAGCTCAGATTGATAAGAAGCCAGGTTAATGTTTAATTTTTCAATGTTTTGACTGCTTTCATTACCGGGAATTACTTCCGTTAGAAAGTCCTCTCCATGTGTCAAGGAACCTCCGAAATGACCCGTGATAGAAACACCAATGGTAGTTAGGAATAATACACTCCTTAATGTTCGGACGTTTGATCTGCTTCGATTTTTATGGATTCGGTAAAGATAGAATAGAAGAAAGGCACTCAGACCAGCTGTTACCAAACCCACCTGTTTGTGAAGATCCAACGTTGCTCCACTGGTTCCCTCTGAGGATGCAAGCAGAAGTCCGAATATGGCAGAAACGATGGCACTGATTCCTCCTGCTATCAATAAAGCTGAAATGGCGGGTCTAAATTTGGATTGGTAATTTTTCAATGAAAAAATCTCCAAAGCTGCAGCGAATAGAAGAAGGGCAATTGGAAAGTGCACGACCATTGGATGGAGTCTTCCCAAAAATGTCCAAAGCCAAAAAGGGCTTGATTCTGCAGGGGCTGTTTCTTGGCTAAATACTGGAAGCGCAAGGAATAGCAATGCGAATGCAAGCAGCCTAAAGATGATATGTTTGCCTATAGTCTTAAACATGTCCACTGATTCAGACTAGAAATTAATGGATTTAGGGAATTATGCTATCCTGATTGAAGCCTGTTTTTATGAATGGTACCTATTTCCTGTATTCTTCCTCCACTTTTTCACTCATGGAAGGTGATTTTACTTAGTTCCATGTCGGGATAAGAAGCTTTATGTAATATCTCCTGAATCCCTTAGTTGATATCTTGGCATCCTATTCGCACTATATATGACCTATTCAGCCATAGGCAGAATGATAGAACAGTATCAAGCTGTTAATAAAATTGTTTTTGTATTAGTACGACTTAAAGATGCTAGACAAAAGTTATTCTCAATTAGAGAAACTTCTGTTTGTGGTTTTACATGATTGTTCAATTTAAAACTAAGAGCCATGAAAAACCGATTAAATATTTTAATGATTTCCATTTTTGCATTTGCAGCATTTGCTTGTTCACCTTCAGGAATGAAAGTAGTGACCCAAGAAAAAGAGACTGCAGATGTAACCGATTATCAAACCTATAATTGGATTTTTGAGGATGCAATTATCCCTGAAGATAAAATGATTGTCGCTTCTGATGGGATTTTGGTATATAATAACCAATCTGACCGTAAGAAGCTAAAAGATGCCATAGAGCTTCAAATGGAGGCTAGAGGCTTTAAAAAGGATGTTTTAAACCCTGATATGCTTGTTGATTTCTCCATTTTGGAAAATGATACCGAGCTGAGGAAGTTCGTCATGACCAATGGACAGGATTACCTAGGATTTGGACCAAGGTCTGAAACCACAGAAATGGTACCTGTCGATGAAGGAACTGTTATCATCAATTTTCTTGATGCAAATACAGGATATCAAATATGGCAAGGATTTGCTTCAGGTACTCTTGAAAAAGAGGACATGAATAACCTATCTACTATTAAAAATAAAGTAGGTGCAATCTTTGAAGATTTCAATTTTGATCAATACGGTACAAGTGGGCAATAAGCCACTAAACCTTACCTAATGTAAAAGGGTAGACGCGATAAGTTGCGTCTACCCTTTTTTTGTGGATGTGGAATGTTTTCCACAATCTGTTACATTATAAAGACAAAAATCAAATCCTATAAATTTGATCTTCAATGAATTAGATTTTTTTATAAGATTGACTTGACCAAGCCACCTTCTACGCGGATGGAGGCTCCATTGGTCGCAGAGGCTAAAGGACTGGAGAAATAAACTACAGTATTGGCAACTTCCTCCACACTTGCAAACCGTTGAATTAAGGAAGTAGGCCTCATGTTTTTGAAGAAATCTTTTTCTACCTCCTCAGTCGATGTTTTATTGCTTTTTGCCAAATCCTCTATAAAGATTCCTACTCCTTTAGATTTGGTAGGTCCTGGTAGAATAGAATTTACAGTCACATTCGTCCCTTTGGTTAATTCTGCTAAACCTCTACTTATACTAATTTGAGCTGTTTTGGTCATGCCATAATGAATCATTTCTTCGGGAATAAAAACTCCGGATTCACTGGATATGAAAATTATTCTCCCCCAGTTTTTTTGAAGCATTTTTGGAAGGTAATGTCGGGAGAGTCTGACGCCGCTCATGACATTCAATTCAAAGAAACGAAACCAATCTTCATCAGGAATTTCTTCAAATGATTTGGGTTCGAAAATCCCTGCATTGTTAATCAAAATGTCAATTTCTGGAACTGTTGAAATTAATCGATTGACATCTTCCACTTTGGAAAAGTCTGCAGCAACCCCAGAGACTTTCTCACTTCCAGTGGAGGTTTTAAGACTTGATACTGCCTTACTAACACTTTCTTCTGTCCGGCCATTGATCACTACTTCGGCACCTTCCTTTAAAAATCTCTCTGCTATTGCATAGCCGATACCTGCAGTAGATCCGCTAATAAAGGCTTTTTTGTCTGCTAATTTTAAATCCATGAAATTGAAATGTTTTAGTTTTTAAAAATGGCGATCGTTTCGCCTTGCTTTTAAACTGATAGGAACTTCATATAATTCGTTTAAATCAGAGAATTTCTAGAAATTTTAGTTTGGTTGGTTGAGGTGGTGTTTTTCTTGAGTTTCTAGAAAAGGTAGGAATTCAATTGCTTCACTTTCAAAATAATATTGAATTACTAATCCATCTGGATTAATAAGTACCGATGTGGGAGATTTTATAATATGATACCTTTCAAAAAAACCACGTCCATTATTAACCAAATGAATAATTGGTTGGTACTCTCCAAATGATGTTTTTAGATCCTCCTCATATGCAAATAGACTGAAACACTCAATAGAATAGTTTTTTTTAGCCTTTTGTAAATCTAGGTACAACTTATCCCAAACTGGTTTTTTAATAAATTGAGTTAAATGATTGAAATGAATCAAAACCCATTTTTCGTTTAATTGGTCTTTTCCAAACTCTTCTCCTTCTATGGTCTTGAATACAAATTCCGGGAAGTTTTCTCCAATCTTTGGCCTTAGTTCTGGGTCTCTACGATATTTTTTATAAGGTTCATTTGGATCATACAAAGCTTTTTCGAGTTCCCCATATTTTCCGTATAAATGTTGTAACTCCAAACCAGGTTTCTCTTTCAACAACTCCATCAATTGTTTATTGGATATTTTTTCGCCGGAGACTTTATTAAAAACCTTGCCTTCTAAGTTATAGTTTGATACTGTTCTGGATCTTGATATAATTTGCTGAGCAGTTATTTTGAAAGAGAAAAGGAAAAATAAAAAAAGAAATAGTGGTGATTTCATGAATTCAATTTGTTCAAAAATAGGGTTCAGGGGCTTGTTTTCAAAACTAGTATCTCTTTAATAATTAAAACATTTTTAATTTCTCCACCAACCATTTTGTTTTCGGATATACACTATTTGGCCCGTATGATAGGCATTGTGGGCAGCGATATTAGCCAAGGTTTCTTTCCAGCCAGCGAATTGTTCCTCATTCATTTTTTTGGTTTCCTCTTCTATATCAGAAAGAATTTGATCCAGTTTCTGAGTCATATTCTTCCAGTCCTCTTCAGATATTTCACTAAAGGTGAGATCATTGTTTCCATCAAATTCTGCTACATCATTTCCTTGCATTGCTTTTAAAAGCCGCTCATTCCAAAAAACCAAATGAGAAACCAATTGAGCAATGGAATGATTTCCAGAGTCATCATGCCAATTTGCATTTTTGGCGCTCAAATCATCCATAGCAGTATTGACTGGGGCAAACCAGTTTTCATTTGTATGGGAATATTCTAACTGTTTAACCAGAAATTCTTGATCTATTTGTCCAAATGCCTGTTGAAGCCCTCCAATTAAGAAGGAGAGAATGAAAAGTAGCTGAAGTGTTTTCATGATGATTGGTTTTTGTAGTGTCTTCTTTATGAAAATTACATCATTTTAATGATTATATCGGGGTTAGCCTTCGTGGATGGACAGTTGATATAGTCTTTTTTTTCTAGAAAATCATCTTTGAAGGGTATCATTACTTCCTTCTTGCAATGAAGCAATAGGATTGATTAAATAGCTTCTAAAGGACTGGATTAGAATTAGGGTAATAGAAAGAAATGAAAAAAGAATTACGGGGGCAGATAGGATCCAAAATGTGATTTTGGTCTGGAAGGCGTAGTTTTCAAGCCATTTATTTCCTAGTAAATAGAGGAATGGGATGCTGAAAATCCCAGCAAAAAGGAGTGAGCCAAACGTGCCTTTCCCAAGGATTTTTGTAATATCCGTAAATCCCGCTCCCAAGGTTTTTCTTACACCAATCTCCTTAATTTTAGAGGAAGCGAGGAAATAAGTTAACCCGAAGAATCCCAAGGAAGCTACTAAAATAGCCAAGCTTGAAAAGATTTGGAATACCTGGAAAAAGTTCTCATCCCGCTGGTATTGTTGATTATAAAAATCATCAAGGAAGTAATAGCTGAATGGGTTCTCTGGAAAAGATGAATTCCAATAATCTTTCATTTCACTTAATAAAACATCTTCCGAAGCTTCTTTGTATTTGATAAAGACGAATAAATCAGGTTGATCTCTAAGCTCAAAAATGATAGGTTGATAGGCCTGTTGAAGTGAAAATTGATGGAAGTTTTTTACCACTCCAATAATTTCGGGTGTTGAATTTACCCTGTAATGTATTTTTTCACCAATAGCTTCCTCAGGAGAATTGAAGCCTAATAATCTTACTGCCTCTTCATTTATGATAATGGATCGCTTTTCATTTCTTTGTACGTCAAAATCTCTTCCAGCTAAAATTTCTATTTTGAACTGGGAAATGAAATTTTCGTCGATTTGAGTAAATGAATACGTATTAGCTTCTTCTTCCGGGCTGCCTATTTTTCTTACATAACCTTCAGCTTGTCCCCGAATGAGTTTTCCCGGAATAAAATTCGCACTTGTCAACCCAATAATCTTTGAGTTTGCAAGAAGTGCATTCTGGAAGCTATTCATTCTCTCCTCTAGGTTAACACCTTCACTTTCTACACTTGGACCAGCAAGTACCAAGGTTTTTTCTAAATCCAACCCAGAGTTCGAGTTCTTCATGAATCTTAATTGGGAAGCAATCAGTAGCGTAAATCCTATGACAAAAATGGAAATTGCAAACTGAAAAATAACTAGGGGGCGCTGGATCCGAAGCTGAATTTGGGACTTGGAAGTGATAGACCGAAAGGAACCTTTTGACACCAACCAGGCAGGATAGATACCTGAAAATATAATGGCTAGGGCCAATATCCCCACTTTTACACTCCAGGAGGTGGAGTATAATAACTGTTGTAAAAGATCGATGCTGGTTATTTTGATTAATAAAGGATTAATCAGAATTATCAATAAAACTGCAGACCCCAATGCGATTATGTTGATGAAAATTGCCTCGAAAAATAATTGATTGAATAGATGCCTTTTTCCTGCCCAGAAAATCTTTCTAACACCGATTTCTTTATTTCTCAAAATCACCCGGGCAGTTGCGAAATTGATGTAATTACATGCTGCGATTACTAAAATCAAAAATGCCAAGGCTGCCAAAAGGAATAAAACGGGTTCGCTTCCATTGGCTTTAAATTCATTGATTAAATTTGACTTGAGATGTATTTCTTCTAATGGCATAGCATGAAAACTGATTCCAGATTCTGGGAAGCCCTTTTCTTCAATAGCCTTTAAAGAGGCCTTGAATTCAGAAGCCTGATTGGAGGAAGGGATTTTGACATAGGTATAAAAATCAGGCCCCCAGTTTGAAAATTCTTGATCTGGATTGGGATAAAGGTTTAAAGAGATCAATGCTGAAAAATCCAGGTGTGTATTTGAAGGCAAATCTTCTATGACTCCAGCTACCGTATAGTTTTTAAATTCTTGGTATCCGTTTTCCTGATAAATTCCATAAACCCCGTTGATGATTAAACTTCTATTGATGGGATTTGTCTCGCCAAACAGTTTTTCTGAAAGTGATTTTGTTAAAATAATTGCCTGAGGGGTATTTTTCCACTGCTCTTCAGAGCCAGCAATGAATGAAAAATCAAAGAAATCGAAAAAAGTGGTTTCTGCTCCAATAATCCCATCTTGGGCGATTAGGTTTTCACCTGCTTTTATGCTGGTATTTTGACCTGCTTTATGGATTCTTAAGACAGACTCGGTATTACTAAAACTGTTTCTGAGTTCTTCTCCTGCTTTTGAATAGATTCTTGCAGAAAAACTGGAACCACCGTTTTCCAAGGATTTTTCCTGATAGATTCTGTATATTTTTTCTGAGTCAGAATGGAAATTGTCAAAACTCTTTTCAAAAGCCCAATAAGAAAAAATCAACAAGCATGAAGCCAATCCTACACTCAAGCCAAGTATACTGATCAACGAATAAAAAGGATGAAACTTGATGCCCCGAAGCGTTGAGATGAAGTAATGTTTAATCATAGTGGAAATTTTTCTCCCCCATGTGAAGGCTAAAGCTATGCCAACAAAAAGCTTTTAAAATAGGCGAAATAGCTGATAGTCTTAATATTAATTTACCAAGGCGAACAAAAACGTTCGAAAATGGACGAGAATATTTTTAGGAATACGCTTCTAGAACATGAGAAAAAACTCCGTCAATAGCAGCTTGTTAAAGGCTATACTCACAGTTGGTAGAATCGAGCATTTCATTCAAGAAAATCTAGTTGAAAAAAAGCGTGTTGTTAGATTTTTGTCCCAAAACACGCTTTTTCAAAACTTTAAGGTTAGAGTTTTATTCGTTCTTGGCAGCTCCTACACCAATGAAAGGAATGGCTCCTGCTCCCGTCACTTCAGGAAGTATACCGTTCCATTTTTCAATGGCTTTTAGGTTAGCTTCAATTTTTCTCAACTCGATCAGATCTGGTGAGATATTCATTTTCTGAAGCCTCAAAGCCTCCGCTTCTGCTGTAGCAGCTGCAATAGTTTGCTCAGCTTCTACCCGAATTCGGTCCAGATCCCGCTTTGCTTTCAAGGCATTTTGCTCCGCTGTTTGCTTCGCTTCAATGGCATCGGTGAAGGTTTTTGAGAAACTAAAGGAAACGATTGAAAAAGCATCAACAGCAATGTTCGATTCAAGTAATCTAGAAGTTAAAGCATCTTTCATTTCTGTACTGACAGCTGGTCTCTTTGTGATTAATTCCTCTGCTGTATATCGAGCGGTTACAGCTTTCATTACCTCCTGAATTGCTGGGTCAATAATTCTTGCTTTAAACTCAACTCCGATAGACTGGTAAACGATATTTGCTTTATCAGGAATCACGTGATAATTAAGTGCTACAGATAAGTCCACATCCTGAAGGTCTGAAGAGGCTGAGGCAGCATCAGTAATTGCTTTTTGGATTTTTACATCCATCAATTCTACAGTCTGCACAATAGGTATTTTAAAGTGGATACCTTCCCCCAATACAGTGTTTTGCACTGCTCCAAAATTCAGGACGATTCCACGTTCTCCAGCTCCCACTTGAGCCCAGGGTTTAAAGGCAAATAGTAGAATTAAAATTATCCCTCCTATAATGACAGGCTTCCATGAGCCCTTTCTCATTTCATATTTTACGTCTTCGAAATCCATTTTTCATTTGTTGTTATCTTGACAAGGTAGTCTTTTCCTACTAGAAAAGGCTTTCAGCAATGAAAGCATGGATTCCAATCAGAATTCAGAGAAAATTAGGGGGGATACTTTGTTAATATCCTGCTGCTTGGCCATCTTTTCGGGATTCAGAAGCCCCAGAATACACTTTATTTTCCAAGTCTACTCCAATAGCTTGGTACCCACCATAAATTCCCACAGCAAATGATATTCTATGCCCCATCTTTCTTAGTTCCCGGAATACTTTCGGTTCAAAACCACTTTCAAGATTGAGGGTGCCTCCATTGGTCATTACGGATCCAGTAGGTTGTGAACTTCCGGAATGTCTCATTCGAGGAGCATCTCCAGCCTCTTGTAAATTCATCCCAAAATCCACCAAATTCACAACAATTTGAGCATGGCCTTGCGGTTGAACGGATCCACCCATCAAGCCAAAACTTACATATGGTTTTCCATCCTTGGTGATAAAAGCTGGAATGATGGTGTGGAAAGGTCTTTTACCAGGTTCCAATGCGTTTGCATGATTTCGATCTTGTACATTAAACATCCCTCCTCTGTTTTGAAGTACAAATCCTAATCCATCGGGTACCATTCCTGATGCAAACTCCGAATAGATACTTTGGATCAATGAAACCATGTTTCCATCCTTATCGGCGACAGTCAGGTAGGTCGTGTTTCCGGATTCAATTTCCATGTCCCCAGCAGGATAGCTATTGGCTGCTTGTTGAGGGTCGATTAATGCACGACGTTCAGCGGCATATTCTTTGGAGAGTAATTCTTCCAGAGGTATTTTATTGAATTCCGGGTCGGCATAAAACTTAGCTCGGTCTTCATATGCCAGTTTTTTTGCTTCCGTCAACACATGTAAATATTCCGTGCTTCCAAAACCCATGGATGCAATATCATATCCTTCTAAAATATTAAGCATTTGCAAAGCTGCAGTTCCCTGCCCATTGGGAGGTAATTCCCAAATATCATATCCTCGATAATTTGTGCTTACAGGTTCCACCCAGTTTGAAGTATGACTCGCTAGATCCTCATAGGAAAGAAAGCCGCCATGTTTCTTCATATAGGCATCAATAGTTCTGGCTATATCTCCTTTATAAAATGTGTCCCGGCCTTCCTTGGCAATTTTTTCATAGGTGTTGGAAAGGTTAGGGTTTTTGAAAACTTCCCCTTTCCTTGGAGTATGTCCATTCGGCATATAGGTTTCTGCAAATCCCGGTAATCCTTCCATTCCCCGATAATTACTTTCCATCTCAAAAGCGATTACCTCTGAAACTGGAAATCCTTCCCTTCCATAATCAATTGCTGGTTTCAAAAGGGTTTCCATGGGGAGTTTTCCGAACCTCTCATGCAAGGCAAACCAGCCATCTACGGCACCAGGTACGGACACTGGAAGTGGACCTAGATTCGGTATATACTTTATTCCTCGATCTAAAAAATAATCGATATTGAGAGATTTAGGAGCTCTACCACTTCCATTAAACCCAATGAGTTTTTTTTCCTTTGCATCCCATACAATCGCAAAAAGATCTCCTCCGATCCCACAACTAGCAGGCTCTACTAAACCCAAAACAGCATTGGCAGCAATCGCAGCATCCATAGCGGTACCCCCAGCTTTTAAAATATCCAAGGCAACTTGGGTGGCCAGAGGTTGACTAGTTGCAGCCATTCCATTTCTGGCAAGAATTTCTGATCGTGTAGTAAACGTTTCTCCAGTCAAGCGATCTTGAGCTGAAAGTTGGCCGATGAGAAATAGAGATAAACAAGCTGTAATTATCCGGTGCATAATATTCCTGATTTGAGAGAGATTTAAGATAGCGAAAAATGAGTTAAGCGATCAAATCAATAATGAGGACAGGTACATAAGCGTTTGAATAGTACTCCTTTTTCCCTAGTTAGTGCTTAGGCCTTTGTTTTCCATTGAATAGGCTTCACCTCATACCAGGCTCTCTTTGGTCGGTCTGCCGGATAGCCATTTTCAAGTCTGTAATTTTTTCTTTCTTGGGTATAGTCCCACCAATTTTTGTCAATTCTAGGATTCCTTGCATAATCAGTAATCAACCAAAACTGATCCTCTACACAAGGGTCTGTCCAATACCCTTGTTTTCGCTCAAACTCTTCGAGTAGTTTTGCCCCGTTTTTTTCTTTTAGGTCTTTCAATGAGTAATATCCCATAACTATCAAATCCTCCGAGAGCTTTACTCCAATGGATGGTACAGTCTGAAATTCTGCCAATGCATGAAGGGTTTTTACCCTTTCAGAACTTGCGTTCAAAATAATTTCCAATTCATCAAAAGGCATTTCCAATATTCCTGAAATCTTAATCTTTGCTTTTCTGAGGTTTGTCCTTTCCTCAAGACTTAGGTTTAGTTTTGGGGACGCTTTTTTCTTCATCCGATTAAATTATTTACGGGGAATATAGTCTTTTCATGATTCCATATAAAAAGAAACAAACCCAGCCAAAACAAGATTGACTGGGTTTGAAATTTTTGGTAAAGGATTAAAGAGAATTCAATTAACCCATTCCAAAGCCTTCTCGGTAAGTTCTGGTGACGAACTGATTGGCATCCTCGAAATTGGTAATTCTCAAATTATCTCCATCCCACAGCAATTTCTTACGTCCATAGAACTCCATTTGACCTTTGCTATTTTCTCTTCTTAACATGTAACTTCTGATAGCAAGATTTCCCATTAAAACAGTTTCTGTCATTGGGCCTGCATAATCAAAAGAAGAAGTTAATCCTTTATGTTCCGTACTTCCAAAACCAGCTTTACAAGCATCCACCCAAAGTCTTTGATGTCCATATTCTGGTTCATCATTCGGTTCTGTTTGAGGGCCAAATTCTTGGGTTCCGTCATTGAGGTAAAGTTTCGGCATGAGAGGTGAGGAATCATTAATATTGGTAGAAATAATTCCTTTGTCTCCTATGATCAATACTCCATTGGCGGAGTTTGCTCCTCCTATATCGTGATCCGCAGGAATAATATCAGGGTGTGCTGGTCGAATTCCACCATCCATCCAAGTCATATTGATTGGAGACTTGCTTTTTGGAGTTGCTGCAAAGTTCAATGAGATGAACGAGGATGCAGGGCAACCATCAGGATGGTAATCAGGGGTCCACATGCCGCTGTATACTGACCCTACGCTACATTCTGCATCAGTAGGATAGTGAAGTCCAAGGGTTCTAAATGGAATATCTATTAAGTGACATCCTACGTCACCAAGGGCTCCAGTACCATAATTCCACCAACCTCTCCAACTAAATGGAGCCAATCCTGGAGTATAAGGAATTTCAGGAGCTGGGCCTAACCAAAGATCCCAATCCAAGGCACTTGGTTTGGCACTTGGGTCTGGTTTTGGGAATGCTCCTCCCTGAGGCCATACTGGACGGTTGGTCCAAACTTCCACCTTGGAAACCTTTCCTATTTTATCCGAATCAATCCATTCTTGAACCAAGTTAAGGAGCGGGTTTGAACCTCCTTGGTTTCCCATTTGAGTAACTACTTTTTGGGTTCTTGCCATCTCTGTAAGCATTCTCGCTTCTTTGATGTTATGGGTCATGGGCTTTTGTACATACACATGCTTCCCTCTTTCCATGGCATATTTTGCAGCTGGACCGTGTACATGGTCAGGGGTGGAGATGGTTACCGCATCTATGTCTTTCTCTGTATCCAGCATTTTTCTGAAATCGGCATAAAGTTTCGCGTCAGGGAACCTTTCTACAGAAGCCTTCGCAGAGCCAGAGAAATCAACGTCACATAATGCAACCACTCTTTCTCTTCCATTTACCGAGGCATTTCTGATATCACTTGCACCTTTTCCACCTGCGCCTATGGCAGCAAGGTTCAATTGGTCAGAAGGAGAGGTAAATCCAACGCCTCCTAAAACGTGTCTAGGTACAATAAAAAATGAGGATGCAATTGCTGCATTTTTAATAAAATCCCTTCGGCTTTGACCTTCAGAATCTTTCTTGTGCTGTGTCATGGGTTTTTGATTAGGTTAAATAAGTTTATGTAAAATAGAAATTTATCCAATAGGTTGAATCCTGTTTGTCTTTAAACTGCCATACTTTAAGGATTAACGGTAAAGATAATTTTCATGTAAAAGTTTGTCAATTTTTTTAGGAGAGGGTTTAAAATACCCGGTGCTGAAGGATTTTTGATGGAAATTTCAGAGTCAAGGGTTAAAATACAGTTGTTTTTGAGTTGGTTTTTGATAATTGCGGTTTTTATAGTTTGAAATAGACTTTGGTTAGGATGTAAAAAGGCCAAAGAAAATATCAAAAAAGTGTAAGAAATCAGGACAATGCAGGTGGGCTAAGCGGTATTTTCAGACTTTCTTTGGATATATTGAATGGATAAAGCATTTAGAATAGATTCAACAGGCCAAAAATGAAAATAGGAGTACTAAAAGAGACAAAAGAGCGGGAAAATAGAGTAGCTCTAAGTCCAGAGGTCATCAAATTATTGGTAAAGAAAGAGTTTGAAGTGTTAGTGGAAGAGGGAGCAGGAAATGCTTCTTATTTTTCGGATGCAGAATATATCTCTGCAGGGGCAAATGTAGTAAAGGCTCAAGAGGTTTTTGGTTCGGATATTTTGTTAAAAGTCAATCTCTTCACGCTTGCTGAGATTGATCAGATGCAAGCTGGCACAGCCTGTATTTCCATTATGTATGCCTATAATCATCCTGATGTCTTGGATGCCATGAATAAAAAATCCATCACGTCCTTCTCGATGGATGCTGTGCCTAGGATTTCAAGAGCCCAGAAAATGGATTCCCTTAGTTCTCAAGCCAATTTGGCTGGATATAAATCGGTAATCATGGGAGCCAATCACCTTGGGAAAATCTTCCCTTTGATGATGACTGCTTCCGGTACCATTACTCCTTCTAAAGTATTGATTTTTGGAGCTGGTGTAGCCGGCTTACAAGCTATTGCTACTGCTAAAAGGTTAGGGGCAATTGTTGAAGTAAGTGATGTAAGGCCTGAAACCAAAGAGCAAGTGGAGTCTTTGGGGGGGCGGTTTTTGATTGTGGAGGGAGCAGAAACAGTGAAAGTAGAAGGAGGGTACGCAGCTGAAGTTTCAGAGGAGTTTTTGAAGAAGCAAAAGGAACTCATTCAATCTAAAATCAAAGAGTCTGATCTGGTAATTACCACAGCCTTGGTCATGGGTAAAAAATCACCAATTCTTGTGACAGAAGAAATGGTGAAGACTATGAAAAAGGGAGCTGTGATCGTAGATATGGCCGTGGAGTCAGGAGGGAATTGTGAGATTTCCGAGAAAGATAAGACCGTAGTCAAGCATGGGGTGACCATCATTGGAGAATCCAATCTGCCTTCCTTGTTGCCTACCAATGCCAGTCAACTTTATGCTACCAATATTAGTACGCTTTTATTGCACTTGGCTAATAAAGATGGCTTTAATCTGGATTTGGAGGAAGAAATCACCAAGGGAGTATTAATCACTTACCAAGGTGAGACTGTCCATGAGTTTACCAAGAAAATCTTAAATAACTAGTAACCCTTTTTATCATGAGCTCAGAAGCATTAATTATTCTGATTTATATTCTTGTTTTGGCAAGTTTTCTGGGATTTGAGCTAATCGCTAAAGTTCCCCCTACACTCCATACGCCCTTGATGTCGGGATCGAATGCAATCTCAGGAATCACGATTGTGGGTGCGCTATTAGCCTGCAATGAAATGGGCTATGTCACACTTAGTAAATGGTTAGGAATGATTGCCTTAGTTCTAGCTACCATCAACGTGGTGGGAGGGTACACGGTGACAGATCGAATGCTTAAAATGTTCAAGAAAAAATGAGTATTGCCATCCAAATAGCCTATTTGATTTCCTCCATTCTATTTGTGTTGGGAATTAAAATGTTGAACAAAACCAAGTCTGCCAGACAGGGAAACCGCTTATCTGCCTTGGGGATGTTTATTGCAATTTTAGCTACCTTGGTACAGATACAAGTCATTTCCTTTGTGGAGATTTTTGCTTGTATTGTAGTAGGTGCTGCGATTGGTTTATATTATGCCAATAAGGTGGAAATGACGAAGATGCCAGAAATGGTAGCTCTGTTCAACGGGTTTGGAGGCTTAGCTTCCTTCTCAGTCGCCTTGTCGGATTATTTCCTTCGAACCAACGTAAATCTGGAGTCCATTGAGCTGGTAACGGTCATCAGTATCATTGTATCGGTTTTTATCGGTGGAGTGACTTTTACGGGATCTATTATAGCATTCTTGAAACTGAATGGAAATATCTCAGGATCCCCCATTACCTTCAAAGGGCAGCATCCACTCAATTTAGCCTTGTTTCTAAGTTTTTTGACTGCGGCAACCTTTACCGTAATTGATCAAACTGACCCAGTGTTAATCATTGTATTGATCGTGATTTCGCTCGTTTTAGGAGTGCTGACGGTAATTCCCATTGGAGGAGCTGACATGCCGGTGGTGATTTCACTTTTGAACTCCTATTCTGGAATGGCAGCCTGTGCGACGGGTTTTATTTTAAATAACAATGTACTGATCGTGGCTGGCTCCTTGGTAGGGGCTTCGGGAATCATTTTGACACAGATTATGTGTAAAGCGATGAACAGGTCATTGGTCAATGTCCTATTAGGTGGTTTTGGTCAGACTGTTTCAAGTGCTGGTGAAGATGGACCTTCCATCACCGTCAAGGAAATAGGAGTGGAAGAAACAGCCATGCTGTTTGATTCAGTGTCTTCTGTGATTGTTGTTCCGGGATATGGGATGGCTGTTGCGCAAGCCCAGCATGTGATCCGAGAATTGATGGAACAATGTGAGAAGCGGAATATAGACTTCAAATTCGCGATACATCCCGTGGCAGGGAGAATGCCAGGTCATATGAACGTGTTATTGGCGGAAGCCAATATATCCTATGATAAATTAATCGAAATGGAATCCATTAATGATGAATTCCCAAATACTGACTTAGTATTGATTGTTGGTGCCAATGATGTGGTGAATCCTGCCGCCAGAAATAACCCTCAAAGCCCAATTTATGGGATGCCTATTTTGAATGCGGACAAAGCAAGAACAGTGATTGTCAGCAAAAGAAGTATGGGTAAAGGATATGCAGGAGTAGAAAATGAACTCTTTGGTTATCCAAACTGCCTGATGCTTTTTGGGGATGCCAAACAAACCATTACAAAAGTAGTCTCCGAAATGAAGGAGATGTAAGAATATTTTTTTCTCAAACCTATACCTAGGGCTACCGGATCACTCCGGTAGCTTTTTTTATTACATGGAAATTAAAAAACTGATAATAAATCCTTGATCTTTAGGTATTATCCTTTCTCCAGATTCAATCTATTTTTGAAAAACCCTGTTTTAAGATTGATTTTCTGATTTTATAAGATTCTGGCTTTTCCTGAATCGATCAGGATAGTAGAGTGATAAGTTTTTGTTATCTAGGGTTTTACCGGTCGGGGTTGCCTGATTGGCAGTCAGATTTACTTCAAGGATTTGTTGAAATAATTGATAGAATAATGCGAATAGTGACATTTACTTTAAAACGGGGGTTTGTTGCAGTGCTCATGCTGTTAAGTATACATGCCTTCCCTCAAGAATTGGCAAAAGGTTATGTTTTCAATGATGAAAATGGAAACGGAAAGAAGCAGCGACGAGAGGCGGGGCTACCAGGAGTCAGTATATCCAATGGCAAGGAGGTGGTGCAAACAGATGAAAATGGATATTATGAAATATCTATAGAAGATGGGCAATTACTATTTGTTATTGAGCCTTCGGGTTATCGTGTTCCCTTGGATTCTTTGAATAGACCCCAATATTTTTACATCCATAAGCCTTCAGGTTCCCCTGAATTGGTCTATCCTGGTTCGGCTCCCACGGGTGATCTTCCCAAAGAAATCAATTTTGCTTTGACCAAAACAGAGGAAAAAGAAGAGTTTACGGCATTGATCTTTGGAGATCCACAACCTTATACCTTAGAAGAAGTGGAATATTTTGACCGAGGGATTGTCAGTGAAGTGGCAGGTATAGAGGATGTGGTATTCGGACTTTCTTTGGGAGATTTGGTAGGGGATGATTTGACGCTATTTACTCCTTATTCTCAAGCGGTTTCCAGGGTGGGAGTTCCTTGGTACAATGTCATGGGAAATCATGATGAAAACTATGATGTAGCATCGGACGAACTCTCAGATGAAACTTTTGAGGCGAATTTTGGACCGAGTACCTATGCTTTTAATGTTGGCAAAGTGCACTTCATTGTGATTGATGATATCCTTTGGCCAGATCCTAGAGACGGTCAAAGTTATTGGGGTGGATTGAGAGCAGACCAGTTAGAGTTTTTAAGGAA
Source organism: Algoriphagus halophilus (assembly GCF_900129785.1). Taxonomy (NCBI): domain Bacteria; kingdom Pseudomonadati; phylum Bacteroidota; class Cytophagia; order Cytophagales; family Cyclobacteriaceae; genus Algoriphagus; species Algoriphagus halophilus. The sequence continues at coordinate 265,308 of NZ_FSRC01000001.1, forward strand.
TGATTTGAAATTTGTCCCTAAAGACCATTTGATTGTGATGTCCATGCATATCCCGTTCTTTGAGCAAGGAGACTCTTTTCGAGATCAGGATAGACAAGCGATTTTCGATATGCTGGAAGACTTCCCATATACCCTTTCCTTATCTGCCCACACACATCTTCAGAGGCAAGATTACTTCACCAAAGTAGAGGGGTGGAAGCAAGACACTCCACACCATCATTACAATGTGGGTACTACCTCAGGTGATTGGTACAAAGGAGTATTAAATGAAAAAGGAATTCCGGTATCTACCATGCGTGATGGTACTCCCAAAGGGTATGCATTTATTCATTTCACGGGAAATCAATACAAGGTGAATTATCAAGTAGCTGGAAAATCCAATGCCTATCAAATGGAAATTTTTGCACCCAAGGTATTGGAGAAAGGGAAGCGGACTACAGCTGGGATTTTTGTCAATTTTTTCATGGGATCAAAAGGAGATGAGGTCTTAATAGGCATTGATGGAGGTGAAATGAGACCGATGTCCTGGGTGGAAGATTACGATCCTGCCTACTTAATCGATTTGTATCAGTGGGACACTACAGAAACCCTACTGGACGGAAGAAGACCATCCAACCCTGCTCAGAGTAAACACCTGTGGAGGATAACTATCCCAAATGGATTGGAAGCGGGAGAACATACTGTAAAAGTCCAGGCGACTGATCGTTTTGGACAGGTGCACCTAGGGACACAGAAAATAATGGTATTAGAAAAGTAAGTTTTGGATCAGTTTAAAATGCCGGGTCAATCGTGGTCCGGCCTTTTTTACTACCTAGGATAAAACCCAGGATAAAAATGGTAAGCGTTCCTACGACTATTGTCATGTTGCTATGTAAAGGGTTTTGAAATGGAGCAAGGTCTCCTAATAGAATATAGGAGGATAAACTCATCCAAATGATTACTAAAACTCCCACCGAAACAGCAATAGAAGCATTTCTGCTGTTGCATTTTTTCACTATAAAACCAAGAAGGAAAAGTCCCAGAATTCCTCCGCTGAAAATAGAAGCCAAGGCCCACCAAGCATCTAATGCGCTGGTGACTCCATTGAATGCCAGTCCTACCAAAATACTGAAAATTCCCATGATCAAGGATGCAACCCAAAGTACTCTCATAGAAGTTTTCTCTGAGGGGTTGGGGTGAATGTATTTTTTAAAGTGATCAGAAAGTATTACTGTGGCAGAGCTATTTACACTGGTGGAAACAGAACTCATCCCCGCAGCAAAAATAGAGGCAATCAAAAGGCCTGTAATCCCAGTTGGTAATTGGGATACGATAAAATATGGAAAGACCTTGTCTGAATTTGCTGCCCCTGAAATGTCTGAGGGAAGTAATTCCGGTTGGGCCTGATAATAGGCAAATAAGGCAGTGCCTATAAAAAAGAAGATGGCAGAGACAGGAACATATAACAGACTCCCTAGCCAGGTTGATTTAATGGCTTCCTTCTCAGTTTTGGCACTCACGTACCGTTGTATATAATTCTGGTCTATTCCAAAATTCTGCAAGTTGATAAATAGACCATAGACTAGGATCATCCAAAAGGTCGAGGTAGTAAAGTCCAGGTCAAAACTCCCTAAACTGAATTTATTTTGGGAAGCAGCAATAGTAAATACTTCGTTGGCTCCTCCAGGGATGTCAATAAAAATCACCAGCAGGCAGGCCAAGGCACCAGCAATTAAGACGATTCCTTGAATGGCATCCGTCCAGATTACCGCTTCAATTCCACCAGACATGGAATAGATGATCACGGATATTCCGGTAATAGTGATAATCATTGGAATGCTCCAGCCAAACAAGGCGTTCATCGGTAAAGCGAGGAGGTATAGGATGGTTCCCATCCTCGCCAGTTGGGTCAATAAGTAGCAAATCGAAGCATAAATCCTTGCCCAAAGCCCAAATCGTTGTTCTAAATAATAATAAGCTGATTCGCTGTTTAGTTTACGGTAAAGTGGGACAAAGTACTTGACAGCAATCAGCGCTGCCAAAGGAATGGATAAACTGAATACAAACCCATTCCAATTGGATAAATAGGCATTACCTGGTAAAGCCAAGAAACTGATACTACTTACAAAAGTTGCAAATATTGACATGCCTATTGCCCAAGAGGGAAGCCTACCACCTCCAGTGGTAAAGTCTAGTGCGGATCTTTTTCGAAAGGAGAAGGATAGACCAAAACCCACGATTGCTACCATGTAGATTAAAAAAACGACTAAATCAAAAATGGGAAGATTCATAGGTTGAATGGGCTAATTGTAAATCAGGTAGATAAAGCCTTTTCTACAGCGTTTTTTACAGTTTCATATTTTTTCTTTAAAGCTATTTTCTCCTCTTCATTAAAAGCACAAAGCGGAAGGGCTAGTATTCCTTGGCACAATCCTTCAAATGAAAGTGAAGCTTTTAGTCCTTTCAAATAATTGGATTGGTAGGTGCCATGACTATATAGGTTTTTGCTTAGAAATTGAACTGTCTCATTGTAAAGCTTGATCTTTTCCAAATCTTGGTATTCAATCGCCTCAAAGAGTTTTACATACAAGGCAGGAAATAAATTGGCGCCTCCGCTTACGCCTCCATGGCCTCCCATATTCATAGTTTCTACGAGAACCTCTTCAGGTCCTACCAAAACAGTAAATTCAGGATCCTCACGAAAATTATCGCAGAGGCTTTCAAAATAGGTTAAATCACCAGAGCTATCTTTAATCCCTATAATATTCGGGTGCTTGGATAAGCTCATCACAGTTTCTAATTCCAGTTTAATTCCTGTATGGGATGGCATATTGTATAGGTACAAAGGCAACTCTACGTCGTCAGCAAGTTTGGAGAAATAGTAGACCAATTCATCTTGTTCCACATTCATATAAAAGGGATTTGTGGCTACTAGAATATCAGCCCCAGCGTTTTTTGCAACTTCAGCTAATCCCAAACTTTCTTCAAAGGAGCAGTCCGTAATCCCCACTAAAACAGGAACCCGATGATTAACCAGTCGACAACTTTGCTCGATGAGCTTCTTCTTGACTATGGAACTGATACTTGGGAATTCACCGGTGGTTCCCAAAATAAAAATGCCATGAATTCCACCGGAGATCATATGCTCTAGAAGGAGAGAAAGACTCTTTTCATCGAGCGAAAAATCCGGATGGAGAGGAGTGATCATAGGAGGGATAATCCCTCGAAATGGCTTTGGAATAGGCATGATAAAGATTTGTGAGTTGTTTATTCAAGGGTAAGTGCAACGTACTTAACTTTCTCTCGATTATAGGTATAAGTCAAGTGAACGGTACCATCTTTCGCTTGAATGATGGCAGGATAGCTAAACTCACCTTTTGGTTGATCCTCTAAAACATGGATTTCTTCCCAATTCATCCCATCGCGAGACATCATCAATGAAAGTTTATTTCTGCCTTCTTTGATAGGATTACACAATAACAATTGAATTCCGTTTTGAAGGGTTACCGCATCAATTCCTGAGTTGTTATGAACCAAGCCTGTAGATTCTATGGTAGACCAGGATTTACCCCCATCGGATGACCAAGTGGTGCCAATTACATGTTCCTGAGTTCGGGCCAATAGTTGGAGCTTGCCATTTGGATAAGATAAAATGGTAGGTTGGATGGCATGGAAATCTCCATTGTCAATTTCTATTTTTTTCCAGTCTTGTACATCCTTTGTTGTGGTTTCCACATGCATACTCCAAATGCCATTGGTTTCAAAGCTACTGGGATGAAGTAAAGTGCCATCTGGCAATAAAACAGATTTGTTTTTCACGGGACCGAGCATTCCTGGAGGAATCTGAACTGCTTTTGACCAGGTTTTTCCTCCATCATCTGATGTTTTATACAAGCCCCACCATTCTCTTGGATTGGGCCCTTCTTTATAGAAAAGCACGATTTGTCCGCTGTCTGGATTTCTATATAAAACAGGGTTCCAAGTTGGGTTTCTAAAGTCTTTATTTTCAATTCCGTCTGCAACTAGGACAGGAGTACTCCATGTATTGTCTTGGAGCATGGAAGTATAAATACTTACATCAGGATGCCGCTCGTATTGTCCACCAAACCAAGAAGCGAGAATTCCTTCTGGTGTTTCTACCAAAGTGGAGGCGTGACAAGAAGGAAAAGGAGCCGTTTCATAGATGAATTCGGACTTTAAAATTTTGACCTCGATACTGTCCTTCGGAAAAAGTAAGGAGTTAAAAGTTGCGAATAAAAAAAGGCTCAAGAGGTATGGCATGAATGAATAATTTAAGTGAGGTTGATTTGGAGTTTAAGCTAACAAAAAGCAATAAAAAGTTAAAAGAACTATCTTGTACTCACCTGAATTTACTTGCTATTCAGGTCGATGAAATCCATGAAATGCTGCCAGTCTTCCAAGGTTAATCCATGTTCCCCTTCTCGGATATGATAGCCCGCATGTTCTTGGTGAATTGGGGCTTGAACATTTTCAAAATCCTCTGGAAACGACACAGACTGTTTGTAAATATCCGAATATATTCTACTTCCAATTTGCATAGAAAGATATTCGCCTTTTGGATCTGCCCAAAGATCTCCTTTGGCACTTGAAATATAAATAGCTCTTGGCGCGATGAGCATGGCAAGCATATGTTGATCTATGGGAAGTAATTCTTCATGGTTATTGTAATTTTTGAAATTGTCATTAAACCAATGCGGAAATGAATGATTGATGATGGTAACTGTTTCGCCAAATTTTCGGCGGGAAAGGGCTGCTCCCCCACATCCAGATTCATTGGATATGACCACTGCCCATCTGGGATCATTGGCACCAGTCCATAAGGCAGTTTTGCCCGAACGAGAGTGACCTACTATCGTTGCCTTTTTTGCATCTATCAAAGGTTCTTGCATAAAATAGTCCATGGCTCTCATGGCTGCCCAACCCCAGGCTCCAAATGTTCGCATGCCAGCAGGGTTTTCTAGCTCCTCCGGATAGAGGGTCGAGAGAATCCCTTGAGTGAACCTTTCTGCATCATCTGGTGCAACCGTTTCGCCATGGAAAGATGCTGTTGCAAATCCTCTGCTTACCAATTCTTCTACCGGCCAATAACCATCTTCTGCGATTCTTCCATCCTCATATGTTGCTCGATGATTGATTAAAAGAATAATTGGGGCAGGTGTATTGCTGGACTTCGGAAAAAACACATTGAGACGCATGGTATGGGATTTCCCATTTCTACTAACAGAAATATCAAGCTCTTTAAAAAGGGTTGTTTCTGGAAAAGGGTTGGGATTCTCTGAAACTTCTTCATAGGAAAAAGAATCGAAATCAGTTGGGATCCCACCATAGACTTCATGGGTAAAAGCTTTCAAAATTTCAGGCCTTCGAATACCTTCCCAGTCTGAGACATTGTTGATGATTTTTCCATGTTCGCTGACAAAAGGATCTGGTAAACTTAATGAAGGGACTTTACTTTCATCTTCATTCACTTTTTGCTGTGCCATGAGAATTGGGTTTTGTACAAGGAATAGGAGAGAGACAACTAAAATTGGTTTGAGCATCTTGTTTTATTTTGAACTGGCACTGGTCAAATGTTCAGGAACGAAGTCTTCGAATGGATAAGTCCTTGGTAAAACTTCAACTCCACTGGTTACCTTCATGGGAGCTTCTCCTGCAAAAGTGACCTCCATGAAATACGCTTGATAGCCATTATCTGGCTGTTTCATTTGATATTGATAATGGCCCCCTTCTTTGGATTCCAGGTTAATAGAACTCCAGTTTGGACCAAAAACATCCACTCTGAAATCTCGGGCTTCTTCATTGGTAGCAGTCCATACTTTTACAGAAATAGGTTGGTTCTTAGGGTCTGCCTGAAAGCTAATAAACTCATCTTCAATCGCCCATTGGTAGCTTGGTCTTGTATGTTGATTTAAAACAGAAGAATAAAAAGAAATCATATTGGGCAAAGCATCCGATTTACTCAAATCATGCCCAAAATTTGGAACGTATTGCAGGTGTTTTTCTCCTTTTAAATCATTCCAATAAAATTCCCAGCTATCCGGTTGGAAAAACTGATCTCCAGCTGCATTGATTAGGAGCTTTGGCATATCCAGGTCAGATAAGAATGAATAAGGTTCTGTGATTTCCAATAATCGGTCAAACTCAGGTGTTCCCATCCATTCCATCACTCCCTCTCTTACATAATCATTAACCGCAGGTGCCCAAAAACCGTAATTTTTCCAATGATGTTTAAATGAGGGTTCTAAATTTAACATATCTATAACGATTGGGACAATTGCTACTACCCGATCATCTACAGCTCCAGTAGTCCAGGTAGTCCAGCCTCTTTTGGAAGCTCCAGCTACCACATATTTTTGGAGGTTCTTATCATAATAGGTTTTTACAAGTTCTGAGGTAGCATCCATCGCCAGTTTGACTGCTTTGGTCATCGGCAGTCTAGCAAGCCAAATTGCATCTTCATCTTTTGCCCCTCCTTCCAGAAACTTTTTCCATCCGTAGGAAATAATCTCGTCCTCATACCGCTCTCCAAAACTGTCATTGGCAAAGGTCAGCGGCTGAAATGGAATGTTGTGCACCTGTGCTACTATTGAATTGGTTTGAGTAGCTGCGGCAAGAATAAGTTCATCTGGGGCTAGAGGCATGTTGGTGTTGGTACTTCCACCGCCTACCCACATCATCCCGGTTTCATAGGGTGTATCTCTTGGGACCACCACTGAAATCCAATGCCACCATTCAGTTTTGTCCACCAGGTCCGGCGTCAACCAATGTTGTGAGGTCATTTTTAAAACATGGTAATCGTAATCAGTACCAGTGACCGTTTGAACCACCTCAAATCCATAAGTGCTATCAGCGGCCATCACATACTCTTTGAGGATGTTTTCTTTTTTTTGTGGGGGAGTTGTTTTTGTTTCAACCGGCTGTTCACATGAAGTTATGAACAGCAATAGGAAGAAAGCAAAAATGTATGAATTTCGGACAGTAGGAAAAAAAATACACATGCAGGGTTGGGTTTTTGTTATTGGTCTAAAATCTAATGATTTATGCGGGGATGAACAATCTAGATTTCCCGAAACTTGAAAGTAGTTCACAAATCCCACTTCCAATTATTGGGTTGATTGGAAATATTCGTCTAATTTTTACCTCCTTTTTGAAGATATGGACTACTGATCCTATGGAATAATTTCCGGTATGGGTAGTCTTTAATAGTGAACTAAAACCTTCCATATATCCATTAGAGAGTTGGATGCATGGGAAAAACAATAAACCATGAAAAGAAGATCTGCCGTAAAGGCGATGGCTTTAAGCTCCATTACACCTTTATTTTTTCCGCAAGGATTTACAGGTATCACCAAGCTGTTAGGCCCCACGAAAACTGCTTTTAAAAGCAATTGGGAAAATTGGCCAACTATGAAATGGATTGGTCCTGAATTTTGGGGGAACAGGCTACAAGATTGGGAATTAGTGGATGGAAAAGCCTGTGCAGTGATTTCTGCTCCAAATCGTGCCTTACATATTTTAACCCACCAATTAGGAGAAGACCTTAGCGATTTTAATCAGGCGGTTACCCTCCATTGGGAGAACTCTGAATTGATAAATCATTCTGAGGCATATGTAGGTTTCCGATTAGGAGCAAAAGGGAGATTCCCGGACTACCGATCAGCAGCTGTTTTTGGGGAAGGACTTGACTTAGGAGTGAATGGGGAAGGAAAAGTATTTATAAGGGAACAACGTTCCAATGAGAAATTAGATTTGAATCAACCTATTTTGCTTAGCCTAAAAGCAGAATACCTAGGGAATAAGTATACCCTGACATTGCATGCCAAACAAAATGAGCTGGAGGTAAAAGTCGTTGACTCTGAGTTGGAATCAGCAAGTTTAGTGGGAAATATCGCTTTAGTAGCTCATTGTCCATCCGATTTAGGAAGTGAAAAACCACTGGTTTCATTTGGTGACTGGATGTTTAGTGGGGATAAAATTGAAGAGTATGCCGACCAGCTATTTGGACCAATTTGTTTTGCTCAATATACATTGCATGAGGGATTGTTGAAAATGACGGCCCAGTTAGCTCCGGTGGAAGAGATTGAAGGGATCAACATCTCCTTGCAGATAAAGAATGGAATGCAATGGGAGACACTCCAGGAAGCAGACTTGGATCCAATCGGGAGAATAGCCCAATTCAGGATTCCTGAATGGAGACACCGTGAAACGATTCCTTATAGAGTTCATTTGGAAGTCCCTCTAAAAAACAATATTCAAGATTTTGATTACTATGGTGAAATCGCCAAAGAACCAGAGTCAAAAGAAAATTTAAAAGTCGCGGTATTTAGCTGTAATGCCGATCATGGATTTCCTGACCAAGAAGTTTCTTACCATGTCAACAAGCATCAACCTAACATGACATTGTTTCTTGGAGATCAGTTTTATGAGGGAACTGGAGGTTTTGGAATTCAAACGGACCGTATTGAAAAATCAAGCTTAGATTACCTTCGAAAATGGTACATGTTTGGATGGTCCTATCGGGATATTTTCAGAAGAATCCCTACCGCTTTTATCCCAGATGATCATGATGTGTATCATGGAAATGTATGGGGAGAAGGAGGTGAACATGCTCCTACCGACGAAGGCTGGGGTTATGTAGCACAAGACCAAGGAGGTTATAAAATGTCGCCCCAGTGGGTTAATATGGTCCAAGCCACACAAACCAGCCATTTGCCAGATCCATTTGATCCAAGACCTGTCAAACAAGGAATCAACGTTTATTATACTGACTGGAATTATGGCGGAGTGAGTTTTGCGATTTTAGAGGATCGGAAATTCAAATCTGCACCTAAAAATGTTCTTCCTGCTGAGGCAAAAGTTCAAAACGGATTTATTCAAAATACGGAATTTGACATTAAAAAATATTACGATATCGATGCAGAGCTCTTAGGTAAAAGACAAATGGATTTTCTTGAAAGATGGGCCGAGGACTGGGGAGCTAATATTCAAATGAAAGCGGTTTGTTCACAGACTAATTTCTGTACGGTAGCGACCCTTCCGGAAGGAAGCATTATTGATGAAATTGTGCCAAGACTGCCTATTCCAGAAAAAGGAGAGTATGTGGAGGGAGATGCACCAACTTCTGATATGGATTCCAATGGTTGGCCACAAAAAGGTAGAGATGAAGCCTTGAGGACCATTCGTAAAGCCTTTGCTTTACATATTGCGGGAGATCAGCATTTGGCAAGTACCGTTCATTATGGGGTAGACGAATTTAGGGATTCTGGTTATGCATTTGCCGGTCCTGCTCTTAATAACTTATGGCCAAGAAGATGGTGGCCGCAAGTTTCTGCTGGCCATCAACCCATTCCTGGGAAAAATAAGAATACTGGAGATTTTATAGATGGCTTTGGGAATAAAATGACGATTCATGCAGTGGCGAATCCTTATAAAACCGGCTTTGAACCATCAAGAATCTATGACCGGGGAACAGGGTATGGCATTATTACGTTTAATAAAGCTGATCGAAAGATAAAAATTGAATGCTGGCCAAGAAATGTAGATCCGATAGCAAATCCATCTGGTCAATATGAAGGCTGGCCAATTGAGATCAGTCAGGAAGATAATTATGCCAGAAAAGCATTCGGGTATTTGCCGGAAATTCAGGTGAAAGGTGCAGTAAATCCCCTGCTTCAGGTTGTGAATGAAAGCACTGGAGAACTCGAATATGCGATTCGACTCAATTCTACTAGTTTAAAGCCAAAAGTATTTTCAGAAGATACTTTCACAGTAAATCTCTTGGATGCTGATTCGGGGAAGAAAATTTCTATGGGACAATTAAAAATTTCTAAAGGAGGTGAATCCCCTCTATTGTTTGATTTTGCTTAACAGTTGGTGTAAGATTTTGCCCCCAATGACCTGTGTTATTGGGGGCTGTTTTTTTATCCTTTAGGAGGCCAGTTCTTTTTGATTTCTTAAAATTTTCAAAATTGGTTTTTTCATCTCCTCGCTTTGTTCCAGATCATAAGATTGGGTAATAAATAGACCTAAAGAGATCAATGCGAGATTTTTGATGATGTATTGTCCAACCAAGGTGGGGGTAAACCAGGTCTGCCATATTTCCTCCGTCAATACCAATACCGGGAGAAAAGTAGTAGCCATATGGAAGAACAACAGGTATAAGGCTACTTTACTGAGTTTTGGGAAAAGCCAAAGAATGCCTAACAAACATTCAAATATTCCAAACCCCATGCAAAACAGGGAGAAATCAAACCAGGTGCCTAGGGTTTCTTGGAAGAGGTTTTCAACCAATGCCTCTGCGGGAGATAATCCAAAAACCTTTAAGATCCCGAACCAGAAATAAATGATAAAAAGGGAGAAGCGACCAATTTGTGATGTGATTTTCATGGGTATATTGTTTAGAATGGTGAAACCTAAACTTTCCCAATGAGGCATCCAATGACAAAAATCAGTTTTTGAATTTTTCTTTGCTTAATAATTATAAGTGATGAAGGAAGGTGCTTTCACAAAATTGTCTGATTTTCTAAATCGAAGGTTTTGGCGTAGTTTGAAGGAAAACTTAGAGCTTCCAAATTCATCCTCGGGAATATAGGTGCCTCTTAATTCGATGGTGCCAAAAATCAGGTTTTCATTTCTAATCCTAAGTCCTGTACTGAACCCATAAAATTGGTAAGAGGATTGGATACATGCTTGGCAATTTAAGGTAGCAGCATTTAGGGAAATAAAAGGAGCGATACGGAAACCAATCAAGGACCAAGGAGTATAGAGTGCTGACTCAATTCTTACAGAATATCGTTCATCAGCCTCAATTTCCCTCACTCGCAGTCCTGGTACCAATTCAGAATATATCTCAAGCCAATTATTAGCATACCTGTTAAACAGTTTCGTGTAAGTTAAACCTGCAGCATTTCTAAGCTTGTAATTTCCCAATGAAAAGACCCTGGTGAAGAAAGAAATGGTGGAATAAATTACCCCGTCTTCAAGACTGGAATTTTTTACGAAGGTGCCTGTGTTGATGCCCATTTCGTAAAAACTTCCTGATTCAAAAACTCCTTTGTAATTGAGCTCTAAAGCTGCATAAGGTTTACTGGCTCCCAGTCTTCTAACCCATCCTATGGTGGGAGTGATAGTATACCCGTAGGGAACATCCTCAGTTCTTCCGAATCCAAAGATGTACTGTGTCTTATAGAAATCCCGTTTGTAAAAAGTCAAGGCAGCCAAGACTCCGTTAATGTTATTGTAATTGTTTTCCTTGTAGAACCCCTCTTGATCTGGCTTATCAATAAAATACCCGTCAAAAACCCTGGCAGCTAAAAATGTACGACTTCTTTTTTCTATGGGTTTATGTATGCCAAAATTATAGCCTATCCAAAAATCGGCTAAGTTGTAATGATAGTCCAGAAATACTGAATCAGGTCTCGAATAGACATTTCTAGACCAGTTTTTACTCCATTGACCTCCTCCAGCCAGTCTGGAATAAGGAGATACCAGTTTACGGTCTATTTTTATCCCAGTAGCAAATTCCTTTTCATCCCCATATGAAAAACCAGTGTTCAGTTGTGTATAGAAGATTTCCAAATCCGCAAAACTTCCAAGAAAACTAGTTTTTTCAAAAGTGGTACTAAACCCTGTCCTAGGTTTTCTGTCTGGATCAAATAGCATAGTGACCTCCAGTCTTTGGCCACGACCATCCAGATTAGCATCATATAATGTAAATTTTGGTGCGGTTGGGATGCTCCCCCCTATGTTCATCCCTATACTAAATACATCCCTGGTGACTACTGTGATATCGACCGAATCAGTTTCTTCAACAGGAGTAATGACAAACCTTGATTCCAGAATAAATTCCTGATTTCGTAAATGCCGCTCATTGTCTCCGAGTTTATAGGGATTAATTTTTTCATTGGGGCGGATAAATAAATTTTGCCGAATAGTTTTCTCTCGGGTGTTGGTATGAAGTTTATTGGCAGTCCTACCAATTTTTTGCACGATGGGCTTTTCATTTCCATAGATAGATTTTTCAAACCCAATACTTTGGACATAGATATTTCGGATGATATTTCCAGAGTAGGGTAGAAAACGTTCATCACTTTCTTCGAGCAAGACACTATCACTCCCAGTCCTGGAAATCAGTTTTATTCCTTCCTCCAGTGCTTTTTTTGAAACAGAGGTCTTAGTACTATCCTTTTTGTCTTGGGCTTTAACCTGAGCGCAAATAAGGAATGAAAAAACAAGTATGATGAAAGCCCTCAAGATTTCAATTTCGGATTAGTATGTTTTGGATAATTTACAAAAATACTAGGAGATTATATCTTTCTATTTTTTAGCCAATTGGAAGAGTGGAATATAAAATAAGTTTAGAAAGGCTCACAGGATTACCATTACCAAGAAATGGATTTAAAGAGTATTTCAGTGTAGTCATTCCTCTCATAAATGATGCCTACCAGATTATCGCTGATTTCTACCAAATCACTATATCCTGTGTAAGAAGAATTGCCGGGATCTTCTACACCATCAATTAAAAGTGATTTAGACCAGGTTTTACCTAGATCATCACTGAATTTTAGGCTCAGGTTATTTCGATGCGCCGGATCGGAATTATTGGAATGAATTAAAGTAAAGGTTCCTTTAGAATCCCTCATGGAAATGATGGATCCCTGGCAAACAGGATCTGGTAGCTGTTCCTCAAAATATGCCTCATCCCAGGTTTTTCCTCCATCCGATGAATAAGCAAGGATTCGCTGACGGATGTCTCCTTTTTGGTTTCTCACACTCATGATCATTCGATCATTAGGAAGTTCGGCAGCGATGGATTCGTTGGATCCAGGGATTTTGACCGACTCAGAAATTTCAAATGTTTTGCCATGGTCATCTGTAAAAAAGCCATGGGCTTGGTATTCAGAAAAACCCTCTTGGGGATCACCTTTTGAATGATTGGCAGCTACAAAAATTCTTCCTTTGTATTTGCCTTCCTGAAATTGAAATGCATGTCCTGGAGTATTTGCATAATGCCTCCAGTCCTCTGGGAAGTTGTAATCTGAATTGAAAGAGGGATTATTCGGTTTGTGTGTTTGAAGGGTGATATTTTGGGGCTCCTCCCAGGTTTTTCCAAGATCGTAAGATTTCATCACCCAAACTTCTCTTACGCCTCGGCCCATCCGAATATCATATTCATGGTTATTTCCTGTATTATAAAACAAATACACCACCCCATCAGGGTAGTTGGGATCAAACCTATCCACTACAGGAGCAGGATTTCCAGCCTGTAAAGAATCATAATCCACCAAAATCTCTAATGAAGACCAAGTTTTTCCAAAATCTTTGCTTCGTTTTAATACCAGGTTCACATCTCCATAATCATCACTGCCATTGACCCGCCCTTCCGCAAAAGCTAAAAGTTCTTGGTTTGGCAAGGAAATGATTGCGGGTATTCTATAAATTTTATGCCCTTCAGTGCCTCCCTTGAACACCATACTGTTAATCTGAGAGTGACCTTGAAAATGAATTACTAAAAAGATTACTGTGAAAAAGGAAATAAATCGAGTCATAGGAATTATTCTTAAAAGATTAGACGAAAATATAATTTTCTTTTCTTTGAGTCAGTTGATCTTGAAAATTATGATAAGATTACAGCTGTTTTATATGATTGTTATGATCAGTGATTAGAAAGGTTCGAAGGATTTTGAACTGAAAATTAAAGCTATTTTTGAGCATGAATAAAGCCAGTTTGATTTTTACCATTTTGTTTTTTGCCTATTCCATTTCGGTTTTAGCGCAACAGGAATCCGATTTTAACATCCATTCTCATAACGATTATTTACAAAAAGCGCCTTTTTGGGAAGCTTTTGGAGCAGGAGCGTCCTCTATAGAAGTAGATGTGATTTTGCAGGATGGTCAACTGATGGCAGCTCATGAAAAAGAAAGTATTCATCCCTCAAAAACCATACAGAGCTTGTATTTGGATCCCATTAGGGAAGGACTTCAAAATGGGGTGATTGAGGAAATCAACTTTCATTTGCTGGTAGACCTGAAAACATCTGCCTTGCCCACCTTAGAGGTATTGCAAGAGATCATGAAAGGTTATCAGGACCTGGCTTATAGTAGTGATCACCCAAAAGGTTTGAAATTGATTATTTCAGGAAATAGGCCTGATGTGGGAGCGTATGCCAGTTACCCGGAATGGATGTTTTTTGACTACCAAAGCAAGGAATTAACTCAGGAGCTCCCTTGGTCCAAAATCGGAATGGTGAGTTTGAGTTTTAGACAGTTTTCGATTTGGAATGGAAAAGGAAGGATGGTGGAAGAGCAACGAGTGGGGCTTCAGAAATTTATTGACTTGGTTCATTCCTTCCATAACTCCGTTAGATTTTGGGGTACACCAGATTCCAAAACAGCTTGGAAGGCTTTCTACGAAATGGGGGTTGATTTTATCAATACCGATCATCCCTATGAAGCCCAACAGTATTTGAAAAACTTAACTTCTACAGTCTATCAGAATCCTACTATTCAACCAACTTACACGCCAAAATTTGAATTGGATGGAGTGGAGTCGCCAGTTCAAAATATTATTCTAATGATTGGAGACGGGAATGGTTTGGCGCAGATATCGTCTGCACTATTTGCTAATGGAAATGCGTTGACCCTGACCAATCTTAAAAAAATAGGATTAGTTAAAACTCAGGCTGCGGATGATTTTACGACAGACTCTGCTGCAGGTGCCACCGCTTATGCTACAGGTCAAAAAACCAATAACAGAGCATTGGGGCTTGGTCCTAATGGGGAGGTTTTAGTGAATATACCGGACATTTTGGAAGATTATGGGTTCAATAGTGGGATCATCACGACTGATCAATTGACGGGTGCTACCCCCGCATCTTTTTATGCGCATCATCCAGAAAGAGATGATTCAGAGCAAATCGCTGCCTATCTATCAAAAAGTAAATTAGACTTATTTATAGGTGGGGGAAGTGAGAATTTTTCAAATGAAATCAACCATTTAAATCAGGCAGGTTTTACAATCATAGAAGACTTCAACTCGGTAGGTATGGAGAGGGTGGGTTATTTTGCCGCTACTGGTTCTTTGCCAAAAATGCTAGAGGGAAGAGGGGATTACTTAAAAAAGAGTACTGGTTTTGCCTTCGATTTTTTTGAGGAAAAAAAAGCTCCATTTTTCTTGATGATTGAAGCTGCGAATATTGATTCCGGGGGCCATTCGAATAGTACTTCTACCATTATTTCTGAAATGTTAGATTTTGATCAAACGATTGGGAAAGTATTGCAATTTGCGGATGAGCATCCAGGTACCTTAGTAATCATTACTGCGGATCATGAAACTGGAGGTGTTTCTATCCCCCAAGGTGATATTGCAAATGCTACTCTTGAATTAGCTTTTCATTCCGATGACCATACTGGAATCATGGTTCCGATTTTTGCATATGGTGCGCATTCCAGTGATTTCATAGGGGTATATGAAAACACGGAAGTGTTTGCCAAAATCTTGGGGCTGGTCAAGAAGTACCACCAGAGATAAGCAAATATTACCTTCTTCCTACCAAGTTGAAAGGAAGCATGAAGATATTTCTGACCAGGTCAAACGAAAGGTCTACTGCAAATCCTAGTAATCTAAAGGGTAATAAGAGTAACCAAACAATTGGGTACAGAATTAAAGCGATGATTGCCAAAGGCCAGCAAAGAACAAATAAGATGCACCAAAGTAAGAAGCTAAGCATGTGTTGATAGTATAGTTTTCATCAATTTTGCAAAATATGTTCCATCTAAAAAAACGGCTCAATTTTGTCTGTCTTGAGGGTTAACCGAAAAACCCTGTTTCAAAACCGTACATGTAAAACATGGAAACGGACATCAATGGGGTAGGGGCGCAAAGAAGGGACTTGAACTAAATAGGTAATAAATAGTTTGTAGGATTTTTTGTTTTTTAAGTTATTGAAAATCAATAAAATAAGTTTTTTAAAAATAGGATTCGTAAATACTAAAGCCTAATTTTAGGATAAGTTTTTGAATGGTAAGGAGCTTCTATAAAATTAATTATTAATGTATTAATAATTAATATTTTTCTAAATTGATCTTAGTCAGAATAAAAATTTGCTCTATTGTATTAGATAATTATAAAAATTGGCTAAAAGTGATTTTTGCATGTTTAAAATTGCATTTTGATTTCTTTTTTAGAGTTTTTTCTCTAGCCAAAAACATTGTTTGCAACCTTGTCTAATTATTGTGGATTGTATTTGATATTGGCAGGTTTCATTTTTTGAATGTACAGCCAAGTTTTCAGAGCTAATTTTTTTCAGCATTAACCCTTAAGAGTGATTTCTTGTGAATCTGTTTTCAGTAGGATAAACAATCGTATCTAGGTGAACTGATTTTTATGTAAAAAGTAAAATTAATTGTTTTAAAAATTTAAATAAACTGCCTATTGACTAGATAAAAGCCTTTCAAAGTGCTTTGAAATTCGAGAGAATTCATCAAAGCTACCTGCTCATCTGACTTTGAAAATTGTCAGGTATCAATTGATATAACCACATAATAACCCCCAAGTACCATGGAAAAAAAATTACTTAGACTACTATTAAGGATGTCTAAAGGAGCACTACAGGTGTTCGTAATTCAGCTGATTTTTACTTCGATGCTACATGCAAATGCTGTAGGATTGGATCAAAAAGACATCGAGGGAGGGAAAAACCCTCCAGCAATTGTAATGACCTCAGAAGGAGTTCCAAAAACTTCGACTTCAGAAGAACATTCTGATAATTTTTTCTTGAATCCAGAAATGGTCACAGTTACGGGTACCGTACGAGATGAGACAGGACTCCCTTTACCCGGAGCAACCATTTCTGTAGCGGGCACGACCAGTGGTACAGTAACCAATGTTGATGGAGAGTATTCAATAAATGTATCTGAAAATGCAGAATTGATATTCTCCTACATTGGATATACACCACAAAGGATTACCGTAGGAACCCAAACGGTCATTGATGTGACCTTGCAACCAGATGCCACTGCCTTAGAAGAGGTAGTTGTAATTGGTTATGGTACTACCAAAAGAAGTGATTTAACTGGTTCGGTCGGATCTGTTGATGCGGAATCCCTTCAAGAACGACCTGCTTCTTCCCTGAACCAAGCCATGGCAGGCAGGATTGCTGGTGTTCAAGTAAATAACAACTCCGGTAGACCGGGAGGAAGAACCACTGTTAGAATCAGGGGATTCAGCTCAATTAACTCCTCTAACAACCCCTTGTATGTAATTGATGGGGTGCAAATGCCAGTAGGAACGTTGGACCAGCAAAGTAGTGCCATTGATTATATCAATCCAAATGATATTGTCTCTGTAGAAGTTCTGAAAGATGCTTCATCCACAGCAATTTATGGATCTAGAGGAGCCAATGGGGTGATTTTGATCACCACCAAAAAAGGAAAATCTGGACAGGGTACTGTTACCTATAATGTGGATTTAAGCGTGCCTGTTATTGGACCGAATAGACCAGAGGTCTTGAATGCAGCGCAGTATTTGGCGGTGGAGGATCTTGCTTGGGCTAATATGGAAAAGTATGATCCAGAAGGATGGGCTGCGGGAAAATGGGCTTATTTGAACCCTGCTTTACGAAGAACAGACCCTAGGATTTTTGATAGCCAGGGGAATCCACTTTACGATACGGATTGGTTAGAGGAAACCACCCAAAATAAACTGTCCCAAAACCATCAATTGGGTTTTACCGGAGGGAATGACCGAACCACGTATTCCCTTTCACTAGGTTACCGAGATGATCAAGGATTGGTAAAAACTTCTTATCTAAAAAGATACTCGACCAGATTTACCATTGATGATCAAGTAAAGCCCTGGCTAAAAGTGGGGGGTAGTCTTAGCTACAATAACCAGTCTGAAAATTTGGTGGATGTGAGTGATGCAGTAGCAAGACAAATGGTGGAAGACTTCCCATTCTTGCCGGTTCGTTATGAGGATGGAACCTTCGCCAATAACAGGGATTATCCTTTTGCAGAAGGAACCATGAGTTCCATGCATAGACTTTATGGTAGAAAGTATATTCTGAACACACAAACCACTTTGGGAAGCTTGTATACAAATATCAAGTTCTCAGATGCTTTGGAAATGAGAACTGCTTTGGGTGTCAATATTCTTACTCAGGAAAACAACCGATCTGAAACCAGAACTTTAGCGATAGGTCAAAGTGGTACAGCTTCTAAGAGTATGTTTAAAGACACATTTTGGTCATTGGAAAATTACTTGACCTATAACAAAATCTTCAAGGATAGACACTCCGTGAATGCTTTGTTGGGGATATCGTGGCAGGAGTCTAATTATACTGCGATGAGTGCCAGTATCCAGAACTTTTCTACCGATTATTTCTTATACAATAATTTAGGTGCTGGTAGCCAATTGCCAAGAGTAGGATCCGGCGCTTCCAGAGAAGCTTTGAATTCTTATTTTGCCAGAGTGAACTATATTCTGGATGATAAATATTTGTTCACTTTCACAGGTAGAGCTGATGGTTCGTCCAAATTTGGTGAAAACAATAAGTACGCATTTTTCCCTTCTGCGGCATTGGCCTGGAGAGTTTCTGAGGAGGGTTTCCTCCAAGGAAATCAAACCATTTCCAACTTGAAAATCAGAACAAGTTATGGCTTAACAGGTAATTCAGAAATTCCACCTTATTCTTCTTTATCACTTTTGAGCTCCAATTATTCTGCTATTTACAATGAAACACAAATAGGGGGTACTGGGATCAACAGACTTTCCAACCCAGATTTGAAATGGGAAAAAACTGCACAGACTGATTTTGGAGTAGAATTGGGAATGTTCAATAACAGATTGAACGTAGAAGTAGACTTGTATTACAGAAAGACCACTGATATGCTTCTGGATTCTCCTGTTCCTCAAACGAGTGGTTATGCAACGATTCGTAGAAACGTTGGATCAATGGAAAACAAAGGGATCGAGTTCACACTTAATTCTGTAAACGTTGATCGAGAGCACTTCAGTTGGAATACTTCTTTTAACCTGTCTCTGAATCGGAACAAGGTACTTTCCCTGGCAACTCCAGCAGATATTTTCGGAGTTGGGGGACCTAACTTCACCAATCAGACCAATATCATCCGAGTAGGTGAGCCAGTAGGTTCTTTCTGGGGATTGGTAAGACTAGGTACATGGAGTGAGGCGGAAAGAGCAGAGGCTGCTGAATTTGTGAGTTATAGAAATGGACTGACCATACTTCCTGGTGATATCAAATATTTGGATGTCAATGGAGACAAAGCAATCAATGACTCTGATAGAATGATCATTGGGAACGGTAGCCCTGATTTCTGGGGTGCATTTTCCAATACAGTACGATTCTACAATTTTGATTTGACGGTAGAACTTCAATATAGTGTGGGGAATGATGTTTTGGATATGACGCTCCATCCAAGTGAAGACCGTCAGGCTTTGGCAAATAGTTATACTTCTGTATTGAATGCCTGGACTCCTGAAAATCAAAATACCATGATTGCAGAAATCAGGGATACAAGAGCTGGATATGTAACCAATGTGGATTCCCACTGGGTGAAAGATGGTTCCTTTTTAAGAGGTAGAAACTTGTTGATTGGATATAATTTCCCAATAAACGTGACGGAAGCTATCAAATTGAGCAGATTGAGAGCTTATGCCTCTGCACAGAACTTTTTCTTGCTTACAGGAAAGGATATTAATGGAGATCCTGAAACAACACCAATTAGAGGTGGAACCGGAAGTAATGTTTTCTCACAAGGGATGAACTGGCACAGTTACCCTAGACCTACGATTTTTATGTTCGGTCTACAAGTAACTCTATAATCCTTAATTACTTAAAGTGAAAATTCAAATGAAAAATAGAATATATAACCAAGCTGGAAAAATTTTCCTAGTCATGGCATTCATCACTGGAATGGTAGGATGTTCAAGTTTTTTGGAAGAAGAAGATCCCTCAAACTTAACACCGGAAAGTTTTTATACCATTCCTGACCATGCTGAAGCAGCATTGGCATCTGTCTATGCAGATACCCGATTTATTGGAGGTGGTTCAGGTATATTTTCCTCTACCTGGCAATTGCTCGAAGCTCCAACAGGAACTTCTACCACTGAGACCGCTCAAAATTCAGATTTGAACAATTTGTATGGGTTGATTTATGATGGAAGAACTCAGCACATCATCAATTGGTGGAATGGGATGTACAAAGTCATCGCACAAGCCAATTTGGTATTGGAAAAAGTACCTGGTATCACACCAATGGATGAGGCTCAAAAAGCCAAAATATTGGGAGAAGCTAGGTTCCTTAGAGCCTGGGCCTACTTCTATGCGGTGAGACTATGGGGAGATGTTCCTTTGATTACCGCTCCTCAAACTGCGAGTTCGGAAGATTTCAGGCCATCTCCGGCAAGTCAGGAAGAGGTGTATGCCTTAATTGTGGAAGATTTAAAAGCAGCGGAAGCAGCAGGTTTACCTTGGACAGATGTTAGTGGAAGAGCTACTTTGGCTGCCACTAAGTCTCTACTTTCCAAAGTGTATTTGACCATGGCAGGATTTCCTTTAAATAAAGGAGCTTCTCATTATCAATTGGCAGCAGAAAAGTCGAAAGAAGTAATTGACTATGCCAATGCGAGTCCAGGGATGATCAATTTATTTGCTACTTATCCTGAGCTACATGATGAAAACAACGACAATAGATTGGAGCATATTTTTATGCTACAATACAATGTGGTGGTTGCCGGAAACCCAATGAATAACATGTTTCCGAACTTTAAACCAGTCACTTTTGCGGGACCTTCAGGGACAGGTAGTACAGTGCCAACAGAAGAATTCTACAATTCTTATGAGCCAGGGGATATTCGAGCCAAAAATCAAAAAGGGTTTTTCTATACCACTTACTATGAAAATGGTAGCGGTGCAGAATTCGATTTGGGAGCACCTTATATTTTCAAGCATTTCAATCAGCAGGCTTTGGGAACCAAAGATCAACCTGGGAATCGTGCGAACAATCTAAATGTACCTTTGATTCGCTTTGCAGAAGTGTTATTGATCTATGCTGAAGCTCAAAATGAAGTGAGTGGACCCAATGCATTGGCTTTGGAGAGTCTCAAAAGGATAAGAGATAGAGCTGGTTTAACTACTCCTTCTTTGGGCGAATTCACTCCGGATTCGTTTAGGGATGCCGTACTTAGAGAGCGTTGGCATGAGCTCTGCTATGAGCAAATTACCTGGTTTGACATGTTGCGTTTGCGCAAAGTGTACAATGAAGCGACCAATGGGTTTGATAATTTTGAGGGGCACGTTAACCCAAGTTCTAATCAAGCCTTACAGGCGAAGCATTATTTGATGCCATATCCGCTACCAGAAATGCAAAACAATCCAAATCTTACTCCTCAAAACCCGGGCTATTAATAGCCTCATTTTTAAGTGGATAAGTGTAAATAAGAAAACTGGATTTAAAAAGTAAAACGGGCTCCATTTGGAGCCCGTTTTCAATAAAGGGGAAGGAGTGAAAGTTAGCTTTCACTTGTCTTTCACTTCAAAATATCGTTTTAAAGTATATTCTGGCTGCCATCTATCTGGCGTTCTCACCAAGGTATCAGGGTCATAACCCATTGGTTTGATGACATCTGCAGTAAGCTTGATCTTATCTTGGAAAGCTTCTTGCCATTGTTGCATCAATTGAAGCATCTCAGCTTTTTTATCTTGATACTCCGAAAGCTCCGCTAGGTTGTGGATTTCCAATGGATCATTTTCTAAATCAAAAAGTTGCGTATAATCTCTTTCAGGATATCTGATCAACTTATATTTTTTATTTCTTACCGCCCTTACAGTATGCTTATATGAAGTGTAAAGGGCATCTCTTACTCCATCTTGTTCGCCTTTGATGACTGGAACTAGGCTAATACCATCGATGTCTTGAGGATCAGGGATTCCTGCCAAGTCAGCCAAGGTAGGATATAAGTCATGGATGTAGGCAAAAGCATCCAACTCTTGATCTTGGGGGACTCCAGGGCCTTTGATGATCAAGGGAACTTTGGAACTATGCTCATAAAGACTCTGCTTTCCCAATAGCCCGTGGCTACCTGCTGCCAATCCATTGTCCGCAGCATAAACAATAATGGTATTATCGTACTGCCCCGTTTCTTTCAGTGCGTTTAAGATTTTGGCAATTTGCGTGTCTAAATGGGTTACCAAGGCATAGTAATCCGATAAAATCATTTGAATGACTTCCGGTTTTCTTGGCCATCCTGTTAAATTTTCATCCCGTACAGTCAACTGATCGAATTCGAATGGGTGATAAGGCATGTAGTTCCCTGGAAGTGGGAGTGTTCCGTCAGGATAAAAGTTGATGTAATTTGCCTCCGGGGAATAGGGGTCATGAGGTGCAGTAAAAGCTACATAGCAAAAGAACGGTTGATCCGTATTTCTCTTCCCATGATCTTTAATAAAGTCAACAGCAGCTTGAGCAAACTGCTCAGTCGAATAGCCTTTTTGAGTAGGTTCACCCAATTTACCATCTGCTCCATAATCTCTCAATGGAAGATCATAATGATCGGCCATCCCTCCCAAGTAAACGTTTTTGGCTTCTTGAAAACTCGCCTCAAACATCTCCTTTTCATTGTGCCATTTACCTGTTCCAAAGGTTCTATATCCGGCACTCGCAAAGCTCATAGTCATGGTATGTTCTCCACTCAACTGATCATGCACTTTGTATAAGTTTTTGCCACTGAAAAGCATGGCTCTACTTGACATGCAAATGGCACCGTGGACACCACCCATGACATAGGCGTTGGAAAATCGGCTTCCTTCTCTCCCTAGCTGATCAATAGTAGGGGTTTGGATATAAGGGTTCCCATTGATACCCAACGCATCTGCTCGTTGATCATCAGCAAAAATGAAAAGAACATTGGGTTTACGTTGTTGAGCAGTTCCGATGATGGGAAGAATCAACAAAAACAGGAATAAAAAAGGAAGGCTAGAAGTTTTGATTAAGCGCATTATTGAACTGTTTCTATCTTTTAGTGTACGTATTAAATTTGAAATTACTCAATTTTCGATGGTTAGTGGTATTTGAATATTGAAAGAGCTTCCATCGTTTTTAGATCCCAAAGGATCCACAGCAGCTGCACAATACAAGACCAATGGAATACCTTCTTCATTTAACAAGAGTTGTGGACGTTCTAATCTATCCAATGAAATGACTTTTCCATTCTCCAGTTTGACTTCTCTTTTCATGAATAATGGATTTTCATTGGGAGTCCATTGAATTCCATCTTTTGAGTGGAGGATTGCTAAGGATTTTTTCTCTCCATTAGTGAGTTGACCCGTGAAATCCTTGACGATTGCAAAGAATAGCTGATGCTTTTTGGAAAACCATACATAAGGATCTTCGCTACTGGTAAAGCTGCCATCAGGCATTTTGATATCAAAAATAACTTCGTCTCTGGCTTTAAAAGGACCCATTGGAGTAGGCCCAGTCGCCACCCCATGAACACCTTTCCATCCCGGCTCATAGATGTTGCCTTTGAAAAATAACAAGTACTCACCGGTGTTCGGGTTGAAGTCTACAGTAGGGTTTACTACAATGAGATTATCGGGCTTTGCAACCGTTCCAGCCGGGGAAGGGTTGACCACATGATCCGGCTTGACACGGGTTCTAGGACTCAATAGGGGTTCATTTGGGCGTTCGAATTTTCCTTTCAGAAGGTCTTCAAAGGAATCAAATTGAATCACTCCCATCTGTTGACTTTGTTGAACTCTATTTCTCTTGTCCACATCTGGAGCAGTTTCTTCTCCTGGATCATTTCCTCCTATATAGTAAAGATAGTAGCTTCCTTCAAACTCTTTCACATGCGGATTATGAACTCCCTGTGCATCCCAGGCATCTGGGTTTCCATCATATCTTGCTCCTTTTAAAACAACTCCTTTAAACTGAAAATTTTGATCAGGAGAGCTAGATACCGCATATCCAATTTTACTTTCCAAAAGCCAACTTGTAGAAAAGACATCTGTTTCCGGTCCACTTTCCCATAAAGCAAAAAGCATATGGTACTTCCCGTCTTTTCCTTTCACGACAGAGCCTCCCCATACAAAATAGTTCTCCAGTTTTAAAACGGAGGGACCATCTAAGAATTGACTGACCCCATTGTTTTCAAGTTTGGCATGGACAGGCTTCCCTTGTATACTTATCTGGGCATAACTGCAATTGAATGAAGCTAAGGCAAGGAAAGTTAAAAGGATAAACATTTTAGGGGACTGCATGAAGGTTATTGAATTTGGTAATTGATATTCAGGTCATTCTCTCGGACCTCTTTTAGTTTGTTTGCTAATTTGGATTGCATTTTTTTGACCACAGGAAGATATTCTGGTGAATTGGCCAGATTAGTAAATTGCTCAGGGTCTCTTTTCATATCGTACAACTCTATACCAGACCCTGCATCCTCATCGTATTGGATATATGCATAGTCTTCGGTACGAATCAAAAATGATTTCCCACCCTGAGTGACAGAAAACGCAAAGTCACGCACTTTTTTTCTTGGGTTTTGGAGTACTGGTTTCAGGTTTTTTCCCTGGATTGCTTTAGGATAGGAAAGACCCGCCAGATCTGCCAATGTTGGGTACAGGTCTAATAGCTCTACAAAGGAATCCGATTGGCCGGGTTTCATTCCCGGAACCTTGATCATCATCGGGACTAGAACAGATTCTTCATGAAGGCTAACCTTCATCCAAAATTCATGTTCGTCTAAATGAAACCCATGATCAGAGGTGAATACCACAATGGTATTGTCTTCCAAGCCTTCCTCTTTCAAGGTGTTCAATACTTTTGCAACTTGAGCATCCATATAAGATACCGAGGCATAATAAGCCGCAATGGCTTTTTGCTTTTGCACCTCATTCATTGCTGCATTGACGCTGGTGACATAATTTATACCTCGTTCCGGGATATCATCCCAGTCATTTTCTACCTGCCTAGGTAGCTTGATTCCCTCATAGGGAAAAGGAGTGAAATAATTGACTGGAGCTACAAAAGGAACGTGGGGCCGGACAAAACCAACTGCCAAAAAGAAAGGCTCTTCTTTGTGTTTTCTGATCAGTTCCGAAGCTTTTTCTGCCGTTTTACCATCCGAGTGGACCAAATCATCTCCATCGGCTTGCACAATGGTCATGACATTGCCACCTTTTCTTTCAATGCTTCCATCTGGGTTGTTTTGAACCAATTCCGCTTTTCCAGGAGCAGTCCATTCTGGACCCTGGGAATTGAATTTCTCAGTCCAGGAAGCAGGATCGTCTTTTCCATCTGAACCTATTTCAATATCCCCCGGTACCCCCATGTGGTAGATTTTGCTTACTCTAGCAGTGTAATAACCGTTTTGTTTGAATAATTCGGCCATAGAAGGTCTTTCTGGCCCTACATTTTCCCTCCCACTGACATAACCATAGGTTTGGGTGGCGTTGGGATAATATCCAAACATAAAAGAAGCTCTTGAGGGCCCGCATACGGGATATTGGGTGTAAGCTTTGGTGAAAACCATGCTTTCCTTTGCCAATTGATCAATGGCAGGCGTTTGTGCAATCGGGTTTCCATAAGCCCCCAAAGCAGTTGTAGTCAAATCATCTGAAATGATAAATAGTACGTTCGGTTTCTTTTTGGTCTGTGCTAATCCTAATTCTATAAATCCAATAGTGATTAAAATAAAAAAGGAGATGGACCTCCAAAAAAAGCGACTATTATTTTTTAGAAAGGATTTGCAAAAGAATGGCAAAGGAAGTGACATGTTCAACTAGTTCTTTTGAACCTGCTAAAATAGGCCAAATGAGAAGTCATCACTAATCAAAATCCCACTTTTTGGATAGCTGGTTGGCAATCAGGGGCTAATTCTTTTTTTAATCTATTGTTTCGAAATGAATCAATAATTTTTCATATTTAATTTCCCTAATAACCTTTGTAACTATGAATCTCAATCCGGCACTGCTCTTTGGAGTTTTTTTAACTATAATAATTTCATGTTCTCCTAAAGAGGATATACAATCCATTGATGTTCATTCCGTCACAGTAACTGGTGGGAAAATCTCCGGAAAATTGGTAGGTGCTGATTCCATCAAAACATTTATGGGGATTCCTTTTGCAGCACCTCCAGTGGGAGAGTTGAGATGGAAATCCCCGCAGCCAGTTATACCATGGGAAGGTATTCGGGAATGTGTAGATAATCCTCCTTCCTCGATTCAGAATCCACCGGTTCCATTTTTTGCATGGTCAGCGGAGTTTTTGATTCCACCTACACCTATTTCAGAAGATTGTCTGTATCTAAATGTTTGGACGGGAGCAGCATCTGCAGATGAAAATAGGCCGGTAATGGTTTGGGTACATGGCGGTGGGTTTTCGGGAGGATCTGGAACCGTTCCACTCTACGATGGTGAAGAGTTGGCAAAAAAAGGAATAGTCGTAGTGACCATCAATTATAGGTTAGGGGTATTAGGCTTTATGGCACATCCTGAGTTATCCAATGAGTCCGCAAGCGGAACCTCTGGTAATTATGGAATTCTTGATCAAATCGCAGCACTCCAATGGGTTCAACAAAATATCCATCAATTTGGAGGAGATCCTCAAAATGTCACAGTTGCAGGGCAATCTGCCGGTTCAATGAGCGTCAATGCTTTGGTAGGTTCTCCATTGGCCAAAGGACTATTTTCCAAAGCAATCGCCCAAAGTGGGGCCATGTTTAACTACGAAGGTGGAAGAGGGAGTTTGAACAAAGAAATTGCCGAAAAAACTGGGCAAGAATTCATGTCAAAAGTAGGGGCCAAGAATATAAAAGATCTACGAGAAATCCCTGCAGATAGCCTTTTGAAGGCCGGAGGGGCATTTTGGCCTTACAAAGATGATTATGTGATTCCAGTTGATTTTGATGAGACTTTTAAAAATGGTCAAGCTAATCCAATCCAACTATTGACTGGATGGAATGCTGATGATAATGTTTCTTTTGGAGGTTCTTTAAGCCCAGCACAATTTAAGGAACAGGCTCAAGAAAAATATGGTAACAATACGGAGGAATACCTCAGGCTATTTCCAGCTGAAAATGAAGTGGAGTTAAATGAGACCAGGAGTACGATTTCAGAGCTGATGTTTGGCTATCAAAATTCTACTTGGGCAAAAATCCAGTCTGAATTGGCGCCTGGCTCTTCTTATCTCTACTATTTTACACGGGTGCCTCCCGGGGAACCAAATTATGGAGCCTTCCATTCTGCAGAGTTTAGCTATGCTTTCCACACATTGAAGTATTGGGATAGACCTTTTGAATCTGTGGATGATAGGTTAGAGGATATCATGTCGGAGTATTGGGTAAATTTTGTAAAAACAGGGAACCCTAATGGAGGGGATTTGCCAGAATGGCCTGTATACTCCAATCGAAATCCTCAAGCGATGGAATTGGGAGTGAATATAGGGCCGATCAGTTTGCCACATTTGGAACAAATCAGGTTTATGCAATCCATTTATTTGAAGTGAAGGATTAAAGGGTTTTATTTTTATGGATTTCACCTATCTGTAAAAGGCCTTTTGAGACAGCATCTTTTAATTTAGATAAGGCCTTCTGATCTGATGAAGGAAGAAAGCAAATGGAATCAATGCAAAGAGAAGGGCTGGAGTGCTGTAGATAATGGCTAAAAAAGCTCCGAAAAAACTCCATATGGGGAGGAGTTGAAATCGAGAAGTTTGAAATTTCAATCGGCACATGGAGATCAATCCTAAATTCAACCCAATCCAATAAATAGCCCAAATTAAACATCTCCACAATCCCCATGTTTCCAAGCCTTGAAATAGCATTAATCCTATTTCTGGAAGAATAAAAATGCAGGTTGTACGAAGCTCATTTTTCAATTTGAATCCAAGAGAAAAAGGAAGGTTATTGAAAATACTTAATTTCCTATGGGTGAACTCAGATTTATCTAGCCATAATGGGAAGTGAATAAAACTGGTAATTAGCATGCCGAATAGTAGCCATCTTTCATCATAGCCTCCTTGATAATAAGTATAGAAAAATCCATTCAATACAAAAAGACTAAAAAGCTTACTTAAGAGTAATAGTAATGGTCTTTCTTCTTGAAGGTGAAAATAAAACCAAACAATAAAAGGGCGCTTCCTTTTAACTTTTTTACCACTCACCCCACTGACAATTTTAAATTTTTTAATTTCTATAAACCCCAAGTAGAGATGGACAAACCCTATTAAAAAGATAAAAGTTAGAAGTAGAATTGATCTCTCCCAAAATCTCAAAAAGATGCCTTGGTAGAGCACGATTAAGGCATAAAATAAAGGAAATAGATGGTTGGAAATCCAAACTGGAATTAGCCGTTTGCAATATTTTGGAAATGACAAAAACGCCAATTTGGAGAAAATCCAATAATTGGGTCTTTGGATAAGTTTACTATAAAAGCTGAATTGGAAGGCAGAAAATAGGATCCACAAACAAAGAAAAGAAGCAAACCAAGCGGTTCTTTCCAAGATCTTTTCGGCAATCATCAAGTGCTGCCTCATTTCCATAAATACCCCAAACACTAAGGTTGTCAGGATGAAAAACCCCATATTGGCCTTATAAAAAGGGATCGTAAAGGATTTTTGAAAAAGCTTATTCATGAGGATCAATCAAATGCCCATTTTCCATGCTGGTGGTAGAGGAATAATCAAATAACTCTTCAAAATCAGCCAAGTGGGAGGTGATCAGAAAGCTACATTCTTCTAATCTGTGGAGGATTAATTTTTGAAGGCTTTTCTGAGTATCCAAGTCAATAGTGGTAAAAGGCTCGTCCAATATGATCAGTTGGGGATTACCTAAAAAAGCCAGCATCAACCCGGTCTTTTTCAACATACCAGATGAGTAAGATGCAATAGGTTGGCTTGCATATTCCCCAATGCCAAGTATTTCTTTTAGTTCTGTTACTTGGTTGGGATTGAAGGGAGTGACAGTAGATGTGAATAAAATCAACTCGTCCAAACTTAGGAAATCGGGGAATTGAGGTTCGGCTTCCGAATAGTTGACCAGTTTTCGATAGGGGATAGGCTGCTTTTTTTGAGAAATGTTTTCCAGAACAATATCTCCTTGAAAAGAATGGATTCCAGCAATTGCTTTGAGCAGTGTGGATTTCCCTGAGCCATTCTTCCCCTTGATCAAATGAATTCCTTTGTCAAAGCAAAGAAAATCGATCTCCATATGAAAACCGGAATCATAAGTCTTTTGGAAATTTTCAATGATGAGCATGCTCAGGGTATAATGGTAGTGATAGCAATAAAATTAATTCAAATTCCCATTCGCGTATAGGTAAAAAAGGTTAAAAAAACAGGGAAGAATGGAACGGGGAGTTCCTGGTTGTTTTGACCAAGATCACTAAAATTTTTTAAAAAGGCATGATGATATCTTTAAGTTTTTTTTGAATGAAATACGATAGAATTGGTTCAAATGCTGATGATTTTATACTTTTAACTAGTTAGGAAAATTATATTCCCAATCAATCCAATAAACCTGAAAAAAATGAGCAAAACATCTTTGCCGATTTTATTACTGATTCTTCTTTTTGGGGCTGTAGGTTGCAGTCAATCCCAAGAAAAAGCAGAGCGGCCCAACATCGTTTTTATTATGTCAGATGATCATGCCTATCAAGCAATCTCTGCCTACAGTGATAAGCTCATAGAGACCCCCAATATTGACAGAATTGCTAAAATGGGGATGTTGTTTACCAATGCCTCAGTTACCAATTCCATATGCGCACCATCCCGTGCAACGATTTTAACAGGGAAGCATTCACATATCAACGGCAAGGTGGACAACCATTTTCCTTTTGATACCACGAACGTAACATTCCCTCAAATCTTTCAAAAGGAGGGATATCAAACTGCGATGTTTGGAAAATTGCACTTCGGGAATAATCCAAAAGGTTTTGACCAGTTCAAGATACTTCCTGGCCAAGGTAAATACTATAACCCTGACTTTATCACCAAGGACGAAGGAACAATCCAAGTAGAAGGTTACGTGACAGATATCATTACCGACATGACATTGAATTGGTTGGAAAATGAGAGAAAAAAAGATGATCCTTTCCTGCTATTTTATTTACATAAAGCTCCTCATAGAGAATGGTTACCAGCTGGAAGGCATGTAGCTGAATTTACCCAAAGAACCTTTCCAGAACCCCCTACCTTGTTTGATGATTACTCTGGGAGAGGTCGTGCCGCCCATGAGGCAGAAATGAATTTGCTGGAGGATATGCATTGGGCGGGGGATTCCAAAATCCCACCTGCTGTCATGGATCAACTGGGAATCGAACCCAATTCAGGATGGGATAAGGCTGCATTTGAAGGAGAAGTTGGAAGAATGAACCCTGAGCAAAGAGCAGTTTGGGATGAATCCTACAATAAGATGATTGAGAAGTTCAAGGAAGCTTATCCCAATATGACCGAAGAGGACAAAATGAAATGGAGGTACCAACGCTATATGCAGGATTATTTGGGAACCATTAAAGCCGTAGATGAAAAC
This sequence comes from Algoriphagus halophilus, assembly GCF_900129785.1. Classification (NCBI taxonomy): domain Bacteria; kingdom Pseudomonadati; phylum Bacteroidota; class Cytophagia; order Cytophagales; family Cyclobacteriaceae; genus Algoriphagus; species Algoriphagus halophilus. The sequence continues at coordinate 295,855 of NZ_FSRC01000001.1, forward strand.
GTTGGTCGGGTATTAGATTATTTGGAAGCCAATGATTTAATGGATAATACAATTATCGTTTATACTTCTGATCAAGGTTTTTACCTGGGAGAGCATGGTTGGTTTGACAAGCGATTTATCTACGATGAATCTTTTAAAACACCTTTATTAGTGGCTTGGCCTGGAAAAGTAGCGCCAGATTCCAGATCAGATGAGATGGTGCAAAATCTTGATTTTGCACAAACCTTTTTAGCAGCAGCTGGCATCCAAGCGCCAAGCGATATGCAGGGTGAAAGTTTACTTCCGCTTTTGACTGGTGAAACGGATAAATGGACCCGTGATGCAGTGTATTACCATTATTATGAATACCCTTCCGTTCACATGGTGAAGCGTCATTATGCGATCGTGACGAAGGAATACAAGCTGGTTCACTATTATTTTGATGCGGATGAGTGGGAATTAATAGATCGAATCAATGATCCAATGGAGTTGAAAAATGTATACGGTGATCCCGCCTATGCCGAAATTCAGGCTGAGTTGCATGAGAAATTAGACGGACTGAGAGAAAAGTATGGGGATAACTCCGAAATCTCTCAGCAATATCTCAATGAATATTTAGACTATCTCCAGGAAAATAATTCCTACGCAGGCGGAAAGAATACCGAGTTGTTGGACAAGATCTTTAAGGATAGGAAGATTTCTACAGAAAAGCAGTAAGGAGTATCAATGAAAAGTCCGCAGTCCACCGTCGACTGGGGTCCTATCAAAAAAGCGTTAGATATAAACCATCAAAAGAAAACTATAACCATAGAAATTAGATAGTAAGAAGCCTATACCCAACCTATGAAATATACCCAGCCGATTTTCCTTTTCTTCATTGGAGTCACGCTTTTGACAGCCTGCCAGCAGAGTTCTGACGAGCAAAAACAAGAACGTCCCAATATCATATTTATCATGTCTGATGATCATGCTTACCAAGCTATTTCAGCCTATGATAATAAACTGATCGAGACGCCAAATATTGATCGTATCGCAGAAATGGGGATGCTGTTTACCCAAGCATCTGTTACAAACTCCATTTGTGCTCCTTCCAGAGCGACAATTTTAACGGGGAAACATTCCCATATGAATGGAAAAATCGATAACCATTTCCCTTTTGATACCACCAATGTTACATTTCCTCAATTATTACAAAAGGCTGGTTATCAAACAGCCATGTTTGGAAAATTGCACTTTGGGAACAACCCAAAAGGTTTTGACCAATTCAAAATCCTTCCGGGACAGGGGAGTTATTATAACCCGGAATTTATCACCAAGGAAGAAGGAAATATCAAAGTGGAAGGGTATGTGACGGATATCATTACCGACTTTACTTTGGATTGGATGGAAAATGAACGTAAAAAAGAGGATCCTTTTTTACTGATGTACTTGCATAAAGCCCCACACAGGGCATGGTATATGGCAGAGCGGCACTTAGAAGAGTTTACCAATAAGACCTTCCCAGAGCCTGCTACCTTATTCGATGATTATTCTGGAAGGACATCCCCGGCAGGAGAAGCAGAAATGAATATCCTAGAGCATATGGGATGGTCTGGAGACAATAAGCTATTTCCGGAGGTGCTGAAGAAAATGGGAATTGCTGATGTAGGTGGATATGATACCAGCCGGTTTATTGGGCAAATGAATCGATTTAACCCTTCGCAGGCAGAAAGCTTCAAGAAATATTACGAACCCATCAGTGAAGAATTTACTCAAGCTTATCCAAGTATGAGCGAGGAAGATAAAATGCGTTGGAAATACCAGCGATACATGCAAGATTATTTAGGTACAATCAAGGCGGTAGACGAAAATGTAGGAAGGCTTTTGGATTATCTGGAGGCAAATGATCTAATGGAAAACACGATCATCGTGTATACTTCCGACCAAGGGTTTTACCTAGGAGAACATGGGTGGTATGATAAACGATTCATTTATGACGAGTCATTCAAAACCCCTTTGTTGGTTGCTTGGCCAGGTAAAGTAAAAGCGGGTACCAAATCCGATGAATTGGTTCAGAATCTAGATTTTGCGCAGACCTTTTTGGATGTGGCAGGAGTGGAGGCTCCTGCAGATATGCAGGGTGAGAGTATGGTTCCAGTACTAACCGGTAATTTGGAGAATTGGGATCGGGATGCCGTGTATTACCATTACTATGAATATCCTGCTGAACATATGGTCAACAGACACTATGCGGTCATCACCAAGGATTATAAACTCATTCACTATTATTATGTCACGGATGAATGGGAATTGATTGATCGTAAAAAGGATCCTCAGGAACTTAAAAATGTATATGATGATCCTGCTTATGCGGAGATCCGTGCAGAGTTACACCAAAAATTGGATGAGCTTCGAGCCAAATACAAAGATAGTGAAGAGGTCAGCCAAGGGTATATTGATCAATATTTGGAAGATGCAGGAGAGGACAGAGTATATGGGATTGATAAAGTAACCATACAGGAAATTAAGGCAAGAAAAGAGAAAGCTTTGGAAAACAATTAAATTACTCCTTAAGTATTGGAAAAAGGGGCTGTTTCATAAGCCTATTTGAAGTCACATTTAGTATTCCGACAATTGAACAGGATCGAAATGTGACTTCACCCAACTTTATTTGGTGATTACTTTTCATTTAAATGGCTGATCACATTCCATTCTTAGTCCAATTATGCCCTCGACAATTCCTGAATGCCTTTAACCAATCTGTCTAATTCTTCGGTTTTTGTATAGATATGTGGGGTTACCCGCATGCCGTGAAATTTTCCTGTTTTATCTCCCTTTTGAGTGACATGGACCTGGTAGTTTTTCAGTAGTTTTTGGACTACTTCTCCATCAGGCATATTCTTTAAGGAGAAGGAACCCAAAGCACAGGCAAACTCAGGTTTCATGGAAGTTTTTATTTCAACATTTGGGATGTCATGGACTTTTGAGATCCAATAATCTTTCAAATATCTTAATCGGGCTTCTTTTCTTTCGATCCCAATGGCTTTATGAAAATCGATCGCCCTGGCAATGGAAAGTTCAGCCGGCAAATTTCTGGTCCCAAACGTGGCGAATTTGTTGATGTTGTCACTTTGTGGGTCCACATGGGTGAAAAGAGGCCAAAGGCCCTGAATTTCAGATTTCTTGACATACAACATACCAGTTCCAAAGGGTGCACAAAGCCATTTATGCAAACTGGTACCATAAAAATCACATCCTAATTCTGAAATCTTGAAATCAATATGGGCAAAGGAATGGGCTCCATCTACCAAGACTTTGATTGCCGGGTTGATGTCTTTTATAGCTGCCGTGATTTTCTTTACAGGCAAGATATTTCCATTGATATTATTGACATGGGTGATCATAACCACCTTTGTTCTGTCCGTGACAGCTTGGGTATAAGCATTCACAATTTCTTCATCATCCTCAACAGGCAAATCAAGTGAAAGCCATTTTAAAACGACTCCATACCGAGCCTCAGCTTCTTGCCAAGTATTCATCACAGAAGTGTAATCCTGTTCGGTAAGAATGATTTCATCCCCTTTGTTGTAATTCATTCCCCAGATCACCGTATTAAGCGCCTCTGTAGTATTGCGGTTTACGGCAATTTCTTCAGGACTACATCCCGCCAATGCAGCCAATTGTACTCGTACGGCATTGGAAGTGTCTCCTTCGCTCCACATATACATGGAAGGGATCGTATTGAATTCTCGGGTGTAATGTTCCAATACTTCCTGAACCACCTTCGGTTGAGGACTAACACTTCCATTATTGAGATTGGCAATGGTGGAAGAAACTGAATACTCATTTCGAACCCAGTCCCATAGAAAATCATCGTTATTGAACCGAGGAAGTTTTTTCCATAGGTTCAACTCTTTTTCTGTTGCATGAGAAAAATGGGGGAAGGTAAAGGCAGTGGAGGCTGCAGCCAAACATCCTTTCTTCAGAAAGTTTCTTCTGTTTGTCATTTAATTAGTGCGTAAGATTAGAAAAAATAGCGCTTTTTTGGTTTTTATCTAGAATTTGAATTTTGAAGCTAGGGTAGGCAGCTTGCTTATTCCGATTAGGAAATTATTTCATAAGCTCTTTTAAATGAATTAAACATGGAAGAAATGATTTGTTTCGGATCTCCTTCACTCAGGCTTTCGAACGACACATATCCTTGATAACCTTGGTTTTTGATAATTGAGGAAATTCTATTCATATCTACTGGAGTCCTTGTTCCATTTGGAAAAACATGCTCCTTAATAAACCAATAATTGGCAAAGGGAGCTAATGTTTCGATTTCCGCGTAAGGGTCTTTCGAGTGCAGACTTCCAATATCTAAAATCAACCCAAACCATTCAGAGTCCACTCTTTTCAGGATGTCAATTACTTCACTACTTTCAAATAAAAACTCATTGTGATTTTGTAGACCTACGATTACTCCTTTTTCCTCCCCGTAACCTGCGCAGGTTTTAAATTCCTCCACCAACCAATCTTTTACTTCATCCTTGGTAAAGCCTTCATAGGCTTGACTTCCTGTAAAGACTCTCATAATTGATGCTCCTAGGCTGGAAGATACTGTTAGCCATTTTCTTATTAATTCTCGATCAGCAGCTCTTCCTGTAGCATCAGGATTCACAAAGTTGTTTCTTACTCCTGTCCAAGAGATATTCAGTCCGAGTTCAAGAGCTTTCCTTTTTAGTTGAAATAGTTCAGTGTCCTCCGGGATTTCAGGATAGGAAGGGAAATAATAACCAGTTAAGTCTACCGCGTTTAGTCCGATAGCTGCAGCAAATTCCATCATGTCAAAGAATGACATTTCTCCACTTCTTAACTGGGAGTTGAAAGAAAAGGCATTGAGGCTGTACTGTACCCTGGTTTGGGGCAAAGGTTTTAAAGCCGAATGTGCAAAAGAACTTTGAATCCCAGCCAAAAGAGGTGTCAATGCCAGACTTCGAATAAAATTTCTCCTTTTCTTATCCATGCTTGAATAGATTTTTAAAAAAGAATCAAAACATCTTACTCCTGAAAATCATCTTTCCTAGTAGGTTGAATTTAAGTCACTTATTTTTAAGATAAGCCATACACTCTATTTCCACTCGAGCATTTAGAGCTAATCCGTTTGTTCCAAAAGCACTTCTTGCCGGTTTGTTATTAGGGAAGAATTTTAGGTATTCATTATTTAAAATAGGCCATTCACTCATGTCAGCCAGCATACAGGTGCATTTTATGACATGATCCATCGAAGAGCCATTTTCTTCTAATATATTTTTAATGTTCAACATGGTTTGTTGGGCTTCTGGAATGATTCCTCCTTCAACAAGTTTAAGACCTATGTTTCCGATTTGTCCTGACACATAAATAACTCCGCCATATATAACAGCTTGCGAAAATGGAAGATTGAGCGCTCTAAACTCTTCAGATGCAACATAGATTGCCTCCTCATTTGAGTTGCTTTCTTGGGCTAAAGCTATTGACATAGAAAAAATAGCTATCGTAAATAGTGTAATGATTTTCATAAATAGTTTTGTTAAAAAAAAGGACTAGTAAAGAAAATTCAATTCAAAAATAAGCTTGGAATTTTTTCTACCCTTGCTTATCTAAAGCCAAAACGGAATGCAAAAGCACATTTGCTCCATTCTCCATGTCTTCAGCTTTGGTGAATTCATTAGGTGAATGGCTGATTCCACCCACACTGGGAACGAAAATCATTCCTACAGGAGCAATAAGGGAAATTTGCTGGGTATCATGACCAGCTCCACTTTGCATGTGTTTGGTTTTCAAACCAAGGGCATTGGCAGATTCCTGGATTTTTAGCTGTACTGAAGCATCTGTCAAGGCAGGAAGATTGAAGCTGGGCTCTCTTCTAAAAGTAATAGTTGTCTTTGTTTCCTCTGCGATTCTCTGAGCTCGCACTTGGATTTCACCCAGCAGCATTTCGATTTTTTCAAATGATAAATCCCGAATCTCCAAACCCATCATTACCTTACCGGGAACAACATTGTAGGCGCCAGGTAAAGCTTCGATTTTGCCCACTGTGCCCACTTGTGTTCCTGGAACACTGTTGATGATTTCATTGACTGCAACAGTTAATTTAGAAGCCGCTAACAACGCATCCTTCCTTAGTTTCATGGGGGTGGTCCCTGCATGATTGGCAAATCCCTCTACAGTAATTTCACAATCCAAAATTCCTACAATTCCTTCTACTACCCCGATTTGTAGGTTTTCACTTTCCAGGATTCCTCCTTGTTCAATATGTAATTCCAACCAAGCATGAAGGTCCCCTTTTTTTCGCTCAGCACTTCCTATTTCCTCAGGATTTCCTCCTATCGCCCGGATTCCTTCTCCCATTACTAAACCACTTTGACTGACCTGTTGAAGTCCCTCTTGGGTCAGTTTGCCAACCATGGCTTTACTTCCGATCAGCCCGCCTTCCTCGTTGCCAAAAACGATGACCTCCAAAGGATGCTCAGTAATGATCTTGTTTTCATTCAGAATTTCAATCACTTCCAAAGCGCTTAATGATCCCAGCGTGCCGTCGTAATTTCCTCCATCAGGGACCATGTCTATATGTGAACCGAAACCGATAGGCTTTAAATTTGGGTTTTTTCCATTTCGACTTCCTATAATATTCCCTCCTGCATCGATTCGGGGATTCAGTCCTGCCTTTTCCATCAGTTCCATCAACCATTTTCTCCCTTCAATATCTCCTTGGGTATAAGCCACCCGATAACCATGTCCGTTTTCATCCTGGCCATACATTGCCAATGCCTGGATACGATCTTCAATTCGCTTTCTGTTTACTTTGGGAAGGCTTTGGGAAAATGCAACTGCATGGGAATCTAGCCATCCAAAAGCAGATAATCCCAATCCTGTCAGCGCGGTTTTTTTTATAAAGGATCTTCGACTCATAGTAGGGGAGGTGGTTCAAGAATAAGGTAAGAAATTTTGATTAGAAAGGGGGAAGAATTTTGAAGCTGAATCTTAGTTGATGGCAATTGTGGACTTCATTTCAAATTTGAAGTCGAGGCAAAACAGGAAGTAACTTAAGCGACACCGAGTGAAAAATGGGTTGGAGGGAAAAAATGCAAAGTCTTAAAAGCCAAGATTAATTCCGACGATTGAATTTCAGGTCTGTCACTTCCAGTTTTAACCAAGTCCAATCACCTTCATCCAGTCTCCATGTTGCAGTCATTTTAGAAGGTACTTTGATGCCTTCAAATACTTGATAATCTGAAATATCCATGATCCACTCTTTTCTTTCAGCTTCTTCATTATTATCCATATATCTCAAGGCAGAAAACCGTACTACATCTCCCTGATCGTTGAAATAAAAAGTGCCTGATCCGCTGGTGCCTTGAAATTCCATGGAAGCTTTCGCCGTATTCTCATCGATCATTTCCCAGGAAATAAAAGGACTTAATGCCAGAGAAGGAAACCACACCATTTCACCCAAATACCGCTGCAATGAGCCCTCGTCCAATTTCTCTCCCGATTCATTGACTATGTTGACAAGGGAGTTCAATTTAATGAGCATGCGGCCTTTCCCATTTTCAAATTTATCTCTACCCTGGAAGTTTAAAAAGGGATTCATTTCCACATCCACTGTCCAGATAAAAGCAGGTAGGTCCATCCGTGTATATTGTTTTGCGCTTGCCTGCATCCAATTTTTTTGATCGGGCTTCATACGCATTTCTGCTTTCTGCATCACTTCACCTACTTGGACTAGAGGTCTTCCAACAGCTCCTGAATTGTGAAGCCATTTTTTTACTGGAGTAGGTAATTCACTTAAGTCATTTTCTTGGAGGTTTTGATGCTCTTGGTCATGGATACCCCGTAAAAGATGCTGAGTCTCTTGATCAACCTTAGATTGAAAATGCCATTGTCCCCATGCAATAAGAGAGATCAATAAAATGAGTAAGTTAGGAAAGGTCCCAAACTTGGCGTCTTTCCAAAATATGATGATTAAGATTTGGGAAATCACAACTCCAAGGAGCCCAACTAACCAGGCATATTTTGAATGAATAAGATAAAGGATTCCATATGTAATAAGTAGGATTGCGGCAAGCAACCAAGTGATTCCCATGGATTTCGAAATAGGTAAGGTCAATTCCTTTACTTCCTTGATACCTAGTCCTTTCACAAACCCAAGCAAGTGAATAGCTCCGTGTAAAGCAACCAGGATAAAAAATGCAATTTTCATGGGTTTTTAGGGTTTGGTTTTGTCTTAATCCAAATCTTCACTAGTTCAGGGAATAAGAAATCTACCTATCTACTGCTTGGAATTAGCCATTTCTCTTCTTTAGAACATATTCCTTTATTCTGCCCATTGCTATCTCTAGATCTGAGTGATCAAAACTAGTGATTACCATTCTAAATAAACCTTTTTGCTGATGACCAAACCCATGGGTTGGAGTTAATAAGATCTTTGTTTGTTGATAAATGTCCAACCATAACTCTTCTTCCCCCAAATCAGATTTCTCGTTTAGAAATTCAGATAAGTCCATCCAAGTAAAAAGACTACCATAGGAAGGATTGAAAGGGATACTAAGATCCTTGAGCGTACGACTTACAATTAGGTAAGACTCGGTTAGGGCTTTTTGGAAAGAAGAAAAATACTGTTCAAGGAATTCCAAATCATTTAATACTTCTGCAAGCACCCATTGAGTGTAGTTAGAGATTGAATGACTCAATCCGATATTTCTATAGGCTTTGATCAAGTCTTCATTAAGAGAGTGAAGCAGGCCTACTCTAAACCCAGATATTCCAAAATCTTTTGAAAAGGAATACCAGAAATGAAGAAAAGGGCTATGATATTCAGCCATGATTTTACCAAAGGAAACAAATTGGATCGGGTTCGGATAATCATCCTTTATTTCAGGGTGCCGATGGTTGATGGGAGTGAGCCCATAAATTTCATTAACCACTAAATGGATTTGATGTGAAATGCACCAATCTGCAAGTTGACGTAATTGTTGCTCGCTGTAAATAGCTCCAGTAGGATTGTCAGGACTAGTTAAGATTAACATCCTGAATCTGCTACCGGCCGCTTCTATGTCACGTTTTGCTTGTTCTAATTGATCGGTATGAATAGGAATCCCATTATTGAGTTCCTCCATTTTTTGGTGCGTTTGTAGGTCATAGCGCTGTATGCTAGGAAACACACCAATATCCCCTGTGTACACGGGGTAACTTGGAGCAGGAATCACTGCAGTATCTCCCGGATCTCCTAGTAAAAATGCGGTCATTTCAATTACGGAGGTAGCTCCTACCGAGAAAGCCAATGATTCAGGGTTGACCTTCTCTTTAATTAAAAATTTGGATAAAAAATTGGCGGTAGCCTCTTTAAATTTCGGAATACCAGATGGATCCCCATAGCTAGCAACCCAATTGGGAATGTTTTTTTCTCTTGTTACTTTTTGGATTCTATTTTTCAGCATTTCCCAACAAAGGTGATTCTCTGCCACGTTCATTGGAAATGCTCCTTCTGGATTCTCTTGAGCGTGAAATCGGTTTTTCATGGCTTCAAAATAAAGGTCCATGTCAACCCTTGCGGGTTTTTGGGCCGCCGCAGTGCCTTTTTTAGAAAGAAAAGCTGAATTCATTACTTATTAAGATTGTAAAACAAAAACTAATCATAGCTTCATTGAAATCCAATAATATGTAGTAGTAATCTAAAACTTGGTAATTGTTAAAAAATTTGGGAATAAGGATAGTACAGAATAGTTGTATTGTTTCATTTTGTTACATTAATGATTGTTTCTACAACTATGTAAACTTCAAACCCAAAATTTCCATGAAGAAACTAATCTATATCCTATTTTTTGTGGGATTGACCAATCATGCTTTTTCACAATCATCCATTCAACAATCTAGTTTTCTTCAGCCTCCCCAAGAAGCAAAACCTAGGGTTTGGTGGCATTGGATGAATGGAAATATTACAAAAGAGGGGATAAGGAAAGATTTGGATTGGATGGAGAAAACGGGGATTGGAGGCTTTCAGAATTTTGATGCCAACTTATTTACTCCAGTAGTTGTGGAGGAGAAGTTAGTCTTTATGACTCCTGCCTGGAAGGAGGCATTCCAGTATGCCACTGATTTAGCAGGAGATAAAGAGCTGGAAATGGCCATTGCGGGTTCCCCTGGTTGGTCGGTCACAGGAGGGCCATGGGTTACACCGGAAGATGCCATGAAAAAATATGTCTGGACAGAAACCTTGGTAAAAGGAGGTGAATCCATTCAGATTTTATTGCCTCAACCTTCTGCTCAGACAGGGAAATACCAGGATGCACACGTGGAAGGCGGAGGGATTTCTGGAGGTTTTATAGGTGAGGAACCCAAGTTTTACAAAGATGCTTTGGTCGTGGCATTTCCAGTTCCAGAAAATGAGAAATCAATTCAGGAGTTAGACCCTAAAATCACCAGAAGTGGGGGCGACTTTGACCCAAACTTGCTTTTGGATGGTCAAATTGACGAGGGTGGATTTTTGCCTCCCATGGAAGTTGGAGAGGATATGTGGATTCAATATGCATTCGACCAGTCTCAAACTTTCAAAGCAATGAGTGTTTCTGGAGCAATGAATGGTGCTTTAGCAGAATTCAATGGAGGTCCGGAGAACCGTAGTCTCAAAGTCAGTGAAGATGGCGTGAATTTCAGGACCATCGCCAAAGTTTCAGGAAGTACCGTTCCTTTCAATACCGTTTCATTTGCTCCCGTTACTGCTAAATATTGGAGAATCTGTTTCGAAACTTTACCCGGTGAAGTCAACTTATTTGCTGCGATGGCAGGTGGACCCATGGAAGAGCCCAAACCTGCTGGGGTTCAAGTAGCAGAATTTCAATTGTACACTACATCCAGAATTGATCAGGTGGAGGATAAGGCTGGGTTTTCTCCTTGGACTGAAGATTATGCGCTGGCAGAAATGGAAGTCAACTTATCAAGTGATGAAGTACTGCCAAAGAACCAAATCATTGATCTTACTTCTCAAATGAAGCCAGATGGTTCCTTCAGCTGGAATGCACCTGCTGGGAAATGGAAAATTATCCGCTTCGGATACTCGCTTACAGGCCGCCAAAATCATCCTGCATCTCCTGAAGCTACCGGTTTAGAAGTGGATAAGTTAGACAAGGAAGCAGTACGAAGGTATATCAACCATTATTTGGATTTATACGAAGATGCAACGGGTGGGAAGTTAGGCCCTGAAGGATTGGAATACATGATTTTGGATAGTTATGAAGCAGGGCATATGACTTGGACAGCAGACTTTCCTATTGAATTTGAGAAGAGAAGAGGATATAGCATGGTGCCTTATGTTCCTGTACTGACAGGGATGTTAGTAAACAGTAGAGAAGATAGCGAGAAATTTCTCTGGGATTTTAGAAAAACCATCGGGGAAATGATATCTGATAATCACTACGATGTGATTGGGGAAGAGCTTCATAAAAGAGGGATGCGCCGCTATACGGAATCCCATGAAAATAAGAGGATTTATTTGGCTGATGGAATGGATGTAAAGCGTCATGCGGATATTCCTATGTCAGCCATGTGGACGCCGGGAAGTTTGGCAGGTGGGTCAGATGAAGAAGTAAGAAGTGAGGCCGACATACGAGAATCCGCCTCCGTGGCAAATATTTATGGAAAACCTTTTGTCGCAGCCGAATCCATGACTTCAGTAGGAAGGCCATTTCAGGAATATCCTGAACGTTTGAAAAGGACGGCTGATCTGGAATTGGCCTCAGGCCTCAACCGTTTTGTAATTCATACTTCCGTTCACCAGCCTTTGGATGATAAAAAGCCTGGATTTTCCTTGGGGCCATTTGGTCAGTACTTTACCAGACAAGAGACTTGGGCAGACATGGCCAAACCTTGGATTGATTATTTGGGCAGGAGTTCCTATATGCTTCAACAAGGGAGGAATGTAGCAGATATCCTTTATTACTATGGTGAGAACACCAATATTACCTGGCTGGCTAGAGAAGAGCTCCCCACTATTCCAAGTGGGTACGAATTTGACTTTGTGAATTCTACTGTTTTGAAAGAGGCAATTACTGCTGATGGAGGAAGGCTGAAAGCCAAAAGTGGGAACACCTATGAAGTGTTGATGCTGGATGAAAGTGCGAAATTAATGACCTTGTCTGTATTGGAAAAGCTAAAATCTTTAGCTGATGCAGGAGTGAAAATCATCGGAAAAAAGCCTGTTAAGTCCCCAAGTTTGTCGGATAATGAAGAGGTCTTCAAACAGCTAGCCAATGAAATATGGGAGCTGGAAAATGTAGGAGAGAATTTACAACTACCCGTCCAGCCTGATGTAAGCGTAAGCGGAACAGACCATGAAATTCTTTTCCGACATCGAAAATCAGCTACCGCAGATATTTATTGGTTTAATAACAGGAATGTAAATCCAACCCAAGCTTTGGTTAGCGTCAGAACCTCAGGAAAACTTCCCTTAAAATGGAACCCGATCACAGGGGAAACAGAAGGGGTATCCTATGAGGTAATAGATGGAAGGACTGAAATTCCATTGGATTTTGAGTCTTGGGGTGCTTTTTTCATCGTTTTTGAAGGAGATTTGACCGTCAATTCAGTCACTTTTGCAGAGAAAAGTGAAACGGAGGTTCAAAAAGTAACTGGACCCTGGAAAGTGGATTTTGGAGGACTAGTTAAAGATTTTTCAACCTTGACTTCTTGGTCAACCAATGAAGATCAAGAAATCAAATACTATTCTGGAACTGCTAATTATACGAACATTTTTAATCTTCCAGAAAAAGAGAATGAGGCAAAATATGAGTTGGATTTGGGATCTGTGAAGTATCTCGCAGAAGTAATCCTAAATGGAAAGAATCTGGGGATTGTTTGGAAAACCCCATTCAAACTGGACATCACCAAAGCTTTGAAGCAAGGAGAAAATCAATTAGAAATTAGGGTAGTCAATACCTGGGTCAATAGACTCATTGGCGATGCGCAAACGGAAGCCAATACATCTACTTTTACCACCATGCCATTTTACCAGGCAAATTCCCCATTAATGGAATCAGGATTGTTGGGGCCGGTTAAGATCATGAAAGTGGATTAGTGATGGCAATTTGAACTTAAAAATCCCTGGAGGAATCCAGGGATTTTTAATCTAAGGTTATATGTGATTCACATTTTACAAGAGTCTGAATTTGATTCCTCCATTGATAACAAATCCATCCACAGGGGCGTAAATATCCCTGAATTCTGGATTGGAAATACTGCCTGTATAAATGGTGTCAAACCGGGTTTGGCGGGTATCCAGAAAATTTTCAAAATTCAGGAATATGGAAAAAGATTCTCCAAATTTCTTCTCACTCATCAATCCCACAATCCAATAGGATTTTCCTTCCTCCCCATCATTCAGTTGCTGAGGACTGAAATAATATGCTTCCAGACCGATCCAAAAATTCTCATGCTTTTCATACATCAACACATTGTTGATGCGGTGTTTTGCCACCAAGGGGTAAGTTGATTTTATATCATTGTATTGTTGATGAACATCGGCAAAGGTATATCCTACAAATAGTTTAAAATCCTTGTAATTCCATTTCATGTTAAGTTCTAGGCCTTTGGTCTCCAAGTTTCCTGTGGGCTGTTGAAATTCATAATTATTCCCTGTTGGAGTAAGTAAAAGTGGGTTTTGAATGCTGGTATAAAATAAAAGGGTATTGGCTACCAAAGATAGTTCCTCTCCAAATGCGACTTTATAATTGAGGTCCAGGTTGGCTCCAGATGATTTTTCTGCCTCAAAAAGATCCGGATTTATGGGGGAAATATATTGGAAATGAATCCGCTCGGCATCTTCTGTAAATACGGTTGGGGATTTATATCCCAACCCGCCACCAAGTCGAAATGTGAGTGCATCGGTAGGTTTGTACATGGCTGAGAACTTCGGCAGGGGAAATACTCCATACTCTTTCTGATAATCCAGCCTGAATCCTGTTTCAAAAGTCCATTGCTCGGATGCATTCCATAGGTTTTGGACAAAAGCCCCATAGGTATTCAGATTGTAATCAAGGGGAGTGTCCTCATTTCCTTCTTGTTGGACGAATTGATCCGTCCATAAATTCAGTCCTCCTATCCATTCTGATTGGTTTCCTTTGGTGCTGATATTTACTTCAGAGAAAGAAGAATATTGCTTCCCCGAAAACAGGAAATCAGGGATTTCTATGCTTCTGTCATAATAGCTGTAACTGTTTTTTACTTGAAATTGAGTTGCTTCATTTAGTTGAAGATCATAGTTCAGGCTAGTGGAAACACGATCCGTGGTATTCTTTTCAAAATAAGGGTTTGACACTTCCGCTCCTTTAATAAAATCTAAATTTCCTCCCAATCTATCTTCCTTCATTAAGTTCAATCCCAGGGTTAAGCTTGAATTGGGATGGATGTCCCAGAAAAGTTTTGGGTTGATGGTCCATCGGTCGAATTTTGGGATGGCAGTCAATCCGATATCTGCAGGATCATAAGCAGTTCCTTTGTTGTAGGAGGTGAAAATGGTAGTGCCTATTTTTCCTTTTTTTGCCGCATAAAAGGCACTTGCATCTAATCCCAATGCGGAGGTGGCATTAAGCATTATGGACAATTCGGGTTCTTCCTGAGGGCTTTTGGAAATCAAATTGACCAATCCAGCGATGGCTCCTCCTCCATATAGGGTAGAGGAGGCTCCTTTGATCACTTCCACTTGAGCTAAGTCCAATGGTGCAATTTGCATCAGGCTCAACCCGGAAGAATACCCTGCATATATGGGAAGTCCATCTCTCAATAGTTGGGTGTATTTTCCATCCAAACCTTGTATTCTAATGCTGGAGTTGTAACTCGTAGCGGAGGTCTGCTGAGTTTGAATCCCCGTACTTTCATTGAGAAGCATCCGGATATCTCCAGGTTTCATGTTTCCTTTTTCTGAGAGTTCTTCTCCTGCAATGATTTCTACCCTTGTCGGAACATCCTCTATGACTCTGGAACTTCGATTGGATTGAACGAGCAGTTCTTCCATCTCTTCCTCAGAATGATCAAGAGAAAATTCTTCTGGCATCTCTGAAAGGCCCACAGGAAAAGCCCGTTTGATTCGCAGGGTTTCATACCCCAGGTACCGAATTTCCAAGGTAAAGGTGCCATCTGGAACTTGTTCAAGAAGTACCAAACCATTTTCATCAGAAACAGCTCCGAGAGGTATTTCTTTTATCAATATAGTAGCTCCTACCAAAGGAGCTCCCGAGTCTTTATCACTGATTTTAGCTTGGTAGTCGGTTTGGGAATAGGCAAGGTGACAGATACCTAGGGAAATGCCTACTAATAAATATTTTAGCATGATTGATTGATCGTATGGAAACTAGACGAGAGGTGCTCGGTTTGAGCGAGGCGAGTTAGGAGATTGGATCGCCCGGTGGCTTTTCGATTCTCATGCTATGTTGCTCCGAAATAGGTGCTTTCCAAAAAAGGATCGGTTGGGATTTGATTTCTTCGGAAATGTGAAGAATTGGGAAGGAGAATTTTTCTGTGGAAAATCCAGTACAGGTTCCACAGGAATAGAATGGGGAACAAGGCAGATGATCCTCGCAGTCTTCCTCTGAGCCAACGTCTGATGCTAGGTTGACCTCGGTAGTATCACAGCTTTTTTCCATGCTGCAACAAGGCATACCTGTCAGCCAAAAAGAGAGCAGCGCCATTAAAACCGATAAAATCTTCATCCTTCAAATGTAAAAAATTGATCACTAGATAAAAGAATCAAGTCGCAAATAAAAAAGCCTCGTGGCTTACGAGGCTTTTGAAAGTATTGGTGGTTTTTAAATCAGGAAATGAGCGGATCTGATATACTTTCTTCTCCATTTTCCGATCTTCCGGCAAAGGTGCTTTCCAGTCCATCGGCTTTGACAGTGAAATCGTACCATCCTTGTGAAGATTCAAAATTCAATTCTTTGAGGATTGATTTTCCTGTCGCCAATGAGAATGAATAGTTTCCTTCTCGATAATTATTTTCTACGATTTGAATGGCAGAAGGCCCCAATTGACTGGTCAATAGTAAGTTCACAGATCTACTGATGGATCCACCCATTTGAATGGGTTGCATGTCAATTTCCAAAATGGATGAAGACGAGGATCCTTTGAACTCTCTGTAAAAGCCATTAGGTCCATAGACCCTGAGATGGAATTTTCCGTCTTCAAAATCAGTCAAAGGCCAAACATATTCCAGTTGGTCCCCAGCTTTCACTGCAAACTGCCAAACTCGTGCTTCTTCCCAATTATTGGAATCCATGCTTTTGAATTTTCCAGGCGCATACACTTGAAATGGGGCGCCCCAGGAATTCTCTCCAAAGAGTTCCTGAGAGGCTTCAAAACTGATTTGAAAAGATTTTTTATCAGCGCTGAGTTTTCCGTTGACCCGAAGATCATAATTCAGAGGATTGGAGGGTCTACTTCCTTTTTCCTGACCAGGGAGACTTCCTTCTTTTTGTAATCGAGCTGTATCCCAATTATTAGCTTCAGAAGCTGGAATAGCCATAAAATTATCTGGCAATGACTTGAATTGTGCTTTATGAATTTGAGTCATCAACTCATTTCGATCCAGGGGCTTTAACTTTTCCAGTGGTTCCCCATGATAGGGTCTAAAAGCAGAAATCAAATCCCCGGAAACCATACGTCTCCACCCAGAAATGTTAGGCTCCTCAACCTTTTTACCTGACTTTTTGCTTAGGAACTTTTCCAGAAACTGGATGGTGGAGGTAATGTCTGATACCTGAGAATTAACATATCCACCTCGAGACCATGGAGAAGCTACGATTAGGGGTACTCTATATCCTAAGCCAACCGGGCTGGTTCTGCAATCTTCCTCCTTAAAACCCGCTGTTTTTTCCTCTTCTTTATAGACATATTCTCCCTCGGTGTTTACACCATTTGAAATAATGCCTTCTTCTAGATTCTTTGGATCTGGAACTACAAAAGGAGGCTGATGATCAAAATAGCCGTCATTTTCGTCATAATTCAGTATAAAAATGGTTTTTTTCCAGACTTCAGGATCCTGGGTCAAGATATCCATGACTTCAGATACATACCAGGCACCATACCATGGAGCACTAGGGTGATCAGAGAATTTTTGAGGGGCGACCAGCCAGGTAACAGCAGGCAAATTTCCCTCTTTCACATCTTTTCTGAATTGATAGAGAATGTCCCCTTTAGGAACCGAAATGGTTCGTTCTTCTCCATTTTCTGAATAATCGATCCGTTCGATTTTTTGAAAATCCTCATCCCCTGTGTTTCTGGCAAATGCCTTGCGATGAATACTTTTTTCAAATTCAGAGAGCTTTTCAAAATTGTCTGGATGGTATTTGACCAAGTGTTCCTTTACCATTTTTAGCTCCTCCCGCTTTTTCTCAATTTCTTCCAAATAACCTTCTCCAGCACCTTCGGGCATTCCGTTCTTTTCGAAATTGTTCAATTCCTGTTCAATGATGGGCTGTTGCTTCTCCAGAAACTCATAATATCCAGAGCTAAAAAACACATGGTATTGAGAAAACCATTCCAGGTTATTGTCAGTGAAATTTGCCAATAAGGAGGAATCCTCTACCAAGGAAGGAATGCTGATTTCATTTTGATACACTTTCCAGGAGATTCCCAGTTGTTCTAGTCTTTCCGGGAAAGTTGTCCAATTAACTTCCTTACTGTAGGTTGCTTCTCCATTTCTAACCTTGGCTTTATCCCCTTTTTCTCCATGGGTTTTTCCGGTCCAGAAATAACTTCTATTCGTAGTGGTCCCAGTTAACGCTGCACAAAAATGCTGGTCAAAAACGGTAAAGGCATCCGCCAATGCATAGTAGAATGGGATGTCCTCTCTGGTGTAATAGCCCATAGTCAAGGGGATTTCTTTAAATTCTTCCCTTCCTGGTCTTTTGGCTTCAATCCAACCATTGTATTTTCCTTGGTTCCTAGCATCTACTTGGTCCTCCCAAGAATGTGGAATGTCACGCATCCAAGTAGCTTTAGTAGCCTGAATGTCTAAACGGAAAGGAGGGAAGTGGGTGCCTTGATTATCCGCTTGCATCCAAACTGGAAGTTTTCCGGGAATGGAAATGGCTCTTGGGTCATTGTAGCCTCTTACCCCTCGAAGTGTTCCAAAGCAATGGTCAAATGATCGATTCTCCTGCATCAGCATGACCACATGCTCAGCATCTTCAAAAGTAGTACCTGGGTCAGGACTGATAGCCAATGCTTTTTCTATAGAACTTGGTAATACTTGCCAAAGTCCCGCGGCTCCGCTTAATAGTGCCGTCTTTTTGAGAAATTCTCTCCTTGATTCTTTCATGGTGGAAAATTACTTGGGTGCCTGATTTAAGGCGGAAAATAAATGGTTAATAAATGGTTAGCTTTTCATGATCAAAAGTGAAAAATCAAAAGAGTTCTTTTTAGCTAATGAAGAAACGGGAAGATAGTATGAAATCCCTTGAGATACAGGCTTGCCCTTAAATTCTTACATATTTGGTGAGTAAACCTTTTGAATTTAATCATTGGATATGCGATCTTAGTGGGCATTAACCCAAGAAATCCGAGAACTTCCAGTGAATAGCCACTGGCTTTTCCGAATCTCTTGATCCAATTTTTTAAGGATTTTAAAATAATTTTTGAAACTGAATCGAGTTAGTATTGGAAAGTGAATTTGTGATTAAAAGGAGAGCTAGAAGTGTGAGGGAACTGTAGGAAGCGGGTAGTGAATCCTTTTGAAATTATTCGGAATTTAACAATAGGTGATCTATAGAAAATCAATAATTGAATGAGAGTAAAAGAAGAAGTTTTTGAAAAAGCAGAGGGCTTAATGGCCGAATTAGGTTTTACCATTGTAAAAGAGGACAGAGAAAGACCTTGGGGTGGATTTTTAGTAATTGACGAATCTCAAGCAGCACAATTTGCCAAAGAATTTTTTCCAGAGGAGAATTTTGAAGCCTTGAAGATTTCAGAAAAACTGAGTCCAAAAATATTGTTGGTAGCTCCTGAAAAAAGGTTGAGCTGGCAATATCATTTCCGAAGAGCTGAAATTTGGAGATGTATTGAAGGGGAAGTAGCTGTCGCGACGAGTTTGACGGATGAAGAAAGCGAAATCAAGAATTTATCAAAAGGAGATAAAATCAAGCTTCAACAAGGAGAACGTCATCGCCTGATTGGCTTGAAGGATTGGGGAGTTGTGGCTGAAATCTGGCAACATACAGATGCCGAAAACCCATCAGATGAAGAGGATATCGTCCGCCTTCAGGATGATTTTGGAAGATGATTTAAGGAGGTTGCTAACAAAATAATTTGCATTAAAAAAGTGCCTCAGACATTCTCTGAGGCACTTTTTTAATGTTAGTTTGATCTATTAGATGGACTCTCCATGTTGAGAAATATCCAGGCCTACTTCCTCGTATTCCTCGCGAACGCGAAGTGTGACAAATTTATTGAGGACAAAGAAGATCAAATAGCCCATTCCGAAGGAGAAAATACATACTCCGATTAAAACTACCATGTGAGAAGCAAACACTCCGATTCCTCCATGGAGTAAGCTTGAACCTTCTTTACCAGCAAAAATGGCGGTGAGAATCATTCCCATAATTCCTCCGATCCCATGGCAAGCAAAAACGTCCAAAGTGTCATCAATTTTCTTTAAGAATTTGGCATTCATTGCAAGGTTTGAAACGATCGCCCCCACTGCTCCAAAGAAGAAGCTTTCCGGCACCGTGATGTAGCCTGCAGCAGGCGTGATGACAACCAACCCTACCACAGCACCGATACATGCTTGAAGGGCCGATATCTTTCTTCCTTGTATTCTGTCAAATAAAACCCAGGTCATCATCGCAGTTGCGGAACTGATGGTCGTCGTAGCAAATGCAATGGCTGCAGTTCCATTTGCTCCGAACGAAGAACCTGCATTGAAACCAAACCATCCAAACCAAAGCATTCCGGTACCAAGCAATACATAGGTGATGTTAGAAGGCTCATGATGGGGTTTGTTTCTTTTACCTAAGAACAAGGCTCCGGCCAGGGAGGCCATCCCTGCACTGATATGTACGACAGTTCCTCCGGCAAAATCCAACACTCCGAAATAGGAACCGATGAGTCCATTCGGATGCCAAACCATATGGCATAGGGGCGCATATACGAAAAGACAGAAAATACCAATGAAGAATAGGTAGCCTATAAACCTTACTCGTTCTGCAAAAGACCCTGTGATGATTGCTGGAGTAATCACTGCAAACTTCATCTGAAACAACGCAAAGAGGATAAATGGAATGGTGCTCCCCAGCGCTTTATGAGGCAATTCAGCCACTTGATCAAAGAATAAATATTGGAAAGGATTCCCAATGATTCCATAGGTGTCACCTCCAATGGTAATGCCGATTGGATCCCCAAATGCAAGGCTAAATCCCACGACCACCCAAAGCATGGTTACAACACCAAGTGAAATAAAACTTTGTAGCATGGTAGAAATCAGGTTTTTCTTACCTACCATTCCCCCATAAAATAAAGAGAGACCTGGGGTCATCAAAAGTACCAGACAGGAGGCCGTCAAAAGCCAGGCGATGTCTGCAAATACTAAATCTTCTGCGGTTCCAAAATTTTCTAATACCGGGCTGGCATGCTTCCAAAATAAGCCCAGTACCGGTGCTGCAATTGTAATCAAGAAGGCAAGTTTCCACTTGAACTTCATACCTGTTTTATTCATGGCCCAAAAATAATGGTTTTAATTTTTTATTCTGAATAAATTGATGAATGCAGAATTAAAAACCATTATTTATCGATTCAGGACTATAAAGTAATGAAAAGTAATGTTTTGTAATGTGTTTATAATTAAAGGGTTATCATAGATTTTAGCCCCAGATGCCTTAGAGTGATTTTTTTAAGGACTGAGATGAAATTCTTTTTACAGGTTTTAGTAAATGCTTTCATAGGTAAAAACGCATTTATTGAACCAGTAATTTTGAAGTCAGTAACTCCAAATTGGATGAAATTTTTAGAATGTAGATTCCTTTTTTTATTCCTTTCCCAAATTCAAGTTGTTGTTGGTTTTGACCAGCTTTTGTTTCAATGAGGTGGCGTTCTACCAGGTTTCCAGAATCAAGTTGATAAATTCCCAATTCCATTTGACCTCCAAATTGAGATTCAAAGAGGATGCTTGTCTGCTCTTGAAAAGGATTGGGGTATACTTTTATTTCCCTGCTCTTTGAAAGGGCAACTTCTTTTTCATTGGAAAACCGAATGTTACTTAGGTTTATCTCAATGTCTTTTTGGTTTTCTCCGGTAAAAGATAAAATAACCAGGTCATTTAGATTTACTTTCTCTTTTAAATCCGTGGAACTAAAGCGATCCAATGGAATGCTATAAGCCTTAGATTCTTGTTGCAAATCAAAGGTATAGCTATAATGAGCATTGAAGTTTTGGATGGAGGATTTGACCAATCGAATCGTCATTTTTCCAGTCCCTGAAGCATTGAAATTCAAGTAGGAATAATTGCTTAAATCTGCAGGGATCGCGCCCCCTTTAATGGTTTTATACACGGTGGCATAGTCGGAACCGGAGGAAGCAAATGTCACATTTCTGAATATGGGGTATTCTCCATTTTTATGACCCTTATTGGGTTCATTCTGAATTTGGTATTGGAGGAGCTGTCCTCCTTGAGGAAGATAATGTGCCCAGATACCATCACTCTGATAGAGATAATCAGTTTTACTGGTTTCATCTAAAAGATCGACGGCTACCTCTGCATAATCCTGAATGTCCAAAGTTAAGCTAGTGGATCCTAGTGGGTTTAAGGAAACCTCTAGTGTACTGATTTCCGGAGTATCGGCGTTTTCATTAGGCTTTGAGGTAAGCTGAAGGATAGCGGAATTTTGTATTGATCGGTTCCAAATAGTGAGATGAACTTTGCTAGGATCGAAGAGATCTCTTTCTGTTTTACTTACAAATAGGGTTGGATTGGTTTTGGAAACGGTCTGGCTTAGTTTTCCAAAAGAGGTCAACTGAGCAAGTACGTTTTCAATCATAGATTGAAGGAGTTTTCCATCGGCACTCCAAAACTGAAAATTATAAAAGCTTTCTTCATTCTCGTATTCTTCTAAAAGCCAAGCAGATTGTAAATGGAGTTCATCGGAATTAGCATTCATTCCAACCGAAAAGGAAATCGCATATTCATTTAATCCAGACACAGGTTTCAATAAGCTTCGGATGAAGTTGAATTTACCCACCTGCACACTGTCGATAGAAAGGATCTCGGCACCTTTGAGTCTATCGCAAACGTATTTGGAATGCTCGTAGACGTTGGAAGAGGTTTTGGTGGCAAAGAAAGTTGCTAGGTTGTTTCCTTCGGTTAAATAGTCTACTGAGATTACTTCTTCAGCATTTGTCATTCCCAATAATTCTGTGGGACTGGTGATATATCCCTTAAAATCTGATCCCAAAACCTGCTCATCTGGTATAAAAGCAGAGAGCTGCATTCCATTTATTTTGGCTTTTTTGAAATTTTGAAGATCTTCTTTTTTTCGGTAATCCAAAGGGGCGTTTCCATTTGAAAATCGCTCAAAAACTTGATTGACAACTGCCGTTCCCAAGCTCTTACTTTCCAATCCGCCGTCACTTCCTGAGCTAACACGTAAGTTTTCCTGATTGATCAAGGAACCTTCTGTGGAGGAGCCAGAGGTTAAAGGGTAAGTACAAACGCAAAGTGGCAATCCGTCTTGAGAATCCGTAAATTCAATCGTGATCAAACCAGCCGTTGGAAGGTTATTGTGATAGAATGTGTATTGAACTTCATTTCCTGAAGGGATCCCTGGTGGGTTGAATGGACTTCCTGTGGTATTGTTTCCAAATGCCCAGTTCAAAGCTTGTACACCTTCTGTGGAAGTAACCCATGTTTTTGAAATTACTGGTGGGTATAAAATTGGCTCTCCCCAACCAAAGGTGAAATTCCCTTGGTTAAACTTCGAAAGTGCACTTAAGTAATAAATGCTTGCAGGGCTGATATTCGAGGCAAACTCAGTGACTTGCTGCCCATTCCCATTATTTCTTTTATAGACCTGAGGGCATCTCTTATTATCCACTTCCTGACTCATAGCATAATGACTTAAACAGACTAATATTGTCCAGAAAGTAATGAAGCGAATGTAGGAAAGAATAATTTTCATCATGACATTGTATGTTGATCTGTTTGTATATGCCAATTCAGAAGCCAAATTATAAGTAACTGAAAATCAACACTTAATAAATTTTAATTTTCCGTATTTAGGAATACTTGATTCGATATTCCATATTTTGGAAAACTAAACCTCAGATTTTTTGAATGTGAAGTACTTTTGAAGCAGGTAGTTGAGGGTTAGCACGATGATAGTGGAGAAGATTTTGGCGAGGGTTGGCTCCATATTTACAAACAGAATCAATCCCTTTAAAATCAGGTAATCGCTCCCTAAACCTTGTCCCACGACCAAGATGTATTTCAGGAGTTGTTTGCCTGTTTTTCTGGTTCCCATGGCTGTACTTCTGAAAGCAAAATTTTTACTGAGCCAAAAACCGGTTGGAATGGTCACAAGGAATGCTATTAATAAAGCAACGGTATAAGACGCCACTGTATATCCAGCTAGGGTCCAGCCTTCTTTTGGAAGAATAAATTCGTATAGGATGGCAAACAAGAAGATGTTTAATGCAGTGTTGATTGCACCTACAGCTAGATAGGCATAGATGTCAAAGGCCAACCATTTTCTGAAGATGGGGTAAAAAAGCTGCAAAAAGCCTTCAATTCCTCGGTTTAGTTGTAAGATCATGATTAATTGGCGACAAGTTGATGGATATGACTTAAATACCATTGAGCTAATTCACTCATTGGGAGACCTTTGGCAGCTTTGTAGTTCTGATCCTCGATCTTTTTTCTTTCTTCAGGGTTTTCTACCAAATAGGATACTGCATTGGCTAAACTTTCTGCATTGTCTGTTTCAAAATAAGCTCCACCATAACCTTCTTCTTCTACCACTCGCTCCAGGTCATCTATTTTGGGTAGTATGCAAGCTCTTCCATAGCTTCCCGCCTGATGCAAAATTCCCGAACTCCCGGTAGTAGTGGTATAAGGAAATATCACGAATGAACTATCCCAGAAGATTTGGGATACTTTTTCCTCAGGGATATATCCAGTATACTCCACATTTGGTAAGTGAGCATATTTGCTTTTTAAGCCATCGATGTATCCTTTCACATTTGGGTTATCGGTACCGGCCACGGTGGAGGTGAATTTCAAGTGAGGGTATTTTTGTTGCAAAATTTCCATGGCATCAATCATGACCTCTGCTTTCTTGTAGGTGCCAAATTTTCCAAATGCCATTAAGTTGATTTCCTTGGAGTCTTCAGGAACATAATTCCGCTCAGGAAGCTCAAAATTCCCATGGGGAAGCAGAATCACGTTTTTCGCTTTGTATTTGTCTTTTAGGATGGTGACATACTGGGAGATGGTCACTCCCACCAAATCCGATTTCAGGATGAATTTCGTCAATTGCTCGCCGATCCATAGAAAAAGCTTTCCTTTCAATTTGCTATTTGCCATGCCAATCGTCTCCAAGTTCACCGTTTCGGTGATGTTATGAAGAATGGTCACGGAAGGGATGCCAAGCAATTTGCACATCCAAGGAGTCAAGAGACCCAAAGCAGCTGGGATTTTTCCAGCTCCAAACGTCATGAACTGGAGATTTAAAATCACAGCATCTGGCTGAAGTTCTTTGAGTTTTTTGCGAAGGTTCAAAACCGTAAACCAACTGTCGAAATTCCAGCAAGGAATGATTTCCAGACCTTCGGTTGCATAACGTGAATAGTCAGCGTTATCTTCTAGGTTATTGGTAAGGATGTAGATTTTCTCAATACCATTTTTGCCCAAAAAGCTTCTGGTTAAATGATAACCGTACTCGTTTAAAGTCACTTGACTTGGAGGGTAAGGGGTAATAAATGCTAATTTCATGATTGTATTTTTTAAATTTTTTAGTCTATAAATCGGATGGCATCCAGTCTCCAGTTGTCTCCTTGAAATAATAGGCTCAAGGCAATTTTGAAGGTTTGAGTCTCTGTCGAGCCATCAGGGAATGTTAAGTTGAATTCGGCACTTTGGTCCAGAATATTGCATGAGAGTCCGTCTCTAGACCAGGTTTGTATCTGAATGGAATGGCTGATATCTTTTCGTTGGATGGAGCCAGAAATTCCTTCTTGGTAGTTTTTCGCAAGATGTAGGTAGAATCGCTCCGTAAATCGTTCCTTGCTAGGTTTTGGGTTGGGGTACTGATAAAGCTGATTTAAATGTGCCCAGATCGCAGCATAGTCCTGTTTCAATTTTTCCAATTGCTCCTCTGTAGGAACTTGAGTAGAAATCACCTCTAGCTCTATGATTGGGTTGGAGTTGGCTGCTAGAGAATCGTACCTAAGAAAATAAGGAATGTCATCATTCTTTTCCTGTAACCTGGCCATAGAGGCAAGGAGGGTTCCCACGATGATCAAAAAGCCCAAGAATATCCATCTAGTCATGATTAATCGAGCGTTAAGGTTTGAGAAATGATATGGGCAATTCTTGCAGTGATACTGCTATTTCCGGTTTCCGAAACCGGAAGAGTAAATTGACTATAAGCATCCTGCACTACTGATTCTATTAGTTTCTTTTCTCCTGCTTTTTCCAAGGAGAAAATGACGAGCGTTCCATTGGAAACAGTGTTTTCAAATTGATCCAGTAGAGGGCCAGCCTTGATTGTTACCGTTTGGTTAATTGGATCTGAGAAATAGGTCAAAGGAATAGTTTTAACTGTTCCTGGGTCCACATAAAAACTGGATACAGCTGTGCTGGTAATTCCTTTAAATGTGCCTGTTTTCGGAGCTAATTCCAGGTAGTTTTCTTGGAAATACTTGCCTTCCTCCAGTTCTGTCAAATTCCCAGACCCGTCAAAAGCATACAAAATTTGCTGTTGAATCATTGATGAATCCGTGTTGACAGTCTTGGGACTTCTCAAATCCTCTAATTGAAATTTAGAAGCCGGGTTTTTAAGATAAATAGGAAAATTAAACTGCTGGGCTGCTGCCTGAAGTGTGACAAAAGCCGGACCTTCAATTACACCTTCTTTTGAAGTAAGATGAACAGTCAATTGGCTGTTTTGCTGAGTCAATTCAGGGTAGATTACTTGAACAGGTGTTTGAACCCAAGCAGTCCAATTTTCTCCCTTAACCTCAAAAGTCAAACTATCTTGGTTGACCACATAGATAGCGCGTGAGTTTAAAACTATAGGTTGGCTCACAGGTTCTTGTTGACAAGCGAAAAGAACCATAACCAAGAAGAGGATATAAGATGTTCTTCTCATTGTAAGTAGATTTCTTGGGACAAAAAGCAATGCGGCAAGAAGCTGATGCTTTCTTTGGATGTAGGTTGGTTTTCAAGCAATTGACGGTCTTGACCATTTATTTTTAACTGAATTGGGATCTGGTTTAAGACGTTTGATTTACTTGCAATTTTTTGGAAAGGAATCTCAAAAGAAGCTTCCAGCCCACTTCGGATAGATTTTGGATAAGTCCAAAGATCCACTTGTACAATTCTACCTAGAGAATCCTTTTCCGAAATCAAAACTCCTGGAATAGTGATTTCCCCGGTAAATGGATTTTTCATGGAAGCTTCAAAAAGTGTGTTTTGAGAGCCATCACTTAAGACCCTGTAGGTAAGTTCTCCTCCCCGGATATAGCCACGCTCACTGATGTCAGTTTCCAATTCCAATGAAATGGATTTGATTTTTGCATCTCCTGATAGCGCTTGTAAACCCAAAGGGATCTCAAACCAAGTGGAAGCTTTTGGAGCCAAGTTGTAATGGATTTTCCGTTGTGGGAAAAAGCTGGCTATGCTGTCATTTTCAAAGGTGAGTATGGCTTTCAATGCGAGCGTAACCGGAATGTTGTCCGCATTGATCAATTCTCCAGTGAGGTTCAATTCTTCGCCCACCTGAACCAGGTTTGCTTGATAAAAACCTGCAAATGGTTTTTTGATCCGATCGTCTTTGACAGTTGGAAAACTGCTGACCACGCGTTTCCCCATTTTTTTAAAGAGGGTATAGGTATAGGTGATCACCTGCTCTTCCGGAATTTCCAGTTCAAACTGTGGGGGAAGGATGAACCATTTGTTTTCAATCTTTTCCAGGTTCATTTCTTCCTCCTTTTCTCTTGGACCCAATGAAGTTCTCCACGTGCTATGAATCCTCATTTTTGCCGAATTCTCCTCCAGCTTCAAAGTGTCGATCTCCAAATGATCCAGTTTGGCAAAAGAAGGTAGAAGACCTCCGTCACTTACTGATTTTTCAAGTAGATATTGGTCTAAACTATAGGCGGGTCCAGGTTTGAAAAACTGGAATGCGTCCTCAAATCGCTGGAAATCCAAATGGTTAAAATGAGAGTATATGGTGGTTGCTGGGTCTTTTTGCTCATCGATTAACAGCAATTCGTAGATCTGATAGATCAAAAAGCTGCTGAAGAGGATAAATGGAATCCAGGCAGAAGTATGAATAATCGTTTTGGGATAGATGGAAACTTCTTCCTCTGCGATCAATTCATTTTGGGTTTTTTTGAAGTAGAACAAATAGACCAAAGTTAATCCCATTGCCACGATTAGGGTGCTGACAGGTAGTATTCCCCATAGTTTTTTCAGCATTGGATTTAACTCCGTTGGTTTGATGGGTTGGATGGTGGAAATATTTCCCTTTTCCCAAACCATGATTCCGTTTTCCAATCGGATGGTGCGATTCCATCCTGAATAAAAAAGCAGCGGATCATAGTAGCGATCATTGCTGAACACATATTTGAGTTGGTATTTTTCCGCCAGGGTAAGGAAATCATTCAAGGAAGCCATTCCATCTTCCATCAGGTATTTGGCATTTTCCAATCGCTCTACAGCCCGGGAAGTCATTTCAGGAAGTCTTCTTGCAGAGTGGTAATTGCCATCGATTGTCGCAGCCAGGGTATTGGATGAAAGCCAGGCCATTTGGTCACCAAAACCTAGAGTCAGGTATCTCCAACGCATGTGGTCATCCCGGTTCAAGAAGTTGATGATAGGCTCGATTTCAACTGCTTTAGGTTGCAAAGGGCGGAAACTTGCCAAGTGGAAGATATAAATGATAAAGAGTAAGTAAGAAAATCCACTCAATCCAGAAATCAGGAAATGGGAAGTTTCTCCATATTTTCCAGTCCAATAATTTTTGATGGATCCTCCGATGAAGGAAACCAAAAAATGGCTGATGTAAGGAATCGCAATGATGGATGCCCAGAAACCGAATCGATCCAAGGTCAGGATATTGAAGGCATTTTCTCCTAAAAGCATTTTCGGCAAAGGAGTGGTGCCGCCGCTACCCAATAGCAAACAGGCAAAGAAGGAAACTGCCCAGCCCAAATGTCTTTTCTTTTTGGTGATCAAGAAAGAAATCGCAGGTAAAAGCGCGAAGATCAATAACAAAGGAATGATGTAAAATACCAATCCGGAGCTAGTTTCTTCTAGAAAATTGTCTCTTGATCCATGAGGTATAGAGACCTGTGTAATTGGGTCTGTGCGGCTCCAATACCAGTAAGGGAAGATTAAGGCAATGGCCAAGAAAATGGTGGAGAATCCAAAAAAGAGGATCTCTTTCTTTTTCTTCCAAGCAAGAACCAAAAGCTCTGGAATGAATTTTCCGAATAGACTTTTTTTGCCCAATTCAGGATTGCCATCTACCAACGCCATCAGCATTGCTGGAGCGATGAAAAAAACCATTCCGAAGATGGCAGTCACATGGTGAGAGCTTACAGTTACCGCAATAAATGCAAGTGCCATGATCAAATACCTCCAGTCTGAAGTTTTGAGGTATTGGTACAGGAAAGGAAGTGCATTCAACAAAAAGGCAAGACCGGTGAGGGTAGGCACTTGCCCGTACACGTGAAGAGTTTCTACCAAAGAGCTCAACACCACCGCCAAGATTGCCGCTACTCCCGCGGTCTGTTTGGAGTAAAACATCTTGGTAAATCTATATACCCCAAGAATCAACGCTTCGAAGATGGTGATGGCATAGATGGCGAAAGCGATTTTTAGCGGAAAGATTTTACTGATCAGCGCAATCAACTGATGTACCAAAGGTGGATAGCTGATGGTCAGAAAACCAGTGTACCAACGGTATTCCCAAGGCTCAAACCAGAATCTGGAATAATGATCCGCAAAAAACATATGTACATACGCATCATAAGTTTGCGGCAAAGTGAAATACACAATGATACCATGAGTCAGGAGCCCTAAGGATAAGGCTACCAAAAGAAGCCTTTTCCCTAGAAATTCACTCCAAAGCATGTGATCTTGATTTTTCACTTTTTAAATCGGTTTGATTAGATGTATAAAACTCCTTTGACTTCTTTCACCTTGGCTACGTATTCTTTGATCTGCTGCTCATTTTCTTTCTTGCAGATCAGAAGTGCTTCCGGCGTATTCACAATGATCAGGTCTTCCAAACCTCCAATCACCATTAGTTTTTGTTCGTTGGAATGTACCAAGCAACCTTTACTGTCTACCAGAATGGTGCTTTTGCTATTACTGGCGTTCATTTCTTCGTCTTTTTGGAAATTGTCGTAGGCGCTGTTCCAAGTGCCCAAGTCATTCCAAGTGAAGTCAGATGGAATCAAAAACACATTGTTGGCTTTTTCCATGATCGCATAATCAATGGAAGTGGAAGGGCATTTTTCGTAAATTTCAAGGATTGCATCAGCTTCTTTTGGGGTGTTCAGATCAGCATTTTTCTCTTGAAATAAATCGTACATAAATTGGAAATGCTCCCAAAAAGCACCCACGATATCCTCTGCTTTCCAGATGAAGATTCCAGAGTTCCACAAGTAATTGCCTTCAGAAAGAAATTCCTTAGCAGTAGCTAAATCTGGTTTTTCTGTAAATCTGTTGACTTTGAAAACTCCGGATTCGCTCTTTTCTTGATCAAATTGAATATAGCCATAGCCAGTGTTGGGATGATTAGGTTTGATGCCTAGCGTCACAAATGCAAAATGATTGGCCGTGTAATCCAACGCTTTTTTGCAGGTTTCGGTAAACAGCTCCAAATCACCGATCAAGTGGTCACTAGGAGCCACGATCATATTGGCATTGGGATTCATTTTCTTCAGCTTGAAGGAAATGTAAGCCACACAGGCAGCTGTGTTTTTTCTTTCAGGTTCCGCTACGATGTTCTCTTCTGGCAACTGAGGAAGTTGCGCTTTTACGATTTCAACATACTCGGCTGAAGTAACCACAAAAATGTTTTCTTCAGGGATGAACGTAGAAAAGCGGTCATAGGTGGATTGGATCAAGGTTCTCCCTGTGTTTAGAATGTCCAAAAACTGCTTCGGATAGCTGGTTTTACTCATTGGCCAGAATCTGCTTCCGACTCCTCCTGCCATGATGGCTACGTAGTTATTTTGATTTTTCATGGGTTGTGTGATTTATTAATTGGATGATAAAGCAACTTTCAACTGTTTGTTAGTCAGGATGCTCTTTGGTTTTCTTTTGACTTGGTAGTGATAATAGAGACCTAGTAATTGTAATGGTATTTTGATGGTGTCTTTCAGTTTCAATCTGGAATCTCCAATCTCAGACCACTGAAGTAGGGGGTATTCCAATACTCCTTTTTGAAGGGTGGTTTTTCCGAACTTTTGCTGAAGTCTCAAAAAGATCTCTACATCGAAAAGCCAAGGAGTTTCAAACTGGTTTTTGAATAAAAAGGGTACCAGGTTTCGTTGGAAGATTTTAGCTCCACACTGAGTGTCTTGGAAGTTTGCCCGTAGGATGGATTTGATGATTTTTTTGATCATGTTACTTACAAATGATCTGCTGTCATCCCGATTGATATCTGCACCCAATCGCTGGATTCTACTTCCCACAATGGCGCCATACTTTGGATGAGCCTCTTTGTATTTAGCCATTTGTAACCATTCATCAGGATGTGTGGCTAGATCAGCATCTAGAAAACCGATCAACTTGGAGTCATAATTTTTGTGAACAAACAACATCCCCTGTCTCACTGCTTCAGATTTACCAGCGTTTTGGGGCATGTCAAAAACCACAATATTACTGGGACTATCGGTCTGGATTCCTCTAAGTACTGCCAGCGTTCTGTCTTTACTTCCATCATTCACCAAGCAGAGTAAAACCTCTGGATGCTTTTGGGCAAAGGTTTTGAACTCCTGATAGGCAAACCTTTTTTCTTCATTGTAGCAAGGAACTACAATTGCATATTGGTGCTGAATCTCTGGTTCATAATTCAATGCACTTTGGAGCATTTCGGTGATCTCATTTTTTTGTATTTGATTCTGTGAAGTCTTCATCCTTGTTGTTTTTCGGTGTGCCAACAATTATTCAAACCTTAAACCAAAATATTAAAATACTGATAATCAATAGTTTGATTAGTTCTATAAAGTTTGTTTTTCCAGAAAATGGAATAAATTCCAAAAATTGTATTCTTTCTAAACCTTTTTGTAACTTATAGGACTATTGAAATGCTATGAGCCAGTTTAAAATATTTATCGTAGAGGATGATCCCTGGTATGGACAGATTCTGGAGTATCACCTAGGCTTGAACCCAGATTATGAGGTACATCTTTTTTCCACCGCAAAGGCTTGTTTATTGAAGCTTCAGGAAAAGCCTGATTTGATTACGGTCGATTTTTCGTTGCCCGATATGCCCGGAGATAAACTGTTTCAAAAAATCAAAGAGTTTAACCCTACGATTCCAGTTGTGGTGATTAGTTCTCAAGAAGATATCAGTGTGGCGGTAGGCTTGTTAAAAGCTGGGGTGAGCGATTATTTGGTAAAAGATGATGCAACAAAAGATTTGCTTTGGAACAGTGTCATCAAGATCAGGGAAAATCAATCCTTAAAGAAAGAGGTAGAGACTTTAAAAGAGGAGTTGGGTCAGAGGTATACTTTTGAAAAGACCATTTTGGGAAATAGTCCTGTGTTGAAGGGTGTTTTTACTCTGATTGAAAAAGCAGTTAAGACCAATATTAATGTTTCAATTACAGGAGAAACAGGAACCGGAAAAGAAGTGGTGGCCAAAGCCATTCATTATAATAGTGATCGGAAAAAGAAAAGCTTTGTGGCAGTCAATATGGCTGCAATTCCAAAAGACCTGATAGAAAGTGAACTATTTGGATATGAAAAGGGGGCCTTTACGGGAGCAGTAAGCCGGAAAACCGGAAAGTTTGAAGAGGCAATAGGGGGAACCATCTTTTTGGATGAAATCGCAGAGATGGATTTGAACCTCCAATCGAAATTGCTTCGAGTACTTCAGGAGCGAGAGCTTACTAGAGTGGGAG
Organism: Algoriphagus halophilus; assembly: GCF_900129785.1. Classification (NCBI taxonomy): domain Bacteria; kingdom Pseudomonadati; phylum Bacteroidota; class Cytophagia; order Cytophagales; family Cyclobacteriaceae; genus Algoriphagus; species Algoriphagus halophilus. The sequence goes on from NZ_FSRC01000001.1 coordinate 328,177, forward strand.
GGAATGAGGCAGTAAAATTGGATGTTAGAGTAATCACGGCTACGCATAAAAATTTATCCGAAGAAGTCAGAAAGGGGAATTTTCGGGAAGATCTATTTTTTAGAGTGATGGGCTTGCCGATTGAGCTTCCTCCGTTACGGGACAGAGGGTCTGATGTACTGATTTTGGCGAAGCATTTCATCGATGATTTTGTTAAAACCAATAAATTATCCTCACTTTCTTTAGCAGCTGATGCCAAGGATAAGCTTTTGAAATATCCTTTTCCAGGCAATATCCGGGAACTAAAAGCGGTGATTGAGTTGGCAGCGGTCATGGCTGAGGGGCAAGAAATCAAAGCCAAGGACATCAGCTTCTTTTCTCTTCAAGAGGAAAATATGTTCTTGATGGAGAATAAGACTTTGAGGCAGCATACCTGCGATATCATCAATCATTACCTGAAAAAGCATCAGGGGGATGTCATAGAAACAGCCAAAGCATTGGATATTGGAAAAAGCACCATTTATAAAATGATCCAGGAGGGAGAGGTTAATCCCGAATGATTCCAGAATCTGGAAAAAAATTCCAAAAAACGGAAAATTAAAATACTTTTTAGTTTAAAACAGGTTCATATGAACTCCTGGTAAGGCTTCATGAATTGGCTTGGTTTTTCTACAGTATGTGCCTATAAAATTGTTAAACTATGTATGGGTTAGTAAATAAGTCGATTCAGGAGCTCATCACCACCAATTATGGACAGGAGAAATGGGAACTGATCAAGCTAAAAAGCGGGATAAATATTGATTATTTTATCAGTACAGAACCTTATGATGATGCTGTTACCTACCAATTGGCGACAGCTGCTGCTGAGGAATTGAATATTACAGTAGAGGAAGTATTGTTTGCTTTTGGAGAATGGTGGATTCTCAAGACCGGAAGTGAAAAATACGGAGGATTAATGAAAGCTGGAGGGGCTAATCTCAAGGAATTTTTGATTAATCTTCCGCTTTTCCATGATCGAATTATGTTGATTTACCCCAAATTGACTCCTCCAGAATTTAAGGTGGAAGATATTGAAGCAAACTCATTGGTCTTACATTATTTTTCCAAAAGAGAAGGGTTAGTAGGTTTTGTCAAGGGATTGCTGTCAGGGTTAGGTAAATTATTTGAAACTAAAGTTGACATTGTTCATATATTAGGTAAATACAATGGTCATCCCCATGAAGCTTTTAAAATTGCTTGGTGAGTAACAATGAATTCCATATCGAAATCAAAAAAAGTCATTTAGACAGGACTTTTCCCTTTCATTTTGCGCTGTCAAAAGATGGTGAAATCTTATTTATAGGTCCCGGTCTATGGAAAATGCTGGGTGATGTAAGAGGGCAAAGGGCAATTGATTTATTTCTAATAAACAGACCTAAGGATACTGATTTTGATGTGGAATATTTGTCTCAAAGTTCCTCTAAAACATTTTTATTGAAGCTGAAAAATGGAAAGGAAACGCTTTTCCGGGGACAATTCGAATTTTTCGAAGAAAAAGAGCTACTTCTGTTTTTGGGTTCACCTTGGTTTAGTTCTATTGAGGAATTGGTTGCCAATGATTTATCTATCTCAGATTTTGCTCCTTTAGATCCTTTAGTAGACCTGCTACATTTAATAAAAAATCAGGAATTGGTTACTGCTGATCTCAAGGAACTGATCGGGACCATTTCCCTTCAAAAAGAAAGGCTAGAAAATCTCTCTTACGTGGCAAGTGCCAATTTGGATGGGATCATTTTTACCAATGAAGAGGGAATTATTACCTATGTCAATGAAGGATATCTTCATCAGACTGGATTTGAGAGGGAGAAAGTGATTGGTAAAACACCGATTGAATTAGGAAAAGGGGAGGAAACCCAAAAAGAAGAATTGAAAAGAATGCTGGAGTCCTTTTTTAAAAAGGAACCCTTTAAAGTTGAATTAAAGCACTATAGAAAAGATGGCACTTGGTTTTGGGCCAGGGTGAATGGTCAAGTGATTTTAGATAAAAAAGGAGACTTTTTACATTACTTCACATTGGTAGAGGATGTGACAGAAGAAAAGATATCCAAGAATAGAATACAGGAATTTGAGCAAACATTCCGTCAAGTATTGGAATTTTCTGGTGACAATGTCTGGGAACACGACTTCAAGACCAGAAAAACCAGCTTTTCGAATAAGGCAAAAAATTTCCTAGGTCTCAAATTTGATCCATCCACCAATTTGGAAGATGTTTGGTATGGTCATGTGTATGAACCTGATCTTCATTTATTAAATGAAAATGACAAAAATTATAGGCTGGGAAAAATCTCTTCCCATCAGTTGGAATACCGAATGCTTCATGAAGATGGGAGCATTAAATGGGTAAAAGACAGAGGGATCGTCATCGAGAAAGATTCAAATGGACTTCCTTTAAAAATCATAGGTACCCATTCCGATATCACCGAACAAAAAGCCGCGGAGAAAGAACTGATCAACCTGAATAAAAAGCTGGGAAGTGTCTTGAACGAACTTCGAGATGTGATTTGGTCCGTCAGTTATCCAGAATTTAAGGGAATCTTCTTTACCCCTTCCGCTGAGGATCTGTTTGAACTGGATATGGATACCTTGATGAAAGACACCTCTTGGTGGGAAAAATCGATCCATCCAGAGGATCTACATATTTTAGATGAAATTCTTGAGGAAATAAAAGAAAATCAGGAATACACGAAAGAATATAGAATTATTACCCCTTCCCAAAAAGTAAAATGGGTTCAGAATAAAGGGAAATTGATAGTAGAGGAGGGAATACCCGTTCGAATGAATGGGATTTTGGTGGATATCACGGAGCGTAAAAAAACTGAAGCGCTCCTAGAAAATCAGGAAAAGCTCAAAAATATTCTCATTGATATTTCTTCTACCTACATCAATATTGACTTGGATGAGGTAGACTCTAATATAGATGCATCCTTACAAAGAATAGGAGAGTTTGTCGATGCGGATCGAGCCTATATTTTCTCCTATAACCTTTCTGCGTTTACCTGCTCCTGTACGCATGAATGGTGTGCGGAAGGAGTTTCCAAAGAAATTGACAATACCCAGGATGTTCCTTTGGAATATGTGCCACAATGGTATGAAGTTCATTCTCAAGGGAAGCCTTTTTCTGTAGAGGATGTTTCCTTGCTGAAGAGCAAAGGCATGGATGGGCTCTATGAAATCTTAGAGCCTCAAGGCATCAAAAGCCTGATCGCCATTCCTATGATGTTTAAGGATGATCTCCTGGGGTTTGTAGGATTTGATTCAGTCAAAAAACAACATACTTACTCCAATAAAGAAATTGAGTTATTGTTTGTTTTTGCTCAAATGCTGGTCAATGTACAGAAGAGAAAGCAATCTGAATTGAGATTGTTTCAGCAAGAGGAGAAATTTAGAAATATCATTTCCAACATGAATCTTGGTTTGTTGGAGGTGGATCTGGAGGACCATGTCCTACATGCCAACCAGACATTTTGTAATATGGCTGGTTGGGATTTGGAGGATTTGATTGGGAGAAAAGCCATTGACTTGTTACTGAATGAATCAGATAAGAAGCGTTTATTGGCAAAGTCTGAAAGTAGGAAAACAGGGCTTTCCGACTCGTATGAACTGAAATATCGAAAGCCTAATGGAGAATATCGATGGTGGTTTATCAGTGGTGCTCCAAATTATAATGATAAAAATGAATTGATAGGGTCTATCGGAATCCACCTGGATATCACTGATCAAAAAAGATTAGAGGAAGAATTGATCCGACAGCGGGAGGAAGCAGAAAAATCCAAACGAGCCAAGGAAATCTTCTTTGCCAATATGAGCCATGAGATCAGAACCCCGATGAATGCTATTGTGGGAATGGGTGAGCAATTGGCTAAAACCAATCTCAATGACCAACAGGAAAAATACATCAAAGCGATTCAGAATTCTGCCAGCCATCTGATGGTTATTATCAAAGATATTCTGGATTTATCAAAATTGGAGGCTGGTAAAATGACCATAGAGTCCATAGGGTTTAGGCCAAAAAATATTATGGAACACGTCTTTGGGATGATGAATTCCAAAGCGGAAAGTAAGGGATTAGAGTTTTCAGTTTTAAACTATGATCCAAAGATCCAAGAGGTATTAATAGGAGATCCAATAAGAGTGAATCAAATCTTATTAAATCTCCTCTCTAACGCCATCAAGTTTACAGATATGGGGAAAGTTATCCTTCAATGCCATCTTCTTTCAGAAACCAAGGAAGAGCAAGAACTGAAATTTACGGTGATTGATACTGGTATTGGCATGGAAGAGTCATTTGTGAAAAGTAATTTTGAGAAATACGTGCAAGAAGATACCACCATTACTAGAAAATATGGGGGTACAGGCCTGGGACTAAGTATTACCAAAGAACTGGTTCAATTAATGGATGGTGCGATGCAGATCGAATCACAAAAAGGGGTTGGGTCCATCATCTCTGTTGTCTTAAAATTCAAAAAAGGAGAAGAGCGGGACCTACCTAAAGATCAACCTATTTCCATAGAGCCTTCACTTCTCAAAGGAAAAAGAATTCTAGTTGTCGATGACAATGAATTCAATCGGCTGGTGGCATCCACGATTTTGGAGCAGAATGAAATGGAAATTTTTACCGCCAACAATGGAGAAGAGGCCATTGATGCGGTGAAGTCTAATTCCTTTGATTTGATTTTGATGGATGTCCAAATGCCTGTCATGGACGGGATTATGGCTACACACATGATAAGAAATGAATTGAAGTTAGCCATTCCTATTATCGCCTTGACGGCTTTTGCGATGAAAGGAGATCGTGAAAAATACCTTTCACATGGAATGAATGATTTTCTGGCCAAGCCATTTCAGGAAAAACAATTATTACATCTCATTTCCCAGCAGTTTCAAGGGATGCCTATTGCTGTAAAAGCGTTGGAGAAAGATCATAAGGAACCCTTAGAGCGCTATTCACTGACAGAACTGGAGGCTATTTCCAAGGGAAATGTTGAGTTTATGGCAAAGATGATCCTTTTATTTCAGACCAATGTGATGAACTCCATGAATGAGGCTGTTCAGGCATTTGAAAGATCCGATTTCGAAGAAGTAAAGAAGTTGATTCATAAAATAAAGCCTTCCATAAAAATGTTGAGAATTCATGAAGTGGCAGATGAACTGAGTGAAATTGAAACTCAGGTTTTGGAGCAACAGAATTCTGAAAGAATGAATTATTTGATGAAGCATTTAAAAGAAGTCCTTGATTGGGTTTCCATGGATTTGGGAGAAAGGAAAGGTATAAAGCCAAATTAAGGGTTTCCAAAATATGGAATTAAATTCCGATAACTGGAATTGGGATTTTAAAAAAGTGCCTTAGAGTCATTCTAAGGCACTTTTTTGTTTTGGTCTCAAATTGGAATAAGGGGTAGGAAAAAAGAAAAGATGAAAAATATTAAAATCTTACCTGCCTTTATTGTTGATGACGATCCCTTTTGGACTGAAGTCTTAAAACAGATTCTTCAGAAGATCGGATTTACCAAAATCCACACCTTTGAAGATGGACAAAGCTGTCTAAAAAATATCCATCTCAACCCAGCATTGGTTTTTTTAGACTACCAAATGGAAAACTCCAATGGATTGGATATCCTTCAGGAAGTGAAAGGGTACTACCCTGGCATCGAAGTGATCTTTTGTACAGCATTGGAAAACCTGGAAGTGGCGATTGCAGCCATGGAATTTGGTTCCGTAGAATATCTACTCAAAACTACAGTCACTGAGGAACTGGTGACGGATCTGGTTTCCAATTTTCAATCTTCTCAAGTAGCCTAATCCCATCATCATGCCCTTTACGTTTTCACATCCAGCTGCAATTCTTCCTTTTTCAAATACTTCCAACCGCCTTTCTCAAACAGGATTGGTCATTGGGAGTATCGTGCCTGATTTGGAGTTTTACCTTCAGCTAAAATTAAATGAAAATATTGGGCATACACTGAAAGGTATTTTGCTTTTTGACCTACCGGTAGCGTTTATGATGGCATTGATCTTTCATTGCCTGATTAAAATCCCATTAGTTAAAGCTTCACCCGTGTGGATTCAATCCAGAACCATCCAATACCTGGGATTGAATTGGCTGAGCTCACTGAAAACAAACTGGATAGGAATTTTATGCTCTATGCTTCTGGGAATCCTTACCCATTTGATTTTGGATGGAATGACTCATTACGATGGATGGATGGTGGAGCTATTTCCCGTATTTCAAGAAACATTAGGGGACGGACTGTTAGAGATTCCGATGTACGATTTCTTGCAGTATGCCTTCAGCTTCCTTGGGCTGGTTTGGGTTCTTTATTCCCTAACCCAGTTAAAGGTCTTGATTGTACTAGACTTTGAAAGCTCCAAGAAACGTAGATTTTGGAAGATGACCTTCATGGGGTTTGGTTTGGCAGTCCTATTCCGAATGTTATTCTATCCTGATTTTATCTCCTTTTGGGATGTATTTATGATGGGAGTAGGGGCTTTTATTTATGGAGTCATCTTCGCGTCAATAGGCTACCTACTGGCAGGAAATAGAAGCTTAAACCGTGATCGCAAGCTCCACGAATTTGTCAATTCCAGAAGTGTTGATCCAGGGTTCAAAAGCAGATCCCTTTTGATAAAGCAAAATCAATTTTTTGGATTGTTCGGCCAGCGTATAATGAATGTGAATTACCTCGTTAACGAAACCCAGGTCATTATCAGTCAACCCTCGGATATCCAAATAGACGAGATCAGCCTCATTCGAAAGTATTTCGGGCAATTTACCTCTCAGGGATTCGGTAGCACTGCCTTTAGCCTCGCCGATCACTTCCACTTTCAAGGCGGGTTTTTCGTTTCCAGTTATCGAAAAGTTGCTGATCTGTATTTCCATGTTTGCAAGAGTTTGAAGAAATATATCAATACTCCTCTTAAACTTATAGGCTTTTTGGGATTAATTTTTATTCCGATTGCCGCAAATGGACAGGAAAAGCCTTTTGATCCAGCCCTTAGAGAACAGTTTATCCAGAAAGCAAGTGAACTGAGAGCGGCAGAAAAATATGGGGAGGCGATTAGTCAATTGGATAGCATCCTGCTTCACCATCCAGCCGATGCACAGATTTTGTTATTCAAAGGAGATCTTTGTTTGCAGAATCAGGATTTTTCCCAAGCGGTAGAGGTATTCCATCAATTGATTCCATTGGACTATGAATCCACCATTGTCAAAATCAATCTTTCTTACGCCTTGTTCATGAGCAAAAAGCCTTCCAAAGCTTTGGAAGCAGCATTTACCGCTTGGAGTCAAGATTCCAAAAACAAAAGTGCCACGGTCAATTACTTCAATGCACTTCTTTGGAATATCAAAACCAAGGAAGCTGAAGCTTTCCTTTCTGAGAATACGGAATTGGTAGATCCGGACCAATCCTTGGTGATGAAAGCCAGATTGTATACCACGGCAGGAAATTATTCCAATGGGCTAGCCTATTACGATTCTTTGGTCCAGCAATTCCCGAAAGCTCCTTACATCCAAGAATATGCAGAGGTTTTGATCGGTAAGAAACAATGGAAGAAAGCAGATCATATTCTTAAGAAATACGAACCTGAACTTTCCTCTTCTCAACTCCAGAAATTGAATGGATTGATCAGTGATCGATCTGTCCAAACAGTGGGAGTCACCCTTGGGTTTTTTGCTGATGTTGCTAAAAACACAAGAACTGAGCAAGCTGCTTTTTGGCAAAATCCAAGGAATGCCCCGGTACAAATCGGATTCCGGGCTGGGGCAAGTCAGGTCAAAGCTCTAGAAGGACAGGTTACCAACTCCAGTTTTTTAGCGGGTGGCGCTAATATAGTATGGAGTCAAGCTTGGCAGAGTAGTGGGGAATTGATGGTTCAGCAAGTGAAACCAGGTACTGGAGATTCTTTTATAGGAATTACCGGGAAATTCGAAACCAAGTTCCAGCCCAATGATCGACGGATGGTTGGGATCACCTATGGGTCCGACTTGTTGAACTTCACTGCAGATCTCTTAGGCAAGAATATCAGAAGTCAAAATCTAGGGTATGTAACTCACCTGATGTTTGGTGGGAAAACCGGGTTTTATTCTCAGGGAAGTTATGGGATCCTCAATGATCAGAATTCCAGAATCCAGTTTTTTGGATCAATCTATCGACTGCTCAGAACAGAGCCTACCCTAAAAACGGGGGTGAACTTTTCTGCCTTGAGCTATCGTGATTCTGAAACTACTTTGTATTTCGCTCCGAATCGATTTATGAGTGCAGAGGTATTTGTGGATTATAGCACACCCATGCCTTTGGTATCTAAAATGGCTTTCAAAATACAAGCTGCCGGAGGATTCCAACAAATCGAAAAACAACCATTAGCCCCTTCATTCAGGGCCCAAGCAGAATTGAATTACAGAGTCAATGGGTTTGATTTAGGGCTCAATGGGCAGTTTTCCAATGTGGCTGCTTCTTCTGGAACAGGATATAAATTTCAATACTTCACCTTCAAAGTATCTAAAAACTTTAAGTAGAGTCGGAGAGGTTGCTCTGATCACCCCGCCCTTCCTGTATAGGATTTATCTTAGAGGGGAGGGCTTTTTTATGGGGTTACCAATCTTGCTACCATGATTCCAGATTGGGATTTGTTCCCAGCCAAATAATCGCTGAGGGGTTTCTCAGAAATCTCCACTTCTTTATTTTTAGAGCTAGCATGCAGCAAATGGATTCTTCCGTTTTTCTGAATTGCAAAACCCGTATGCACAATGTCCAGGTTAGACATGGAAGTCGTGATAGCAATTAGATCCCCTGATTGGATATTCTTCTCTAAGCTGCTGATCTCGGTTTTTGGAATATAATAATATCCCCTTTTTTGGATCATGCCTTCTGTGATTTTGATTTCATCCAAGTTTTTAGAATCACTTAACTGAGGATAAAATTGAGGATTTTCAGACATAAAAGTAGGCTGGTTGGGATAAGGAACGCCGCCCACTTCCGCCGTCACATTGGTGATAATTCCCTTATCCTGGTTATCAAAAATCCAATCCGAAAAATAGTGAAGGCGAGAAGGATAGCCTTGGTTTTTACCTTCACGGTAGCGGAGTTCTTCCAGGTTTTTCTCAAAGGCATCGAAGGTGAATTCATTGCTTTCAGCCAATCTGGTTAGAGTAACCACGGTCTCCAAAAAGGTGGTGCAATCCACTCCCATCAGGTTGATGACCAATTTTTCAGACCCTGGGACTTCCAGGGTTTTTTCTACATAAGGAGTTTCCAGAAACCATTGCCCAATTATGGTATTCAGTTCATTTGGACTCTTCCCAGAGAGGTTGCTTTCGGCAAGTTTCTCCAGAAACAATTCCAATTTATCCCTGCTCTCCAATGAGCAAACGGTTTGGGCTTGAGTGAAAAGGGAGGTAGTAAACAGGGCTATTAGGATAATGTATTTCATGGATTCAGAACCAAGATGAACGAATGGTTGAAGATAAATGAAATACCAAGATCATACCACTCCTACAGGCAAGGAGTCAGAAAGTATCAAAAATTTCGTTCTTCTGCTTTCCTGGGTGAAGGCTAGTTAGGTATGTTATTTGCCTCCATAATTCCTTTATTACATGTTCCAAGGAAGGTTATATGATTTTGTTTTTCAATAAGTTGAATCAGGTAATTTTTTTTTTTGGTCATGAGTCCCATGTTGAGATTATATATTCCTTCTTACACCATACTTGCCAAAATTCATGATATTCATCTTTTGGAAAGAAATGAAATATTTGCCTTACTGAATCAAATCTCTTCCTGCTTTTAGTGACTCAAGGTAGAGTTACATTCTCCTAATCGATCTGGAATTGCCTCTATTGATTTCGTAAAATTGACTTTCGTATTTTTTCTTGTTATTTCCATGATTAATTACCTTTTTTCAAGGCATTCACCTGTTCCAGTGTAAGGTTAGGATCCCATTCCATTTTTACCTGAAAAGAGTCTTGCGCAATTTTAAAATACGTATCCATATCAGGAAGTCCTACACTTTTTCTTCGCAGATTTAAAGAGTCTGGATTTTGAACAGGCCAAACATAGGTGGTATTCGAATTTTCTAAAGCAAGTGTTTGTGTTCCGTAAAGTTGAAGTTTGTTTTCATTCATCAACTTCCTATCGAGCATGGTGGCGTAATCATCTGGTTTGAGTATTTCTAGCTCTACTTTTTCCTTAACCCAAGAAATGTATTTTTCTATGACGGGTGCATCAGCATGTTGAAGAACCAAGAAAATGGTTTCATGTGAAGATTTAGGCAGTTTATTATTCCAACCGCATTTCTCCAATAACCTCAATACATAGTCTTGATTCCCTTTATCTATTCTTTCCATCTTTCTGCTTAATAAAAGAAGTTTAATTCCACCTTCACCGGTTTCTTGGTATTTTCCAAGGAGAGCCATTAGTTCTTTTCGAACTTCTTGGTCTTTTTGATAGATTTCATCCAGTTGGCTTGCTGTTTCTTCAAGATTACATTCTATTTTTTGGCCAAAGCAGGCACATACTAATGGCATCATGACCATCAGGACAAGTAAGTTTTTCATGTTTAAAGTTTTGATTTAGAGGGGTATGTCCCTGTACTTTTTAAATTATTTTTCAGGGATGAATTCAAGTAGGTCTCCAGGCTGACATTGAAGAACCTCGCAAATTTTTTCTAAAGTAGAGAGCTTGATAGCTTTTGCTTTTCCCGTTTTTAGGATGGACAGATTTGCCAATGTAATATCAATCGCTTCTGCCAATTCTTTGGATTGCATCTTTCGCTTGGCTAGCATGACGTCTAGGTTAATAATAATTGGCATCAGATAGTTAGGTTTTGTTCTTCCTGTAATTTATTTCCTTCCCTAAAGACCTCCGATAATATGTAAAATATCAGTGCCATAAGCAGCGTTCCAAATTCGATTCCAATTTTTATGTCAAATCCCCCTCCAGTCTGAGGGAGAAACTTAATCAATTGTAGAGCAAAAAGAATGAGCACTAGATTGCCTAATTTTCGTAGAGCGGTGGCATTTTGAATATTGAAGGTGTCAAAGTTCTCAATGGATCGAATAATGAGTAGCGATGCCTTGGTGATTTTCCAAAAAAGAAATGTTTGAAAAATCATGAGAAGGAAAATAAGACCAATTAACCAATGGTTGAATTGAAGTTGATTGTTTTCAGGTTCTGTAGAAAATAAAACGGTACCGTCTGATTTAATTTGAATCCATTGACTTACTAATTCTGGGGTGAACAAGGCCAAAACCAGAAAAGCTAGCTCCAAGCCGATTAAGATCAAAAGAACAACACCCAATACGTTGGCGCAAATCTCTGCCATCTTTAAAACTGAATTTCTATTCATAATTCTAAATTTTATTCTTCAAAGGTAAAAAATTATTGTAAAACAATAAAAAAATATCGAAAAAAATTATTCTGTACCTCTAGGCTAATAGAGTGTTAAACTTGATTGCTTATGTTTCCCAACTAGAGAGGTTCTAGAATGAATAGGTGTCTTGAATTTCTACTACATATATAGGAGGACTATCTGAATATACTTTAGTCTTCAAAAATCTCTTTATTATCTGTTAATTTTACATAAAGACCAAAATCAATACAATCTCATACTTTCACTTCTATCCTTTTTCTATTCTATCGAACAGTTTAAAAAACAATAATTACGTGGAATACAATGGATTGAACTATTGACTGAGGTAGGTCTAACTAAGGTTCATTTTATTATTCACTGTTAGGTGTTTTCTTTTTCCTTTTACTTGGGCTTTTGAGTGTGTCAAAATGATTATTCGCTTAATTCTTACTTGGATTTGAGGATGGGATTGATTTGACTCCTCCTCCTCCACGATGAAGAAAAGTTGGACTCGTCCCGAAAACCACTGTGTACAAGAATCTTCTTACCACAAGAAGAGCCGGATATACCTTAAAACAAAAAAAAACCTGACACTTTCGTATCAGGTTTTGCTCCCCCTATCAACGATAGTTGCAACCGAAGTCTACTTCCTTTAAGATTGAAGGAAGTAGAAGATTATCTAAATCAGATTGATTTTTAATCTATTTAAAACAATCGGAGATAATGAAATTGTCTCCATTATTCTGACTGGGTTAAGACTAGAGATTTCAATTTTGAGTCAAGTTCTTTTTTCTCTTCCCCCTTTAGGTGTACATCAAAAAAGTTTCTGACCAATTGGCGGGTGACTTCATGATGATTTTCTCGTTGAGGAGCAGTTATAAAGCCCATTGGGAACATAAGTGTAAAATCTGAAAAACTCATGTGATTGGCTCCTTCAATAACATAGCTTTCGTAACCACCTCTTGCTAATCCCTCCAGCCTTAATTTCCATTCTACGAATAAAAAGTCATGATATTCTTCTTGGGTCATTTTCCATTCCTTCAGATCTTTTTCACTCATGGTTTCTGCAGGAGGGTTGTCTGCACGAATCTCCATGAAAGGCTGCTCAAAGCCTTCTAAATGACCTTTTCCAAAGTAAAACCCATCCAGATTGATTCCGGCTAAAAATCGTTTATCCCGAATCAAAGTGTTTGCAGAAGTAGCTCCACCAAAGGAATGACCGAAGACACCGATTTTTTTAAAGTTTATCATGAGAGGAAAAGGAACTAGGCTTTCATTTGTCAATTTTTCTAATTGGTTCAAAACAAAAATCTGATCATCGCTCCACTTGAGAATTTCTCGATCACTGTAGGGTTCATTTTGCGTAACCGAATCAAAAGGAGTCAGTCCTCCTATACTTAAATCTTCAAAGACAGTTCCTGCCGCTGAACCTGTATGCTCGATACTAGCTACTACATAACCATGAGAAGCCAAATCAGGGAGAAGAAAACTGTTTTGAAAGCGACTTCCATTGAAGCCATGTGAGAATAGTAGTAATGGGAAGCCTGAATCAGACTTTTGGGGTTTTGCCAAATTTTTGGTCGGTATTGTGGATCGACTGAGTTTTTTGATCAGGATTTTGGGGATTCCATAGAGGGATTTAAGATCCTTTTCCAGAGAATCCGGATAGGGATGATAAGGAATAGTCTCTTGATGAATTTCTGCTGCCGGATAGAAAAGAATGACCTTTAGTTTCCTTCCTTCTCGATTTGGATCTTGGAACTCCAGTTCAACAGAGCCAACTGAATAGTCTCCTGATGGGGCGGGGATTTTGGCAGATTTAAAAGCCATTATACTCAGACTAAACATTAGTAGTACAAGGACTCCTATAATAGATAATGCTTTGTTTTTGATTGTTGATTTTGCTGACATAGTTTTTTTGTTTGATATGATGTCGCAAAACTCTGGATCATCCACAGCATTAATGCTCATCCCAATTAGTCCGAACCTTTTTTGAAAAAGTGGTTAGGTTCAGGGTTCTTAGGATATTGAAAATCAGTGATTTGACCTTTTGAATTCGGAAGGACTCATGCCAGTAAATTTTTTAAAGGCCGTGTTAAAAGTAGACTTGGCATTGAATCCAAACTCAAAAGCAATCCCCAAAATGGTTAAATGTGCATAGTTTGGATCAGAAAGGGCTTGCTGAATTTCGCGGATTCTATGAGAATTGATCAGGTCGTAAAAGGAGGTTTTTCTGTATTTCCCAAGTACTTCTGAAATGCGATAAGGTGAAACTCCAATGGCATCAGCCATAACGCCTAAGTTTACTTCGGGATCAAGGTATCCCTTATTTTGAATCCATTGATCAATTTTTTGATTGATTTTGGCAACTTCATATTCTTTTAATCCGCTTTTCTCATACTTTGGATTTTCTTTTTCCGCAGTCCAAGAGAATTGTATTTCTTTAAACTTGAACCTAAAGTCGAAAATGCTCTTCTGATGAAAAGAATAAAAAGTCAGGGAGATTAAAAAAGCTGAAAGTAATATCAAATTGAAAAAAGTAATCTCTTTCTGCCAGTTGGGATTCTGTAGTGCAAAAAGATAAAAACCGAAGGAAATCAAACTAAGAGCTAAAAAAGAAATCAGAATATACCTTACCCAAAGAAGGTCCTTTCCTTTTAGATTAGAAAATATTTTTTGGATTCGATCTTGATGGTTTCTTAGTTCCCAAAAACTTAAACCCACATAAATCAATAAATGAGCAAACTTGAGAATTCCCAATCCAACAGCAAACCCTGAACTATAGATTAGTTGAAGTGATTGAGGATCTGCTTGCGTCTTATAAACTTTTAAGGCAAAAAATGCTAATAGTGGTAAATAAAGAAAGAATGCTAAGGTGTGAAATTTGAGACTTTTTTCTTTTTCTGGTCTTGAGAGCAATAAAATATATCCGTAGAAAGATGGGCCAATTAAAAGAAATAAAGGGTCTACCAGAAAAGATCCCCAAGGTTCACCTATCCATTGATTCAAAAGTGGACCAGCAATAAAAGCAGAAATTAACAACACAAAAAATCCCATCAACCAAGTGAAATTCTTGTTTTGAAGGGATTTAAGAAACAAAAGGGAACTTAAAATCAATCCCTGAAAAAATCCTATGGCAAGAATTTCCTGCATGTAACTGAAGATTTTAGGAAAATAAAATAAGAAAAACTCCTCTAAAGATTAATTAATTAAAGAGATGTTTTTGGATTGAATTCAATGTTGATGGCTTGGTAAATAAAAATTTCAGATTCAAATTTCTTGAAATGAAAAAAATGTTGCAACCATAAAAACCTGATTTCCTCGAAAAGGAGAGGGATGAAAACAAAAAAAGAGGTCATTTTGACCTCTTTTTTGATTTGGCTCCCCTTGATGACTTTTTTTCGAACCAATTACGGTATGATCTGGAACAAGTAATAGAAATAGAAAAAATATTCAAGGGAAGGTAATTGTTAAGGGACAGTCTAAAAACTGTGGAAAATCCCTAATTAACTTAAAGAGAAATTGAAAGAGGGTGAAAAATACCCAGTATTGGGTATTGTAATATTCAGAAGATTGTGACTTATTAGTGTCCCAAAAAAATTAGTTTATCCCCATTACAATGAATTTCTTTCCATTTTTTACTCCTGCTACTGCAGGAGACTATGTTACCATTATATTTCTAGGAGGAATATTTCTGTTCTTTTTTATAGAAGGATTTAGACTATACCTAAAAGTAAAAAGGTTAAAGGAATCAATCAAACAAGTGGTAATCAACTCACCTACTTCATTTGAAAATTCGGAAATGCTAATAAACCATTGGATATCATATCATTCCACATTTGGTTTTGGATCATTAAATAAAACAACCGAAGATGCAAATGACTATTTTGATGAGCATACACTTATCCTAAACAATGCAAATTTTAGACACTATTTAACCCTGCCTAGTGTTTTTGTTGGGATAGGCATTCTTGGAACTTTTGTTGGATTGGTAGTCGGGATAAGTTCATTTGACCTTTCTAGTTCTAGTACTATTAAAGACAGTATTTCAATTTTATTGGGAGGGATGTCAACAGCATTTTACACTTCCATTGCTGGAATGTTTACATCTATATTTTTTAATCTATTTGAAAAATATCAATTCCATTCAGTTTATAAAAAGATAAAAAATCTTGCAAATGGATTAAATGAAGAATTCAGAATTTCCAAAATTGAACTGGAAAAGCATCAAGCCCAAAGCCAGTTAGCTTTAATTCAAGAGGCATTTGGATTTCAAGATGAAGATGGAAATTTCATCAAACCTAATCTAGTATTTTCGACTATCTATCGGGAATTGCAAGAATCAACCAGAGCACTTAAAAGTTTCTCTACTGATTTAGCGAATAGTATTGAGGCTACTCAGGCAATTATCATGGAAGAATTTGATCAAAGTTTCCAAAAAGCATTTAAAGAAACCCTTTTGCCGGTTATTCAAAAATTAGATGCAGCTGTAGAAGCATTAAAAAATGAAAAGACTTCGACGAATGAACATTTGATTAGTTCTACTATTGAAAAGCTTGAAAAATCAATGAAAGAAATGATAGAATCTTTTAAGGAGGAAATTTCTGGAAATGCCAAGTCCGAATTGGATAATATGCTGAAAACCTTGTCTGCTTCATCAGAAACTCTTTCCAACTTACCTAGACTCCTAAACTCATTCGATGAAAGTTTAAAAGTGACGACTGCAAAATTCGAAACTATTGTGGAGGGAACTTTAGAAAGAGAAAGAATAAATAATGTAGAAAATGATAAGCGGATAAAGGAGAGAAACGAAGATGCACAAAAAATCCATTCTGGAGCCTTGGATGTTATTACTAAAGTAACTGAGTTCATAGAAGGATTTGCAGAAGAAGCTGAAAAAATGTCTTCATCAATTAAAGATTATAATTACCTAATAGAAAAAATAACTGAGACAGGAGATAATTTACAATCTAGCTCTGAAAAACTATCTCAATCAGTTCAACTCAATAATGAGTACAATTTAAGGACAGCAGAAACTAACAGACAACTTACTGAGAATTTCCAAAAGCAACTGGAGGAAATTACTAGATTAAATCATGATCATCTAAAGAACTACGAATTAATTCAAGAATCTATAACGGAAGTCTTTAAAGGTATAGATGAAGGATTAAACAATTATCGGTCTCACACTGTCCAGACATTAAATGATTACTTGGGGGAATTTTCCAATAAACTCTCAAAAGCCTCGATTGCTTTGTCTGGAAGCATTGATGAATTGAATGAAGGTCTTGATGGCCTAAATGAAATTTTCGGAAAAATTAGGCAATAAGAGATGAGCAAAGGGAATACCTTTCAAGAAGAGGAAAATCCATTTTCATTATCCATAGGAGATGCTATGGCTGCACTTCTTCTTGTTTTTGTTTTAATTCTGTCAGCTATCCTTTTGGAGTTGGAAGAAACCAAAGAGAAACAAAACTTGGTGATAACAGAGTATAAGAATCTCAAAAATGAAATATATGAGAAACTATACGAAGAATTTAAAGATGATTTAGGAAAGTGGGGAGCTGAGTTAGAAAGGTCAAATTTGTCCTTTAAATTCAATGAACCAGATGTGCTGTTTTCCACAAATAGTTCAGTTTTGAAAACGGAATTCAAGGAGATTCTCTCAGATTTTTTTCCAAGGTATATTTCTGTTCTTAGAAGGGATGAGTTCATAGAAAGTATCGAGGAAATAAGAATTGAAGGTCATACTTCTAGTGAATGGATTTATAATGCCTCTGAGGATTATGCATATGTTGAAAACATGAGGTTGTCACAAGACAGAACTAGGTCCACATTGAATTTTGTCTTGGAACAAATTACAAATGAAAATGCAAGACAATGGACAAAATCTTTGATTACTGCAAATGGGCTTTCATCAAGTCAATTAATTGTAAATGAGGATGGAACTGAAAATAAACAAGCTTCAAGGCGAGTTGAGTTTAGGGTAAGAACGGATGCTGAAAAAAGAATAGATGAGCTTCTAAAAATAATTGATGAATGATCATGGATGGGATTTTTTCAAAACTCAAATCGTTAAGTAGTTCTGGGATTCCAAAGTTTGAAATTTCAGAATATACAATTAGAAAGCTTCAAGAGTCTAATAAAAATTTGGATAACATCCTTCAGAATTCAGGAAGGATGGGGCAACCTAAAGTGGATCACTACAAGCAGGTGTTAACTTATTTCCATGATATCGAATATAGAGATAGGTATTTCACAAATTCTTTATCAATTAAAAGACTTTGCTGGGCTCTAGATTACACAGACGAGGAATTCCCAGAATCTATACTTGAAAAAGGTCAATTGGTTTTAGCATTAGAATATATTGATAAATATTTTTCTAGTTCATGTATAACAGCTCTGATTTTTATTCTTTTCAATAATTGGCAAAGTTCAAAAGTGGATTTTCTCAGAGATTATTTGAGAAATAGAATCATTGCAGAAAAAAATGAGCGTCCAAAGCTCAAATATTACCGTGAAAACATTGATTATCTCTGCCAAAAGAATGGACCAGTTAGATGGTCACAAAATTCTTTCAAATCACTTCAAGGAAAAATTGATTTGTTTTTTGAATCCAATCCATATATATCATACGCAAAAGGAACTCAATATTTCAAGTTGTTCTTAATTGAAATGTTTGAAAATACAGTAAGAAATGCAACTTTAGATGATAGAGGAAACTGGAAAGGAATATTAGACTTTGCTAAAGAAAATTTTGAAAGAAATTTACCCAAATACTTTGTTTCATCCGAGATTGTCAGATTTAAAGATGAAATAAAAGGGTCCACTTTTCAAGATGTCATTAAAAACGAAGCCTTCGAGTTTATAGGCGATCCAGGTAAAGAATCTAATTGGGTTTTACCCTCATCGGAATTCACTACATACCAAATTCAAGTAGTTCAGGAAGCAAGACAAATTTTAAATGTCTGGATAAATGAGTCCTTAGTAGATTTGTTTTTTTCTGAAGTAGTCGAGGATTTACCCAGAAAGAGATTCTGGATGAATTACGTTTCAAATATGACTACAGTTGATATTTTCCTTTCAATTCAGAAGCTTGAGGAGATTTTTTTAGATAGTAGGGTCGAAAATGGAATGGAACAAAGATTTGGAGTCCTTTCCTCAGGAGGTAGTACTAGTAGTGTTATTATTTTTACCATTAAAAAATATCGATTCGTTTTAGCTGGAAGTTTGGCAGGTGGAGCATTATACGTTCATCCAAATACTAGCAACATATATCCAAGAATTGAAGAACTGAGAAATGAATGGCCAGTGTTGGGAAGACGACTTAGAAGATTGGATAGGGGGCTTTTAATTCATAGTTATCTTCGAAATTTGATTTCTGAAAATGGCAATTACCTCTATTTTGAAAATGAAGGAAGGATGGTCCATACAGGAAATTGGCAATACCGATTAAGAAAATGGATGAATAAAAAGGTTGAATAATGGAACAAGAATTTTTGTTTGAAAAGCCAACACTTAGCATTCTTCAAAAGACCATATTAGAAAGCTTAGAATCGGACGGGCTATCAACACAGAATGAGGATAGTTTTAATATTTCTATTGATCAGGCAATTGAAATTTCTGACACCAATAGAAGTGTATTAGGAATCCCATTATCTATTCCAGTTCAAATCCACATTGGTTCATCTGGCACCCTTAATATGGAGGAATTCGGATTTATTTTGTCTTTTAAAGAAACCAGAGCTTCATCACCTATTCATTTTTCAAAAGAAGGAGATTTTTTCCACATAAATGGGAAAAGGTATCTTGGTTCATCTGATCAAATCAAGGTTCTAAGAACCTTGACAAACCATCAAAAGGTTAATAATCATAAGTTTGAAGAGAATTTAATGGCGCTTGGATCAATTAAGCGTTATGGTGCCAAATTAATTGAAAGTGGGAGTTTGGTATTTGACAGTTACTTGAAAAATGAACAAGTAGAAGTTGCTGAGAAGCTGAGGCTTGATTTTCGAGAAAATCCAGATGGTTCTATTAACGTGGTACCATCAATTGATCATAATGCAGATGAGGGATTTCAAAAGGCATATGATATCTATCCAAAGGTAAAAGATGTCTACAACTCCCAGGATGGTGACCGTAGGGTAAGAGTTGTTATTCCAGAAGAGTCGAAACCTTCTTTAAATTCATTGAAATCTGAATTCAAAAGGATTAATGGAGAGAAAAAAGATAGTGTTTTAAAGAACCCTTCCAATTATTTCGACGAGTCAACTTTTGATTTGGATCATTATTCTAAAAGAGTTTATGAATTAGGGTTATATGAACCAAAATATTACCCCTTCATAAAGCCTTTTTCAACGAATTGGGTCAGTGGAGTTACAGTTGAAGAAGCTTCTGGTAAAAGATCAGAAATATTGATCGAGGATGAAGGGGAATACAAAGCACTCCATTCAGGAATCCAGATTGCAGAAGCAAAAGGGGAAGATAAAGTAGAATTCAAAGGGAGTTTACTTCCTGTTGATGATGCAATTTCTCTAAGAGATTCATATATAGCTATCCAAGAAAATAGGGTGGATAAATCGGGAATTAGAGATTCAAATGGTAGAAAGGTCTTAATTATTCATGAAAATGTGGAAGACCTTGAGTTCTCGATTGATTCACTAATAGAAATTCCCCATGTCTTTATTCCTCCAAAAAGGTTAAAATCTAAATTTTCACTTTTACCACATCAAGTGGAGGGGGTTGCTTGGCTTCAGAGTTTATGTAAATCTAACAGTGGAGCATTGTTGGGAGATGATATGGGGCTGGGTAAGACGTTGCAAATATTATCCTTTATTGATTGGAGTTTTGAATATCAACAAGAAATCGGGATTTCTAAACCAAATTTAATTGTCGCTCCTGTGACATTATTGGAAAACTGGGAAAATGAATTCAAGCTTTTTTTTGAGCCACATTTAAACTTCATTCGGTATTATGGAAAAGAAATAAAGGAGATCGATTTATTCGCTTTAGGCAATAAAGATGTTCTTCTAACCACCTATGAAACGCTACGCTCCAAACAGCTGCTGTTAGGAAGGATTAATTGGTTTAGTGCTATATTGGATGAAGCTCAGAGAATCAAGACTCCTGGTACAATGGTTACCAATGCTGCAAAAGCTCTTAATGCTGAGTTTAAAATTGCCATGACTGGTACACCTGTAGAAAACTCTTGGATGGATTTGTGGTGTTTATCAGATTTTGTTGCACCAGGTTTACTAGGAAGTGCAAGAATATTTAATAGTAAGTATAATAATGCATTAAAAGAGGAGGAAGCCGATATTAAGGCCCTTGGAGATGATATCAGAAGTCAGTTAGGGATTTATCTCAAAAGAAGGGTGAAGTCTCAAATTTTGAAGGATTTGCCTTCAAAAGAGCAGGTTTTTTTTCCGAGGGAAATGCCTGATGTTCAAAAGTCAAAATATTTGAAAGAATTAGAGTTTTACCAGAATAATCGAGGCTCACTAAATCAACTTTTAAGTACGATAAGTAAGCTTAGGATGATTAGTGATCATCCCTATTTGGACTTAGCTCCAGAAGACCTCAATTCATTTAGTACGCTTCAATTAATTAATTCTTCAGCTAAAATGATTGAAACCAGTCAAATTTTAGAGAGTATTAAGGCAAAGAATGAGAAAGTAATTTTGTTTAGTCCATTTGAAAAGGTTCAGAATATCCTTTCAAGAATGGTGATCGATCTATTCGGGATTCCAGTAAGTATCATTAATGGTCAAACTGCAACTGTGGAGTCCAAAGGCAAAGTGTCAAGACAAAAGCTTATTGATAAATTTCAATCTGTTTCAGGTTTTAATGTGATTATTATGTCACCTATTGCAGCTGGATATGGATTAAATGTGACAGGAGCTAACCATGTTATTCATTTTACAAGACATTGGAACCCTGCAAAAGAAAATCAAGCAACTGATCGAGTTTATCGAATAGGTCAGAAGAAAAGTGTGCATATTTATTATCCCATGGCGACGATCCAAGGGAAAGAGACTTTTGATCAGAAATTGGATAAACTTTTAACTATGAAAATTCAACTTTCTGATGCCTCACTTTATCCATCAGATGCAGCTGAAGTTAAATTTTCCGATTTTGAGGAGCTGTTGGCATAAGGTTTTATAAACAAAATAGGGTGAATCCAAAATGAATTAAATTTCCATTTCTGTATTATATCTTTAATTTCGATTTTGAATATGTCTTATAATGACCGCTAAAATTTTTTGTCTTGAAGGAGAATGGGAAAAGTCTCTTAAACCAAAGTATTCTGTTGAATCCTATCTTAAATATTTAGATGAGGCATTTGGAGTCGGATATATCTATCGAAAAGTGAACTCCAGAGATTCTTTGAGAAAATACCTAAATGCGATCATAAAAAAGGAATATGACAATTATTCTGTGGTTTACTTAGCCTTTCATGGAGAATCTAAAAAGATAGAAATCGATCATTCAGAGAATATAGATCTTGATCAGCTGGCTAAATTAGCTGGAGATTCTTTTCAAAATCGAATCATCCATTTTGGCAGCTGTAGGACTTTATTGGGTTCAGAAACCAAACTTCAGATGTTCAGGAAATCAACTGGAGCAAAAATGATTTCGGGCTATACAAAGTCCATTGATTTCTTTGATGCCTCTCTTTTAGACATGGCTTTTCTAAAAAATATTGTAGAATATGAACGGCCTGGTCATATTGAAAATTGGATTAAAGACAAGTACCCAAGATTATCTAAAGATCTTGGCTTCAAAGTAATAAGATAAAATTTAATGACTAATATAAAGCTTACACTCTCGCAACTCGAGCAATACCTATCCAAGGCTGCTTGGATTCTAAAGGGTCCTGTTGATGCTTCCGACTTTAAGGTTTACATCTTCCCTCTCCTATTTTTCAAAAGAATATCGGATGTCTACGATGAGGAATTTAGGATTGCGCTTCAAGAATCTGAAGGTGATTCAGAATATGCAAACCTTCCGGAATTTCACCGATTCCTAATACCGGAAGGTTGTCATTGGAAAGACGTAAGAGAGACGACAAGCAATGTAGGCCTTGTGATAGAAAAAGCCCTTCGAGGAATTGAGCAAGCAAATCAAGAATTTCTTTATGGCATTTTTGGAGATGCCCAATGGAGCAATAAGAACAAGCTTTCTGATAGGTTACTCATTGATTTAATTGAGCATTTCTCGCAATACGATCTATGCAATGGCAATGTGGATTCAGATTTATTAGGGAATTCCTATGAATACCTTATAAAGCACTTTGCAGATCTCACAAACAAGAAAGCGGGGGAATTCTATACTCCACGATCGGTAGTTCATTTACTAGGATTGATTCTAGATCCGCATGAAGGCGAAACGATTTATGATCCTGCTTGTGGGACAGGAGGTATGCTTTTAGAATGTGTAGATCATTTGAAACACAATAAGGAAGATTACAGAACACTGAAACTCTTTGGTCAGGAAAAAAACCTAACCTCCAGCTCCATTGCCAGAATGAATATGTTCTTGCATGGCATTGAGGATTTTCAAATTTATCGAGGCGATACACTTCGCAATCCAGCATTCTTTGAAGCTGATGGTTTAAAAACCTTTGATTGTGTCATCGCCAATCCACCTTTTTCACTCAAAGAATGGGGAGCAGAAAACTGGGCAAATGATCCTTACGGGAGAAATATTGCTGGCGTACCACCTCAAGGAAATGGTGATATGGCTTGGGTGCAGCATATGATCAAATCCATGAATAGCACAGGTCGAATGACTGTGGTTCTTCCTCATGGAGCACTTTTTAGAAAAGGTGCTGAAGGAAGAATTCGTGAGGCTTTGCTTAAAATGGATTTACTGGAAGCGGTAATTGGCTTGGGCTCCAATATCTTTTATGGAACCCAACTAGCAGCTTGCGTACTGGTTTTCAAGCAAAATAAAACAGCAGATCGAAAAGGTAAAGTGCTCTTTATCGATGGATCTGAGCAAGTTCGAGTAGGAAGAGCGCAGAATTTCCTAGAACCACAACATGTACAACAACTTTTTGACTGGTACAGAGATTTCGCAGACGTTGAAAATTTCGTGAAAGTAAGCAGCATAGATGAAATCGCTGAAAATGATTTCAACCTCAACATCCCACTTTATGTAGAAAAAATCATCGAGGACAATCTTCCATCAGTGGAAGAAGCATTGGCTGATTTAAAGAAAGCGTGGGATGCAAGCCAAAAAGCAGAAGAAAATTTTAAATCCATTTTATCCAAATTTTTATAAAAATGGCATACGAAGCCCCCATTACTATCAAAAAGGCGATCGATAACATTCGAAAAAAACATTATGTTTTGCCTTCTATTCAGCGAGAATTTGTGTGGGATACAGATCAAATTGAAAAACTTTTTGATTCATTGATGAGGGATTACCCTATAAGCACATTCCTTTTTTGGAAAGTCGAAAAACACAAAATAAAAGATTTTCAATTCTATGAGTTTCTTAAAAATTATCATGAAAAGACCTCTAGACATAACAAAAAGGCAGATTTAAGTCAGGAGGAAGATGTTATTGCTATTCTTGATGGTCAGCAACGGATGACCTCCATGTACATTGGACTTACTGGAACCTATTCAAAAAAACTTCCTTATTATGGCTGGAATAGCCCTCACGCTTTTCCCGAGAAAAAACTTTATCTCAATCTCTTAAAAAAAGCTTCAAACATTGAATTTGAGTATGATTTTCGATTTCTCACTTCGGTAGAAGCCTCACAGAATGACGAAAACCATTTTTGGTTTAGCGTTTCTGAAATAATGGAACTTTCCGACATGAGTAAAGTCTCCAAATTCCTATCGAAAAATGGACTTCTTGACTCCTCAAAATATAATGAGGAGAAAAGAGATTTTGCCATTGATACCCTGAATGAATTTTACAATGTTGTACATCAAAAAGGCTCCATAAGCTATTTTCTAGAAGAAGGAGAAGAACTAGACAAAGTCCTCCAAATTTTTATTCGAATCAATAGTGGTGGGACTAAATTAAGTTATTCGGATCTCTTACTTTCAATTGCTACTGCTCAATGGAACGAAAAAGATGCAAGAGAAGTAATCCATGAATTTGTTGATGATATTAACAAAATTGGGGATGGATTTGATTTTAATAAAGACTTTGTCCTTAAAGCATGTCTAGTTTTAAGTGATTTTCAAGACATCAAGTTTAAGGTTGATAATTTCACTAAACAGAATATGGAAATGATCGAACAGAATTGGGAGAAAATCTCAAATTCTATTCGATCTGCAATTGAATTAGTAGCTAAGTATGGGTACTACAGAGAAAACCTTTTAGCCTCGAATGCTATAATTCCGATTGCTTACTTCATCTACAAAAATTCTTTAACGGAGAAAATCCTGCATTCGGGTTCTTTAGAGAGTGATCGAAAGTTAATTATGGAATGGCTATCTAGAGTACTCTTAAAAGGGACTTTCGGTGGTACTCCAGATGGTATTTATCCTGTTATGAGAAATATCATCAACCAAAATCCTGGGCGGTTTCCTCTGTCGGAAATTGTTGAGCATTATCGAGGAAAACGCAAATCTATTTCCTTTTCTCCTGATGATGTAGAAAGC
Source organism: Algoriphagus halophilus (assembly GCF_900129785.1). NCBI lineage: Bacteria > Pseudomonadati > Bacteroidota > Cytophagia > Cytophagales > Cyclobacteriaceae > Algoriphagus > Algoriphagus halophilus. The sequence goes on from NZ_FSRC01000001.1 coordinate 353,163, forward strand.
ATCTTAGATATAAATTATGGGACAAAAAGAAGTTATAGCGCCTTATCCCTGCTATACTCATCTTTAAATTTCAATTTTAAATACCATCAGGATCATATTCATCCTAAATCATTTTTTAACAAAAGAAAATTAAAGGCTCTGGGTATTCTAGATGAGAAAACCCAAGATGAATTTATTCTTAGGTTTAATAAGTTGGCAAATCTTCAATTATTACAGGCAACTTCCAATGTTGAAAAAAAAGATAAGCCTTTTGAAATTTGGCTTTCCGAAAACTTCCAAAATGAAGCTGATAAATCCAGTTATTTATCCCTAAATCATATTCATAATGACACTTCATTAAAACTTGATGATTTTCTTGAGTTCTATGAAAAAAGAAGAGCTGATTTTAAATCGAAATTAATGGCACTATTGAATGTTAAAGCTGGAGAAGAATTAATTATTTCAGAGGAAGACTAATGACCCAACAACAACTTGAAAAATATCTCTGGGGTGCAGCTACGCAATTGCGAGGCACTATCGATGCCGGAGATTACAAACAATATATTTTCCCTCTACTCTTCTTTAAGCGGATCTGCGATGTGTATGATGAGGAGTTTGAAAGTGCCTTGGCAGAAAGTGAAGGGGATATGGAATATGCTGCCTTTGCGGAGCATCATCACTTTATCGTTCCAGAAGGCGCACACTGGAATGATGTCCGGGAAACCACTACTAATGTGGGGATGGCTTTGCAAGATGCGATGCGCCAGATAGAAAAAGCCAATCCAGATACGCTCTATGGGATTTTTGGGGATGCCAGTTGGACAAATAAAGATAGACTCAGTGATGAGACACTAACGAACCTAATCGAGCATTACTCTCAGCATAAACTGAGTCTGAGTAATATTCCTGATGATAAACTGGGAAATGCCTACGAATACCTGATCAAGGAATTTGCTGACGATAGTGGGCATACGGCTGCAGAGTTTTACACCAATCGAACAGTAGTCAAACTCATGACTATGATAATGGATCCTCAGCCAGGAGAATCGGTTTACGATCCTACCTGTGGCTCCGGAGGCTTACTGCTCAACTGTGCATTGCACCTGAAAGAAGAGGGAAAGGAATATAGAACGCTAAAGCTCTACGGACAGGAAATCAATTTGATCACTTCTGCCATCGCCAGGATGAATATGTTTATGCATGGCATAGAGGAGTTTAGTATCGTACGAGGAGATACGCTTGCCAGACCTGCCTTTCTACATCATGATGAACTGAAGAAGTTCAATGTGATCCTTGCCAATCCACCTTACTCGATTAAGGCATGGGATCGGAAAAGCTTCGAAAACGATCCCTATGGACGAAATATCTGGGGTACACCTCCTCAGGGCTGTGCAGATTATGCCTTTCAGCAACATATCCAAAAGAGCTTGGATGATAAAAATGGCAGATCCATTTCACTTTGGCCGCATGGGATTCTTTTTAGGGAGTCGGAAGCAGATATGCGGAGAAAGATGATCGAAGCCGACTTGGTGGAATGTGTGATTGGCTTGGGGCCAAATCTCTTTTACAATTCTCCCATGGAAGCCTGTCTCCTGATCACCAAGACCAATAAGTCAAAAGATCGAAAGGGAAAAGTATTGATCATCAATGCTGTAAAAGAGGTCAAGCAAGAGAAAAATATTGCCTACTTGGAAGAGAGGCATATTGAACGGATTTATTCAAGCTACCAAAACTTCCAAGATGAGGAAGGTTTTTCTAAGGTATTGGATATTGATACACTATTGGAAAACAAGGGTAGCCTAAACATTGCCCAATATGTCAGTAATGTGAATACCGAAGGAACCACCATTTCTTTTGAAACTGCTTTAAGAAATTGGGAGCAAAAATCACTTGAACTCAAGGCAAGCATGAATGAACTATTTGAAATATTAGGCTAAGGATGGAAGAGACTTTGGAAAAAATCAACCTAAATCATCTGGATAAATCTACTTGGGAATCCTTCCGATTTGAGGAGATCGCCCAAAAGATATCCAAGACAGTCGATCCTAACTCGACCACCTTAGAGACTTATGTGGGTTTGGAACATATTGATCCGGATGATATCCATATCCGCAGATTTGGATCACCGGATGATGTCAGTGGTGGCAAGCTAAAATGCTATCCCGGAGATGTGATTTTTGGGAAAAGACGTGCTTACCAGCGAAAGGCGGCAATCGCAGATTTTGAAGGGATTTGTTCTGCCCATGCATTTGTATTTCGAGCCAATCCGGAAGTTATTGATCCCAAACTATTCCCATTCTTTCTTCATTCCGATCAATTTATGCACAGGATGGTAGACATCTCAGTAGGCGGACTTTCTCCTACGATCAATTGGGGAGACTTGAAGCATCAAGAATTCCTCCTTCCTCCCAAATCCGAGCAAGCCCGCTTGGCGGAATTGCTTTGGGCAATGGATGAGGTGATTGAGAGGGAGAGGGAAGTTTTGAATTCTTTTTCTTTATTAAAGCAGTCAAAAATCAGAGAATTATATTTTGGTGATAATGCCGAAAAAATTTATATAGAACTAAAAGATATAGCTGAGTTAATTACAAAAGGAACAACTCCATCATCAATTGGTGAGTCTTTTACTTCTGAAGGTATAAACTTTATTAAAATTGAATCACTAACTCCTGAAGGTTATTTTATTGATGAAAAGTTTGAACATATTGATGAAGGAACCCATAAAAAGTTAAAAAGATCTCAACTAAAACCAAATGATATTTTATTCTCAATAGCCGGTGCGTTGGGTAGAAGTGCTATTGTTCATGAAGAACTATGTCCTGCTAACATTAATCAAGCATTGGCATTAATTCGATTAAAAGAAGGGGCAATTGCCGAGTATGTCTTAGAGTATTTAAAAAGCGATTTAATAAAGGATTATATAGATAAAGTTCATGTCAAAGGAGCTCAGCCAAACTTGAGCTTGAAAAATGTAAACGAAATAAAAGTCCCTTTTCCTTTACATAATATCCAAAAGGAAGTGGCAAACAAAGTAGCTGGCTTGAATTCTAGACATTTTGAAATTAAGAATAAAATCTCCAGCTCCCAAGCCCTCCTAAAATCCTTAATCAATCAAATTTTTTAGTCTTTTCGAATAAATATAGCTAGTGAGACCATGAACAAGAAGCAGCTTATTGACCGCCTCAATACCCAGTTTGGGGCCATCCTTTACTCCGGCAACACCTGCTTTTCAAGTATCAATAAGTCGAAGCGAGTATGGTGGGCGAATATCCCTGTGTTCAAATTTGTCGATGAGGTTCATTTGCTGCTAGCTGACACGGATCATTTTCATTGGATCAGTTTGCCCAAAGGCTTTGTCCCTAATTTGACCGACACTTTTAGAATTCGGGAAGATAAAAATGCGGTGGATTTAGAGATTTCGGCAGATCAGAACTTCAGGTATTTGGTAGATGTAAAATCTGGGGGCAACGGTTTTGATTTTAGAAAGTATGTGAGGGAGGAAGTAAGATATTGAAAAGCTCGGATTGTGTTATTCAGCGAACTCAACTACATAGAGAATTAATGATCAGATAAAGATGATAGCTAGGGCAAAAGCTTTGCAGATTCTAAAGGATTACTGGGGAACAAGTGAATTAGTTTTTCAGGCAGACTTCCTTATACCCAAAAATATAACACTGCGAGAGGGCACTAAGCCTTTTGGCTATTTCATGAATTTCCGATTAAACGGAGAAGTAATTGATTACCCTCCTGAAGCACGCAACGAGAGAAGACTAAGTATAAAATACCCCATCAAAGATGGCCTGAAAGAAAAGCAGCGCTACGAAGTCAAAGTTGAGTTAAGTGAAGATAAGTACAGGGTTACTAATCCATTTTCACTTCGGGTGACTGAGTTTAAAGAGATTCAAGCTTCAGTTTCTCAAAATCAAGATTCCTCTTTAGAAGCAGCCATCAAGGAAATATTCGAGGAAAATTTAACGATCAATTCGCCTTTTCAAGTAGTAAACCTTGCTAATTCTGTAGAATCCCTTGCAACGGATATCTATTCCGAAAACAAAAGATTTATCTATGAGCTCATCCAAAATGCGGATGATGCAGCTTTGGATGAAAATGCTGAACTGTCTATCCAAATCCTGGAGAATTATGTGGTTATTTCTCACAACGGGGCACCATTTAACTCTCGAGACATTAGAGGATTATGCAGTATAGGAATTGGCACCAAAACTGACGATGCCTCAAAAACAGGGTATAAAGGAATTGGCTTTAAGTCAGTTTTTGGTCAGCCGGATGGTATTGTCTATGTAAAGACTGCAAACACTTTATTTCGTTTCGACCGAGATTATGTTGAAAAGAAAGGTTGGAATTCAAAATGGGGGGATCAAGAAGCTTGGGAAAAAAAACACAACGTCCAATTTCATTGCCCATGGCAGATGATGCCCATCCTATCCAATAGAATTGATGATTCGGAGGCAGCCCAAATTTTGAATGATGAAAACTTCACGGTAAAGACTGCCATTAAAATCCGAGATGGAAAACGGCTTTACAAGGATATAATAAGTCTTTTTGAGGACGCCAAGTTTATGCTCTTCCTCCGGAAAATCAAGTCAGTCAAACTGGTTAGAAATGACAATATAATAAGCCTTGAAAAAGTTAAAAACGAAGAAGACTCAAACCAAGTCTCTCTTTTTAAAAACGATAAACTGCTTTCTAATTGGTATGTAATAAGTTGGATTCATGATATCCCGGCTGAAATAAGAAAAGAATTAAAGTCAGATATCAAGACTCCCAAGAAAATTCAGGATATGGAAAAAACTGAAATTTCTTTTGCAATTCAACTTAATGGCCAAAAAACAGAAATAGAATTATTGAAAGAAAATGAGAGTCCGATATACACTTACCTGCCTACCTCTGAAAAAGAATTCAATTTCCCTTTTATAGTTAATAGTAACTTCCTTTTAGATGCGGGCAGGGAAAAAATCCACAAAAACCGGATTTGGAATGAATGGCTTTTTCAGGTAATTGGATACAAAACAGTGGAATGTTGTGCCCACTTTGCTCAAAAGAAGATTTTTGAATCATCTTACCTTTCATTATTTCGAAATGGGTTTTATACCCAAACGGATAATCTGAGAATTAAACTAAATCTGGGGCTTGAATTCGGGTTTGAAAAACACCCCTTTATTAGAAATCGGAAAGATGAACTGAGTAGGTTACTAGATGTTTGCTTTGACCCGTATGATTTAAACAGTGTTGACCCAATAATAAATGAGAAGATAGCTGGATTTTTATCTGTTTCTGAAGATGGTTTTCAAATTGAAAGTAAGAACCTTATACCTCAAACTGATTCGAATAAAATTCTCAAGAAGTTTAATCCAAAGGAACTTTCTGAATTACAACTTCAGAATTTTTTTTCCTCAGAATCTCTCAGGAAATCAATTTCATTGGAAAACAATTTAAAAATCCTTGAGTTTCTCAAATCCTTTGAAGAAAAAGATCCCTCAGGAAAATGGTATTCGGTAGTTACAAATCATAAGTTGATTGTAAACAATGATGGAAACCTTGATTACATCACCGGGGTTTGTTTTCCAATGCGGATATCCTCTCCGATTGGAGACCAGTATAAAAACCGATTAATTCATCAAAAGGTATATGATGAAATAAATGATCCGGATTTTATTTCTTGGCTAAAAAAACTTGGAGTTACCGAACCTGGAGAAATTGCCTATTTAGAAAAAGAAATTATAGGGAGAATTGATTCCTGTATCAATGGGGTAAATTTTCTGGAAATTACCAGCTTCATTTTTGATTTGCACTTATCTGGTAAACTAACTCAAAACCACTACATAAGTCTTCAAGAACTTCCTCTAAAAACCAATCACGGATTTAAAAAAGCGAATGAGTGTGTATTGCCCGAGGAATACAATCCAACAATAGATTTCAGCAAAGTAATTCGGAATACAAATTCGGTGGTTAAAGAATATCTTGAAATTGGCACCCCGCAAGATTGTCGGGTATTTTTTAAGGCTCTGAATGTTATTGATGACATCGATTTTATTAAATCAGCTAAAAGGTCCTCCTCAGAGCTGCCACTAGCGTATGTCAACGGTGCGTATACTTTTTCTAAAGATGGACACGTCTATCCCCATTTGGTAGGAGTATATTATGTTGGTCCTCTTAATCAAGGGGTTCCATTTTTTATTCAGACTTTCTCATTTTTTGATCAAGTCACATCCTCTTCAATTGCAGAACTGTTCTGGGAAAGGCTATTCATCAAATTCCATATAAAGAGAGATAAATCTGGGGAATTAGGTGATGGATATGAAAAAAAGAAACCCTACACAGAATATAGTCTTGGAAATGGTCATTTTTTAAGAACTCTTGATAAAATGAAATGGGGCAGATATCCAAATAATGAAACATATACCTTAGGCTACTTTTTTTGGAGAATAGAAAATGTGAGCTGTTTGCCGACTTCTTGCGGCATGAAAATACCCAAAGAGGCATTTGTCAATTCAGACTACAATAAGGAGCTTGCCGGAGACTATCTGCCTATAGTCACACTGAAGGATCAGATTCCTGAAGATTGGAGAAAAATTTTAAACCTAAGAACAAAATTTTCTCTTTCAGATCTGCTTTCGGTTCTCGATCAAATTGCCCAGGAGGTTTCCAGCAAAGGGAAACTTGATCGGGAGAATCAAAAAAGAATTGGATTGATCTACAATGAAATTTTCCAACAGATAGAGAATAATGAAGAGATATCGTTAAGCGAAATTGAAGAATGGGGTAAGAATCACTGTTTGGTCAGCTCATCATTCAAAAGTATAATCCCAAAGGAATTACTTTGGATTAAAGTGCCCGGATTTGAGAATGTTTCAATAGGCATTGAAACCATATTTTTACCTCCAAATCTTGATAAAAGGAATAGTGCTTTTGAGCCTTTTTTGGAAGCGTTTGGGGTTCGAATTATTGAGGATTTCAGTGTCGAGGCAGATAATCAAAATGAATTCTATGACCTTAAAATCAAGTTGTTAAAATTAATTGGTCCTATAGGATTGCTTTTAAGGCAAAGAATGCAAACATCCAATTTGGATAAATTTATCTACGAACGGTACGAAAGAATTTCAAAAACTAAATTCATCAAATGTTCAAATCTAAGACCTGTATTTTTTCACGGTTCAGAAAAAATCGAGGGAGAGGGAATTTCATATTGTTATGAAAAAAACAAAGATGAATTCTTGCTCACTTTCAATTGGGCAAATCCAATCTCTTTGTTAAACATCTCCCATGAATTGAGTCTCTTAATTTCAGCTACCAAAGTCGAAAAAGAGTTAATGGTTTTATTAGGGTTAAGTGACTTGCAGGTTTCAGAATTTCTAAAAAGCATAAAACTGAATCCTGAAGATTATCAAAAGTGTTCTAGCTATCAGGATATTTTGAAATTAATCGAAGAACTTGAGAAAAAATCAAGGCCTTCGATTAGTCCAAATTTGAAGGCCGTACAACCTATCCCAGAACCATTACCGCAAAAGGAATTAGACGAAGACTATGTCTCTAATGAGAAGATTGAGAGTCCTACTGTTCATAAAATCAAAAAACTCGAGTATGACGATGACGAAATTGCACAGATAAAAAAGTTGTTTGGAAGGGAATTAGAGGATAGCGAATTAGAAGAGGAAAATTTATTCGCTCAAGTTAAAGCATTAAGATATTTTAAAAACCAAGGGTACGATATTTCACAAGCTGAGGCTCAATTTAAGCAAAACTATGAGGATAAGTTTATTTATCCCATTATTGACCAAAGGGGAGTTGCTTTCAAAGTAATGTGTCGAAGTGCCAGAAGAGGGGTTCTATTTTTGGGAGGCTATGCTTGGGTAAGTTTAAAGAATGAGGATACTATTCTTTACATCTTGACAGGAGATGTATCTACAGATTGCATTTTAATCAAAACTCAAGAAGAGTTGGAAAAGAAGCTGAATTCTTATTTCAAAGTAATTCGAAGAATCAATTCAACTATAGAAGATCTCCGGACAATTATTGAAGCAGAGACGGAATTAAGCGACCTTCAACTCTTGTATAGAGCTAAAGAAGGACCATTTGATGTTATTTTTAATCCTCAGCAAAACAAACCCGGAGAAACAGAAGGGCCATTGACAGATATTGGTATTGACATATGAGTGTATCCATAGATAATCAGATTCTTTTTTATGATTGGCAATTACGTGAGATGGATATTTCATGGGCAAAATACCATAGTGCTTATATCAAAGACCTTTATGCCTCAAATAAATTGTATTTAGGTAGAATTTGGGGATATGATGAAAAGAGAGGGGTGTTAATATTGAAATTTAAGAAGGGAAAGTTTCCAAGACTAAAAGAACCCTTAACCATTTCATATCCTAAATCATCGATAGGGCCATTTCAAAATTGGAATTTTTCCTATGGTTACTTCCGAGAAAACTTTACTGAACAATATTCCACCTGTACCCCAATATTCTATCTTGAAAATGATCTCAATGAAGATGACAGGTACGTCGGAGTTAAAAATATCAGTATGGATTTTTTCCATCATATTCAATCCGATTTGAGAGAAAAAATGCATCCAATAATTGTTTTGGGGAAAGAAGATCCACCTAGAGATTATTTAGTAGCGCTAAAATTTTTCACCAAAAATAATCCAACCGATAATATCCTAAATCTTGATTCAGGAAACCCAGACGATTGGAAACCAAAGAATTTAGGAGGAAATGGGAACGTAATTCTAGAAACATTATCTCTAATTGATCAAAAGGACCAAATCGTTGTTCAAGGACCTCCAGGAACGGGGAAAACATTTCTTATTGCTGAAATTTGCAATCACTTTTTAAATTTAAATATGAGAGTTTGTATTGCCGCATTGACTCATAAGGCGTTAATGGAGGCAGCATTGAAAGATGGTTTACAAAAGCATATTGAGGAAGGGAGAGTGTACAAGACAAACCTGTCAGCAGATGAATCAGTTGAAATCCCAGGATTGAAAAATCATGAAGTTACAACACCTATTGCCCTCGGCTCCTTACTCTTATCTACCTATTATTCTTTATCAAAATTACTGATCGATAATCAGCACCATGTGTACTTTGATTTGCTAATTATCGAGGAGGCCTCACAAGCCTTTCTAACGACAATTGCTGGATTTTCGAAGTTGGGAAAAAAAGTAATGGTTGTAGGAGATTTTAAGCAATTAACACCCATCGTTTTGGAGGAAAAGCGTGCTACGAATATTGATAAAGAAATATCTACTTTGATCAATGGTTTGAAGACTTATTCCTTAAGTAAAGTCGAAGACTCCTATAGATTAATCAATTCTTACAGATTAACTGAAAGAGCGGTAAGCCAAACGGGAGTCTTTTATAACGACTCCATTACGTCAAAATCTGACGAGAAAGGTGTTAATTTAATTGGAGGATACTCGGAATTGTTCTGTCTTTTAGGTGGATCGACTTTGGTCTATCTGGAAAACATGGATGAAGGCAAAACTCCACAAAATGTAATTCTTTTAACTATCAAACTGATCAAAAATATTAAAGCCCAATTTCCTGATAAAAAATTAGCCATTTTATCAGCTTTTAAAGACACAGTAAATTCTTTGACTGATACAGTACTAGCTTCAAAGATTTCCTTCAAAAATTTAGAAATCAACACAATTGATAGGATACAAGGAGCAGAAGTTGATTTATGTATCTTTTTAATACCATCTTACGACAGGAAATTTTCATTTAATCCAAATAGATTCAATGTGGCAACTAGTAGAGCTAGAAATGGAACACTGATTTTGGCGGAGGATATAATAAGTCAAAGTCTGACTATATCAAAAGATGTCCTGGCTTTTATGAGTAGAATTAGAAAAATAAAAATTAATGAGTGAGGTACTTTTTAAATATTTTGATCCTGAAGCCATAAAACTTGCCTTTTATAGGGTTCAATGCTGGTCTGATAAAACGGTTAAAGATCAGGTGGGGCTAAAGGCATTTGGAGCTAATTTAGACACGAATGCTAAGCGTTTGCATGAAAAGATAATGGATGGAATATACACTCCTCAGAGAGGGTTTAAATTCTATATGCCAAAGTCGACCAGAACCTTGAGAACTAAAACAATGCTGGAGGTGGAGGACGCTTTAGTATACCAAGCAATTGCGAACAAAATAGCAGAATTGCATCAGCCTAAATTATCCGAATTAGAAGAATTTGTCTTTGGAAGTGTATTGGCACCTGATGTGACAAAGGGGGTTGCGCTGATTAAGGATAAAGAACCTAATTACTTCTTTTTTAAATTTTGGAAAGGGCTATTCCGAAAATTTAAAGAGTCTGTCTTACACAGTATCGAAATAGATAAAACAAGGTATAAGTTTGAAACGGATATTACTGGTTTTTTTGATTCGATACCCCATTACAACCTTCTTCTGGTTTTATCCGAAGAATTTGGAGTAGAGGATGAAATATTAGACCTACTTTCTGACTGCTTCAATGTTTGGTCTGGAACAAAGGAAAGTATGACTCCAGGAGTAGGAATACCGCAAGGACCAATACCATCTTTCTTTTTCGCCAATTTAATTCTGCATGAGCTGGATGGTCAAATTGTTGGACAGGGCTATAAGTACTACAGGTATATGGATGATATTCATATTTATGGTTTTGAGGAAAATGAGTTAGTAGAGGCTCTTTTGATTATCGACAAATATACCAAAGGCAATGGCCTTTCAATTAATTCGAAAAAGACATCAATTCAAGAAATCGAAGATGGAAAAGAGGAAGAAACCATCAAGAAGGAAATCAAGAAGCTTTCACTAAGTGCGCTTTACAGTGAAGATCCTGATGAAATCATCAATACTGATCTTTTTGATGATAACAAGAAGGAAGAAATAAACGATAATTCTAAATTACTTGATAAGGAGGTTAACAAGTTAAGTGAACAGGACCAAGGACCAAGGATAGATAGTTTTTGGAAAAACGTAACTACTCTAAAAGATGAAAAAGAAATAAAGGAATTCTGGGAGGAACAGTTTCGAGAAGTTGAGAAAAAATTGCCCGAACTTTTCATAAATAGCGGCAATTCAAAGAACCTCCAACTCAATGAGAGAGTAGAAGATATTGATTTTATCAAACTAAGTGTTCAATACTCCAGCAGCAAAAAAGCTTTATTGGATATTGGAATAGAGAAAGAGGTAGACACCGCATTGATCAAATATTGGTTATTTGCCTATCAAAAGTTTTTTTGGAGAGTCAATAATTTGGGAATCATACTTGGTGCATATGGTGCCAATCAAGAAGTTAAAACTGCTTTAATGAAAATGTATGAGGTTCAGTTTAAACCCTATGAATGGGTCAGATACTACATCATCATGATACTTTCATTTAACCAGGAATTTAGTGATAAGGAATTGCGGCAAGTATTCTTTAGGTGGCTAAAGGAAGAAAACTCAGATCTGGTTAAAATCTCTCTTTATCGTCTTTTGTTCAAACACTCGAAAAGCAAGCAATTCTCGTCAAGTTTGAAAAAAGAACTTCAGAAAGAACCTTCGGTTCAGCTGAAATTAATTATTGCAGATTTCAATAGAAGTAATCGTCAGCAAGAAATAGATATGGTTGAATTTATAAATACTATAGGTTTATGAGTTTTAGCCAACAAAGAAATAAAATAGAAAAGCAGATCGCTAAAGTTAATTCTGTTCAAGAGTACCAGAAGGAGTACCTGAGTGCTCCTATAGTAAATTGGTTGGAAGAGTTGGCTGGTAGATATATTTATCATCTCTACAATAACTTATATGGCCAAGAGACACAAAAGAACCTAAAAGCATTTTTGGATGATTTTTACGGGGCGTCTGAAGACCATGCAAAAAATTGTATTTCAATTGCCGTTGATGTAGAGCATTTGTACGGTTCAAAAGTAAAAGACTGGACCCTTTCTTCTCTACCAGCTTTTGACAACTTTTTACTTAAATTGATCAACGTAGTACTTGGTGAGAAAATTATGAAGTCGAAAAAGGATGTATACGAAGCAGATACATATCTGCACCTGATAAGAAAAGGCGAAATTTATCAAACAATAGGTCAGGCATTTCAATCCATATATCAAATGAGAAACTCTTTTCTACATGTTCAAGTCGAGGATGAAAATGGTGTTCGTAGACAAATCCGATGGAACAATAAGAAATATGCTAATGCCAAAGAACTAATAGTTTTTCAATATAGAACTGCCTTTAGAGTCCTTGACCAATTAATAAATTAATTGGTCATGGCATTCACCGAACTCAATAGCGTAGAACATTATATTATTCACCAGCTCAGTGGAGTGAATTTGAATAGTAACGGTGTCCAAGAATCCAAAGCAAGTTATGCTGCTACTTGGATTTATAAATCTGCCAAGGATATTCCACGCGGAGTGAATGAAGTATTGGTAGAATCAGAACTGAAAGCTGCTTTGATTCGCCTGAATCCTGAGATTTCGGATAATCCTGAATTGGCGGATGAGGTGATTTATAAGCTAAGAGCGGTACTCATTGCAGTGACGCAAGTTGGTTTGGTAAAGGCAAATGAAGAATTTTTTAAATGGATGTGTGGTGAAAAAACCATGCCTTTTGGAGAAAACAATCGCCATGTTCCTGTTCATTTGATTGATTTTGATAATTTTTCCAATAATACCTATGTAGCCACCAATCAGTATAGAATACATCATCGGGAGACGAAAATCCCGGATATCGTACTGCTGATTAATGGAATTCCGGTGGTTGTCGGCGAAGCTAAGACTGCCATTCGTCCCTCTGTCAGTTGGCTGGATGGGGCACATGAGATCCACGAAATTTACGAAAATACGGTACCGCAATTATTTGTATCGAATATTCTATCCTTTGCAACAGAAGGCAAAGAACTGTTTTATGGTGCTATTCGATGTCCTTTGGAATTTTGGGCACCTTGGCGCATAGAAAATGATGAGGATGCGCTAGCAAAAAGATTAGGACTTGGAGATGTAGGAAAAGAGCTTTCGGATTTATTGAATCCGGTTCGATTACTAGATATCCTACGGAATTTCTCTTTGTTCTCCACAGACAAAAAGAAGCGTAGAATCAAGATTATTCCACGTTTTCAGCAATACGAAGGAGCTAATAAGATTGTAGAGCGAGTGAAGGAAGGTCGAATTAAGAAGGGATTGATTTGGCATTTTCAAGGTTCAGGCAAGTCCTTTTTGATGGTTTTTGCAGCGCAAAAATTAAGAAGAACTCCAGAGCTTAAAAGTCCTACAGTCATCATTCTTGTTGACCGGACAGATTTGGATACTCAGATCAGCGGTACCTTCAATGCGGCAGATATCGCAAATGTAGAAACCACGGATAACATCCGTGAGCTGCAGGAAATGCTCGAGCGCGATACCCGCAAGATCATCGTGTCGATGATTCACAAGTTCCGCGATGCCAAACCCAATATGAATGCTCGGGAGAATATCATTGTTTTGGTGGATGAAGCGCATAGAACACAGGAAGGTGATTTGGGTCGACAGATGCGAGCGGCCTTGCCTAATGCATTTCTATTTGGACTCACCGGAACTCCCGTAAACAAAGCAGATAAAAATACCTTTTGGGCTTTTGGTTCCGAAGAAGATACAGGAGGCTACATGTCTCGCTATACTTTTCAGGATTCAATACGGGATGATGCTACCTTGCCTTTACATTTTGAACCACGTCTAGTGGATGTTCATGTAGATAAGGAAACCATCGATAAGGCTTTCAAGGAATTTCAAGAGGCGGCTGCGCTCACAGATGAAGAAGCTGATGCCTTGAATCAGAAGTCAGCTAAGATGGCTGCCTTTCTAAAGTCTCCTGAGCGAGTTGAAAAGATAGTTGCTGATATTGCTACCCATTTTAATGAAAAAGTAGCTCCGCATGGATTTAAAGCAATGATTGTTACTCCTGACCGATATGCTTGTGTACAATATAAAGAGGCATTAGATCAATATTTCTCAGAGGAAGCCAGTGCGGTAGTGATGTCAACCACCGCAAATGATAAACCAGAGTTCAAGCAGAAATGGGCGATGGATAAAGGCAAGCAAGAGAAAGTGGTTGATGAATTTAATGATACCCTGTCTGATCTAAAGTTTATCATTGTGACTGCCAAGTTGCTAACTGGCTTCGATGCTCCTATTCTACAGACCATGTACCTGGACAAATCTCTAAAGGACCATACCCTACTCCAGGCAATTTGTCGTACGAATAGACTTTACCCCAATAAATCATTTGGAAGAATTGTGGATTATTTTGGGGTATTTGATGATACAGCTAAGGCTTTACAATTTGATGAAAAAAGCGTGCAAGCTGTAATCTCAAATCTTTCAGAACTACGGGGCAAATTACCTCAAGCAATGCGCGATACATTGAGTCATTTTGAAGGAGTAGATAGAACTATCGTAGGATTTGAGGGGTTGGAAGCTGCACAGAATGCAATCCGAACAGATGAGAAAAAGGATGCTTTTGCCAAGGATTTCAAATTCCTATCAAAACTTTGGGAATCCCTCTCGCCTGATAATATTCTGGATCTTTACAATTCGGATTATAAATGGCTTTCTCAGGTATTTGAATCTGTCCGTCCAGCTTCCGATAATATTGGTAAACTACTTTGGTTTTCACTCGGAGCTCAAACAACCAAGCTTATTCATGAAAACATACACGTCGGCGATGTTCACCAATTAGAGGAGTTTGTACTGGATGCAGATGTGATCGAGGAGATTTTCAACAACCCAGATCCCAAGAATGCCAAGAAATTAGAGAAGATCCTGGTCAAGCGATTTAAAAAACATGCTGGCAATCCAAAGTTCAAAAAGCTTAGTGACCGTTTGGAAGAGCTTAGAAATAAAGCAGAACAGGGTTTGATATCTTCTATTGAGTTTGTGAAAGAGCTTTGCAAATTAGCTAAGGAAACTGTTCAAGCTGAAAAGGAATTAGAGGATATTTTACAAGAGAAAACTCCTCAAGCAGCACTGACTGAACTCTTTTTGGAATTGAAAACCGATCAAACTCCTGCAGTTGTGGAGCGAATAGTAACAGACATTGATGCTATAGTTCGGGTAGTTCGATTTCCTGGATGGCAAGATTCTAATTCAGGTGAACGGGAAGTTCAGAGTTCATTACGCAAAATTCTTTGGGCAAAATATAAAATCAAAGATCAAGTTCTTTTTGATCGAGCTTATGCCTATATCAAGGAGTATTACTAATAATAAAGAGCATAGGAGTCTAATTTTTTAGGGTATACCCTAAGATGTGATTTTTTTCTTTAAGATTTTATTTGATTTCGGTCGAAAAATGTAACATTTATCACAAAAATAGAGTATTAAATCTAAAAATGTGATTTATGAAAGTCCGTTATTCTAGAATTAGCTCGATTTCCCAAAATTTGGATCGTCAAAAGGTGAAAGGTTCTTATGACAAAATAGTGGAGGATAAATGCAGTGGATCGATTTCTTTCTTCAAAAGACAAGGAGGTCAAGAGATATTGAAATATATACAACACGGTGTTCTCAAAGAATTACAAGTGTGGGAGATTGATAGATTAGGTCGGAATCTTCGTGACATCCTCAATACGATTCATTTTTTTACTGAAAAACGGATTCCAATTCATTTTATAAATCAAGGTTTAAAAACCATTGATGAGAGTGGAAAAGAGAATCCAATCGCCAAATTGATGATATCTATCTTAGCTACTGTTGGGGAGATGGAACGAAATCAAATTAGAGAAAGGCAACGTGAAGGCATTGAATTAGCCAAGCATAAAGGAAAATATAAAGGTCGTAAAGAAGGAACCAAGGAATCAGTTTTGGATTTTCTATCCAAGCCTAAGAATAAACAAGTTCTTGAATACCTAAAGAAAGGATATAAGTCTAAAGAAGCCGCAAAGTTGGCTGAAGTTCACGTGAATACCGTGACTAAAATCAAGAAGCTCGGAGGGTTAGATTAGTGTAATAAATGTATTTTTTGATCCTATTAAGGCTTTTTAGCGTACCCTGTTCTTATAAATGATGTATCACTCTTAGAGTAACATATTAAGAAAATAGATGTTTGAGACTTCTATGATAGGCTTTTGGGGGGCAACCATAAGGGGATTTATTTTCTAAAACTGGCATTAGAAACCGTATTTCAATGTTTCTAATGGGGTAGGTATCCTACGTCCCCCTCCCAGGGTATACAGGGGGCTCCCCTATACCTTGATAGGCCTACACGAAAAATTTTTTTCAAAAAAATTCGAGCTTTTGGAGAAAACAACTTTTTGAAATTATGAATCCAGGAATCATATGATCCGTTTATTGAGACTCATTCTCTAATAAATATGGATTTATTTTCAGATAGCAGTAGCCACTTAGATTCTTACTATTTAGTAAATGGGAATGGTACTATTTGTACCCAGTTTGTGAGACGGTCTTTCGATTCAATTACATTTTTTGATTTGATATCCTGTGAAATCAAATGGTTTGGGTGTGACGAAGAGTTTTTCCATTTCTTTAATAGAGAAAAGGGAGGTGAACCAGACCAATTGATCGAGCTAGATTTTGATTGTTTTAAAGATTTTTTGATCACTATCCTCTGTATTGAGGATTGTATCTCGAAATTGAACTGAAATAAAACAAAAAAAAATAAAATTTTTTTTCATCTAAAAATAAGATTATAGGTGAATAACTATAAGTAAAGAAGTCTCTTTTTGAACCATATTGAATGATTTTATCTAATTAAATTATGTAAAATAAATAATCTGTTAATAACTTATATACATTATATAATTTTGAATAAAATGATTTGACAAAATAAAATTCTTTTCATTAGGTTTGTGGTAAATAAATTTTAAAAAAATCAAAAAATGGAAAAAGATTTCAAAAAATTAAAACAAGCAAAAATGAAAAGAAAAAAAAATGAAGTAAATCAAACAGGTTCAAGCGGTGTGTTTTTGCAAAGAAACAATCCTATAAATGACCCAAATCAGGCTGATTTGAGGGTAAAAGAATTAGAAAAGATGTGTACCTATAGTAATCTAATTAATTCTTCTTCTATTGATTCAGATGAATCTAGTAATAAGTCTATTTCTTATCCAAAGAAGTATTTCTTTTTAAATGCTCCTTTTGAGGTGATCAGAAATAAGATTTCTGTCGTACTAATTGATTATCTGGGTGATGAATTGAAGGTGAATAACCATTTAAAATATCATTTGGTAAAATACCTATATGTAATTGATAGGATTTTGAGAGCAAATGCCTATTGGAAAAAAAGAATTGAAGGGTTTCATTTTATTGATTATCAATCTCTTTATTTTATCACAAATCACAAATCAATCCAATTAAAGAACGGGGATAAAATGACTTTGGCTCGGATGTTAACGAAGGTGTTAATTGATTCAAAACTTTTAAAAAGATCAAATTTATATTCGAAGGTTCAAAAGAAATCATATGAATATAAAGTTCTAAAAGTCAGGGGGTATGATTTTATGCTATATCCACTGAATGAATTAAATATTCAAATTACAGAACAAAGTTTTCTAGAGAAAATCAGTTTGCATCTGGCAAAGAAGTTTTATTTGGAAGATGAGATTGCTAAAAAACTCTCTGAATGGATGGAGAAGCTGGATTTTTCGCAAGTTAAGGTTCATAAATTATCTAAAAATCACCAAAATATCTTTTTCTTATTCGAAGAGTCTAAATTTCAAGTTTTTTCTGACTCAGGAAGATTTTACAATAGTTTTACAAACCTGCCTAAGACAATTAGGAAATTCCTCAGGGTTGAAGGGGAGCCTATTGGTGAGCTTGATATGGCAAATGCTCAAGCAATTTTTCTCAATAGGATCATTTTGGAGAGACTGGAGAATTTAGGAGTGGATATTCTTGACTCAACACGAGAATTTATTATTTGGTCGGAACTGGGAAAAGCTTTTGAATTTTTGAATGATAAAAAGTCATTTAAACATGGTAAAACTAGAAAATCATTTAAGGAATCTTTTTGGGCAATGATTATGGACTCAAATGACGGTTCAAAATCAAATGATTTGTATTCTCAGGTCTACGAGTTGATTCCTCAAATATTGGATGAGGTGGAGGAAATTAAAAGAGGTAATTATAAGAAAATTAGTTATCTCTTGCAGAAAGAAGAGTCCAGAGTGATTCAATCATGCTACAAAGAAATAATGAATGAGGTTATTTCCTCGACATTGCATGATGGCATTTATTTCCAAATAAGTAAAAAAGATTTTGTTGTTAATAATGTAATTGATGTTTTAAGAAAACTACAGATAAAATGTACCCTAAAATGGGATTTAGGTTTCAGAAATAAAAGTGCTAAAAATGGGATTGAAATTAGCTTCCCACTTGAACTTGATCACCTTGGAGTGATTGAAAATAATCCGAAAGTTTTCAGAAAATATCCTCTTTGGAAATTTGACACGGTAGATGTTGAATCTTATCCAGAAGACCTTTTTAATGATGATTCCGATGAACTTATAAACGATTTGAAGTAAATGATTTCAATGGAGAGAAGTAAAGAAATCCTTAATTCTGGTACTAGGAAGTATACAGATATAGAAGTGAAAGAAATTAGAGATTGGGTTTCAGATTTGGTTCTGATTGAGATTCAAGATATTGAAAATCAAGTTGATGTAAATTGTAATCAACTTACTATTAATACTAAAAATGTAGCATGAAATGAATGTGATTTCTTATTCCAGGGTGTCAACGGACGAACAGGCAGAAAAGGGCTTTTCACTTTCACATCAAGAAGAAGCTATAAAAAGATATTGTCATCAAAAAGGGTATAATCTAATTCAATCATTTAAGGAGGATTATACAGGTTTTAAGGATTTTAATCGGCCTGAATGGTTGAAATTGGAGCAGTATATCAAAGAGAATAGAGGTCTAGTAAAAGGGGTAATTTGCCTTAGATGGGACCGATTCTCTCGTAATGAACCTGAAGCATCAGCGAAAGTTAGAGAGTTTCGAAAGAAAGGGATCGAAATTATTATGACAGAAAGCTACGCTGATCCGAAAAGTATTGAAGGAGATTTTCTTAATTCCATTCATATGCACATTGCTCAAATGGAGAGTAAAAAGATTTCTCAGAGAACTAAAGATGGAATGAGACGGGCAATGGTGGAAGGTTGTTGGATGTATCGGGCACCGTTTGGATATGTGAAAATTCGAAATGCCAATGGTAAATCAACTCTTGAGCCTCATCCAGATCATTCAAAGATTGTTAAGGAGGTTTTTCAAAAAATGGCATCAGGCATATATACTGCTGAGGAGGTAAGAAAAATCTACTACAATGATTTGGGGAAAATGGGTAAAAATAACTTTCTGCTTCTTCTCCGAAGAGTTGTTTTCACTGGGAGAATCAAGGTTAATAAAACTGATTTAGAGCCTGAGCAGATAGTATTAGGACTTCATCCTCCTATTATTTCTATAAAACTATTTGATAAAGTCCAGGAGGTGATGTATGGTAGGAAAGTAAAATTACGGTCATCAGAGCAAAATATTGAAGAATACCCTTTGAAAGCATTTCTATTTTGTGCTGACCATAATAGGGCACTTACAGGAAGTGGTTCTAGAAGTAGAAATAAGAAGATTCACCATTATTATCATTGCACGAAGAGCAAGTGCAAAAATCGATTCTCTACTAAATTGATGGATTCATTGATTTTGAATTTTTTTTCAAAATTGAAGTTCCCTGAAGAGGTGGTTTCACTTTATCAAGAAATTATAATAAAGGAACTGAAGGATAGAGGGGAAAATAGAAAGAAGAACAAAAAATCATTAAACTCTGAGCTAGAGAAATTAAATAAGAAATATGATTATCTAAAGAGTCAATTCTTAGATCAAGGAATTGATTCTGAAACTTTTATGGAGTTGAAACAAGGAATTAAAAATCAAATTCAGAAACTGGAATATGAAAAAGAACATTCTGATAATGAGTTTATTCCATTTCTCTCTCTATTTGAAAAAAGTCTAAGGGTATTGCAAGATTTAGAGAAGTATTATGTAGAAGCAGACGGGGAAACCAAACAAAAGTTGGTTGGTTCGATCTTTTCTGGAAAAATAGAATTCTCAGATAAAGAAGTTCGAACCGCTTCCTATAAAGATTTCATATCCCGTATCTTTTTGATTTCCAATAATTTGGAAACTGGTAAAATGAAAAAAGCCGATAAAAATATCGGCTTTTTCACTTTGGCTCCTCCTCTTGGGCTCGAACCAAGGACCCTCTGATTAACAGTCAGATGCTCTAACCAACTGAGCTAAGGAGGAATTTTGTGTTTCTTTTCGGAGCGTTTTCCGAATTGGTGTTGCAAATGTAGGGGGCTATATTATTTATTCCAAACCCATTTCTAAAAAATCTTACTTAATATTTCACTCATTCACTTTTTTGCTTCACAATCAGTTACTTATTTTTTTAAAAAATCTTCAAAAAAGGTTTTTGCGGGACAGGAGAGGAATTCCAATCCTATTTAGTAATTTAAATAGCTTTAATTTTTACCCAAGATCTCACTACATGAAAAAATCATTGAATCGCAGAGAGTTTGTCCGCTATTCTGCATTGACCACACTAGGACTTCAATTTTTACCATTCCAAGGGACGAAAGCAGCACCTTCCGATAAAGTCAGAGTAGCCCATATTGGATTAGGGGGAATGGGCTTGAATCATTTAAACTGGTTTGCCAATTTGCCTGAAGTGGAAATTGTAGCCCTTTGTGATGTTGATGACACCCATGCCCAGGAAGCTTTGGTGAAGTTGAAAGCGATTCACCCTGATACAAAAGCACAATTGTATTCGGATTTCCGAAAAGTACTGGAGAGATCAGATGTAGATGCGGTCACCATCGCCACACCGGATCACTGGCATGCCCAGATTACCATTTTGGCTTTTCAGGCGGGAAAGGATGTTTACAGTGAGAAACCTCTTTCTTATGCTAAAAGGGAAGGTGATTTGATGTTGGCCTCCCAAAAAGATACAGGAAGAATTTTTCAACTGGGAACCCAAATCCATGCCGGAGATAATTACCACCGAGTAGCTGAAATAATTCAATCTGGCGTCTTGGGTAAAATTAAAACCGTTCGTCTATGGAAAACGGGTGAGCCCCCTTTGATTGAAAAACTGAATTTTCAGGCTCCTCCATCCCATTTGAATTGGGACATGTGGCTAGGTCCAGCCCCCTATGCCGAGTATGCTCCCGAGAAATGTCATTTTTCCTATCGCTATTTTATGGAATATTCCGGAGGGGTATTCCAGGATTTCTGGTGTCATATCGCAGACATTGTGTGGTGGTCCATTGCTCCAACCGGGCTAAAAAAGATCTCAGCAAACGGTGAAGTTTCAGATGGAGTTGGAGATACTCCGAAGTGGATAGATGTCGATTTTAAATTCAAGAAACTGGACTTGCATTGGACTTCTGTTCCTCCTGATGTTCCAGGAGCAGCTGGGAGAGGGATAGGAGCTTATTTTGAAGGAACAAAAGGAACGCTGGTTTGCGACTATAACAGTAGGGAAATAAGAATGGACGGAAAAGTAATGGATGATATTCCTGAAATTCCGAAAACCATTGTTCGATCACCAGGACACCAGCAGAATTTTATAGATGCAGTAAAATCCAGAAGTCAACCGGAATCCTATTTGGAATATGCCCGAAATATGACCATGCCCATGCATTTGGCCTTGATTTCCTTTAAACTCAAAGAAGAACTAAAGTGGAACGCGAAAAAAGAATTATTTAAGAATCATTCCGCAGCTAACCAAATGTTATTCAGGCCTTATCGGGAAAAGTGGAATTTAATTGGAGCATGATTTCAGAAGCATTAACTTAATAAAAGAAATAACCCCTAACCCAAAAAAAAATGCCAAACTATACATTAAAAATTAACGGCGAATCTAAGGAGGTCGAGGCAGTAGAGGATATGCCTTTACTCTGGGTGATTCGTGACCTTTTAAAAATGAAAGGAACCAAATTTGGTTGTGGACAATCATTCTGCGGTGCCTGCACAGTTCATTTGGATGGTAATGCTGTTCGGTCTTGTTCCCTGCCGATATCTGCAGTAGGGACAGGTGAAATCACTACGATTGAAGGACTCTCTGAGAATGGAGATCACCCTGTTCAAAAGGCTTGGGTAGAGCATATTGTTCCGCAATGCGGCTATTGCCAATCGGGCCAGATCATGAATGCTGCTGCATTACTGAATTCCAATGCTAGTCCAAGTGAGGAAGAAATCGAGCAAGCCATGGCTGGAAATCTATGTCGCTGTGGTACCTATAACCGCATCAAAGATGCGATTGTCACTGCATCTAAGTCCTTATAAAACACCCAAATAAAACCCAATCTCATGCTTCCAAATATTCCATTTATACAAAAGAAAAAAGGGCAGGATAAAAGCAAGGTTTTTGTTCCCTCCCGAAGAGATTTTTTGAAAATAGGGTCCCTTGCTACCGGGGGACTTATACTTGGTGTCAACTTCCAATGTTCAGGACCAAAAGGTGAATTAGTGACGTTTGCACCCAATGTTTATCTCTCCATTGATTCAACTAATCAAGTTACCTTAGTCGCCCACCGATCTGAGATGGGGACAGGTATTCGAACGTCCCTTCCACAAATTGTGGCTGATGAACTTGGAGCAGACTGGTCCACCATCAAAATTGTTCAAGCGGAAGGGGATGAAGAGAAATACGGAAATCAGAATACCGATGGTTCATTCTCTGTTCGGATGTTTTTTGAACCCATGCGAAAAGCGGGGGCCACAGCCAGGCATATGCTGATCGCTGCCGCTGCTGCGGATTGGGGAGTGGATCCTTCCCAATGTGATACCCGTGATGGGAAAGTCATCGGGGATGGGAAAGAAATCCCGTTTGGGGACTTAGTGGGTAAATTAAAGGATACCCCTGTTCCGGATCCGGAAAGCATTACACTGAGAGAACTTTCCAGCTATAAATTGATCGGGACGGATGTGCCGATTTACGATTTGAAGAATATTGCCATGGGCAAGGCGGTTTTTGGGGCAGATGTGGATCTTCCGGATATGAAAATTGCTGTAGTCCGGAGAACTCCGGTAATAGGCGCGAAAGTGGTTTCCTATAATGATGAAAAAGCATTGGCGGTACCAGGAGTCGTTCAAGTAGTAAAAATTGAAGGATCAGGAAATCCTCCTGGTCTGGATAAGGCTTTAGAAGGAATTGCCGTGATCGCTGAGAATACCTGGTCTGCTATCAAAGGGAGAGATGCGCTGGAAATAGAATGGGACCTTGGAGAAAATAAAGATTATAGTTCCAAAAAACAGCTGGTAGAAATGCTTCAAAGTACTCGGAGCAATGGAAAAGTAAGAAGAGAAAGAGGGAATTTTGATTCGGCAAACCGATCCGCTTCCAGAAAAATAGAACGCACCTATGAGGCTCCGTTTTATGCCCATGCTACCATCGAGCCACCAGCAGCCATCGCTCATGTAAAACCAGATGGATCTTGCGAAGTGTGGGCGCCAACTCAACACCCGCAATGGGCAAGGGGAGCAGTGGCAGGAGCTTTAGGAGTAGATGTAAGTCAGATCAAAGTGAATGTGACACTATTGGGTGGAGGCTTTGGAAGGAAATCCAAGCCAGACTTTGTAGTGGAAGCAGCCTTGATTTCAAAAGCAGCCAATGGACCAGTTCGGGTACAATGGACTCGAGATGACGATCTTCATTTTGACTTCTTTCATTCCCATAGTGCCCAGCGGATTATTGCGACCTTGGATTCTAGTGGCGACCTGACGGGATGGAATCACCATACCGTTTTCCCGGCAATCGGTTCTACCAGTAGTAAGGAGGAATTGCATCCTTCAGACGGTGAAATGGGCCTAGGTTGTGTTGATTTTCCTTTTAATGTTCCGAATATTCGAGTGGAAACACATGAGTCCACTGGAAATACAAGAGTAGGCTGGCTTCGATCGGTAAGTAATATTCACCATGCTTTTGCCATTCATACGATGTTGGATGAAATTGCAGAAGCGAGAGGGAAAGATCCATTGGAAAATGCAATCGAGCTCCTGGGAGAAGATCGGGATATCACTTTCCAGTCAGAGATGGTAGGAGGAGAATATGGGAATTATGGGGAAAGTATTGAGAATTATCCTTGGAACACTGGACGAATGAAAAATGTCATTCGAACCTTAAGAGAACAGTCTAATTGGGATGCGAATAAAGCAGCAGGAAAAATAATGGGCTTTGCAGCACATAAAAGTTTCTTGACCTATGTAGGCTGTGTGGTCCTATTGGAAAAAGGTGCAGATGGAAAAATTCTGATTCCAGAAGTGTATTACGTGGTGGATTGTGGGGTAGCTGTCAATACAGATCGAATCCGATCTCAGTTTGAGGGAGGTGCTCAATTTGCAACCAGTTTGGCCACTACTTCTGAAATCACGTTAGAAAATGGGCAGGTGCAGCAAAATAACTTCGATACTTATCAAATTATTCGAATGCCTGCTGCCCCGAAAAAAATACATGTCCATATCGTAGAAAGCCAAATTAAACCAACCGGAGTAGGAGAGCCTCCTGTGCCGCCGTTTATTCCTGCGCTTGCCAATGCCATGTATCAGATGAATGGACAACGAATCTACAAGTTGCCATTCAAGGTTTAGGTTAATTTTAAAGGAGCTGTCTCATCATTTACCAATCCTTCACATTTGGATAGAGAATTAATGGTGGGACAGCCTATTTTTTTTGTCTTCCTGGTATCCCTCTATTTTTATCTGGGTGCCATCAATAATGATGAGTATTATCAATTCGTTAAACTCCTTGTGGAGCCTTATCAACACCTAGTTTGGGAGTTGATTTTCCCTATTTTTGGCTTCTTCTAATCAAACAATATGAAATCCGTCCTTTTTACTTTTCTAGGGCTTGCATCTGTTTTTCAGGTGTTTGCTCAAGATGCTTCCGTAGATTCTGCTTTTTCGGTAGGTATTCCTGTCAAAACAATTGACGCCCAGATATTGAATGAGGTGAGTGGATTGGCATTTGGCAAAAGCCAACCTGGAATTATCTATGTACACAATGATAGTGGAGGTGAACCAAAAGTCTATATGCTTGATTCCTTGGGGAATGTAGTAGGGGATGTGGAGCTATTGGGAGCCACTAATCGAGATTGGGAAGATATCGCTGTAGGACCAGGGAAATATGGAGAAAGTAACGTCTATGTAGCAGAAATAGGAGATAATGTAGCCCAATATGAAACCATTAGAATTTACAGATTTGCTGAACCGATACGTTCGAGAGGCTCTGTAAAAATAACCCCAGAGAGAATAGATTTAACTTATCCCAATGGAGCAATGGATGCAGAAACTTTGATGGTGGACCCAGTTTCTGGAGATATTTTTATCCTGTCCAAAAGAGATAAAGAAAACACCTTGTTCCGCCTTCCCGCAGAGAAATTTCAATCAGGAAGTGCAGAATTGGAAGAACTGATGAAGCTTCCTATTACGAGCTCAGTAGCAGGGGATATTTCTCAAGATGGGAGTCAAATCATAATAAAGAACTACCTTGAGGTATTCTATTGGAAGAGAAAGAAGGGAGAGTCAGTGATGGAAGCATTATCGCGAGCTCCGGTCATTGTTCCATATGTTCCGGAACCACAAGGGGAAGCCATTGGTTTTTCTCCAGAAGGAAAAAGCTTCTTTACTCTTTCTGAAGTTCGGTTTGGTATTCAACCCGTGCTCTACAGGTATCCCAAAAATTAATTACTATGCAAACTTCACCAAATATCTTGATGGTTCGTCCGGCCAATTTTGGATTTAATGAGGAGACTGCCAATACGAATTTTTATCAGCAGAAGGATCATCGTGAAAAAGGTAAAATCAGGGAGTTGGCTAAACAAGAATTTGATGGATTTGTAGCATTGTTACGAGATCAAGGGGTGAATGTCGAGGTGGTGGAAGATACTGAGAAACCTATTAAGACAGATGCAGTATTTCCAAACAATTGGTTTAGTACGCATCCTGATGGCAAATTGATTCTATACCCTATGTATTCCCCAAATAGGCGTTTGGAAAGAAGAAAGGACTTGGTGGAGATGCTCATTCAAAAGGGGTATCAAATTTCAGAGATTTTGGATTTGAGTTTTTTTGAAGAGGATAATCAATTTTTGGAAGGGACAGGAAGCATGGTTCTGGACCATGATAGTAAAACTATTTTTGCCTGCTTCTCTGAACGAACCCATCCGGTTCCACTTAATTATGTTGCGGATATTTTGGGGTATGATTTAGTAGGGTTTAACTCAGTCCAAGAAATTGATGGGGTCAAAAGTCCTATCTATCATACGAATGTGATGATGCATGTGGGAAGGGATTTAGCAGTGGTATGTTTGGATAGTATTCCAAAAGCATCCGAAAAACAGGGTGTTCAAAAGGCCTTAACCAAAGCAGGAAAAAAAGTGATCCCTATCACTGCTAAACAGAAGTTTAATTTTGCCGGGAATATGCTAGAAGTGACCAATGACGGAGGGGAGAAATTTACTGTGATGTCACAGACTGCTTTTGATTCCTTGAATGTGGGGCAAATCCAAATGATTGAAAAGTACACTACCATCATCAGTCCTTCTATTCCTACCATTGAAAAATTAGGTGGAGGAAGTGCTCGCTGTATGATGGCAGAGATTTTTTTACCCAAGGCTTAAAAGCGCTATGTCTTCACAAACCTTGGCTGGAAAATCAAATTAAAATTGTTTCATGATCTCAAATTTCGGTAGTACCTAAATCATAGATTTCCCGAATACCTTTCACTATTGTGGGGACATCAATATTTAGATCAATCAATTTGCCCGTTTGGATGTCGAAAACCCATCCATGTACATGTGGCAGCCCCTCCGTTATGAATCTTTTTTGCCAGGAAGCCATTTTCACCACATTGATACATTGTTCCTGTACGTTAAGTTCTACCAGCCTTTTATACCGTGCATCCTCGTCTGCAATGTCATTTAATTCCTCTCTATGAGTTCTGTACACATCTCGAATATTTCTTAGCCAGGGATTCAAAATCCCCAAATCTTGGGCCTGCATGGCTGCTTTCACCCCTCCGCAAAAATAATGGCCACAAACAGCGATATGCCTAACTTTTAAATGTGAAATAGCATACTCTATTACTGAAGCAGAGTTTCCATCATTATTAGGAACCAAATTCGCCACGTTTCTATGTACGAACATCTGCCCTGGTTCAATACCGGTCATTTCTTCTGCGGTGACCCTACTATCACTACAACCTATATATAATATTTCTGGACTTTGTCCTTTAGATAAGTTTTGAAAATAATTTTCATCTACTGCAAGTTTAGATTCAACCCATTTCTGGTTATTCTCAAAAATTTGTTTGTAAAGATTCATGAGTAATGGTTTTTAATAAAAGTATCACTACGTTTTAAGATAGTTCTATAAATTTAATTTTCTTGATCCGAAATGCGTATTTATTCAGCAAGTTTGTTGATGTCCTTGTTTTCTAAGAGGGATTTGGAAAATTCTTTGGTTAGGGCATGGACCATGGCCTTTCCAATCTTTCTGGTAGTGGTTACGTTTTTGGAATTCTTTATCCAGGAATAAAAAGGAGTCAATAACACATAGATGGTATTGTAGAGTTTGGTTTTTGACTTGATA
Source organism: Algoriphagus halophilus (assembly GCF_900129785.1). Taxonomy (NCBI): domain Bacteria; kingdom Pseudomonadati; phylum Bacteroidota; class Cytophagia; order Cytophagales; family Cyclobacteriaceae; genus Algoriphagus; species Algoriphagus halophilus. The sequence goes on from NZ_FSRC01000001.1 coordinate 380,779, forward strand.
CCATCTTCTGGTAAAACAAAGCCAGGTCTAAACATATAGGCTTTTTTAAACCCGAGAGATAAAATATAATTCTCAGTTTTCCCTTTGACCCTTGCCCACATAATGCGCCCTTTTTCAGAAGAGTCCGTTCCTGTGCCAGAAACATAGCAGAAAACAAGATCAGGATTTAACTCAAAAAGGGTGTCAGCTAAGGATTTGGAAACCCCAAAAGTCAATTGGTGGTATTTATCTTCTGATATGCCTACTGCGGATACACCCATGCAGTGGAAGCAGGCATCGTAGCCTTTTAATTGTTCTGAATATTCGTGGACTTGAGTAAAGTCCTGTAGTAGTAATTCTTTGATTTTTGGAGACTCCATCCCAACTGAACTTCTGTTAATCAATAGCACCTCCTGTATCTCCTCACTGTTCAAACAGGCCAGAAGGACTCCTTTTCCGATCATTCCCGTGGATCCTGTGATGATGACGTTGTACATGGCTTTGCTTTTACTAAAAAATAATCGCTTGAATTTCTACTTATCTAAATTAGGCAAAAAGAAATGAAGTCTATTTGATTTTTATTTTTCCAGACTTATATAAAGCTAATGCATCTGTCAATAACAGATGAATTGTTTGCAAGGGTAAATCTTCTTTGGGATCTACCGTGAAGGTCTTCATTCTTGATCGAGTGCCTTTCTCTAATTTTGGATGGTGGAGAAAATTTCCTTCCACAAAGAGCAAATAGGGAAGGCTCGTCTTTTTATCTGTCCATAAATAGCAAAACATCTTTTTTTGATAGCAAAAACAAGGCATCCCATATTTTACGGTTTCTGTCACATCCTTATCCAAATCTAGAATGATGCTACGCAAAGCCATAAAACAACTTTTGTTGGGTTCTGATTGGTTCAAATAAAATTGTTCTAGCACTTCATGCATGGCATTCCTATTGTTTAAAATGGGGGGACTTTACTTCCAATACTCCTTATAGCATTTTTTGAAAACAGACACTGTTTTCAATCCCTTGATATTGACCATAATTCGGAATGAGTTGGTATCCGGAAGATTGATAAAGTGCAATTGCATCTGGTTGACGCTTTCCTGTTTCCAATACGCAGAATTTATATCCCAACTCTTTTGCCCATTTTTCCAATTCAGAAAGGATACTTTTTGCATATCCTTTCCCTCTCGCGGAAACATCAGTATACATTCGCTTTACCTCCATGGAATCAGCGTCCAATTCTTTGATGGCCCCGCATGCTACGGGAATTTCACTTTCTAAAATCACGACCGCATGTTTAAGCAAGTCTATTTTATTGTACTGGGCATAAAATGCATTTTCCTCTCCATCGATTCGGGCTAAGTAGGTATCTAATTTTCGGACTAATTCTTGGAAGTTAGGGTTGGAGGAGTCAGTCCGGTGAATGTGGATCATATGAGACAGGAGTTGAATGAGTTAATTTAAGGAATTGAAATTTAAACCATAAAAAAACCGAGACATTTCTGGCTCGGCTTTTAGGATTAGCTATATCAAGTTCTGTTTAAATTCCAGTATAATTAAATGGAGTGATCTGATTCAATTCAGCCTTTAATTCATCTGAAATTGGAAGATTCGAAATGAACTCCCGAATGGAACTTTCGGTGATTTTAGTATTCGTTCTTGTCAAGTCTTTCAAAGCCTCATAAGGTTTTGGGAAAGCCTCTCTTCTCAATACAGTTTGGATGGCTTCAGCCACTACGGCCCAGTTATCTTCCAAGTCGGCATGAATTGCTGCTTCGTTCAATTCCAGTTTATCCAGTCCTTTGGCTAGAGATTCCAAAGCAATGACCATATGTGCCAATGGCACACCGATTACTCTCAAAACGGTACTGTCCGTCAAATCCCGTTGAAGTCTCGAGATTGGAAGTTTGGCAGCCAGATGTTCCAGAAGTGCATTTGCAATTCCTAAGTTCCCCTCTGCATTTTCAAAATCAATCGGATTTACTTTATGTGGCATCGCAGATGAGCCGATTTCCCCTGCCTTGATTTTTTGCTTAAAGTAATTCATCGCGACGTACTGCCAGATATCTTTTGCCAAGTCAAGCAAAATAGTGTTGATTCGCTTTAACCCATCAAAATGAGCGGCCAAGTTATCGTAATGCTCGATTTGTGTAGTAGGGAAACTACGGACCAATCCAAGATGGTTTTTGACAAAATGAACGGCAAAATCATTCCAAGCCACTTCCGGGTATGCTACCTGGTGCGCATTCATATTACCGGTGGCACCACCAAACTTAGCCGTGTAAGGAATTTGGTTCAGCAACTCTAATTGCTTTTCTATTCTCACCACAAATACATTGATCTCTTTTCCCAATCGGGTAGGAGAGGCTGGTTGGCCATGTGTTTTTGCCAGCATAGGAATGGACTTCCATTTCTCTGCTTTTTCCTCCAATTTGAGCAATACCGCTTCCAATTGGGGGTAGATGACTTCTGTCATCCCTGTTTTAAGCATCAATGGGGTAGAGGTATTATTGATATCCTGGGAAGTCAATCCAAAGTGGATGAATTCCTTTTGAGCCTCCAGACCCAATTCATCAAATTTCTCTTTAAGGAAATATTCCACTGCTTTTACATCATGGTTGGTGATTCGTTCAGTGGCTTTGATTTTTTCAGCATCTTCTATGGAGAAATGATCTACAATCAATCTCAAGTCTGAAAACAACGCATGGTCAAAGTCTTTAAGTTGTGGCAAAGGCAATTCGCAAAGCGCTATGAAATACTCAACCTCTACATGAACTCGGTTTTTGATAAGTGCAAATTCTGAAAAATAAGCTCTTAAAGGGGCGGTTTTGCCGGCATAACGGCCATCTACGGATGTTACCGCTGTCAACGCATTTAATTCCATTGGACTATTCCGTTTGTTTTTGGAAGCTGCAATTTAGCTTTTTGCCTCCAAATCATTGACCTTCACCCTTCGATTTCAGAAGTTTTGTTGGATTTTTCCGAACCTCAGGTCAAGAAATCAGGTTATTCATTGGAATTTATCCTTATCCAAAGCAATTATTTGGGAGGAGAAGTTAATTTTGCAGTCAAATAAAAAATACCTATAAAGTTTAATTCAAGGATGTTCAATTTATTTAAGAAAAAGAAAGAGGTAGCAAAGAAACAAACTTTCCTGCCTTTGAAAGTGAGGGAGGTAGTAAAAGAAACAGCTGATACTGTTAGTATTTATTTTGAACAACCTGAACCCTATTTGGAGTACAAACCAGGTCAGTTTCTGACTTTGGTGATGGATTTTGAGGGTAAGGAACAACGTAGATCTTATAGTCTTTGTACCTCCCCTTATATGGATCCTTTTCCTGGGATTTCTGTAAAAAGGGTGCCTGGAGGTCTCTTTTCTAACTTTTTGAATGAGAAAATCCATCCAGGTAAAACGATCAATGTCCTCAAGCCCCTGGGTAATTTTACCACGGACTTTCATTCCAAAAATCAAAAGCATTTCTTTTTGGTAGCGGGGGGCAGTGGAATTACCCCCATCATGGGAATAATGAAATCTGTTTTGGTCAATGAGCCCAATTCCAAGGTGACCTTATTGTATTGCAGTCGACATGAAGATCATATCATTTTTAAAAAGGAATTGGATGAATTGGAGCATAAATATGCAGATCATCTGAAAGTCATCCATAATCTAAGCCAACCTACTGAAGCTTGGACTGGGCTGAAAGGTAGATTGTCCAGTGAAACCTTAAAAGGACTGGTAAATACAGCTGAGTCTGAATCAGAATTTCAAACGGAATACTTTATTTGTGGACCAGAAGGGATTTTGGAGACTACCTTGGAGGTTCTTTCTTCTCTACAGATATCTAGTGAAAAAATCCACAAAGAAAGCTTTTTCTCTGCGGCAGCTGAAGCAGCACATGAGGCGGCAGCCACTGCTGGTGGTCTGACTAGGGATGTGACCGTCTTGTTGGAAGGAGAGGAGCACCTGGTAACTGTTACTCCGGATAAAACCATTTTGGAAGCAGGGTTGGATCAAAATTTAAATATGCCTTTCAGTTGCCAAAGTGGTCTTTGCACCGCATGTCGGGGCAAGTTGATCAGTGGTGAAGTAAAAATGGATGAGGATTCGGGACTAAGCCAAAATGAGATTGATGCAGGTTACGTTCTTTGCTGCGTAGGAAGACCTATGACAGATGACGTAAAAGTTCGTATAGAGTAATTCCAATCTACTTATGGAAATCGAAGAAATCCGGAAAATCTACAAAAATCTGGAGCAGTTAGTGTTGATCCTCATGTTGATAGCTTTGCCGATTTTTGGAATGATTTACCTGTACTATAATTCCGGAAACCTGGATTGGGGACTCCCTGAGCTTCCAGGCTTTCTAAACGGAATTTTGTCTGGAGCTGGCACAGCCTTGTTGCTGGTCCAGTACTTATTGTTTCATAGGAAACTGAAAGAATCCTTTAAGAAGGAAGAGCTGCTTGATAAGGTGAAGGTTTATGCCAAAGCAACAAAAGAGCGATTTTATATTTTATTCATCAGCTCGTTGGTGGCTACCTTAGGTTTATTATTCTACGGGAATCCTTACTTTATTATTCTTTTTGCTGGAACCTTGGTGTTCTTTTCTTTAGCAAAGCCTACTCCCGATCGATTAGGGAGATTGATGAAATTGAAAAAAGAGGATCGGGATTTGATTCATCAAGCCTCGAGACCTGAGTAAAAAAAACGCCAATCTAAACTAGATTGGCGTTTTAGTTGATAGCAGTTGGTTTAGTTTTCTATAATGATATTTCCGGAAGAAATAGAACCTTTGACCCAATCAGAAGAACCATTGTCTATTTCTAGATTTCTACCGGTGTTGATTCCTCCAACTTTAAGATTTCCAGAGGAAGCTCTTAATGAGAAGTTGAGAGATTTTAAGTCAGATGGAGTCTGAATTCTAAAGGAACCTGATGTTCCATTAAAACGGGTGTTCCCATTCAGGCCAGCGTTGGTAGCTCTGATATTTCCGGATGTAAATTTCAACTCTCCTAAATATCCAATGTTACTTAGCTTGGCATTTCCCGAAGTCAAGGAAGCACTTAATTCTCCCCCAATCGTATCTGCCTCCAAAGAACCGCTAGTAGATCCATAGTCTACATTGCCTGTAACACGGGTAATGTCCGCATTTCCTGAGGTTACACTTGCTTCCACATCCCCATCAATTTCGTCGATATACAAAGACCCTGAACTGGCCTTCACTCTCAGATCACCATTGATGTTAGAGGCCGAAACTTTTCCAGAGCTAACTCTCAGGATGGTTTCATCATTGGTCACCCCATCCACGGAGATGGTTCCTGAACTGTTTTTAATATCCAGTTCCATGGCCATAGGACCATTGATTTTGATAAATCCTTTGTTTCTATTATTCCCCCAGGAGCTGTTATTACTACGCTCATAAGAGATCTTCAATACATCACCTACGGTCACAAAGATGATGTCTTGGTCTTCGTCATTTGACTCCAGATAGGCTTCCACTTTTACATCAGCGCCAGAGCCTCCATCATAGGAGACATCAAGCCAACCCCCGCTTACTTCAATTTTGCTGATATTGGAGTAGGACTTATTGGCATCAACAAGTACTTTTTGGGCAAAACCCACGGTAGCAAACAGAAGTAAGGCTATCAGTAAGGGACTTATTTTGAAGAAATTTTTCATAGTTTAATTGATTATCTTATTGTTATTCCAAAGCTCATTGCATTTACTTCAGGACCTAGATTTTCCTGAAATAGATTGTTTAAATCATAGTTGAAAAAGAGAGTAATATCTCCAACCCCTACTTCCCCTCTGGCTCCATAGCGGAAGTTTTCTATGTACATATTGGATTTTTCAAACTGCTTTTGTTTGTCTCCATTTTCATCGTCGTATACAAACTTACCTCTTCCGCCTATTCGAAAACCTGCATATCCACCTAATCCCAATCTTAGCTTATGGTTATTGGTTAAGAGGGTTGGGACCAACGTGAAGTTTGCATAGGATGCAGAGATTTTAGATTTGGTCCCGATGCCTCCTTCGAATTCCTCCCAAGCAATGCCGTCTGGGTTTTTCACCGCAATCAGACTTCTGTCTTCAAGCTTGAAATTATACCAGCTGACTCCAATGCTTGAAAGAAGGTGAAAGTTTCTGGAAGGCTTATAAGTTCCTTCAAAATTGATGGCATAATACCAGGATCCCCAAGGTTTCACATCTGGCATTTCACCGGTGGGATTCACCAAATTGATCCCTAATTCAGAATTAAAATCAGCTCTGAAGTTTCGATTTCTGGATTTATATCGTTCTTTGATTTTAACCTCATCATCCTCTTCTACCTCCAAAATCCATTTGTTGTCATCATTTTTATAATATCTCCAGGAGTTCCCAAAGACGTTAATGACTTTGTCTTTGGTGTAAATAACCGTGTCAGGTTTGTTTTGCGCAATAGAAGTACTGATCGAAAAGACAAATAGTAGTAATAGTAGTAGTTGGTTTTTCATTTTCAAAAGTGGTTAGAAAATAGGGCCGAAGCCCTGTTGATTAGAATACTATGCCAAAAGTGATAGGGTTCAACTCAGGTCCTTTTTCATCTTGGAAAAGCGTGTTTAAGTCATAATTGGTGAAGAATTTAACTCGACCAATGCCCAGTTCACCTCTGATTCCGTACCGGAAATTATTCAAGTAAAGCCCTGTGTTTTGTTTGTCCTTTTTACGGCCAGAACCTCCCAGTTCTCTGTATACATATTTGGATTGTCCTCCTAATCGATAGCCCGCATAAGGTCCCGCAGCGATTCTCAATCCTTTCCTTCCATTATCGTTCATTTTTCCAAAGTCCAGCTCAAGCATGGTCATTGCCATGATGTAGGAAGCAGAGATTTTACTTTTAAAGCCATCCACATCGGTACGTTGTACAAAGTCAATCATATCATCGCCTCTGACAGCTTGGAAATCCCGATTTTCAAATTTGAAATTGTAGAAGTTGAAACCCAATCCAAAATCCCAGTAAAAACCTTTAGAAATTCTCTGGGCAGCCATCCAGTTGATTCCTACATTCCAGCTCCCCCAACCTTTTACCGCATATGGATTGTCAGAGGTTGGGAATTTGCCTTCACCATTCAGGTAGTTGTTGACCCCGAGGTCTACATTAAAGTAGGTACGGAATGGGGGGTCATTATTTTTCTTCATTCCTGATTCAACTCGTACTTTGGTATTGGCACCGGACTCATCTACCAGGATCCGCATTCCACCAATATAGACCTCCGTTTCTTCCCAGTCTTCTCTTACTTTTACCACTTCTTTGGTAGTACCGTCCTTCTTTTTGATTTCAACGATGGTCAATTCTCCTGAATCTTCATTTTCCTCCAGATCCAATTCTCGAATGATCTGGTTGATATTCATCAGCTTTAGCTTTTCAAAGTCCTCTTTGCTGTCCACGATGATGACTACTTTTCCGGACTTTCCGAATTCTACGACTACACTGTCGCTCATCACAGTCTTGTAGGTGTCGTTAGATGGCATGGTACCGGCGATGCCAATTTGAACCAGGGCCATCAGGCAGAATAATAAAAGATATTTTTTCATGATTTGATTTCGATTTCTTGTGGCGATTTTTTATTTGTCAGCTCGTTCTTTTTTAGAAGTAAGATTGGTAAAGAGGTTGTTTTTGGCATCTTGCAAGTCTGCCAATCCCTGGTCTACTTTTCCTAACAATCCGCCGACATCATTCACTGTTTTGCCAATTTCGGCAATCAGGTTTTTGTCTTTGGGCTCTTCCTTCAGTCCTGAGGAGAAAATCTTAATGCTGTATGCAGGGGCTTCTTCGGTCTCTGTCTTTTCCTCTGCTACTGCCTTCGTGATATCCAAAGTAGGAAGCTCCATTTCTGGGTCAACCATTGGTTTCAACTCTGGCTTCTCTTCAGGTATAATTACTTCAGATACTGTTATTTCCTTTTCTCGCGTTTCGGTCATCGCAATTAGGTTTTGAGTAGGTGCTTCAGTAATTACCGGCTTTTTATTAGATGGTTTGTTACTTGTGATTTCTGCTTTAGGCTCCTCCTTGATTTCTACAGGAGCAGGTAACTGCTCTTCTTCAATTTCTGTAGGTAACTCATCAGGAATCGTAGTTTCTGAATTGCGGATGTCTGAATTATCAGGAGAGATGATTTCTTGGTTGGTAGCCAGTAATTCATCGGAATTGTCTTTGGTTTCAGAAGGATAAAAGAAATACCCGGCTGATAGTAAGATCACCACGGAAGCAGCCGCCGCCCACCAGAATCCTCGATTGGATTTAGGTTCTTTAGGAAGCTCTTTTTCTAGTCTCTCCCAGGCTAATGCACTGGGTTTGACTTCATGTTGGTCCAGTTTTTCCTTGAAAATCTTGTCCAACTTTTGTGATGAATTAGCCATTGTTTCTCCTTTCGTTTGGTATTAGACAGGCAATTTTTTCTTTTAAGACATTTCGGGCTCTGTTGAGCTGCGACTTGGAAGTGCTTTCGCTGATTCCAAGTAGTTCAGCTATTTCCTTGTGGGAATAACCTTCTATAGCATACAGGTTAAATACAGTTCTATATCCTACTGGTAAACTTTGGACCATTTCCATGAGCTCTTCAGTTTCCAAATGATTGAGTTCATAATTTTGATCCTGAAATTCAGCTTCATTTTCCATATTCACTTCCATCATTAGGTGTCTGTTACTCCTCAATGTCATGAGAGCCTGAGTGACGATGATTCGTTTCATCCAACCTTCGAAACTTCCCTTGTTCTGAAATTGGGGTAGCTTATCAAAAATTTTCATGAATCCCTCGATCATCACATCTTCCGCATGTTCCCGGTCTTTCAAATACCGGATGCAGATGGCCAGAAATTTCCCCGAATACGAATCATACAGGTGCCGCTGGGCGGACCGATCACCTTTTAGGCATCCTTGTATTACTCTTGTCTCGGTAGAAAAATCGGTTCTGCTGAACATTACTAGTGGCTTTCAATTAGGTAGATGCAAAGCTTGAAAGAATGGTTGCTTCAGTGTGTGAAAAAAAAATAATATTTTTTTGATTTCTCTATAAAAATACTCGTAAAATATTGATTTATAATTAATTATAGTTTTTAATCTTTCTTAGTTAATTGGGAAATAAAAACCATATTTTAATAATATGCCTTATAATTGATGAGGATGTCCAATAAGGTCCATTCATTTTCCTTCACCGTAACTGGTTGTATATTTCCCTCCCCGTCGAAGATACTTGCGAATAATCCATCTTCTTCTACAGTCAGTACCGTGTACCTGCCTGGGCTAAGGTCTACTGCATATTTTCCTGTCCCATCGGTTTTTACTTCTTTGATCTTGGTGGTAGCTATGGAACTGATTAAGCCTTCTTCCACTTTTACATCCGAAATATTAGTCAATGGAAAAATATGGAGGGTTCGCTCTACCTTTTTTGCCCCTTTTTCGGGATCCTCTCCATCTTGGATCATAGGCATCTGATTCCCTTCTATCCAGGTGATGGTTCCAATAATGCCCTGACCTTCCGGTTGGTAAGGTTTACACTGGAAAAATAGCAGTATGGGTAGGAAAAAGGAGAGTATTTTTACTAATTTTTTCATTTTAATAAGGGGGAGTTCCTATTTAGTTTTTAAATATTTTCAAATAGCAGAAACGATTCCAAATACTGAGGAAGGATAGTTCGCCATCCCAATTCTTCATGGAGTTTTTGTCCCAAAACACTGGCACTTTTTTCTTCCCCATGAATGATAAATGCGATTTTAGGTTTTTCGATAAAACCTTCTGCCCAGTCCATCAATTCATTTTGGTCTGCATGTGCTGAGAGCCCATCGATTTGATAGATTTTGGCCTTCACAGGAACTTCTCGACCATAAATCCGAATTTCAGGTTCTCCTTCCAATAATCTCCTTCCTCGGGTGCCCTCCGCCTGGTACCCCACAAATACCACCCCATTCTTTTCGTCAGGTAAATGGTGAAATAAGTGGTGAAGAACCCTACCCCCGGTTGCCATCCCACTCGCAGAAATAATAATGGCATTCCCTCGGTATTCATTGAGTGAACGGGACTGCTCTTGTTTTTGGAAATAATGAAGTTGGGGGTGATCAAATGGATGATTGTTATCATCCTCTAAAACAGCAGTCAATTGGTGATCACTTTTGAAGTCCAGGTAAAGTTTAGTCGCATTGATGGCCATTGGAGAGTCCAGGAAAATCGGGGCTTTAGGGATTTTCCCTTTTTCCATTAGCTGGAATAAATAATACATCACCAATTGGGTTCTGCCCACCGCAAAAGCCGGAATAATCACCAATCCACCTCGATCAAAGGTGTCTCTAATGGCCCTTCCCAATTCTTCCTCAGGTTTGACTGGAGGACTTACCCGATCACCATACGTGGATTCAATCCACAAAATGTCAGCTTTTGGTATCCGGGAAGGAGGGTACAAAATAGGGTCATGGTATCTGCCTAAGTCCCCTGAGAACACTAATTTCTTTTCCTGTTCTTTCCCTTTTACTAGTATTTTCACAATAGATGCTCCTAAAATATGTCCAGCATGGTAATAGGTAACCGTTACATCTGGATGGATCGAAAAAGGCCTTTCAAATTCCTGAGGAACCAGTTTGGGGAATACGGCTTCTGCATCCTCTTGTGTATAGAGGGGTTGTGGATTGTCATGTTTTGAATAGCCCTTTTTTCTTGCGTATTCAGCTTCCTCTTCTTGTAGCTTACCTGAATCCAATAATAAGATTTTGGCTAATTCAGCGGTTGCTTCTGTACAATAGATAGGGCCTGAAAAACCCTGCTTGACTAATTTGGGTAAATAGCCTATATGATCTAGGTGCGCATGAGTAAGTACAATGGCTTCCATCTCCATAGGAGGCATAGGGAATTTATCCCAGTTTCGGTCTCGAAGTTCTCGATTTCCTTGGTATAGTCCACAATCCACCAAAAATTCAAATTCTCCTAAGTCAATTAGGTATTTGGATCCGGTGACTGCCCCAGCCCCTCCCAAAAATTTTACTGTAACATCCATTGTTATTGGGTTTTTGAAAATAGAAGTTACAAAAAAAGAGGCATCCAATTGGATACCTCTCCTATTTTAAAACTGAGATTTTGGATCCCGTTCCACTTATTGAGAAATACTATCTGCTTTTTGTAAGTACTTCGCCTTGCTGATACTGTCCAATTGTGCTCGAGAAAGCGAATCCAGATACACTTCTTCCGCGTCATCTTCCTCCTCTTCGTTGTCATCATTACATGTGACACAAACCAGTCCAGCCTCATTAAATACCCAGACATTTCGCTGATTTACCTGGGAGGATCTATAACCATTTCTATAGATGGTATTTCTGATGATTTCTAGCAGTGATCGTTCCATAATGAAAGGCTTTTCATAAGGGATATTAAGTACCAAGTTTACTTTTTGATCTCTAAACGTCCCAAGGGAATTGACATCAAAGCCTTCGTCAAAGGTTACCACAGAATCCCTAACGGCATAGTTGTATACGATTTGCTCGGCATTTTCCATGGCCTCTGCTTTAGACCTTCCTCTGGAGAAAGCGTCTTTTGTCAAGGTTACCAAAGAGTCTGAAGTTCCTTCCAATCTCAAGCTTACTCGATTGAATGTAGCTTCTTCACTGATAGGGTTTAGGTTTAAAATCATCGTACCTGCAGTAACCGGCAATACTTCTTCACTCTTAAACCAGTTCTCAGATTTGAACAGTGCTACAATTCTAGGAATCTGGAATCCGCAAATTCCAATACACAATAACCAAAGACCTAAGGCTACCAAGCCGAATCTTCCCCCAATGATGCTTTTCTTAGCAAGGACACTTAAACCTAATAGTAATAAGATAATACCAGGAATAACCAATAAGAAAGAAGCTGCTACTACCAACCAAACAGGGACTAGATTAGAGAACAATTCAATTGGGAAATTATCCATCACCATTACATAGTCGTCATTGGTGAAGATTCCAAAATAAACACCCAAGGCGATCAATGGAGCGATTGTTATGACAATTCCCAAGAAGAATACGAAGAGTCCAAATAACACCCGGATTACCGCTAATACTGCTCTTCCTACCGGTCCAAGCGCTTTTCCGATTGCTTCGATTACTTGTCCGATAATTCTAAAAGGAGTTAGTAAAATCTTTCTGGTATTTGATTCAGGAATAGGAGGGATGGGGTTTTGGCTCTCCTTCACAGTCGTATCTATATTGTCCAAAGTGATTTCACCACCTTTCATTTGGATTCGTTCGGTAATCGAACTGGCCACAGGGGTGATAATCCATAGTACCAAGTAGATTAAGAATCCGGATCCTCCGGCCAAAATCAGCAATACAAAGGCAAGTCTGGTCCAAATTACTTCTATTCCAAAGTATGCAGCTAACCCTGAAGCGACTCCTCCTAAGACTTTGTCATCAGGGTTTCGATAAAGTTTTTTGATGTTTTTATCCTCTTTTACATCATATGACACAGGTAAGATGACCCAAAGTACGATATAAGCCACCACTGCAATGAAGCCAAAACTGAAGTTGAACCTAAAGTTGTCAAATGGCATGATATCGAATAGACCTGGGTTTAATCGGATGTTACCACTGAACAATACCAATATCGCAATCAACCGGGTCCATAAGGGATCTATGGCAAAGTATTGGGCGATACCAGCACAGACACCTCCAATAATCTTTTTGTTTTCAAGTCGTACTAATTTTTTATATCCTCCTTTTTCTCCTTGTTGGGGAGTGACATATTTATAGTAGTCTTCATCTTTTGGGTTGGCTTGCTGCTCATACTCCTCTTCCATTTTTTCTTCCTCCACGGTAGCGAAGTCAGCTATGGTTCCCATTTTTTCAATGAGTTTGTCCACATTTTCTGCGGTGATGACCTGCTTGTTGTTTTTGAGGTTAGACAAGAAAATCTCAGCGATCCGATTTTCGATATCGGAGATGATCTCATGATTGTCCTTATAGGAAGAAAAATGCTTATTGATCGCATCGAGGTATTTCCGAAGCGTATCGTATCCGTCTTCTTCAATGTGGAAGAGAATTCCACTGATGTTAATGCTTATTGTCTTTTTCATGTGTTGTTCAATTTAGAGGGTTGCCACATGTCCGCCTGTAAGGAACTTCAACAGATTCTGGAATGTGCTTCTCAATTTCATAGGTTCAATTCTTAGAGGTGATTTCTTGCGTGGAATTGACTAACGAGGTCCAGGTTTCTGAAAGCGTACCTAGAAATTCTTTACCTTCCTCGGTAATGGAATAATATTTTCGAGGAGGTCCCGATTCAGATTCAACCCAGCGGTATTGAACTAGTGAAGCAGACTTGAGTCTGTTGAGTAGGGGATATAGTGTGCCTTCTACTACGATCATCTGAACTTGGGTAAGTTCATCGATCAAGTCTGAAGTATATACCTCACCCCGAGAGATAATGTGCAAAACGCAAAACTCTAAGAGCCCTTTGCGCATTTGAATCTGTGTGTTGGCGACATTCATAGTAAGGTGATTTTTTTTCCTTGCTTTTGGAAAATTTGATTTCCGTTTCCTCATTTGTTAGAAAAATGATACCAATCTTTTCTAAGCTACCTTGTATAACCTAATTCCTTGCTATAAAAAGCTAGTTTGGTATACCAAATCCGGAATAATCCTACCATAGAGCCTTTATTTGCACTTTTTGAATTTTTAAAATCTTTGAAAAAAAATATGGGCAAAAGTGTAACATTTTATTTCTGCTGAAAAAACTGCAACATAGTGAACAGAAATATGTACGATGGCGTACAGTGTATCGATTCTTTAAAAGAAAAAAGCCAACAACTATTAACGGCTTAGATATTTACTTTATTTTGGTTTTGTGAAAATCACTAGACTTTTAATAGGTGTTCTAATTTTCTTGCCTTCACTGATGCTTTTTAGTATCAGGGCTGGTTTTTCGCAATCCATTGCACCTAAATATTCCAATGAATTTTTAAGTATTGGTGTTGGGGCTAGGGCCTTGGGAATGGGAGGCGCCCAGGTGGCAGCCTCGCGAGATGTAACTTCTGCTTATTGGAACCCAGCGGCCCTGATGGGGATTCAACATAAATATGAATTTACCTTAATGCATTCCGAATATTTTGCCGGTGTGGCCCAATACGATTACCTGGGTTTCTCTACACCTATCAAAAATGAAAGCCAAGTGGCTATTTCATTAATCAGATTTGGAGTGGACGATATTCCAGATACCAGATTTTTATACGATGCAAATGGCGCCTTAAATTATAACAATATCCAATTTTTTAATGCTGCGGATTATGCCTTGTTGTTGAGTTATGCACGGGATCTCTCGGATAAATTTAAAGTGGGAGCAAATGCCAAAGTCATTCACCGAAATGTTGGAAAGTTTGCTCAGGCATGGGGCTTTGGTTTAGATATAGGAGGTATTTACATTCATAAAAAATTGACCTTAGGGTTAATGGTGAGGGATATTACCACCACCTTCAATGCTTGGTCTCATGATGCAGAGTTGGTACGTGATATCTATTCCCTGACAGATAATGAAATCCCTATAAACTCCGTGGAGCTTACCCTTCCAAGAGCCATTGGAAGTATTGCCTATGATTGGAAATTGGGTACAAATTTCAGCTTATTGACCGTGGCGGATTTGGATATGACTTTTGATGGCAACAGGAATACCCTAATCCATAATTCGGTATTTAGTATTGATCCCAGGCTAGGGATTGAGGCTGGTTTTCAGCGAATTGCTTATTTAAGGGCAGGTATTGGGAACTTTCAATACATCAAAGATTTTGAAGGAAATGAATCCTTGAATATGCAACCAAGTATGGGGGTAGGAGTGGTTTTAAACGAAAAGTTCCAAATTGACTATGCCCTTTCAGATATAGGGAATGTGTCTGAAACTCCTTATTCTCATGTTTTTAGCGTGAAAGTAAGTTTGGAAAAATTGGACTCGGAATTCAGGAAATTTAAAGGATGGGACCGATGAAAAAATTGAAAACATGCTTCTTATTCCTTGGCTTATTGTTCTTAAGCAACCTTATCCAAGCCCAGCAATCTAATTGGTATACCTATAACCAGACCTATTATAAAATCCTGACAGCAAAAGATGGCATTTATAGAATCACTCCTGAAGTCCTAGCTGCGAATGGAGTAAATGTGAATGCGGTTGATCCAAGGACGATCCGGCTTTACCATCGTGGGAAAGAAGTGGCTGTTTCTTTGGTTGGACAAGAGGATGGAAGATTTGATTCAGAAGATTACCTGGACTTTTATGGATTAAGAAATGATGGAACATTAGATTCTTTGCTGTATACCAAGTTTGACCGCCTTCCAAATCCTTATTTCAATACTCATTCGGATAGTACTGCCTTTTTCTTGACCATCACTCCAGGAGAGTTTGGTCTACGAATGGCAGAACGCCCGGCTCCCGAAAACAACCTAGCTCAATTGACCAGCTTTGGGACGGAAAAATTAATGGCCTATGGAGAGCAATATTCATTAGGAGTAGGATATGCTTTTGATTTTAGGTTGTCCATTTATGATCAGGGGCAAGGATGGATGAGTTCCATTATTACCAAAGGGAATACCCGAAGTTTCACATTGACCGATTTAGGGAATCCCAGCAATTCTGGACCTGCAACGCTCGAAATTGGATTAGTGGGACGTTCGTTGCATAATCATAGCACAAGGATTTCAGTGGGACCTACCGCTGCTTCCCAACGCTTGGTTCAAACGGAAAATTTCTACGGATATGAATACCCCCAATTGACCTTACCTCTGACTATGGGGGATTTTAATGCCGATGGAAGTATTGTGATCAGCGTGCAATCCTCTGGAACGGAGGCAGCAGACAATGTTTCGGTTGCTTATACCAAAGTAATATTTCAGGAAAGGGTGGTGCAAGGAGATTTTTCTTCTAAACTATTCCTTGTGCCGCCAGGAAATCAGCAGATCTCCATTTCTCAATTGAATAGCAATTATGAGGCTTTTGAAATTTCCGATTACCGAAGGCCTGAGAAAGTAATACTTTCCAACACATCGAATCAACTCAGGTTCCGAGCGTCAGTGTCATCCGACAGCAGCAAAATTTGGCTTCAAAATGAGGAGACGATTCTTCCGGTCTCGAAACTAGAACCTGTACAGTTTAAGAATTACCTCACTCAGGAAGCAGATTATATTCTGGTGGGCCACCATATTTTGGAACAGGCCGCCAATCAGTATGAAAATCCACTACAGGCTTATGCGGCACATAGGGCTTCCCCTATGGGGGGAGGTTTTAAAACCATGACAGTCTTTATAGAGGATTTGTACAATCAATTTGCATATGGAGAAGAATCACCAACTGCTCTTTTTGAATTTTTAAAAGCCTATTACCCCGTACACAAACCAAGTCACCTATTGTTAGCAGGAAGATCTTTGACCATGTATTCTACAGCCAGACAGGGAGGCGTTAACTATTTTTATAGAAATAATCCTAGTGCTTTTACGTTTCAAAATCTGATTCCACCAGGAGGATATCCCATCTCTGATAATAATTATGTGGTAGGTTTGGACCCTTCCAATTTGGATGCACCCGCCATGGCTGTGGGAAGAATCCCTGCCAAAAACTCCCAGCATTTAGCCGATTATTTGGATAAAGCCATTGAAAAAGATGCTTTGGGTGTAACAGCACCTTGGCAAAAAGAATTGATTCACCTGAGTGGAGGGGTTTCCGAGTTTGAGTTGAACAGGTATTTCAATTACCTCAATGGATATAAAACCATTGCCGAAGGCTTGTATTTGGGAGGAAATGTGACCACTTATAGAAAGCGTTCTAATTCCACCATTGAATTGATTGACATTACAGGCGATCTCAATGAAGGTCGATCTTTGGTGACATTTTTTGGACATGGGGCACCGACGGTCATTGATATTGAAATTGGATTTGCCTCAGATCCAACCTTGAATTACCAAAACAAAGGAAAGTACCCCGTGATGCTTTTCAATGGTTGTGATTATGGAAGTGCCTTTGGTACCACCTATACCCAAGGGGAGGATTGGATCATTACTCCAGAAAAAGGCGCTTCTAATATAATGGCTAATACCTCTGTGGGAGTGGATGTCATCCTCAATCGATATTCAAATGCCTTTTATTCCAAGGCTTTTGCGGATAGTTCCAGTATTTACAAAACAGTAGGAGAGGTCAAGCAACTGGCAGAGGTGGATTTTGTAGAGAATTTTGGATTGGTTCCTCTAAGCTATTCCCATATGGAGCAAATGGTTTTGCTTGGAGACCCTGGTACACGTATGTTTCCTGCAGATAAAGCAGATTATTCTTTAGATGCAACAGAAGTATTCTTTGAAAGCTTTGATGAATCTCCCCTCAATGCCCTGTCAGATAGTATCAAATTGACTTTTGTGATTCGGAATATTGGCCTAGTGAATACTGATTCTGTTGCTTTTAGAATAAAGCGTAAGCTTCCAGATGGAACGGAAGTAGCCTTTGATCCGAAAGAAATACCCTACATCTCCAGAAAAGATACCTTGGAATTTTCGATTCCGAATATTGGTCTGAATGCTGCAGGAGATAACACCTTTACGTTGGAGGTAAATCCGTCGAAATCTATCCCTGAAATGACTTTTGCCAATAATTCCATTTCTATAACCGAGTTTATTCCTTTGAGCGGTACCTTGAACCTGTTCCCCTTGGACTTTGGAATAGTTTCAGAAGCCAATGTGAATTTAATAGCCCAGATTCCTGGAAATCCCAAAAAGGATCGAACCATTATTCTTCAATTGGATTCGGCTGCTAATTTCAATTCATCATATAGAAAGGAAATCAGGATTACTACTTCTGGAATAGCAGATTGGCCCGTGACTTTGTTGTCGAATCAAGATTCCGTAACCTATTATTGGCGCACGAAATTTCAGGAACCTCAATTGGGTGAAACTGATTCCTGGACCGCTTCCAGCTTTTCTTTGATTCCAAATGGAGCAAAAGGTTGGACCCAACGGACCAATGACCAATTGGAAGAAAATCAGTTGACAAACCTAGCGTTGAATAGCCAAAGAACAGAATGGAAGTATTTGGATAAAAACCTCGGATTTGAAGTGTTTACGGTGGGAGCAGGTGTGGATACTTTGAGCTACAAAAACACCCAGTTCTACCTTGATCAGGTTCCTCAAATCATAGACAATGTCAATAATGCCAATAGCCGACTCTGTCCCAATGGATCTTTGGGGATGGTTGCTTTCGATCAAACATCACTGACTCCTTATTTATCTATTCCAGTTCCGGGCTTTGATATTTTGGATCCTAGAGCCTGCGGTCGAGTACCTCAGGTGATCCAGAGTGTTCAAAATTCTTGGATCACGACTCCAGGTCAGACGTTTTTAGAGCAATATGTGAATGGGGTAAAAGAAGGGGATTATGTGGTCATTTTCTCTGTGGGCAATGTGACGTTCGATGCCTGGCCAGATGAAGCCTATGCTTTATTAAAAGAATTTGGAGCTAACGAAGCTACACTCAGAAACCTGAATACAGGAGATCCTTATATCCTTTATGGCCAAAAAGGGATGGCCCCGGGTGAGGCAATAGAAATTGTTGGAGATACCAATCAGGAGTTCCCTCCTAACCAACAAACCCTTTCATTTGATACGGAACTCGAAGGGTATATTACTTCAGGGGTAATTCTGACCCCTAGAGTGGGGCCAGCTAGCAATTGGGAGCGGTTTTTCCAACATGTCAATGCCAGAAATTGGATCAATGAAGAGGATAATACCTATTTTGATATCATAGGGGTCAAGGCAGATGGACAGGAAGAAGTGATCTTAGCGCAAGTGTTGGATCAGGAAATGGATCTTAGCTTTATCAACTCCACTACCTATCCCTATTTGAGATTACGGTATGCGATGGATGATCCTGAATCTACTGCTCCGGCTCAATTGGACAGATGGCAAGTGAATTATTCGGGAGTTCCTGAAGGCGCTTTGTTTGTGAAAAATTCCAGAGATCAACTGTCTTTGAAAGAAGGAGAACAGGCAACAGTGGATTTGATTTTCAAAAATGTATCAAAATACAACTTCCTGGATTCGATTCAGGTGGATTGGAAATGGACTAACCTGAATTCTAAAAAGGTGGAGAATTTCACTAAAAAGTTCCCAGCATTAAAAGCTGGAGAATCCATGGAGTTTAGTATTGAGTTTAATTCCATTGGAAAGGCTGGTGAAAATGAGTTAGAGGTTTTTGCAAACCCCAGAATTCAACAAGAACAGACATTTAGAAACAACCAAATAGACTTTGAAAGCTATATTTTGGTGGAGGCTGATGAAACCAGTTCTTTATTGGATGTGAACTTCGATGGGATTTATATCATGGATGGAGACATTGTTTCTCCTACTGTGATGGTGACTGCACAGCTGGTGAATGACCAGACCTTATTGTATAAGCAAGATACGGTGGGGATGGATATTTTCTTGAAGCAGAACTGTGAAGGTTGTGAATTTTCGAGGGTCAACTTTTCAAACCCCAACCTCACTTGGACTCCAGCTTCTGAGGATTCCCGATTTAAAGTTTCCTTCCTTCCAGGACCTCTGGAAGATGGGTTATATACCTTAAAAATTCAAAATGAAGATTCTCCTCAGCCCTATGAAATTACTTTTGAAGTGATCAATGAGTCTCAGATTACGAATTTTTACCCATATCCAAATCCGTTCAGCACCAGTGTCAGGTTTGTATTTACAGTAACTGGATCTGAGGTGCCTGATGAGATCAAAATTCAGATTATGACTGTGACGGGAAAAGTGGTAAGGGAAATTTTACAAAATGAATTGGGGCCAATTCGTATCGGGAATAACTTGACTGAATATGCCTGGGATGGAAAAGATGAATTTGGAGATCAATTGGCCAATGGGGTGTACATTTATCGGGTATTGGTTCGAAAGAATGGCCAGTTCATGGAGCATCGACCCACTGCAGGGGACAAAGCCTTTAAGAAAGGTTATGGGAAGATGTATTTATTGCGTTGATTAAGTGGCCGCCATTAGTGGAAGGTTTTCAATAGATCGAGATTTTTCTGAAATGGGGAGTTGACTCCTCATCAATTGAAAATTAGGCTTTAAATCGAACTGCTGATCACTGAATACTGTTCACTTCTTCCTCTTTCTCACATATCCATAAATACCTATTCCTCCAATAATCAACAATGCTAAGCCAATTCCCCATTGTAGAGGAGAATTCATGGATTGTTTAGCAGCCAGATAGGAACTAGCCAATACTCCGGCAGTAAAAGCGATCACAGTTCGGGTAAGCATACCAGGAATTCCAAAAATCAGCACTTTTGCCAGACTCACATTCATTGAAGCGAAGAGGAAATTGGAAATAGAAAAGGGGACTACAGGGCTGATACGAACAAAAAACACCAAGGAACCTTCTTTTTCTTTTCGGGCTTCTACTTCCGCATGAAACTTCGGGTTTTTCTTAAAGACTTGCTCGGTGAGTTCCATATTGATGAATTTCCCAATACCATAACCTATTACAGAAGCGAGGGAGTATCCTAAAATTAAAAAAGGCAATGAGACCCAGCCGAAATAAAATCCGGAAGCCAGTGCGATCAATGTGGTGGGTAGTAAAGCTAAGCCCATGATCATTGCTCCGATCAACGTGTATATTATGTAATCAACTCCAGAGCTTAGACTGTATTGTTCAAGGAAATCATAATTCACTGCAAAAACAGCACTACCAATGAAGGGCATTGTAGTCACCCAAAGCCAGGCAAGGATCCCTGTGGGATGATCTCCCAAGTAGGAGGAAATAGTTTTGAAAATACTACCCTTTTTTGTCATCTTTGATTGGCCTTCAGGAAAATGTTTCTTCCAAGAGCCTACAAGTTTAGTGAGCAAAAGCCAAAAACACCCTACCAATTAAAAAGATTTCCCTAAAAGCTAATTGATAAGAATTAAACCCATAAGCATATGAAATTTGGAACCAAAGCAATCCACGCAGGAGTAGCGCCAGATCCAAGTACCGGAGCGATCATGACTCCAATTTATCAGACATCCACCTATGTGCAGCGATCTCCAGGAGATCATCAGGGCTATGAATATTCACGAACCCATAATCCTACCCGAACTGCCCTACAGGATAATCTAGCTGCCTTAGAGAATGGAAAACATGGGATTTGTTTCTCCTCTGGATTGGGAGCGATCGATGCGGTGGTGAAATTGTTCAATCCCGGAGACGAGATCATTTCTACCAATGATCTGTATGGAGGGACCTATCGCTTATTCACCAAAGTCTTTGAGCGGTATGGAATCAAATTCCATTTTGTTCCCATGGGCGATCCAAAATCCATCGCTACTTATATCAATGAAAACACGAAGATGATCTGGGTGGAAACTCCGACCAATCCTATGATGAATATTATTGATGTGGCAGGGGTAGCCAAAGTTGCCAAGGAACATGGAGTTTTACTAGCAGTTGACAATACCTTTGCTTCTCCCTACTTACAAAATCCCTTGGATCAGGGAGCAGATATTGTGATGCATTCCGTGACCAAATACCTGGGAGGACATTCTGACGTAGTTATGGGCGCTTTGGTGTTGAATGACGATGAACTTGCATCCAAGTTGGTGTTTATCCAAAATGCCTGTGGGGCGACACCAGGTCCTCAGGATTGTTTCTTAGTGCTTAGAGGCATTAAAACCTTACATCTAAGGATGGAGAGACATAGTCAAAATGGAAAGACCATTGCTGCCTATTTAAAAAACCATCCTAAAGTGGAAAAAGTCTACTGGCCTGGATTCGAAGATCATCCAAATCATGAAATTGCAAAAAAGCAAATGCGTGATTTTGGAGGCATGATTTCCTTTACTTTGAAGGGAAATAAGCAAGAAGATGCGATAACCGTCATGGAGAACTTCCATTTGTTCGCTTTGGCAGAATCTTTAGGTGGAGTGGAGTCTCTATGTGGTCATCCTGCTTCCATGACTCATGCAAGTATCCCTAAAGAAGAGCGGGAAAAAGTAGGATTGGTGGACTCCTTAATCCGATTGAGTGTGGGAGTGGAGGATGCAGAGGATCTCAAGCAAGATTTGGCAAATGCCCTTTCGAAAATCTGATTTTAGAACATTCATTTATATTAAAAAACCAGCTGATGAGGCTGGTTTTTTTGAAATGTATTAAGCAATATTATTTGTTTTAATTGATAAACATTTCTTAGTAGTTAGGTTAATACGGATGTTAAAAACGCAATTTCCTCCATCTAAATAATAGATTATCTGTGTCTTCCAGTTTGGTTCAGCATGATTGCAAAATCCGTTAATCCAAACTTCTTTTTGCCCTTCATCATTTAAATAAGGAACATATTGAACCATGTAATTTTTTAATTCTTTAATCTGGTACAATTCTATGAATTGCTCAGATCTGCCATAATTTTTCGAACTTTCACTAAGTTTGTCATTATAGTTATCAATTGATTGTTTCAGCAATTTTTCCAATAAATTGATTTCTTTTTTTGTCAGATTCACCGTCTTTGCGGACTTTTCTACTATGTTTTTTGAGGAGATTAATTCATCTATTCTTTTTTGATCTGATAAAATCACATAATCTGACTGCCCAAAACAGAAGGCAAAATTAAAAAATCCAATAATTAGGAATATGCTTTTTCTCATTATTAACTATTTGATCTTTCTTCTGATTCCATATTATTGATTCATATAATTGTCTAATACTGTTCAGATTAATTAAGTATTTTGGATTAAAAAGCAGGCAACCTTACTTTCTGGTTCAAAAAAAACAAAAAGATCACCATCTGCTGCAAAATTCAATTTTTCTAAATAACGTTGAAGGCCATCATTTGAAGGGACTACATTACTACGCTCAGTTTGAATACCAGTAGTGCTTCTCAGTTGCATAACAAACTTCATAGTTTTTTTGGATTTGGGACATGATGGGATGTCAGGGAATTGAATCCAGCTTGGAACTCCAGTATGCCCCATTACTGATTCCTCCATATCATCTCCAATGTAATTGGATTTTCGGCCTCTGAAATATTTTTTCTGAAATACAATTTCAGAATCGGATTTTAAATTCCCGAATGGGCTTTCTGTCTTCTTAAGTTCCTCTAAATCCAGAACCCTTGGGTTCATTGGATCTGTGTAATCCAAAAAAATCTTATCCAGCTCCAAAAATAATGGAGCTGTTAAATGGAGATCAAAAGGAAGCCATAGGAAAGGCTCATCTGACTTGGAAACTTTTCCTATATATTGAAAAGGAGCTATAAAATCGAATTTTGGGATATTAAATTCTTTTGGTGTTTCCCCTCCTAAATAACTTTTGCCATCGCTTGATTCTTCGAGATTAAATATGGAATGTACCGGTGCATCAAAAAAAGGCTGGCCAAGTTCTTCCTCTGTGAGTTCTCTTGATTGTTTATCACCTTCTTCCATATCAAATGCCCTAACTAATTTTCCATCCTCAAATTCCAATTCAATGGCTGAAAAAATGGAATAAGCAGTTTTTTTATCAATGCCTTGTGTTTCTATGAACTTTTGATTTCGTTCATCATTGTTAAACTCTACTTCCCATCCAGCGAAATAAACATGTTTAATATTTTTTTTAACGAAAGTATTAAATATCCCCATTTGAATTAAAAGGGTGAAATTGTTAGTGATTTTTTTATCAGGATTGAGAAATATAGGAAATTGTATTAACAAAATAGTTGACGAAGTGTGATAATTCTTATTGGTACCGGATCGGTAGCATGTTTAACTTGAGTAGGATTAGAAGGGTGATCATTAAAAATGTTCCTATACTAGCAATCCTATTAACGATTTGCTGAGTTTTTACAGTATCCTTTAAAACCTGATGGAATATTTGATATAAAAGGTATCCAATCCATCCTCCCATGGTATTGGTGATTAGATCGGTAACGTCAAAAGTTCCGATTTTTAAAATGATCTGCAGGCTTTCAAAGAGGAGGCTAAGTAGGAAAAAGGAAAATAGTTGCTTTGAAAAACTCCATGATTTCATCAATGTGGCTGTATAGGTGCCAAGGGGAATAAATATCACCACATTTAACAGGACTTCCATTTTGCTCAAATAGAGCGTTATAAAAGGAATGAGGTTCACACTCCTCTTTTCCATATAAGAAAACTGCACTCCAAGTTTCAATAATATGATCCAAACCAATACTAGCAGATAGATTGCCAATAATGCTTTGGTCCATTGATTTGCTTTTCGAATTTTTGGATCATTCGGAATAGAGTGTGAATTCATTTGGACGTTATTTCTATCAATAGATCTATTGTTATAGACGTCTTGCCTGCTTGAAGGGTGATTAGGGTTTATTTAAAAAAAAGAATGTTAGTTTCTTTCAACTTTCACTGTCCGAATCTGAATCATGTTCATTTTCTAAATCATCTCCATAAATAAAACGAGGAGGGATAATTTGATCATATCCCTCATTTGGATTGTTCACTCTTATCTGATGTTCGTCATCTTTTGTTACGTACGATTGAAATTTCCTATTGAAACGTATTTCAGGTTTTGATAATAACTGATTGCTAGTTGAGATCTCTAAATGTTGAGCATCTAATTTCCCTTTTTCTTTTGCCCTGGCAATTTTTCTAGTTTTTACAAAAAGTCTTTTGGCATTATTCCCTCCATATGCTTGTCCACCATTTTGTGGATTTGGTCCCGTAAAAGAAATAATATTACTAGTTCCTTTATTTAAACTATCTTGATCAAGTTGGTCTAAATTGGAGATAGATGTATTCCCTGCTGGGGCTAGGCCTTCATTAGTTAGATGTGCTTTCCCTTGCCCACTTCTATTTGTTTTTGAAGGGAAATTTCTATCGGTCCTACTTACCTCTAAAGGGATACTTTTTAATTTTTCCTCCCTTATCCTCAACGCTTCGATTCTCAATTCCTCCCGCTCCATTTCTTCTTTTTTCCGGAGTGCTTCTTTTTTTAACTTTTCTGCAGCTTCTTTGTTAATTCCTGATGGATTTAGTTCGTATTCTTCCTTGGAAATCCATTTTTCCTTTTTCTTCTTTTTGTAGTCATCAGGAACTTCATAATTCTTACCACTTCTTTTAATATATCTCATTAATTGTATTGTCAAATTAGAAGCGGGCCTCCTATCGAGTAATTCTTGGTACTCTTTAGTTTGACTTATTGCAGGGCTATTATTTCCATATTCTTGGATTTTTTTTTGAATTGAAGATTCAGTCCTATTATCAACCATTTGAAAAACCGAATTGCTTTTACTTCTACCGTTCTCTCGTTGAGTAATTTGTGGAGTTTTGTTCTCTTGGGATTTATCGAAGAATCTATTCAATGGTTTTAGGATCAAGTGAATCAATAAAAAATATATCCGAATTAGAGGAAGGCCATCCTTTCAAAAAATATTGACCTTATCCCCAAAGATTCAGTTAATTTAAGGAATCACTAAATAAATTCCAATCAGGTATTGGGAACTCGATGCGATATGGTTAAACACACTATCAAATTGAATTCAAATTGGTTTTGATAAGACTAACCTTTTCAGTTTTTCAACTGGATAGCTTCTGTATTCAATAAATCTTGGATAAAACCATAAATGTCAATAAGGTCCCAATGGGTTAATAAAAGTTCTTGAATCGTATCAAAAGTCAACCATTCTCCAGAATTTAGTTTTTCAACCAAGACGGATAGCCCAGGGTTCTTTTTAAAATGGATCCGATGACCACGGGCAAACAATAAAATTCGTTCAGATTCTGTTTCGTCCAATAGGATAGGGAAAATCCTTTTCCCTTGGATGCTGAAGTTTCCTGATATGGGTAATTGCTTTTGGATAAGATTCGATTTTCTACGAATCCCTCCATTACTTTTTAGAGCAGTGATTTTACGTTCAAAGGCCTTCTCCAGCTTTTTCCCAATGGACTCAATATCAATTCTATTCCTCAAAAAAGAATTGGTTTCTTCTAAGCGGACTGGAGTACCGTAACCTACATGCTGCTTGAAGTTTTCTTCTGCTGTGAGTTGTAAGAGTTCGTTTTCAAGTTGATCTACAGGTGGATTGATATAGTCTAAAACGAAACTCATTGAAAAATCAGGAGTGTCAGCCACATGGTATACATCATGCGGAATAAACATGGCATCACCGGGTTTCAATTGATATTCTTCAGCTGAATCCATCATCTCCTGAATATTGTGAAATACTTCCGAGTTATGTGCAATTCCATTGTATTTTGGATCGTCCCAAGTGTAGAAGTTTTTTAGCCCTGGGCCCAGATGAAAGAGTATTCCATCTTCTCCTGTTGATTCTTTATGAATCCCAAAAGGAGTGAAACCATAATTTCCCATAAAAAAAAGAAAGGAAAGTCCATTCAAAGGCATTCCTGCTTGTTGCAAAAGCGGCCTTACAATTTCTGCTGCTTTTTCAGCAAAAGCATTGCTGTATTCCTCCAAACCGATCAAGATCATTCCAAATTTTTGATCGCCAAAAATCTCTTTTGACCATTGTTCTAGATTTTGGTTTTTACCTGGAGGATGAGCAATCATTTTCTCGAGGTATTCATGCTTAAGTTCCTTATTGATGTAAACTTTAAGGCCTATGTGAATATCTTGCTTCGCTAAAAATCCTCTCAAGACTTCAATCAACAACTCCTGTATAGAATCAATTTCGGATTCTGAAATCAGTTGCTTGGCCTGAGCCGGTTTGGCTAATTTGGAAGTGTCTTGTAAAAAACGTTCCCAGAGATTTGAATTCATATTTAAAAAGGAAGACAGAAGCCATGAGGGATAATCAGTGGCCTATTGGTTCGATATAAAATGGGTTGAACAAAAGAAAAGATTCAGGTTACTCGCTTCCTGAAAATGAAGGAATGCTTACAACTTTCAAGCAAAATAAGAATTAGACCAATTTATCAAAAAGTAGGTGTGCTTGTTTTTCCGCTTGAGAGGAAAGCAATTTCTTTTGAACCTTTAATTCGTTGGTCCAATCCAGATATTTTTTGGATGCATTTTCTTTTTCCGCTAAAAAATGTGTGAGCGACTGGAGGCACAATTGGTTAGAGTACCAAGGTTTTAAACTATTCTTGAGCAAATTAATTTCTTCATGAATGCTCGGAACAAAAATAGGATTAAAGCCTAAATGGATCAATAAGTTTTCCAGCATGATGATGGTCCTCAATGCATCAAATATTTCTTTGAGGGCTTTACTGTCCAAACTGGCTTTAAGATCCAACTTGATGAAATCGAGTTCCTCTTGGATGATTTGGTTAATCGCAGAGCTGATGGCTAAGGGTTTCAGACCTTTGCTCGCTTGTTGCGCGTTTTGGTAAAGTTCATCCCAACTCTTTAATGTACTTCCTACCACTAAATCGAAAGATTCATTGTAGAGTTTCTTTTTTTGCTTGTCTAAATAAAGATGATAGCTGTTAAAGGTTTGCTTGGTTTTTTTTTCTCGATCCAGAATATTCCTTTCTACCAATTTGAAATGATGAATCTTCCGGAGATTTTTTTGAAACTTCTTGAAAGGAGAAAATATATCAAATTTCAAGCTTTCTTTTTCAAAATGGATTTTCCCCAGTAGGTTACAATAAAGCTCCATGAATTCCATTTTGGCGAGTAATTCAATGGCCTTCTTGGATTTAATCTGCTTCCCCAATGCCAAAAAGAGACCTTTAGCATCGGAATGCTGGCGTTCAAAAACTTGAAAAATCGGGGAGACCTTCGTCTGCATGATTTAGGAAATTTTCACCAAGGTGGCACCGTAACCCCATTGGTCTTTCTGCGTGTCTTGAAAGTACTTAATATTTCCTAATTGACTCAAATGACGATGAATTTCTTTTCTCAAAACTCCATTTCCTAAGCCATGGATAAAGGTGATTTCATCCATACCACTGGCTATTGCCTGATCCAAATTCTTTTCAAACACCTCTAATTGAAGCTTCAGCATGGCAGAATTGCTCATTCCTTGGGGATTTGGGGTCAGTTCCTCAATATGTAAATCCACAGATTTTGGGGGCTTTTTGGTAGGAATAGCTTGCGCTTTAGGTTGCAGGCTTTCCAGTTCCTGATTCAAGGCCCGGATATCCAGCTCCTTGGTGGTTTGTTCCAAGGAAAATACATAGGCACTTTTTCCAAGCAATGGTGCCTTGCTTAAATGCTTAAAGAATTGAGTTGGCTTCATTTTTAATTGCCTTTCAAACGCGGGCAATGCGGTTTCCAACTTGTTTTGGATAGGAATAAAGCGCAGTAAAAAGGAAGGCCATTCATCCATTTCTTTTAAGAGGCGGTCATCAAACTTTTTGGATTCACCTACCCCTAAAGATCCAGCCATCAAGGTCCGGTGGTTATCTCCAAATACTTCGGAGGCATGTGCTAAATAAGGCTTCTTGCTATCATTTATAAGATAAAGACTTAAACTTTGATCATTGATAGGAATGAAGGCTAGGTACAAACCCTGATCTTTTGGCGCTGAAAGCGGGAGGGGGGCTTCAGGTTCTTTTGCTTTATTTTCCTGTTCACCGAAATAACTTTTTTCCGTGGCATGAATGACAACCACTTCATTTTTTAAGGCAGGAATAATAAAGCCATCTTCAATTTCTATTTCTACTCTTCCACTAGATGAAATTTTTCGAATGATTCCTTCTTCCGTCCCTTTGATTAATCTTACTTTATCTCCAATATTCATCGATCCAAGGCTTGTTTATACGTGTCCAACGCTCTTTGTCTTGCGAATTTATGATCTACAATTGGATTTGGGTACTTTTCAGTTCCTAATTCTGAAACCCATTTTTTCACATACTTCAACTCTTTATCAAATTTCTCAGTTTGGGAGGCTGGATTGAATATCCTGAAATAGGGTTGAGCATCAGTTCCCGTACCTGCAGCCCATTGCCATCCTCCATTATTTGCAGACAAATCGTAGTCAAGTAATTTCTTGGCAAAATAGGCCTCCCCCCATCTCCAATCAATCAAAAGATGTTTGGTCAAGAAAGAAGCAACTATCATTCTGACTCGGTTGTGCATGTATCCAGTTTGGTTGAGTTGGCGCATTCCAGCATCGACAATTGGGTAGCCAGTTTTGCCTTGGCACCAGGCTTCAAATTCTTTTTTATTGTTTCTCCAAGGTATCTGATCGTAGGCTGGTTTGAAAGCCTTGTCCACCACCTGCGGATTATAAAACAAAATCATCATGTAGAATTCCCTCCAAATCAATTCATTGAGATAAGTCTCATTGAGTTCTTTTGCTTTTATGGCCAACTTACGAATGGAGATGGTCCCAAACCTCAGATGGATGCCCAAACGTGAAGTGCCATCTAAGGCAGGGAAATTTCTAGTTTGGTCATAATGCTTGATGATTTCCTCATCTGGGTTGGAACTAGGAATATTTTGATCTGAACTTTTAAATCCCATTTCTTCCAAGGTGACTCCCTTGATGGGTTCAGTTTCCAATAAGTTCTTCCAATGGAAATAGTTGAGCGGTTCTACCTTGGTTTCTGAAAATTTCTGAAGCCAGACTTTACTAAAAGGGGTAAAGACTTTATAAAATTCCCCTGAGCCATTGAGTATTTCTCCAGGTTCAAAAACCACTTGATCTTTAAACGTCAGAAAAGTAGTTCCATGCTCTTTGGCCATTTTTTCGATGGTCTTATCCCTTTTGATGGCATAGGGTTCATAATCCCGATTGGTATAAATTGCCTCTACCTGATAGTTCTCAAAAATCTCAGCATAAGCCTGTTCGGGAGTCCCGTATTTTATCAAAAGAGTGCTCCCTTTTTCTTCCAGTTCTTTTTTTAATTGAAGGACTTGCTCATAAATAAAAGAAACCCGAGGGTCCTCTTGATCCTCCAGGTCATCTAAAATATTTCGGTCAAAAATAAATAGGGGAAGTACTCCTGTTTCTTGTTGCAAGGCATAATAAAGCCCGGTGTTATCTTCTAATCTTAAATCTCTACGGAACCAAAAAAGGGTGATTTTCTTCATGACTAAACTTTAATTGAAAAGCTTGTTTTGAATGAAAATGTTTAGAGAATCTTTCTTGGCGGGTATAGAGTCAGGGACGGGAGTGGATTGGCGGATTCGCTCTAAAGAGTCCAATCTATTTTCCAGATTCTCCAAATTGATCGGAGTCCAATTTTCTCCATTTTCATAATTATAACGAAGGAAATCATCCGTGTCATTGATTCGGAGTTTTTCATCTTTCTTTCTGGTCAATTTCTGGAAAAGCTCAGAAAAAGAGTTGAAAGAGACATTTTGGGAGACAGAAACCCCATAGGTTGCCACGTTTTTTGAAAGAGATAAGGAGGTAAATACGTTGAAATTATTTCTGTTGAAAATTCGGATCCTATAGACTCCGTCTTCTGTCAGTAAATACTCCGCTTGCCAGTCTCCGATAATGGAAGCGGCATTTGCAATTCCCTGGTTATTCGTAAAACCCCCATCTCGAGAAACCCTCAAACGTCCATCCAAAAAGGTGTAGGCTACAGATAACTGGAAGGTCTCCAAGGTGTTGGCGTCCAATGATGCTAAGTCCACATCTATTTCAAGATTTTTGTCCACTTGCCCTAAAAATGCATTGAGTTGGGAAGAAAGTAACTGGCCTAAACTAGAGGAGATGTTTGCCACTCCTGAAAATTGGCCTTCCGGAGAAAAGGATCGGCTCATAATGACGGAAAACACTTGTCGGTTTTTTTCCTGTTCATCATTTGCAATTCTATTTTGGAAGGCTGATATAGTTGTTTGGATGTCTCCACTGGATGGAAATTGGGAAAAGTCAAACCCGAAATTGATGTCGGGGGATAGTAAGGCTCCTTCCAAATCCATGATCACTTTTACAGGGTATCTTCTATTAGATTGTGTGTTGTCCGGATCTGTAGTGGTTGTAGCATTTAGCAAAGGCTGAATGGATACATTGTCTTCATATTCGGCCACTAAATTCATGACCCCCTCATAAGGATCTCCATACCAGGTGATTCTTCCTCCCGGCCGGATATTGAACTGTTTTTTTACAATGTTATAAAGTGAGAAGTTGTATTTCCCTTCGGTGATTTCATAGTTACCAGTCAGGGAAAAATTCCCCTGAGTATCCACATTTAAGGTCAATACTCCTCTTCCCCTTCCAGAAATTCCCTCCTCTGTTCTGGGGTCAATGATGATTTCTGCCAAAGCATCCGGAGTAACATCCAGGATGAAATTCATCCGAATGTTTTCAATGTCCAATCGATTGATTTCTTCATTTACCTCACGGATCCGAACGGTGTCCTGAATATTGATAATATGTATAAAATCCTCCTGAGCTATTCGATTATCATCTGTCAAAGGAATATAAATCCGGGTATTGGGTTGGCTGGTCGCTCTTGCATTGATGTCCAAGTTGGTAGTACTTCCCAAAAAGTCAATGGTTCCTGTTACATAGGCGTTTCCATAAAACGTTTCATTGTCACGTGAAGTGGTATTGAGCACCTGGAAGTTGGTGAGGTTGGAATTGATGTTTAAATAAAAATCCTTGAATCCGCTGTGGTTGATTCCTCCTTTCAGATTAGCCACGTTTCCATTCACATCCTGAAGGATCAAATCTTTAAAATTTATTTGATTGGGAATAAATGCGATACTTCCATTCAATTGGTAATTGGTATTCAGGTAATTGATACGTAATCTTCCATTGTCTACTATTCCTGTTCCTAGAATTTCAGGATCTTTGGTAGTTCCTCTGATTTGAAAATCTCCCGTCACACTGCCACCCATTTGGGAAACATATTTGGAGAGAAAAGGCTCTAAAATAAGTAAGTTGGTTTCACTTAAAATGGCATCGATATGGATGTCTTGATTTTCCAATTCAATGTTTCCATTCATATCAATGGTCTTTTTTCCATTTCTGGTATTGGAGAGATTCAACGCCAGAATTTCTCCGTTCAAATTGGCTGTTCCTCTTAAATTTCCAATTAGAAATGAATTGATCCTTAAGCTATCAATACTGATGTCACCTTGTAACAGAGGGGCTTCATAGACATCTTCTACTTTAAGTATCCCGTTTGCCGTTCCTTCAAATTCTTGAGGCACCAGGGTATTTAATATGTCAACATTGACTTGGTTGATGGAGAGTTGAAGTTCTTTGGCAGGATCCTCAGATATGACTCCTTCTAATGCGATGAACTGATCTTCGTTGAAGATTTTTACATTAGAAAAATCTATTTCTCCAGGAGTCAAGGTGATTAGATTATCGTTAACAAATTTCCATTCCCTATCCAATACTTTAAGAGAAGAAGGAGCAAAATTGATTTGGGTGTTCTGAGCTGAAAACTGGGCATTGGCATTTACTCTGGCAGAACTTTGGGTAGAATCTTGATCTAAGGTAAAGTCCAGCGCTACCTTATTTTGATCCCAGATTGCTTCAAGACCCAAATTGGAAAACTCCACGCTTTTGCCTACCTGTTGAGCTTTGGAATAAATATAAAAAGAGGCCAAGATCTCTTCGCTATTGATGATTTTAGAGGTGTTAAAATCAATATTTGTCGCAAAAGCAGTCTTGTCTTGGTATTTAAGAGTATCAATACTTGTGAAAAAGTTGAATACGGTATTTTCTGGAGTTTGGTAGAAAGCACCTTCTAGAATTGTGTTTCGGGAAACTGAAAGATCTGGTTCAAAAAGCTGGACAATCGGATTGACATTGAACATGCGGA
Organism: Algoriphagus halophilus; assembly: GCF_900129785.1. Lineage (NCBI taxonomy): Bacteria > Pseudomonadati > Bacteroidota > Cytophagia > Cytophagales > Cyclobacteriaceae > Algoriphagus > Algoriphagus halophilus. The sequence goes on from NZ_FSRC01000001.1 coordinate 413,397, forward strand.
TGTTCAGGTCCAAATTGTAGGTTTCTGAAAAGACTGTCTCTAGATCCGCTACAGGCTGGGGTTCATTGATGATAATTGCAATGTATTGGTCTAATAATACATTCAGATCTTGATAGATCTGTTCCAAGTTGAACTGTCCAGAAGCGGCTGCCACCAGATAATCAGAATTAATGGACATGGTCCGCGTCCCACCAGCAAAAAGAGATTGAAAATTGAAATCTCCTAATTCCAAAAAGCGGTCTTCAAACCCCAGAGCCATATCAGTAAACCGGGCAATTCCCTGTATGTCATCAATATTGATTCCTTTGGTGTCAATATTAAGGTGGCCGCTAAGGAAGTTGAGTTTGTTGGTTAAATTGATATTCGCCAAAAAGGCAGTATCCAGATCAATCTGCATCCGTACGGAATCGATCGATTCATTTAGATTGAGTAGACCCGTGGCTTGCATTTTAAGGTTGGGATCTTCTATATCCAGATTTCCCTTGAATAGATTTAATCCATAGGTAGCATCGGTAGTGATATTACTGTATTCGTAATTTCTAAACCCTACTTTATCAATCTGGGCATCCAAGCCGATCAGAATGTTTTCTCTGGAATTTCCTTTCAGCGTCACATTTCCATCTAGGGAGACTTTCTGGAATTGTTCACGGTCTTCCACAAGTATCCCCAGATCTAAGTTGGAGATGGTAACCCGGGAAACCACGGAAGGCATGTTGTCTACCAAGTCAAAATTGATCCTTCCTTCAATATCTCCTATGGTAGTTTGGAAGTCTCCTGACGTACTAAACCTTCGTAAGTACCCTGCAAAATCAGCATTGAAGCGGATTGTATTGAACTTGAAAATTTGTTTTTGAACTTCCTCGCTCACGTAAGGAGCTAAATCCTTGGCTAAAGCCGTGGAGTTCTGGAGGGAAAGGTTGATGTAGGTATCCTGAATATCCGGGAGTCCCTCTAGTTCAAATGCTCCAAACAATGCTGTTTTTTCACCTAAGCGAATTAGGAACTCTTCAGATTTGAAATCAGCGATGGTTCCTGTTACTTCTCCAATCAGATAGATTTCATCTTCTATTTGAGGGAGAGTCGGGGCAAATTTTCTTAAATCCGTAAGATTCAATTTCGACTCTTCCATGTTGGCTGTGATCTTTACATCGGTCACAAAATTGGAGAGTGCGGAGTCAGACAGCATATCGAACCGTAGGTAATCTTTGATATGCGATTTATCAGATTTTAAGCTGAGGTTGGCAAACTCCATAAATTTCGGAGAAAACTTGAAGTCAGTTTTTAATTCTTTGATTTCCAGTTCTGAAGAAGATTCAATTCCAGTGATCATTTTTACATTAATCCCAATTTCTCCTCCCTCCACATAAAAATTTTCAGCATTACAGAATACTCCATCAAATTTTAAATGATTGTAATCAAAGCCTACTTCAAAGGGATCATAGCTTAGATTTTCAATGTATACTGTTCCATTTCGAATTTGAACGTTTCCGATTTCGAATTTAGCACCTCCTCCTGAGCTACTTCCGGAACCAAAAACCTCTGACATTTGTATAACCCAGAGATTAAGATTCATCAAGCTGTCTTCAGGATGGGTAATTAAATGTAAGTCTGGTCTGGAAAGTCTGACTTCTTGAAGCGAAGGATTTCCGGGAGATAATAATGAGTTTAAATCAAAATCTACTTCAATCGTCTCCGAACCAATCATCAGGCTGTCTTTATGATCCAGGATTTTGACATCTTGGAGTTTGACAGCATCCCACCAGTTTAAAGTGATTTTACCAATATCCGTTTTAAAGTCACTTCTTTCGTTGATATAATTGGTTACTTTGTCAAGGGCCCAATTTTGAATGAAGGTAACTTGAAGGCTTATCGCCAGAAATATGAGTAGAAGTAAGACAGAAAAAACTAGCCAAAGGATTATACGAAACGCTTTGTGCAAAAAATCCGTAACTTTCGCGTTCTTTTCCAATGAGTACAAACGATAACTTTATTCTAGCAATTGAATCCTCGTGCGACGAGACTTCTGCCTCTGTAATAGTAGACGGCAAAGTACTTAATAATATTGTCGCTACACAATCCGTCCACGAAAAATATGGAGGTGTGGTTCCCGAACTAGCCTCTCGTGCACATCAGGAAAACCTGATCCCTGTGGTACAGGAGGCTGTTTTATCTGCTGGGATCAGTTTGGATCAACTTTCGGCTGTAGCTTTTACCAGAGGTCCAGGATTGATGGGCTCTTTGTTGGTAGGAGTGAGCTTTGCCAAAGCGTTGGCTTTTGCCAGAAAAATCCCGTTGATCGAGGTTAATCATATGCAAGCTCATATTTTGGCACACTTCATTGATGATCCAAAACCTAACTTTCCTTTCATTTGCCTGACCGTGAGTGGGGGTCATACCCAGTTGGTTTTGGTAAAGGATTATTTGGATATGGAGGTGATCGGAGAGACGCAGGATGATGCAGTGGGGGAGGCATTTGACAAGACGGCCAAACTTTTGGGGCTTCCTTACCCTGGAGGACCTTTGATCGATAAATACGCCAAGGAAGGAAATCCCAAAGCCTTTAAATTTCCGGTTACTCGGATGCCGGGCTTGAATTACTCTTTTTCTGGTATAAAAACTGCGGTATTGTACTTCCTAAGGGATCAGCTTCAATCTAATCCGAAATTTATTGAGGAGAACTTAGCGGATCTTTGTGCCAGTATTCAATGGACATTGATTGAAATGCTGCAGATTAAGCTTAAGGAAGCGGTCAAGCAATATGGGGTTACCGAAATTGCTATTGCTGGTGGAGTTTCTGCAAATTCTGGCTTAAGAACAACCCTTCAAGAATTGGCTTCCAAAAAGGGTTGGAATCTGTACATCCCTAAATTTGAATACTGTACAGACAATGCAGGTATGATTGCCATAGCTGCGTATTACAAATACCTAGCAGGAGAGTTTTCATCGTATGATGTAACCCCGCTGGCAAAAATGAAAATCTAAAAATGGCGAAGGCTAGTAAATTTGATAAGATCGTAAACATCAAAAATAAAAAAGCGAGTTTTCAATTTGAATTCATCGAGAAATTTGTTTGTGGAATGGTGTTGAAAGGAACGGAGATAAAATCAATCCGGGAAGGAAAGGTGTCTTTGACAGAGGCTTTTTGCGTATTCCTGAGGGGAGAATTGTATGTACGCCAAATGCACATCGCTCCTTATTCAATGGCTGCTAGCTATAATCATGAAGCCGTGAGAGATAGGAAGTTGCTATTAAGTAAGAAAGAACTTGAAAAATTAGAAACTAAGTCTCAAGAAAAAGGGCTGACTATCATTCCTGTTCGTATATTTATAAATGACCGAGGTTTAGCAAAAATGGAAATTGCCTTGGGTCGAGGCAAAAAGCTTCATGATAAACGACATGACCTGAAAGAAAAAGATGCGAAAAGAGAAATCCAGCGAATGGCCTTTGACTGATGTCTTTGGTATATGCCGCCAGACCATTTTACCGCTCTATAGAAAACCTACCTTTGAGTCCGCGCTTATCTCCCAGTTACTTTTTGGGGAGTGTTATCAAGTCAAAGCGATCAATCCTGATCAAAGTTGGTATAAAATTTTTCATGAGGATACAGGATTGGAAGGATGGATTACTTCCAAATCAATCAAAACCATTCAACCTTCCGATTACCAGAATTTTCTAAGTCAGGATTTTCAGGTGGTTACCAGCCCTATTGCAGTAATCGAATATTTGGGATCCAATTTATACTTGCTACCAGGCAGCCGTCTTCATTTTTCAGAAATAGAGTTGTTTAACTGGCAAGATCATATCGGATTTACCGGGACAGTACGTAGCCATGCTGTCAAAGCAGGCCGAGAGGAATTATTGGAAATTGCATTGAAGTATTTGAATGCTCCTTATCAGGCTGGAGGAAGAAGTATTTTTGGGTTGGACGAAATAAAAGGGTTTGAACTGATCTATGCCGCAGCTGGATACCGATGGACCTTAGATAAAATGCAGGGAAAAATGATTGATCCTGAGCAGGTAATCCCAGGAGATTTGTTTATTTTCAAAGATTTAGAAACCAAAGTTTCTCAAGTGTCCATGTATTTAGGAGCAGAAGAAGTACTCTGGATGGATGGGAAAATGAGGATTTCTGATATCGATGAATGGGAAAGCATTCAAATAAACAATTCGAGTAAACAATATGTTTTGAAAGGCCACTCAATAGTAAGTTAGCATGGAAAAAAGAGTATTGGTATTAAACTTAGATCATTCTCCGGTTGCGGTAGTTCCTGTACAAAAAGCCATAGTTCTGGTCTTGATGGAAAAAGCCAACTGTCTTTCAACTTACGAGCTTCTTAAAATCCGGACAGTTAGTCGAAGTTTCGAATATCCTGCGGTGATTCGTTTGGTTTCTTATAAAAACATACCCTATCGAGGGGTACTTCTAAATAGGTCCAACTTATTTAGAAGAGATAATGGGGAGTGCCAATATTGTGGAAGTAAGAGACACCTGACCATTGATCACGTAATTCCCAGGTCCAAAGGTGGAAAAACCAACTGGATGAATTTGGTGACCGCCTGCCATCGATGCAATGTCAATAAGGGAGATAAATCTCCTGAGCAGGCTGGATTAACGCTTAAAAACCAGCCTTTTAGACCTACGTTATCATTCTTTCTATCCGAATATGCGGAAAGACAAGCAGAGGAGTGGTTGCCATTTTTAGCCAGTAAGGCAGTGCATTGATCCCAAATACCTTTCTGATTCCATCCTATATTTTTTGGCAAAATAATTGCCTAGAAGAAAGTATGAACCTTTCTTTTATTTACACCCTGTTATTGTCAGTTATTTTGGGCTGGTCGCAGATTCAATACCAAGAACTTATTGGAGAATGGCAGCTTGTTGATTTTGATGGAATCAAAAAGATTAAAACTTCTCCCCAGTACCTGAGCTCGAGTGCTGCCTTTCGTGCAAACTTGGAAACAAAAATCAATTACAGGTTAGAGAATACAGTGTATAAATTCCTGGAAGGAGATAGTTTGGCATACACAGATTTTGTAAACCAGGAGATTGTATTGAAAAAAGCCAAAATCGAAATCAGTGAAGATCATGTAATAACGATCCTAGAAGGAGAAGATAGCAAACAGGCAAAAATCCTGGAGTTTGACGGAAATCGACTTGTGTTAGAGCCAGTTTCTACTAATGGAAATGGAGCAGGAAAATTGGTGTTTGAAAGGATCATCAAGAAAAAAGAAAATTAGACCCTCAATCCCTTTTTTATAAACTTAGGCAAGCCAATTTCTTGGCTTGCTTTTTTTTGAATCAATTTTTACAATTCCATTTTCATCTGGCTACTTAAGAGCCGAAAGCTTTTTCTATGCCAGATACAATCCCCGTGTTCCTCAATCCCTGTCCGATGGGCTTTGGTAGGATACCCTGCATTTCGTTCCCATCCATAGTGAGGGAATTCTTCTGCCAACTTTTCCATGAATTGATCACGGTGCACTTTGGCTAAAATGGATGCAGCGGCTATACTGGCAAACTTACCATCCCCTTTGATCACACAGGTATAAGGCAAGGTTAGTTTTGATTTGAACCTGTTTCCATCAATTAGAAGATGTTGGGGAAGGATGGATAGCCCCTGCACGGCCCGGGTCATGGCCAGGAATGAGGCATTCAGAATGTTGATTCGATCAATTTCCTCCACGGATGCTTCGGCAATTTTCCAAGCCAAGGACTTCCCTTTTATTTCTTCAATCAGGTCTTCCCTTTGACGTTTGCCTAATTTTTTGGAATCATTGATCCAGCGATTGGAATAGTCTTGAGGGAGGATTACCGCAGCAGCTACGACAGGCCCTGCCAAACAGCCTCTTCCTACTTCATCACATCCAGCTTCTATTCGATTAGCTTCTAAAAAGGGTTTTAGAGTCATGCTCCTTATCTTCTCTTATTTTGTAGTATTTATGAATCATTTCTGCTACCAAACCCGTCCATCCTGTTTGGTGGGAAGCTCCCAGACCTAGGCCTGAGTCGCCGTGGAAATATTCATAAAATAGAATATAATCTTTGAAATGGGGGTCCTTTTGAAATTTTTCAATGTTTCCATATACTGGCCGGTTTCCCTCTTCATCTCGCATGAATATTTTCATACATCGGTAAGAAAGTTCCTTGGCGATGATGTCCATGGTCATATATCTTCCAGAACCAGTTGGGTATTCAATCGAAAAATCTCCTCCGTAGTAGAAGTCAAATTTCTTTAAGGACTCTATGATTAGGAAGTTGATTGGAAACCAAATGGGCCCTCTCCAATTTGAGTTGCCTCCAAACATGACCGTATCGGACTCTCCAGGAGTATATTTGACGGAAAGCAAGTCACCTGAAATCTTCATGGCATATGGGTGTTCCAAGTGATATTTTGAAAGCGATCGGATCCCGTATTCACTCAAGAATTCCTCTGAATCGAGCATTTTATGAAGAATACTTTTCATTCTATGACCCCTCAATAGTGAAAATAATCTTCGTCTATTAAAACCCGGTTGAATCCAACTAGATACTAAGGCGGCCAATTTTGGTTTTTCCCGAAGGAAGAATTCCAAACGTTGTTTGAATTCAGGTAATTCATTAAATAGATCTTCCCGGATGGGTTCCACTGCAAATAGAGGAATCAATCCTACGATGGATCTTACTTTCATTCGCTTCGATTCTTTGCCCGGCACATGAAAGACATCATAAAAGAAACTATCCTCATCATCCCATAGAGAAATACCTTCAGAAGAAATGTTGTTCATCGCTCCGGCAATGTATAGAAAGTGTTCTAGGAATTTTGTGGCGGTAAACTGGTAAACCTTATTGTGCTCACAGAGGTCTAGGCTGATTCTTAGCAGGTTCAACGAAAACATAGCCATCCATGAGGTGGCATCCGCCTGTTCTAATTTACCTTGATAACGCTGGGCGTGACTTCTATCGAATACAGAAATATTATCTAAGCCCAGGAATCCACCCTCGAATATATTTTGCCCATCACTGTCTTTTTGGTTTACCCACCAGGTGAAATTGAGCATTAATTTATGTAAAGCCCTTTCAAGAAATTCGTAGTCCGCTTTTCCGCCGTTTGCTTTTTTATCTATTTGAAAGACCCGCTGCACGGCGTAAGCATGTACAGGAGGGTTAACATCCGAGAAATTCCACTCATAGGCAGGTATTTGCCCATTCGGATGCATATACCATTCATTCAGTAGTAGGAGCAATTGATCTTTGGCAAAATCCGGATCAATCCTGGCAATAGGAATACAGTGAAATGCTAAATCCCAAGCCGCATACCAAGGGTATTCCCACTTATCCGGCATGGATATGATATCGTAATTTTGCAGATGTTTCCAGTTGCTGTTTCTTCCTTTTTTGCGTGAAATAGGAGGGACATATCTTCCGGGATCTCCTTCTAGCCAACGTTCTACATCATAATAATAAAACTGTTTGGACCACATCATTCCTGCGTAAGCCTGACGCTGGATCCGCTTTAGGTCCGGGTCTGTTACCCTTTCTTGCAATTCCTCATAAAATTCATCCGCTTCCACTTTGGCTTTTTCCATGATGTCATCACAAAAAGACAAGGCATCTTCAGAAAATTGGTGCATTAAACGAAGCTTGATGGTTTTGCTTTCACCTGGAGGTATTTCCAAATGGTAAATAGCAGAGGCTTTGGTACCGAAGTTTTCAGGATTGATGTGTTTGGAGTCACCATCGACTACATAGTCGTTGATCGCATCTTTGAGAAATTTTTTCTCATTTCCGATATGATATATTTTTTCCCGATTGGTCTCATTATCACAAAACTTGAGCTCAGGCTCCCCTTCAAATGAAATGGTATAGTTTCCGGATTTCGGGCTGAATGCACGAATCGTGTTTTCATTAAACTTGCTCAGTTTAGGCAAAAAGGGCTCATGTCCCGTAAACCATGTTTTTCTAAGCCAAATCGTAGGCATGACACAGATATATGCTTTTTCTGCACCTCTGTTATGGATGGTCGCAGTGGCTACAATGTCTTCAGCGTCATTTTTAGCATATTCGATGAAAATATCGAAGTATTCATCTTGGTCAAAAATCCCTGTATCCAATAATTCATACTCGGGATCAGTTTTGCCTCTTTTTAGATTTTCTTCGAGAAGGTCTTTGTAAGGGAATTCGGCTTGAGGATACTTATAAAGCATCTTCATATAACTATGGGTTGGGGTAGAGTCGAGGTAATAATATAGTTCCTTTACATCCTCTCCATGATTCCCTTGGTTTCCGGTAACCCCATAAAGTCTTTCTTTAATAAATGGGTCCTTGCCATTCCAGAAGCCCCAAGCTAAACATAGCTTTTGCTTATAATCAGATATTCCTCCAATTCCTTCTTCTCCCCAGCGATAGGCTTTACTTCTGGCTTCATCATGGGTGACATTTTCCCATGCTGAACCATCAGGACTGTAATCTTCTCTTACAGTACCCCACTGTCTTTCTGTGAGATAAGGCCCCCATTTCTTCCAATGCTTGATCCGCTCTCTATCTTCCTGTAAACGTAATTTTTCAGCTACCATATCAATCTCCAATAAGCATTATTCGAAATTATGATTTTATATGAATAATGGGCTATTATTCGACTATCTGTTTAAAGAAACAGTTATTTATTTTTTTAAATGGCAATTAAATGCATGAATTATTCAATTTCCTTACTTTAAATTATCCTATTCAGAATACTGTTTATAGCTGCCATTTCTTTTATTGAGGGCGTAAAAATGAAGCCTTTTACTTGATTTTCAGGCAATCCTTTAAAAATAAATTATATTCTACATTTGTAGAATTAAAATTATGTTCTACATTTGTAGAAGATCAAAGATGAACTTATGAAACTTTCTCCCACCGAAGAAGAATTAATGAATCATTTATGGAAGCTTAAAAAAGCGTTTATGAAAGATTTATTGGAAGAGTATTCAGACCCTAAACCGGCAGCTACTACCATCTCTACTTTATTAAAGAGAATGCAAGACAAGGAATTTGTGGCTTATACTTCAAAAGGTAAGTCACGGGAATATTATCCTCTGGTCTCCAAGGAGAATTATTTTTCCAAACATATGAAAGGATTGATCAAAAACTTTTTTAATGATTCTCCGGCACAGTTTGCTTCATTCTTTACCAAGAAGGCAGAGTTCACAGAAGCCGAACTGGAGGAATTAAGGGAAATTATTGATGGAAAACTAAACAAAAAGAAATGATGGAATACCTGTTAAAATCCATGCTTTGCTTAGTGCTGTTGCTTTTGTTTCACAAACTATTCCTGCAGCAGGAAGTACTTCATCGCTTTAACAGATTTTATTTGTTGGGAGCGGTAGTGTTTTCCTTTTTGATTCCTTTATATGTAGTGGAGGTTGCGTCAGAAGAGCCGATTGTACTACCTGAACCTACCGCATTTGAACCTCAGGTATTCCAATCGGAATACGAATTTCCTGCTCAGACATTTGACAGCCCATCAGTGGAGGTTCAAACGTCTGAAAGTTTTCCTTGGTCGGAGGTTTTACTAGGTGCCTATTTGCTGGTAAGCTTGGTTTTCTTGATTCGGTTTTTTCAGAATATCCGGATTCTCTTCAATCAAATCCATCGAAATGCAACAGTAATTTTCAAAGGTTATCCCGTGGTATTGCTGGAAGAAAATACGCTTCCTTATTCCTTTCTCAAATTCATTTTTGTATCAAAGAATACCTATGAATCGGGTGAGTTTTCCGAGGAGATTTTCCAGCATGAATTGACTCACGTCAAGGAAGGTCACAGCTGGGATGTTTTGTTTATCGAATTGTTGCTGATCCCCCTCTGGTTTCATCCTGGGCTTTATTTTGCCAAGCAGTCAATCCGTCTCAATCATGAATTCATAGCAGATCAGGTAGCTTTAAAATCCACTTCAATCCAAGCCTATCAGCGTCTTTTACTTTCCATGACACTTACCAATACTCACAATTCTCTGGTGAGCAGTTTAAATTTTTCTTTAACCAAAAAGAGATTGGAAATGATGAAGAAGAAATCCAATCCAATTTTTAAAGGAGTCAAACTTCTTGTGTTGATTCCAGTGTTAGGCGTGATGGTATATGTGTTTAGTGAGAAGGTGACAGCACATCAAGAACTGGAAAAAGTGAAGCAGAATGATGTGCTTTCTTCCGATGAAATCCATCAAGACTTTACGTTAAAAAGTGATGGAAGCTTCGTTTATCAAAATAAAAGGTATCAACTTTCTCAGTTACCAGGAATTTTGGAAGAGCTTGACAAGGAAAAATCCATTATTAACATCATTGCCAACTCAGAGGTGAAAATGGGAGTGATTCAGGATTTTCAAAGGATTTTAAGGGAAAGCGATTTTCGAAAGATTAATTACCAAAAGCCTGAACTTCAGGTAAGCAAGTCATCTAAAGATGAGTTTTACAAGAATGTCACTTTCATTTTGCGCTCTAAAGATGGAGAAGAGATCGAAAAAACCTATGATGAATTATCAGAAGATTTGAAAGCAGGTTTAATGGATCCTCCGCGCAAGCCAAACTATCAAGTGCCTAGCAACCAGCAATTTGAATCATGGAAAAATAAAGATGAATTTGCGATTTGGATTGATGGTAAAGTTTCAGAAAACGAAGTTTTGGATAAAAGAAATCCATCGGATTTTGTCTACTATACAGATAGTTTTGTGCATAACAATGCCAGATCTGAAAGATTTCCGCAAGCACATCAAGTCTCATTATTTACAGAGGAAGGATTTGAAAAAGCATATGGTGAAAATTCAGGATTTGGTAAAGCAACTAAAGGAATAACTATATTTTACCTGGGAGAACATGAAGATTATCCTCCTACAGAAGAGAAAGAGGAAGAATTAAGTGCGATACAAAACTATAAAAAGCTTCATGACCAATACGAAAAAAATAGAACCGAAGGAACTCATTTTGTAAACCGGTCTGAAGACGAGCAGCAAAAGTTACAAGCGCAATTCTCCGAATTGGGAAGTTTGTATTTCAGGATTCCATTGGAACTGAAAAGAACTGTCTCAAGACCTACCCATCCTTTTGCCCCTTATCTTAAATTGGAAGCTGAAGGTAAAGTATATTACAAACTTGCGGAGGATTTGACTGCCAAAGAGAAAAGTCTATTACCTCCTCCTCCGCCAGCCTCTAAAAATAAAGTGGAAGCCTATCATCAGCTATTTCTCAAATATGAGTGGATAAGAATGGAAGGAAGGAAATATTCCAACAAAAGCCAGGAGGAGCGAGCATACATGTATGAGCTTTACAATGCGATGCAAGAACAGTACATGGCCATGGATCCTATCCAAAGACGACAGGTAAAACGTGTCAACTACCCCTTTATACCTTTGAATGAAAATGGCCATTTAACCTTCAAGGTCTTGGATGAACTGACGCCGGAGCAACGGGCCTTTGCAGGCTGCTAACAGAAAAAATGCGTTATGAAAATGACTGGGTAAGTTCTAATACCGGCTCAGTCATTTTTGTTTCTGGCAAAATCTGACTGAGGATGACATTCCATTTGCCTGCCCAGTCCTGAAAATCGTCCTCTGTTTTTTGATTGGAAGCGATCCATGTTTCCAGTTTTCCAAAGTCAAAATTTTTAGAAGAGATACCTACTCCAGATTCCACCGTATCTAGTGCATTACAGGCTTGTTCGTATTGGCCTTTAACCGGGATCACCAGCACCGGTTTTTTCAGAAACAATGCCTCGCAGACGGATTCAAAACCAGCTGTACAAACCAATCCGCGGCATGCTGCCATATCTTTCAAAAAATGCCTGTCATGGATTTTATGAAAGGATAGATTAGGAAGTGGGTGTTCCGTTTCCTTGGCGTTCTTCTTATCCCAATAGGCCATGATTCGTAGATGTGGATATTTTTTGGCAAAAGAAATGACTTCTGTTGCATACCCAGGGTTTACCATGTATGCCAAGATAAAATTGCCTGATCGTGGTTGTAGATGCTTGACTTCTTCCCGAAGGAGCGGGGGCGCAACTACCAGTTTGTGTCCATGAATTTTGGATAGAGGTTTGAATGCCAACGCGATTTTTTTATCTGCCCCAAGAGCTGTCAGCCAGGTGTTGAGCTGAAATAGTTCTTTCTGAAAAGCGACAGACCTGGCAAATTTAAAGGAAGGATGATATATCAGGTACTGGTGTCCGATTACCCAGAAATGGGCTTTGGGACGGAAAAAAGCATTGTATAATCCTCCAAGCAAATCGTAAAAATTAAGGATGATGTCTGGTGCTGCGGCTTTGACTATTTCATCTATCTGCTGGAGACTTTTGAAATACACGGGTGATTTCCTCAGGTTTTTGGTAATGGTCTTTCCGATCAGAATCCTTTTTTCCCCTTTGTCAGTTTCAAAATTCGGACTTTCTACGGGATGGATTTTTGCAGGAATCTGCTCAATAAAAAAATCCGGGATAATCCTCCTTTTGCTTTTCCCAACAATGACTCCCGTAAGTTGATGGCCTTGGGCCTCCAACATTTTTGAGAAGGCAATTGCTTGGGTCAAATGTCCTCTGCCTTCCCCTTGGATGATGAATAAAAATTTCATTTTACAACCTAAATGAAGGATTTTCCAAATCTGGATCATCCGATTTGTTAAAGGATACTTCCTTGAATGGAATAATTTGGTGTGTTGGGTTTTGAACAGGAAGTATTACATGGTCTTCCGAGGACTTGAAGTTGATTTCATTATAATAAATCAATTGCCAGTTCCCCTCATGGTCCTCTGCCAATGCACTCATGGTTTCTACCCAATCTCCCGAATTCAGGTATTCTATCCCATCAATCATTCGGTTTTCGGCTTTATGAATATGTCCGCAAATGATTCCATCACAACCTTTGGCCTTCGCCATTTTGGCTAACTCTTCCTCGTATTGGTCAATGTAGGAAACGGCGGATTTCACTTTTCCTTTGACATATTTTGATAAGGAAAAATAAGGAAGACCTCTTTTGTACCTGTAAAAGTTGACCACCCGGTTTAGCCAAAGCAAAAAGGTGTAGCCCACATCACCGATGTAGGCAATCCACCTTAAATTTGTGGTAATGCTATCAAAAACATCCCCATGTGTGATGAAGTATTTTTTACCATTACTCTCATAAATCATGTCTAGTTGGATGGAGAGATTTCCAATTTGAAGAGGTAAAATTTGTTCCAAAAAATCATCGTGATTTCCCCGGAGATAGAAGACTTTGGTGCCTGTGTTTTCTATCATTTTTATTATTCTATTAAAAAATCGTGTGTGTTTCCTTTTCCAGGATCCTGATTTTTTGAGCTGCCAACCATCTATGATATCACCATTCAGGATTAGGTTTTCACATTCATACATCTTTAAGAATCTGGAAATTTCTTTGGCTTTGGAGCCTTTGGTTCCCAAATGCACATCGGAAACGACGATTGTTTTGAATCTGGTTTTCACACTTCTTGTTTTGATCTCAATGTATACACTGAAAATCAACTAAGAATGAAATTGGTTTTATCAAAAAGCTATGATTATGGAGGCTTTCCAGTTTAGTGTGATGATAAAATTAAGCCAAGATTAAAAATCCGGATAAAGAAGTTAGAATGGTCAAGGCTAGGCTCAAATACCGCATTTATTACATTAATGGTGGTATAAAAAATTCACTTTCACCCTAGATTTATTGGTTCAAATGTAAACCCTATGAAGAAACTCTTACTCTTTTCAACATTATTCCTGATTCTTTCAGGGGCTATTGCCCAGGAACAAGTTTATCAAGGAAATTATGAATTGGCAGCTCGATTTTCACCGGAAAAAATGCGAAAAATGGTTTTTTCAACTGCTGTGTCTCCACATTGGTTGAAAAAATCCGATCGATTTTGGTATGAATACAAAACCAGTGATGGAAATAACTGGTACATCGTAGACCCAGTACGGAAAACCAAATCCAGCCTTTTTGACAAGGATAAACTGGCCATGGAAATCACCAAAATCATGAAAGATCCGGTAGATGGGCAGCACCTGGATTTAGATGATTTAAAGTTTTTAGAAGATGAAAACACCATCCGGTTTAAAATCAAAGGCACCGAAGAAGTCCTGAAAAAAGACTGGGCTGAAATCAAGGAAAAAAATAAAAATGCAAAAGATTCCCTAGAGAAAAAGACTTTTGTGTTTGAATACCATATCGGTAACCAGCAGTTGGTGGAAATTACAGATGCGGAGGAAGACCCAAAAAGATTGTCCTGGGCTTCTATTTCTCCGGATTCATCCAAAGTGGTATTTGCAAAGCACCATAATTTGTTTTGGATGGATAAAGAAAATTTCCTCAAAGCTGTAAAAGATGAGAAAGACAGTACCATTGTGGAGCATCAAATCTCTACTGATGGAGAGGAAGACTTTGGGTATGGCTTCAGTGGTAGAGGAGAGGATAATGTGGAAGTTGAAAAAAATAAAGATAAAAGAAAGCGAGTAGGGGTGCTTTGGAATGAAGCCTCTACCCAATTTGTATTTACCCGGTCTGATGATAGAAAAGTAAAGGACCTGTGGGTGCTGCATAATACGAGAGATCCTCGCCCTACTTTGGAGACTTATAAATATGCCATGCCCGGGGAGAAGGAGCAATCTATTGTCTACTTATACCATTATTCTTTTGATACGGAAGTGTTGAAGAATTTGCCAGTAGGTACTTTTAAAGATCAAACCATTTCTCTTTGGTCCACTCCAGCTCCTGCAAATGCAAGAGATGATGATTTTAGAGCTGCAACATGGTTGGGTGATGAAGATGAGTTTTATTTTGGGATCACTTCCAGGGACCTGAAAAAAGTAGACATCGCGAGATGGAACCTTGCTACTGGAGAAAAAGAGGTGGTGATTGAAGAGCGTAGCAATACCTATATAGACTTAAGCCGCCCTGAATTGGTGAACGGAGGAGAGGAGTTGATTTTCTGGTCAGAGCGTGATGGCTGGGGGCATTTTTACCTTTATGGAAAAGATGGGACCTTGAAGAGACAGTTGACTTCAGGTGCATTTCATACCGACCGTGTAGAGCGTGTCGACGATAAAGGTAGAAGATTGTTTTTCGTTGCCAATGGAAGAGAAAAGGGAGAGGATCCTTACTATGAACATTTGTATTCCGTGAGTTTAGATGGAGGTGCGATCACCCTATTAAATAAAGGAGATTTCAACCATTCTTCAGATATGAATGATGGCGGAACCTATTTTGTCAACACCTATTCGAGGGTGAATACTACCCCAGTTTCCGAATTGAAAGATCGAAATGGTTCGAAAGTGATGGATTTGGAAACGGCTGATTTATCTCAATTGTTTGCTGCAGGATATCAATTCCCTGAACCTTTTACCTTTAAAGCAGATGATGGGATCACCGATTTGTATGGGGTAATGTACAAGCCTTTTGATTTTGATTCAACCCGCAAATACCCTCTGATTGAATATGTGTATCCTGGTCCTCAAACAGAAGCGGTAAACAAATCCTTTTCTGCGAGATTGGATCGAACAGATCGGTTGGCTCAATTTGGTTTTGTCGTGATCACTCTTGGAAACAGAGGAGGGCATCCTGGAAGATCCAAGTGGTATCATAACTATGGATATGGAGATTTGAGAGATTATGGTTTAGCAGATAAAAAGGCTGCAATAGAACAATTGTCAGATCGACATGATTTCATTGATAAATCCAAAGTGGGAATCCATGGTCACTCAGGAGGTGGATTCATGTCCACTGCTGCCATGTTGGTCTATCCCGACATTTTCAAAGTAGCTGTTTCTTCAGCGGGGAATCATGAAAACAATATTTATAATCGTTGGTGGTCAGAAAAGCACCATGGCGTGAAAGAGCAAATTTCTCCTAAAGGGGATACTACTTTTGTTTACCAGATCGAGAAGAACCCAGATCTTGCCAAAAATCTAAAAGGGCACTTGATGCTTTCTCACGGAGATGTAGATAACAACGTGCATCCAGCGAATACCATTCGGATGGCGAATGCTTTAATCAAGGCAGGAAAGCGCTTTGACTTTGTAATGCTTCCTGGTCAAAGACATGGTTACGGTGATATGACCGAGTATTTCTTCTGGAGGATGGGAGATTATTTTGTGCAGCATTTATTGGGAGATAATACACCACCTCCTGTGGATATGTTGGAATTCCAACGTGAAAAAGCCCAAACAAAATAGCCCTAAAATCCCCAGAGATCACAAAATGCCTGATTCATGAAGAGTCAGGCATTTTTAGGTCAAAATGATTCTAAATTGGCCTTCTTCAAATTTTATGGACACTTTCATCAGTACATCCACGTTTCGATTTTTTTGTTTTCCAGCATCCCATTCTATTTCTTTCTGAAAAATTTCCAGCACTTGTTTACACACGAAGGCAGTTTCTGAATTACAGGATAGTAACTGAAAATCACTTGCCTTTCCTTCACAGTTTATTAGGGTTTGAAAGACGATTGGTCCTGTAGGAATGTCTTGGTGTGTCACCTTCTTTTGGAGAAGTTTCTCAATGGAGCTTAGTGTCTTTTTGGGCCTAGGCATTTCTTCCACAATAAAGAAATACCCTGTTTTGTACCCCTCGGGTTTAATGGGGTTTGCATACGAACAGGCATTTGTTGGGTCTAACAAAGGCTTGAAATCTTGTGCAAAGGCAACATGCTGAATGAAAAAAAGAAAAATTGAAAAAGCTGTTAATTTCATTTATTGATATTGATATTGATTTGATCCACATTAATATAGTCAATTATGAAAATGAATAGTTGAGAAATAGAATAAAATTTTAATTATTTAACTATTTTTATTGTATAACCGAGGAACAAGTGGTTTGAAGTTCAATCATTTTTTGAGCATACCGACGTCCCAATTCATGATAGGAATCAGAGTCAAAATGGGTTTGATCCCCTTTATGGTTTAGACCTTGGGCACTGACCAGATTTAAGCATGCATTTTCTGAAGCAAGCTTAGTCAACTCCCCATTTAACTGCTCCGCCAATGGGGACCTTTCATAAAAAAAGTATCCTATTTCACCTGTTACAACAGGGATTGATTTTATCCCTAAGTCCTTTTTAAGAGAATCTACCATGGCCAAGAATTTTTGGGAATACCCAGCCACAGACTCTTCATTCCCTGGGTTATCCCTCTTATGAAGGCAATCCTCCCAAAGTTTTCTTCCAAAGGGTTGAAGTATTGTTCGGCTTGTTGTTCACCAAACATTTCCAAGCCATATAGGAACATTTAAATTAGATCTTCCTCAGCAAGATTAGGAAGAAGAAGGAGAGGTGAAATCCCCAAAAGTGGGGATTTGTGATCAGTGGAAGTAAGTATATTAAAAATTTCATGTGGCAATAAAGGTTTAGCTCTATTGAATTATAGTCTTTTTTAGTTTCATTGATATTACAGAATAAAGACCGAATTATTTGTGGGAAAAAATAGTAGTCTAATCCAAAAAAAGAATTTGAAAAATGTAGGGAAGGGCTTACTTTGAATAATTAAATCTTTCGCTCTTGTTTCGTTTTAGCCTATTTTCTTTCCTTTTACTTCTTTTTTATGGTGCTTTACCATCTTTGGGAAGACAGCAAGTCCAACTCGATAGTTTGGAACAAGTTTACCATAATCAAAATCTTTCCGATTCGATTCGCTACCGCGCGATTCAGCAGCTTACTTTTTCGATGATTTTTAGTGATGGAGATCAAGCCAAGACTAGGATTCAAGAAGTCTTGAAATTAGCCGAAAAGGAAGTTGGGAAATCTAGGATTTACTTTGAAATCCTTCAAAATCTTGGCATCTACTATGATGTTAATCAAATGACCGACAGCTCCCTGAGGATCTTTTCTGAGATCTTAGAAGAAAGTAAAAAACAAGGTTGGAAAGCTCTCGAGCAGCGCTCCAACAACAATCTAGGTATGAATCGCCTGAATTCCTCGGACTACAAAGCGGCGATTGAGTATTTTTCCAAATCCTTGGAGCTTAGCAGAATTGATCCCTCTGCTCAAGAGGCTAATTATGTTCATAGCATCTCCAATTTGGGATTGGCTAATCAAGAACTCGAACTCTACGATCAAGCGATCAAGTATCATTTGGAGGCTTTGGAGATTCGGGAGCGTCTTGATGACCCAAATGGTATAGCGATCTCTTGTGCTAACTTGGGGATTTGTTTCAAACTAATGGGAGAAGAAGACCTGGCTGAAAAGTACTTTCAAAAATCAATCGAGAATGCCAAAATCGCCGGTAACAAAGTACTCTTTCACCGAGTGCATGATAATCTCGGCAGTCTTTACATTGGGCAGAAAAATTATGATAAAGGTTTAATGATGCTTGATATCGCTCTGGATGATGCAGATGGATTTACTCCCGACCCCAAAATGGAACTCAGCATAGTCAGTAATGCCGCTGCGGCTCATATTGAATTGGGGCAAACCGAACGAGCTTTGGGATTTGCCAATCGCGGTATTGGAATATTGACTGAAAGTCCGGAGTTGGTTAACTATTCACTGACGTTGAAAAATACCCTGGCAAAAATCTATTTTAGAAAAGGGGACTTTGAAAAAGGCAATGCTTATCTCGAGGAATATCAAGAACTAAATCGGAAAGTTTTTCAGGAAGAAAATGCCAAACTCCTTACCGATCTTCAAGTGAAGTATGATTTAGATAAAAAGGAAAGCCAAATTGCACTTCAGAACGCTGTGATTCTGGAAAAAAATGCGACTCTTCAGCGAAATTATTTCGCTTTTGCAGCCCTAGGACTGCTGATACTTTTGATCGGTGTTGCCTTTTTCTATTACCAAAACCGGACTAAGCGAAAGCAGGAACTCCTCGTCAAAGATCGGGAGTTGAAAGTTAAAGAAGCTTATATTCAAGCTTCGCTGGAATCTCAGGAACAGGAGCGGCGCCGTATGGCGCAAGATCTTCATGATGGATTTGGACAATATATTTCTGCCCTTCGTATGTATGTCTCTCAACTTAAAAGCAATCAGACAAAGGAGGAATTCAAAACCGAACTGGTCAGCCGCACCGATTCGGTTTTGGATGAAATGTCAAAGGAAATAAGCAATGTGGTTTATGACTTAATGCCGGCCACTTTGATCCGCTTTGGATTAATTGCGGCATTGGAAGACTTAGCTCACCGAATCAATAGTGGGCAAAAAGTAAAGCTCCATATCGAAGCAGGAAACCTTTCCGATAGCATGGATAAATTGGAAGAAATCAATCTATTCCGTATCTGTCAAGAATGGATTAATAATGTGCTCAAGTATGCTAAAGCGGAAAATATTACCTTGAAATTATCCCAAAATCATGGGATGACAAGACTTCAAATCTTAGACGATGGACAGGGTTTTGATACCAGTATTTTTCGGCACAGCAAGCGAAACGGCTGGAAAAACATCAGTACCCGAGCAGAGTTGCTAAATGGT
This sequence comes from Algoriphagus halophilus, assembly GCF_900129785.1. NCBI lineage: Bacteria > Pseudomonadati > Bacteroidota > Cytophagia > Cytophagales > Cyclobacteriaceae > Algoriphagus > Algoriphagus halophilus. The sequence continues at coordinate 432,789 of NZ_FSRC01000001.1, forward strand.
AAATTGGAACTATATACCCAGTCTGGACAGCAGGGCACCGAGTTATTGGTCACTTTTCCGTATGTTCATCGTGCCAATTAAATTCGTTAAAATAAAATGAAAATTCTTCTTGCAGATGATCACCGCATTCTTTTGGATGGGTTGAAATTTTTAATTCAAAATCAGGACGAATCTACCGAAGTTAAAACGGCAACTACCGTGGAGGAGGCTTGGGAAAAAACTGTAAAGAAAGCTCCCGATTTGATCATTTCGGATATTTCTATTCCCAAAGAAGGCGGAATTGCTTTTGCCCAAAAAGTCAAGTCGCATTTTCCGCAGACCAAACTAATTTTTCTAAGCATGCATGAAGAGCCCTATCGAGTCAAAGAGGCTTTGGCTACAGGGGCGGAAGGTTATATTTTAAAGAAAGCTGCCCACGAAGAATTGTTAAAAGCAGTGAGAGAGGTAGCTTTGGGTGGAATGTATTTTAGTAGGGAGATTCAAAAAATCCTGATTCAGCGAATGAGATTCCCTACGGATGAGCGTATCCTTACCGAAAGAGAAAAGGAAGTGTTAAAGTTGATTTTTGAAGAGTTTTCCAACAAACAGATTGGAGAAATGCTTCATATATCTGAGCGAACAGTAGAGACTCATCGCAAAAATATCTACCAAAAAACAAAGACCAACACGCTGGTTGGCCTTTTGAAATTTGCCTTGGAAAACAATCTGGTGGGAGGGATGTCTTAATCTTGAGTCATGGAAACGAAGTTTGAAATCCCGGTATCCATCATGTCCCGAATAGCACCTGATGCAGCACTTACATATTTCTTCTGATCACACTCTGCAAAATGTGAGGCTACAGTTTTTTGCTCTCCCGATACCATAACCAAAGTAGAGTAGCCTGTTTTTGAAAACATGTCAGATTGAGCTTGGGTAACTTCTTTGATTTTCTTGTCCTTGAAGACATCCTCAAAGTAGACTGCCTTCTTCAGTTCCACTTTGGCATCAAAAAACGGATTGTTTCCAATATCATTTCCCGAAATAAAGCGTACTTTAGAACTGATAGTTTCAGAAGCCCCCATACTTCCAAAACCTTTGACAAGTCCAGTAAGTGAAGTTTGATTATTCACATCTGAAGTATTTATTATCGGCTCGATTCTATAACCTATTTTAGCTTTGACCGAAGAGCTATTAGTCCACATCGAAGCATCAGCATCCAGATCTACGAATGGAAAAATGAAATTGACATCGGCTACATAGACATCTCCGAGTTCTTTTGATATCTTGGGAGCCATGTCTAGAAAGGTACCTTTTTCTCTGCCGCTTTTAGCCACTCCCTTCACTAAGTAGTCAAAGCCTTTCGGAGTGATCATCACAAAACCAGCTGCTTGATCGTCGGAAGAAGCTCCTCCGGATACTTTAGTCCATCCCTGGAAAAAATCAATTTTTTCCGCTTCATCAATGCTTAGGATTTCGAATCCCTCACTTGTCAGTTGATTGAGGAAGGATTGATAGGCCTCATCGATGATCTTTTGGAAATCCTCCACATCTACGCCTGAGATTTGTACTCCCATCTTGGTATAGGTGCCGGAAGTAAATGTAGTTCGGTTGGCACGGTCATTTTTTGATCCGGAGGTTCTTGCCGAAGCCTCTTCAAAGACTTCGAAAAGGCCCTTGAAGCTTCGAATAAAAACCTTTTTTGGCGCTTTTTGATGTTGCTTTTTCTTATTGTAGCTAGTGACTTTTAGATCCTTGTCATTGATCGTAGTGCTTGGAAAGGCATGTATAAAAAGTAGGAGGAAAATAATTGTTAGACTTTTCATATGTTCTGTTTTTGGTTAGGGAGGATAAAGGTGGCCAAAGCAGAAATATGGAAGAATCCCCTAAAACACAGATTTTTTATCAGTACTATTACGGATACCTAGTCCAATTCATTACTGATCCCCATTGTTGATTGTATCAATTGATTGTACGAATCCTCTCCTCGCCATATTAGACTGGCTCATTAATAAATAGAGATGAAAATCCTTTTTCGATACGTTTGAGTTTTCATTCCTATATAGTTCGGTTGCATCAAGTTGGATCATCAACAACCCGCAGAAAACGGAAATGATCAAACTAAGTGCTTTCATTTTTTTCTAAAAACGGTTTAATTCAAAAGTAGAGAGAATCGAATTCCCTGATTTGGGGAAGAAGTTCTCATTACATTAAGCTAGACCTTTATGATGGATAATCCTTTTCCTTTTTTTATGGGGAATATCTTTTTCAAACTGGAAGTTATTCTTTTAAAAAAGCCCGTAAAATTGGATTATGGAGGGCTTCTTGACTAATTTCACGTTAAAATGAATGTTAATTCAGCGCTTTATGTTTAAAGCCTTGAAAATGAGATCTAATCTTAGACCTAGGATTTATTCAACGAATTGCTGGAATAGCATTTGTGACTTTTATCTAAAACAACTACCAAAAAATGAAAATTATGAACATTAGAATAGTAGGAGCAGCTGCAGCATTATTAATTGCCGCAAGTTGCCAGCCTCAAAAATCAGAAAATGAAGAAATGATGATGGAGGAGACAGAAATGAGTACTCCCGCAAGCATTTCTATCGAAAAATTTACGGACTCTCCTGCTTATGCTAATTCATCTTTGAAACTGACAAAACCTAGCAATTTGACCATTGCAACCCCTGGAGAAGTGGATTTTGCATTTGAAGTGGGAGATTATGAGTTAGGAGCTCAAACAGAGAAAAATGGAGTTGCTGCCCAATTGGCAAACTCTGGTAATGGTCAACATATTCACTTCATTATGGACAACGATCCTTATTCAGCACATTACGAGCCTGAATTTAAAAAGGAAGTATCCGAAGGAACTCATTACCTAGTAGCATTCTTGAGCAGATCTTATCATGAATCAGTGAAAAACGCCAATTCGTTTGTAGCTAAAAAAATTGTAGTTGGTGATGCTGGAGATGATCAAGGAGTAGATTTGGAGAAACCAACCCTAATTTACAGCCGCCCAAAAGGAGAATATAGCGGAGCGGATACTGAGAATTTAATGTTGGACTTCTTCTTATTGAATACAACCTTGTCTGAAGATGGAAACAAAGTACGAGCAACCATCAATGGTCAAGAGTTTATGATCACGGAGTGGGCTCCTTATATTATTAAAGGACTTCCTAAAGGCGAGGCAACGATCAAGTTGGAATTATTGGATGCAGAAGGAAATATGATTCCAGGTGGATTCAATGAAGTAACCAGAACGGTAACTTTGAAGGATTAATAAAGATCCTTTTATCATGAAATTTATAGATCCGTGCGATTCAAATTGCACGGATTTTTTTTGACCTACTCTCTCAGTTCAGCTCTTTTTTCCTCAATTTCACCAGCCAGAATTTCATTGACATCGGTTTTAGCACCAATTAGCAGATGGACAAGCGTTCCAAATTCTCGGGAATTAGGGTTGGAAATACTGCCAATCGGCTCTGATCTTTCAAACAGGGACTTTTCTCTTTCACTGATCCCGTCATCCACTTCCCTGACCAAGATTACATTTTTGATCGGTTTACTGAGGTCGATCCAGTTTACATAATCCGCATTCATCGTCACCGCTTGCAAGCCTTTGGTTTTGCTGTAAAAGTTTATAGCTCCAGCTTGTCCATAATTGTCACAGATGATGACGGTATATTCATTCTTAGGAGCTTTGGAATAGGCGAGATCTACTTTTTCTGCCAATTCTTTCCATCCCAACATATCGGCAAAATCTTGAGGTATATCATAGGTTTCTCCATCCTCCCAGCGTGTCAGTCCCAAATTCGGATGCTTCTCATATACAGATTTGAGGTTTTTTGGGGTACTAATTGGAAAGATCAGAGGGGCTAATGCTATAAAGATTCCAATGGGAAGGATTAAGGCAATAGGCTTGAGGTAGCGTTTCTTCCCGTCTTTTAGAAGTTGGGATAAGTAGATAGCTCCAAAGGAGAAATAAATAGGATAGAGGCCTATGGCATAATATGCCTTTGCTCGGAAATAAGTAAATACCGTCAGTGTAGCTATAAGCGTAAAAAAGAGAAATCTATAATTTTTGAATTGCGGTTGCGTGAAAAATGAAATCAATCCCGCAATGATGATAAATAGAGATCCGATAAAGAAGGTGGGTTGGTCAGTTAAAAAATCCAATCGGTTTATATTCACCAATTGATACCTGCTGAGCATACGCATATGCCAGATTACTGGAAAATCATTGGTCCATTGCCACCAAATGTTAGGCAATGCAATCAGGGTCGCTACTCCTAGACCACCATAAAGATGCGGGTTTTTGAAGATTTTTCTTTCGGGAGTAACCAGTAAACCAATGAATAATCCGATGGCGAGAAAAGCAACATTGTATTTATTTAGAAACCCAAACCCAAAACCGACTCCCATCCAATATAACCAAGTCGTTTTTTCTGTTTTGAAAAAGTTGACCAAGGAATATAGAATGAAAGTCCATGCGAGAATATCGAAGGAATTGGGTTGAAAAAGCATGTTTAGCCTTACTAAGGCAGAGAAAATCAAGCCGATGGCAGCTAATGACAATGCAAAGAGATTACCTCCAAATCCTTCTATGGTTTTCCAAACAATTACAATGGTCAAAGCACCCAAAAAGGCGGGAATAAACTTTACCCAAAATTCTGTGTAACCAAGCAGGTAAATCAGATAAGAAAACCAAGAAGTGACTGGTGGAACAGAAATATAGCCCCAGTCCAGGTGATGGGCTTGATCCAGATGCAGGAATTCATCGCGGTGTAGTTCATAACCAGAATCGATCACGAGATATTGCAGCAAGATTTTGATCAGTACAAATCCAACTAAGAACCAATTATTGCGACTCATTTAACTATTGGATTACCCGTTAAAGATCAGCTTGAATGTAGTCCCCTCCTCGATCGCAGATCGAACTTGAATATTGCCTTTGTGTCTACGCATGATTTGCTTGGATAAACTCAAGCCAATTCCTGAACCTTTCTTTTTGGTAGTGAAGAATGGAATGAAGATTTTGCTCAGCGCCTCTTCTTCTATTCCTTTTCCGGTATCACTTACTTCCAAGATGATTTTACCAGCTTCATCAATAAATGCCCGGAAGGTGATCACTTTGATCTCTGCATCCTCCACCGCGTGTATGGCGTTTTGTGCAAGATTGATCAATACTTGCTCGATTTGAGTCTGATCTCCAAAAAGGATTAATTCAGGCGGATTGAGTTCCTTTCGTAAGGTGATGTTTTTGCTCTCTAATTGGTGTGCAAGCAAGACTTCGAGTTGGTCAAATAGTTTTGCAATACCAATACTGCTGAATTTAGGCGTAGGGATATGTGCCAAACTCCTAAAGTCAGAGACAAAATTGATCAAACCTTGGCTTCGTTTTTCAATGGTGCTGATTCCCATCAGGTAATCCTCCATGTCAGAAGGACCAACTTGGCTCAGGTCATCCATCTTGGACTCGATTTCTTCTTTGATAGTTCCTGCCAAAGAAGAGATCGGAGCTATGGAATTCATGATCTCGTGGGTAAGAATCTTCACAAGATTCTGCCAAGCTTCCATTTCTTTCTCTTCGAGTTCAGACTGAATGTTTTGTAAAGAAACCAATTTGAATTTTTCACCTCTCATCAAGAGTTCTATCACATAGACCGATAACTGCATGATTCCATCTGGATGGGCAATTTTAATTAATTCGGAGCCTCCAGTCCTTAAGTTTTGGATTGCTAAATGAAGCTCCTTATTTATTCCTTCTATTTGAGAGATGTTTTTTAACTCTTCTACATCCAAAATTCTTTTGGCTGCGGTATTGATGATTTGAATATTTCCATTTTCTCCATAGGTGATCAAGCCGATGCTGAGGTGTTTGAACACAGATCTGAAATACTGGTATTGTGCTTCTTTTTCTGCTTGATCCTCTTTTAGTTTTGCCAGTATGGCATTGAATTCAATGTGAAGATCATCAGTTTCAGTCCCATCAAATTTGACGGGATAGAGTTGTGTATATTTATCCTGTTTGATGTTATCCAGGAATACCCGGACTTTCTTAAACGAGCTTTCAGAGTATTTTAGGAAGAAAATAATCTGTATCACTACCAAAATCAAGAAAAGGGAGATCATAAAGACTCCCCATTCATCGAAAATGGTATATGCCAATAGAAAAAGAGTAGCGGCTAGAAAGGCAATTCTACCCAGTAAGCCAACTTTATAATCCATATTTTTCTAATCTTCTATAAAGAGAAGCTCGGGTTAAGCCCAGTTCTTTTGCTGCTTTGGAGATGTTTCCTCCATTTTTGTCTATTGCTCTCTGAATGGTGCTTCTCTCCATATCATCGAGGTTCAAAGTATTGTTTGCAGGAACCTTATCTGAGGAAGGTTTGGCAGAAAGGAAGAAGAAGTCTCTGGAGTCTAATTCTTCTCCTTCGGCCATGATGATGGCTCTTTCTATGGCATGCTGCAGTTCTCGGATATTACCTGGCCAGTTGTATCGTTGAAGTAAATCCATGGCAGACTCATTGAATCCGGTGAAATTTTTACGGTATTTCTGACTGTAGTTTTTCAGGAAATGATTTGCCAAGACAGGAATATCGTCTTGTCTCTCACGCAAGGGAGGAAGGAAAATTTCCACCGTATTTATTCTATACAATAAATCTTGGCGGAAGGTGTTTTCCATGACCATTTCATGTACATGCATATTGGTAGCGCAAATCAACCGAATATCTACCGGGATGGCTTTGTTGGTACCTATCCTGGTGACTTCCCTTTTTTGTAGTACAGTCAGTAATTTGGATTGTAATGGCATGGATAAATTCCCGATTTCATCCAGGAACAAGGTGCCTTTATCCGCTACCTCAAACCTACCGGCTCTATCGTCTTTTGCATCTGTAAATGCACCTCTTTTATGGCCAAATAGTTCAGATTCAAAAAGCGTTTCAGTAATAGCTCCCATATCCACCCCCACAAAAATTTCATCTTTACGTAGTGAACGGTCGTGAATAGCTCGGGCAATCAATTCCTTACCAGTACCGTTTTCTCCCAATATCAATATGTTGGCATCGGTTTGAGCGACTTTATCGATAATAGAAAAGATGTTTTTCATAGAAGCACTTTGCCCGATGATGTCGCTATAGGGCTTTTTCAAATCAGACTGAAGTTGCTTTTGCTTCTTATTCAGCTTTTCTACCTCGTTGTAACTTTCTTTCAGCCTTACCGCAGAGGATAAGGTAGCCAATAGTTTTTCATTTTGCCATGGCTTAAGAATGAAGTCCGTAGCTCCCTCTTTCAAGGCTTGTACCGCCATTTCCACATCTCCAAATGCAGTAATGAGAATAACCACTGCCTTTGGGTCAATTTCCTTGATTTGCTTCAACCAATGAAATCCCTCTTTTCCGGAAGTGGTATCTTCCCGGAAATTCATGTCCAGCAAAATGACATCATAAGAATTGTTGTTGATCAAAAAAGGGATTCTTCGTGGGTCTTTTTCTATGGATACTTCTTTGGCATGCTTCTTTAAGAGCATTTTTGCTGCAAATAGTAAATCTTCGTTATCGTCAATGATGAGTATTCTTCCCAGATCTTGATTTTCCATTGGTGTATTGTTTGGCCTATACTAGGGGGAAAATAGTGCCAAGGCTGATTTTGGCCTTTAAACCCTATTTTTTTGATTGAAGTGTCCATAAATGTACGATTTTATACTGTTTTCGGACAATAGTGTCCGGGTTTTTAGGCCCAAAAGATTTATGTAACTTTGTGCTTTAACCAAATGAAATATCATGCAAGCTAAAAAAGGCGATGCGGTGCAAGTGCACTACACCGGTAAGTTGAAAGATGGAAGTGTTTTTGATTCTTCAGTAAACAGAGAACCTCTAGGTTTCACTCTTGGTGCAGGTCAAATGATTCAAGGATTTGATGCAGCTGTTGATGGAATGGCTGTTGGCGATAAAAAAACTGTGACTATACCTGCAGCTGAGGCCTATGGTGAAAAAAGAGACGATATGATGATCGATGTTCCTATTGAGCAGGTTCCAGCAGACATCAAACCAGAAGTTGGAATGCAATTGACTCTTCAGGGGCAAAATGGTCAGCCAATGCCTGTTATTGTAACTCATGTAGACGAACAAAAAATCACATTGGATGCAAATCACCAGTTGGCTGGGAAGGATTTGATTTTCGACATTGAATTGATGAAAATCGGTTAATCCTGAGATGAAATCTAAAAAAGGCCCATTTCGTAATGGGCCTTTTTTAGTTCAAGAGTTGTATGGTTACCTCTTCTCCAGGTGAAAGCTGAGCTACAACGCTTGATTTTTCTACTCCCTCTTCCTGGTAGGTTTGGGCTTTCACTTTCTTTCCATTCACCAACAACTCTGGATGAGTTCCTAAGAATTCAGCATTCCACGTTAAAGGTTTGGTACCTGTTTGATAGTTGAGGGTGCTTTTTGTAGTTCCCTCATGGTGGACGGCAAGCTTTGAACTACCCAATGTGATATTTTCTACTCCCAAAAACTCCAATGCGGTAGGTAGGTGGGATAAGGTTCGGACTTCATTTTTAGCTGCATTGGGTTTAACCCCAAGCAGGTCTATAATCACATTTCGTATTAATACATAAGATACTTCTGGATAATCCCCATTTCTTCCCGTAGCAGAGGAATAGGAATGTTCCTGATCTAATTTTTCTAAAATGTAAGTCAGCCATTTCCAGCCCAATTCATTTTGGTGGTGGAGAAAAAACGTTTCCGGAATGTAACTGATTGCCTCAATATTATCCGGGATATCTGCTTTGGACTCCAGTCGCTCATCAATGAATGCCAAATAGTTTAAGGTTCTTTCGGAACCAAACTCAGTGATGCCTTTCATTGGCATAAACCATGAATTTTCTTTTCCCCATCCATCCACAGGAGTTCCATTTGCTACATAACCTCTATTGTAAAGTGGGGTGTTTTGGATCCCCCAGGTTTCATTAAAAAGGTTTTTAAGTTGTTCAGCTTTGAGAGAAAACTCATGAAAGCCCTTTTCATCACCCTTTAGTTGGGCAAATTGTGCGGAAGCTAGGTAGGCCTTGTATTGGCTCGCTAATGCATCCCCTGCTTCGATTAGTGGTTGGTCTTTTTGTTCGTTGTAGGAAGCAGCTCCATCAAAAATCCCTTTTCCTGTACCCTCGGCAATACCATTAGGGATTTGTTGATCATGAAGTTCTATAAATTCCGAAACTGATTTTTCATAGAACTCCCACAATATGGGATCCTGAATATACCTGTCATCTCCAGTCCAGCAGTATAACTCATAGGCTTTTTCCACCAGTTCAAAGGTAGCAGGAACTTCTCTGACAAAATTTGAATCAGATTTATAATCAATAGTATAGGGAGAACCATCGAAATTAATGGCCCATAAGGGAAACCACTTTTTACTGGAATTGGCTGATGCCGCAAAGGCTTTCATCATGGTGAAGTTTTCATCCTCCAATCCCAAGAAATGGGCTCCTTCTAATTGATGGCAGAAATCTCTTGAATAAAAAGCGGTGCGTTTGGGATATCCTGCCCAATAGGAGGGAAGATAATTAACTGTATCCGTCCCTGCTCCATTTTCCCAAGCATTGATGGGTCCTCTCTTTCCGGTTTGCACATAGGATAGGGCTTTTTCCTGAGCCCAATTGAATGCTTCATTCAAGTCTTGATTCGACGAATGGATGATCAATGGGAGCCTTGAAGTTTCATTCTTAAAAACAGGATCCTTCGTAGCTGTATAACTGGCAGGAGCTAGTAATACAAGAAGTAGTACAATGGATTTAATAGTGGGCATTGGTTGGGTTTATGGATGGTTTTTTCAATTGACAATGTTACAAATATTATGAAAGTTGGATTTTTAGGATTCGGTCATTTTCTAAGAAATTCTTGATCAAATGGAGGAAAGTGCGTAATCGATTTCGTAATTACTCCCTAAATTTTTATTTATCTGAAGTATATTAAGTCGTTGGTTTAACCCAATCCAATTAGCATGACCCTAACCATAATTTCCTTTTTGGCCTTCACGGCATTTGTAGCGTTTTTTTCTTGGTATAAACTCCGAAAAGATCATCTGGATACCCAGGATGGATATTTTTTAGGAGGGAAAAGTTTAACTGGAGTGGTCATTGCCGGATCCATGTTGTTGACCAATATATCTACGGAGCATCTCATAGGGATGAATGGATCTGCTTATAAGAATGGGTTTATTATCATCGCCTGGGAGGTCACTTCGGCCATTGCTTTAGTAATTGGAGCCCTGTACTTCATCCCAAGTTTTCTCCGAATGGGCTTGACCACCATTCCTCAATATTTGGAATACAGGTTTGATAAAATAACACGGACGCTGGTTGCATTATTTCTGATTGTCTCTTTTGTAGTGACTCTTTTACCTATTGTGTTGTATACGGGAGCCATCAACCTAGAAAGTATCTTTAATGTATCCGAAACCTTACAAATCAGTCAACAAGAAGGGCTGTGGGTTACGGTCATTGTGATTGGAGTGATTGGTTCTATATATGCGATTTTTGGAGGGCTTAAAGCTGTAGCATTTTCAGATTCCATCAATGGGATTGGCTTGTTTGCGGGAGGACTATTGGTATTAGGATTTGCACTGTGGGATATAGGAGAAGGGAACATGATTGCTGGTCTGAGTAAGGTGTACCATGCTGCTCCTGAAAAGTTCAATGTAATAGGAGCAAAGGACTCTGTGCTTCCTTTCGAAACGATATTTACCGGTTTGATGATCAACCAGCTTTATTTCTGGTGTATGAATCAAACGATCATTCAACGGGCCTTTGGAGCCCAAAATTTGGCAGAGGCTCAAAAAGGGTTGTTGTATACTGGTGTGCTAAAGCTGTTCATTCCCTTAATCATCATTTTACCAGGCGTGATAGGGTTTTACTATTTTGGAGATAGCCTTTATGACAATCAGGATATGATCTATCCGGAACTGATCAAAAAAGTGCTGCCTGTAGGGCTTACAGGCTTTTTTGCAGCAGTAGTGATGGGAGCGGTGTTGAGTACCTTCAATAGTGTTTTAAATAGTACTGCTACCTTATTCAGTTTGGGTATTTACAAGCGACATATTAAGCTGGAAGCCAATGAAAAAGAATTGGTTTGGGTAGGGAAGTTAACTTCCATTGTGTTGGCGATTTGCGCGATTATGGCAGCTCCTCTGGTTGCTGGAGCTCCAGATGGTCTTTATCAATTGCTACAGCAATTAAATGGGATCTTCTTCATCCCTATTGCCTCGGTCATTATAGCGGGGTTGTTTTTGCCTAGGATTTCGGCCTTAGGAGCAAAAGCGGGGTTATTTGTCGGTCTTGCTTTTTATATTTTAACTGTATTTATTCTGAAAGTGAATATACATTTTGTCCATATTTGGGGCATTGAATTTCTATTGAATATGGCGGTCATGTTTACGGTTTCCTATTTTTCTCCAAATAGCAACACCTTTAAACCTTCTGATATCAGCCCTATAGAATTGCAGCCCTGGAAATATGCGAAGCTACTTGGGTTGGTCCTAGTGGTCTTGACCATCTTGATTTATGTTTGGTTAGGTAATTAACATTTTGAAATTCTTTATATTAGATTAAAATTTTAAGAGTATGAAAGATATAACTCCACATCAAATGGAAGAACTCTGGGAAGAGGATCTTTTACAACGTTATCCTGAAAATGGAAAGCCTGAAAAAGCGAAAGAGGAGTTTAGAAATTACGAAGATCCCCAGCGGGAAACAGTGAAGGAATTTTACCGAATCAATCACCTGAACCAGACTTATGATTTTGTTTTGGAGAAGGAACAGGAGTTTTTAAAATTCGATAAAAGAGAGATGACGCTTTGGGAGGCCGTAGAGTTTCTAAATACTTTGGTGGATGATTCGGATCCAGATACGGATTTGGATCAAACACAACATCTACTACAGACCTCGGAGGCTATACGTGCAGATGGGCATCCTGATTGGTTTGTTTTGACAGGGTTTTTACATGATTTGGGTAAAGTACTCTGCTTGTTTGGTGAACCTCAATGGTGTGTGGTAGGCGATACTTTTCCGGTAGGTTGTAAACATTCTTACAAAATCGTTTACCCTGAATTTTTCAAGGAAAATCCAGATTACCACAACCCAAGGTTTAATACCAAATTCGGCGTATATGAACCTAATTGTGGTTTAGATAATGTCCATATGTCTTGGGGGCATGATGAATACATTTACCAAATCATGAAAGACTATTTGCCGGAGGAAGGCTTGGCTATGTTGAGATATCATAGTTTTTATGCCCAACACCGTGAAAATGCCTATAGTCATTTAATGAATAAGGACGATCACCGCTTGTTTGAATGGGTGAATAAATTCAATCCTTATGATTTGTATTCCAAGGCAGCTGTGCCTCCCAATGTGAAGGAATTGAGACCGTATTATGAGGATCTGGCTTCCAAATATTTGCCAGACACCTTAAAGTTCTAATTTTTAAAAAACACCGAAGTAAAATTGCTTCGGTGTTTTTAATTCAAGTCATTGATCTTATCCGGAAAGGGGTAAACTGTAATTTTGTCCTTTGAAATTAATGTAATGATTGCTTGTCCCATTTGGATTTGCAAATCCCTTGGGTCAGGACTTTTGGCCACCTCTTGGACTTCTTGATTTAGAAGAGAAATAGCCTTGATCTTTCCTTCCTCTAGCCAAAAAAGATGTTCTTTATAAAAGCAAAGTCGTTGATCTGTCTGTAGATTTATTTTTTTTAGAAAGTTGCCTTGATTGTCAAATAGGAAGACTCCTTCATTTTTCACATTCATGAAAAGTCTGTTTTTGAACTCGCGGATTTCTAAAACATTCAGATTCTCCAGATTTAGGATCAAGTTCAAGGGTTGAGATTGAGTAATTAAGTTTCTCCTATAGTCTAAAATCTTCAGGTTGAGATCAGACTCATCCCAAACCCAAATAATATTGTTATTACCTAAGGTAGCGGCTTTGGCGAGCTGGACTCCTGTTTGAAAAAATCCTTTTTCAGAAAGAAGATTCAGAAATCGATCAAGTATTCGATACTCTTGAAGATCGGCAGAAAAACTAAAAATATTTACAGTCCAAGCAGCTTCCAATTGATGAAGCCTTCCTTGTCTTGTAGGGGAAAATAGATTCAGTTGTTCTCCTTTAGCATTGTATTGGAAAATATCACCACGACTATTGCTAATAAAGATCTGGTCCTTCGTATCCATAGATACCAGGTCTAAATCCCTGATACTAATTTCAGCAAGCGGCTTGCCAAATTCTTCTAGTTCCTGCCCCCATGAAAGAAGGGGGAAAAGTAGAAATAGAAAGGCAAGCAGGTTTTTCATCCTTCAAATGATTTTAAAACAGGCTTGGAATTGCCGTCAAATTCAAGATAAGTATATTGACTAACCCACTCCCCAAGATTGAAATAGGTAGCGTTGGTTGCTACTTCCAGTTCCAGAGGCAAATGTCGATGGCCAAAGATGTAATAGTCATGATGAGATTCTGCTTCAATTTCCTTACAATAAGCCCACAGCCATTCATCATCTCCTAAGAAGCGGTTTTCATCTTTTTCAATATTGGTAATTCGACTATGTCCTGACCAGGCATGCGCGATAGCAATGCCAATGTCTGGATGGAGCCATTTAAAAAGCCATTTGGATAAGGGATGGACAAATACCTTTTTTAAGAATTTATAGGAATTGTCACCTGGTCCCAATCCGTCACCATGGCCGACCATAAGGGTCTTGGAGCCTACTTTGATTTGAATAGGATCATGATAAACAGGGATACCCAATTCTTCTGTAAAATAGTCTTTCATCCATAGATCGTGATTTCCTGTAAAGAAATACACAGGAATATTCATGTCTCGTAATTGGGAGATCTTAGAAATGAAGGGAATAAATCCTTTGGGGATTACTTTCCCATATTCGAACCAAAAATCAAAAATATCACCTACCAAAAAAATGGCAGATGCCTGATCTTGTATGCTATCCAGCCATCGAATGATTTTTTGTTCTCGCGTTTTGCTGACCTTTGAATTGGGTGCACCTAAATGAAAATCCGAGGCAAAGAAGATCTTCTTTCCGTTGGGTTCGATGGTTAGGTTGGCTACTTGCATAAATAAAGATAATCGGGAAGTGGATTAAAAAAAAAGCCCCTTCTGAAGGGGCTTTTCAATTTACTATTTTTCTTCCTTCGGTTCCGTGACTGAAGTAGCCTCATCTGTTGTTTTTTCATCAGGATCAAGGGAAGGTTCCTCTAGTTGATCAATGACAGGCACAGGGGCACTTTCTTTTTTATTGGTATAAGCCTGATAGGTAGTCTCCGTTTCAAAAGGTCTTTTCCCAATCAAACGCTCCAGATCAGCTTGGAAAAGGATTTCTTTTTCAAGAAGTTCTTTCGCTAAGATTTCCAATTCTTTGATTCTATGCTCCAATAATTCCTTGGTTCTGGTATAGGCTTTCTGGATCAATTGTCTTACCTCCTCATCAATTGTTTCTGCGGTAGTTTCGGAGTAAGGCTTGGTCATTTTATAGTTGTCTCCTTTGGAATCGTAGAAGGAAACATTTCCGATCTTATCGTTCATACCATAAACAGATACGATTGAATAAGCCATTTTAGTAACTCTTTCCAAGTCACTTAAGGCTCCCGTGGAGATTTTTTTGAAGATGATTTCTTCCGCTGCTCTACCACCCAAAGTCATACACATTTCGTCTATCAATTGGTCTGTTTGATATAAAAACTGTTCTTTGGGTAGATACTGGGCATACCCTAGTGCTGCAATACCTCTTGGTACGATACTAACTTTTACCAATGGGTCAGCATGCTCCAGGAACCAGCCAGCCACGGCATGTCCAGCTTCGTGGTAAGCGACGATTTTTTTCTCTTCAGGAGAAATGATCTTATTTCTTTTCTCAAGACCTCCGATGGTTCTGTCAATGGCATCTTGGAAGTCTTCCATGTCCACTGCAGATTTATTTCTTCTTGCTGCGATCAAGGCAGCTTCGTTACAAACATTAGCGATTTCTGCTCCGGCAAAGCCTGGAGTTTGTGCTGCCAGTTTTTTAGGATCAATATCCGGACTGGTTTTGATAGGCTTCAAATGCACTTTAAAGATGGCTTCTCTACCCACAATATCTGGTTTGTCAATAGAGATTTGTCTATCGAATCTTCCTGCTCTCAGTAACGCGCTATCCAATACATCAGGTCTGTTGGTAGCTGCCAAAACGATGACACCAGAGTCTGTTCCAAAACCATCCATTTCTACCAACAGCGAGTTCAATGTGTTTTCTCTCTCGTCATTGGAACCAGGCATTTGGCCTTTCCCTCTAGATCTACCGATTGCATCGATCTCATCAATAAAAATGATACAAGGAGCCTTTTCTTTTGCTTGCTTAAACAAATCTCTTACTCTAGCAGCTCCTACTCCTACGAACATCTCTACGAAGTCAGATCCTGATAGGGTAAAGAAAGGTACTGCTGCTTCACCTGCAACTGCTTTGGCTAGTAAGGTTTTACCTGTTCCCGGAGGTCCTACAAGCAATGCTCCCTTAGGTATTTTACCCCCTAGTTTGGTGAATTTTCCTGGGTTTTTAAGGAATTCTACAATTTCCTGAATTTCCTCTTTTGCTTCATCAAGGCCTGCCACATTGTCAAAAGTGATTTTGACTTTGTTTTCGGCATCAAATAGTTGAGCTTTAGATTTACCTACATTGAAAATTTGTCCTCCAGGACCGGATGGGCCTGCCATTCTTCTCATCATAAACCAGAAGAACACGAACAACAAGATCAAGAAGCCGAAACTGCTGAAGTAACTACTCCAATTCTCCTCTGTGGATACTTCTAAATCAATTCTATTTGCAGGATCTGCTTGCTCTTTCAGCGCGTCAAAATCATTTGCAAACTTATCTACTGAAGCTACTTGAAACGAGTAATGTGGCCCAGAGGGATTAAAGAATGTAGAGTTGGACTCCAATTCGTTTTTATACTTAGGCTCAGATAATACAGAAGGCTTGAGGGTGATATCAACTCTTTCCATGTTTTTGACCATCACGACTTTAGAAACATCTCCGGCCAAGTACATGTCTTCAAACTTCTTCTGTGTAATATCTATCACTGCTGACCTTTGTTGTATCCAAGTAAGGCCTAGTAATACCAAAACTGCCGCAATGATCAACCAAAGTTGAAAATTCGGTTTTTGTTGAGGTGTCTTCGGTAATAATTTTTTGTTTTTATTTTTATCGCTCATCGCATAATGGGTAATTCTGTAAACTTAAGGTAAAACGGAATAGGTTGGGTAAAGTTTGTGGGTTTTTAGCCTATGTGTGTAACTTTTGCATCTCCCCACAAATCTTCGAGGCCGTAAAACTCCCGTTTGTCTTTAAGAAAAATGTGGGCAACTACATCCACATAATCCATTAAAATCCAATTTCTGCTATTTTTTCCTTCATTTCTCCAAGGTCCTTTATCACCAGCTTTGATGACTTGTTCCTCTATAGAATCAGAAATTGCATCCAATTGTGTGTCTGAATTGCCGGAGCAAATCACAAAAAAATCGGTAACGGAATTCTTTATATGTCTAAGGTCCATCAAGATAATGTCAGAAGCTTTTTTTTCTTCCATTCCCTTAATGATTACTTTGCTCAGCTCTTCTGCTGTCATTATTATTATTTTATTTTTGTGAGCTGGAAAATCCTGCTTTTTCCAGTGAATCTAAAATTTATGTATAAAATTCTTGCCAACACCATTTTTTTAGGGAAAGATGTACATTTCCTGCCAGACTGTCACTCTACCAATGACATTGCATTACAGATGGTCAGGCTTCGTCAGGTTTCTGAAGGCAGTATCATCATCTGTGGTCATCAGACAAAAGGTAAAGGCCAGCGTGGGAATGTTTGGGAATCAGAAGCAGGGAAGAATCTTACGTTCTCTTTAGTTCTGAAACCTGATTTTTTGGATATAACAGACCAGTTCTTATTGAACATGAGTATAGCGAATGGAGTTCGTATTTTCTTAGAAGATTATTTACCAGTGGTAAAAGTGAAATGGCCAAATGACATTTTAATTCCAGGAGAAGGGAAAATAGGAGGGATTTTAATAGAAAATACCTTTTCCGGAAATTCTTGGGAACATGCCATTGTGGGCGTAGGCTTGAATATCAATCAAAAATCATTCTTTAACAGCAAGGCCACTTCCTTAGCTAAAATTACTGAAAACATTTTTGACCTAAATGAGCTTTTCAGAGTATTGATTACTAGAATCGAGCAAAGTTATTTGTCTTTGAAGCGCGGAAAGGAAAAGGAAATTAAGAACGCCTATCTAACCCATTTGTATCTAAGAGACCAACGTGCTCCATTTGAGTCGAGAGGAGAAAAGTTTTGGGGGGAGATTACTGGAATAGATTCATTCGGTAAGCTGAATATAAGGTTGGATTCCGGAGAAATTCAAACCTTCGATTTGAAGGAAGTGATGTTTTTGGAATAGGGTTAGAATTTTAGAATCCGAATTTTAAACGGTACCTTTGCCCGAGTTTTTAAAAGAATTTAATTCGTTAACTATCAATATTATGTCAGAAACTAAATCTGAAAAATACGTAAAGTACAAGGTTAAAGATATTTCTTTAGCTGAGTGGGGAAGAAAAGAAATCAAATTAGCGGAAGCTGAAATGCCAGGATTGATGGCTCTTCGCGAAGAATTTGGAGCATCCAAGCCATTGAAAAATGCGAGAATTGCAGGATGTCTACACATGACAATTCAAACTGCAGTATTGATAGAGACCTTAGTGGAGTTAGGGGCAGAGGTTACTTGGTCTTCTTGTAATATTTTTTCTACACAGGATCATGCTGCTGCTGCTATTGCTGCTGCAGGGATTTCAGTTTATGCATGGAAAGGCTTAACCGAGGAAGAATTTGATTGGTGTATCGAGCAAACCTTGTTCTTTGGCGAAGATCGTAAGCCTCTAAATATGATTTTGGATGATGGAGGTGATTTGACCAATATGGTGTTGGATCAGTATCCTGAATTGGTTGCTGGAATCAAAGGTCTTTCTGAGGAGACTACTACTGGCGTTCATAGATTATATGAAAGAATGAAGAATGGAACGCTTCCTATGCCAGCGATCAACGTAAACGATTCTGTTACCAAGTCTAAGTTTGATAATAAATATGGTTGTAAAGAGTCTTTAGTTGATGCGATCAGAAGAGCAACCGATGTGATGATGGCAGGTAAAGTCGCTGTTGTTGCTGGATATGGTGATGTAGGTAAAGGTTCTGCGGCTTCTCTAAGAGGTGCTGGTGCAAGAGTAATTGTTACTGAAATTGATCCAATTTGTGCGCTTCAAGCTGCAATGGATGGTTATGCTGTCAAGAAAATGGTGGATGCTGTGAAAGAAGCAGACATCATTGTTACTGCTACTGGTAACAAAGACATTCTTTCTGAAGAGCATTTCAAAGGGATGAAGGATAAGGCAATTGTTTGTAACATCGGCCATTTTGACAATGAAATTGACATGGCTTGGTTGAATAAGAATTACGGTCATACTAAAAATGTCATCAAGCCTCAGGTCGATTTATATGATTTAGATGGTAAAGAAATCATTGTATTGGCGGAAGGTAGATTGGTGAATTTAGGTTGTGCCACAGGACACCCTTCCTTTGTGATGTCAAACTCCTTTACTAACCAGACTTTGGCACAACTTGAATTATGGCAAAATAGTGAAGACTATAAGCCTGGAGTATATGTGCTTCCAAAGCATTTGGATGAAAAAGTTGCAGCCTTGCACTTGGCAAAACTAGGAGTTGAACTTGAAACTCTTTCTCAAGAACAAGCTGAATATATCGGTGTGACGGTAGAAGGACCATTCAAGCCGGAATACTACAGATATTAATCAACGATTGATATAAATGAAAAGGCAGCCCTAGGGCTGCCTTTTTTTATGGGTTCAAGAGCAGGGATCTTCCATCGGGTAGTATAACATTTGCTGCCACATTGCAGGAATCCAATAATTCATATTGAAGTTGATAGGTAACATTTTTGGATGCTCCCCGGCTAATACTCCAAACTTCAGACCCTGCTACGGGTACCAATTTGTTTTCCTGGAAGCAGGAAGAAAGCATCAACCTATCAAATGGGATTTCGATGTTGAAATCCCTTCCTGCCGGATTCACCCCATGGAGGTTTCCTCCGGAGATAAAGCCAATGGCATCGGAAATTGTCGAACCCCCTGAATGCTTAATGTCGCCCGAGAAGACATGGGTCAATTTTTTCTCTGAGGTGATGGTTAAGGGATTAAAGTTTTCAATGATTTGATTGGAGCTTTCCTTTTTAAAGTTCCGGATCCCTCTGATACTACTTCCATTGAAGGAATAATCGTCATACTCTAGAGCCCATGAGGCGGAGTTACTTTCTGAAAGTGCATATTCCAGCACGATTTTCCCGGATCTTTTATCATTTCCAGCCTGTTGACACTCACTTTCTGGATCAAAATTCAACCATACTTTTCTTGTATCCTCTTCCACCAATAATTCTGGACAGCCTGGTAGCGTATTGGTCGTATCCATCCCTTGGTATTCATCAAATGAAAGTAAGGCAAAGTATAAACTCTCGCTCCAAGCAGTGCTGAGATCAAAAAGCTGATTGGCCTCTGTGGGCAAATCTGTGTGAATAACCTTATCGGCATCTTCCTGACAGGAACCGAATGCCATACTTAAAAGGATCAGGAAAAAGTTGAATCTTTTCATGCGTAAACTACTGCTGTAAAATTAGAATCTTTTTGCGAACAATTCTTCCTTTCAATTACTAGGCCGAATGCCTATCTTGGGTAGGAATGAATCCAAAATAAGTATGAATTATTTAGATGGCATGCTCAAAGAAGGAGCCTTAAAAGGAAAGAATATTCTCATTACAGGAGGAGGAACTGGATTGGGGAAATCAATGGGAGAGTATTTTTTGGAATTAGGGGCGAATCTGGTGATTACTTCGAGAAAGCTGGAGATACTTCAGGAAACTGCAAATGAAATGATGTCTCAAAAAGGAGGGAAGGTAATTCCTTTGGCTTGTGATGTCCGGGATATTGAACAGGTTGAAGCCATGTGGACTGCTGCATTGGTAGAACTGGGGCAGATCGATGTGGTCTTAAACAATGCCGCAGGAAATTTTATCAGCCCCACAGAAAGGTTGTCAACCAACGCATTTAATACCGTATTGGATATTGTACTGAAAGGCACCTCTCAAGTGACTTTAACAGCAGGAAAAAGTTGGATTGAGCGTAAGCAAAAAGGAGCATTCTTGAATATTGTGACCACTTATGCCTGGACAGGTTCCGGTTATGTTGTTCCATCCGCAGCAGCAAAAGCAGGAGTTCTAGCTTTGACGAGATCTTTGGCGGTGGAATGGGCAAAGTATGGAATCCGCTCCAATGCCATTGCCCCTGGCCCATTTCCGACAGAAGGAGCTTGGAGTAGGTTGTTGCCTGGTGATTTGGTAAAGAAATTTGATCCCGCTAAAAAAGTGCCTGTTGGTAGAGTGGGAGAACATCAGGAGTTAGCCAATTTAGCAGCTTATTTAGTTTCTGATTTTTCGTCTTATGTCAATGGGGAGGTAATCACCATTGATGGTGGTGAGTGGCTAAAAGGTGCAGGGGAGTTTAATAATTTGGACCAAATCCCTGAGGAAATGTGGGACATGATGGAAGTGTCAAGAGGAAAAAAGCACTAAGCCCCAAAGTGATTTGGGGCTATTTAAAATCCAAATGGAAAATCAGGAACTCTTAAGTTCTCTTTGAATAGATGAAAGAGAGTCTGAATCCTTTTCAAAATTTTTATTTTGATTAACGGACTCTTTGATACTTTTTTTCAATGCTTGATCAAGTTGAACCGTTTCTTTTTTGATGATGTCCAATATGCGCTTGGACTCTATTGATTGCTGTTCGATATCCAAAATATCAATTAGTCCTAAGATATTGGCCACTCTAGCACGAAGGGTGTGGGATTGCTGGAATGCCAATTCTTTCAAAAAATATTGGTGTTCCTTCATCCAAAGATCCTGTTTTTTCTTTTCTGTAATATCCAAAATAATTCCTTGCACTTTTTTAGGCATTCCTTCCATGGTCCATTGGATGGTTTTTCCGAAAGCGATTACCCATATGGTCTGATTTCTTTTAGAGACTAACCTAAACTCTTTTTTAAATGGGATACTTCCTGGGGATTTAAAATGAAGGGTTAGTTCTTGAGTTAATAATCGATAATCTTCCTGATGGATGTGTTTCTCCCAAGAAATTTTGCCTTTCGTTTCTATTTCTTCCTCCGAGTACCCTAAGGTTTGGGCTAGACCAGAGCTAATGGTATTTACTTTTTCAAAAGGGTTGAATTCCCAAAAGCCCAATAATTTATCTTCCAAAAGGGTGTCGATAATTTCAGAGGAAGATTCTTCACTATCCATAAAATCTCCCAACCTTATATTGTATGGCTTAACGGGATCTACAGGGTGACCAATCCCTAAACAGGTTCCAAAATCCTCTGAAATGAAAAAAAACTCCCATTTGGTTTTTATTAAATTTCCGGATGGATAGTTAATTTTCTGAAGATCTACCAGAAATGATTGCTGATGATGATGCCAAGCTTTTATTCTATTATTTTCATACTTTATCCAATCTGAAGAGAGGAAACAGTCAGCAAAATGAACTGGTTTTTCGGTTTTGTCAAAAAGTGATGGAATAGGTCCAATGCCTGAATCAGAACTTAGAACTAAGCCAGTCTTATCCATGGTCACCTGCATGAAATACTCAGAAGTGATGGCTGCTTGTGCTAATAGTTCTAAAGCTTTGACCTCGTTCATTTATAAAATTAACCAATTTTGCATCTAATTACATAAAATATAATTTAAAATACAAAAAAATATATTTGAAATGAATCAAGAGTCATTGAATTTAAATAGAAATAGTTTTGGAAATCCTCAAAATGCTGGGAATGCGATGTCAAATGAGGAGGCACTAGCACTTTTGGATGAATGGGTAAAAAATGAAAAATTAAAAGTTCATATGCTTCAAGTAGGGCATTTAATGAAAAAATTTGCGCAAAGTAAAAACTACCCAGATGAAGTTCAGCATCTCTGGTATTTGGCGGGCTTGCTTCATGATGCCGATTGGGATCAATGGCCCGATCAGCACTGTAAGAAAATAATTGAAGAATTAGAGTCCAGAAATTTAGATCCAGGAATGATAAGGGCCATCGCCTCTCATGGACCTCGGTATTTTGGGGTAGAGCCTGAATCTGAAATGGACAAAATGTTGTATGCTTTTGATGAATTAAGTGGATTCGTACATGCTTATTCTTTGATGCGTCCTACAGGATACGAAGGAATGGAAGTCAAAGGAGTCAAAAAGCGATTGAAGGATAAAACTTTTGCAGCACAAGTGAGTCGGGAAGATATTCAGGATGCTTCTCAACGTGCAGCTATACCTGTAGAAGATTTAATTCAATTTGTGATCACCCACCAAATTACAGCACTTGAATGATTGGAATAATAGAATTTAATTAAAAGAATTTTTATCTTGATTTTATTTTTCATATTTAAATCAAGTAATATGTTGAAAAAGTTATGTTTTGGGCTTATGCTTTTACTGGTTTTTGAAATCGCTAAAGCTCAAGAGAAAAGCATAGATACCACTGCGGTCATTATCTTAGATAGGATGAGTTCTATCTTCGGAGAGTTAAATAGTTTGGGATTTACATCCAGCGTATCAAAGGATGTAGTATATGCAGAGGATTTTTTCATCAAGGTTTTTTCAAGTAGCGAGGTAAAAATTAAGGGTCCTAATAAACTTTCGGCCCGGATTCACGGGGAAAATAAAGAGGATTTATATTCCTATAATGGGGAGCAGGTCATTTATTATTCCTACCAAAATAATATCTATACCGTAGCAGATGCTCCAGATAATTTGATCGAAACCATTGATTGGTTATATACCGATTTTGGGATTGAATTAACAACAGCCGACTTTTTATACCCTAGCTTTTCCAAAGACTTTACTGAACAGATGGATTATGTGGAATTTTTGGGAATTGCTCTGGTAGATGGAAAGCGAGCTTTTCATATTGCGGGAAGCAATGAGTCGATTACTGTACAACTATGGATTTCTGATGATTCTTATTTTCTGCCCATCAAAACACTCATTACCTATTTTGATGGGCCTTATGCGAATCAGCATGAAACGGACTTCTCGGATTGGGAAATCAATCAAGATTATCCGGATTCCATATTTGAATTTTCTCCCCCACCAAGTGCAAAACAAATTACCTGGATGAGCCAGAACTGATTAGTTAACGAAATTGAGCAATGGAAAAGTTAAGCATTAAATTTTTGATCCTGGGTTTTGGGTTGATGGGTATGATATTCATTTCCGACTTAGCCCAGGCGCAAAGAATGAGAGCAGGAGCGGGTAGAGCTGGTGCAAGACCGGCTACCACGCGACAAGCTCCATCTAGACAGATGAGTAGGCCACCATCAAGACCTTCCACTAGGCCTGCTACAAGACCTACAACAAGACCTACTACGCGTCCTTCTTCAAGGCCTTCTATGAATACCCGGGATAATACCCGTCCAAAAAATTCCAGTTCACGGCCCACCTTAAATGGAGGAGCAAACAAAGTAACAAGGGACAGAACCAATACTAGTAAGGTGTCCAATATTCGAAATAACTCTTCAACTAATCGAGGAGGAGGTAATCGAAATATCGTAAACAACAATATTACCATCAATAGGAACAATGTCAATGTCCGAAATAATCATGTTCGGAATTACCGTCCATACAGACCTCCCTATAGACCTTATCCTAGGCCTCCCTATATCTGGGGTGGATACGGGTTTAGTTGGTTTAGACCCTATTATTACCATCCCTACAGCCCCTATTATTGGGGACCAGTTTGGCATCCATGGGGATTTTTTGTAGCTGCATTGGCTACTACCGCAATCATAGTCTCCATTGAAAATCAGGATTACAATTATGATGAAGGGGTGTTTTATGTGGAAACGGATGATGGATATGTAGTAGTGGAAGCTCCTCAAGGGGCGACTGTGAAAGTGATCCCTAAAGAATCAAAAGAGGTAGAAGTGAGTCCGACCGTAAACAACTATTATTATGGTGGCACCTTTTATGAAAAAAGTGATGGTGGCTATACGGTAGTTCCACCCCCAGCAGGTGCAGTGGTGGATGCTTTACCCGAAGGAGGGGAAGAGGTGAAAGTCGGAGATCAGACGTATGTCAAAATAGGTGATACGTATTATATGCCTGTCCAAGAAGATGGAAAAGATATGTATGAAATAGTGCAGGTTGAAGAAGTGGAGGGTTGAACTTGATTTAATGAAATTAAAAAGGGCCTTGATTCTTCAAGGCCCTTATTTTTTATTCTTCAGTTCCCTGAACTTCAGAGAGTGGTTTGAAATTTCCTTCCGGCAATTGTTCCGCTATCTCATCTTTCTCATAAGGGAACACCTCTACAATTGGGCTTTCCACAATATCAGGAACTCTAAAGCTTACCAACATATTGTTTAAGCTTTCTTGAATTCTATCATAAGCTTCTTTGACATCCGAGGCCGTCACAATCATGTATTGAGTGACCTTTTTCTCCTTACCGCTCTCTCCATCAGAAACTAGATAGGACACTTTACATTTATACCAGATATCGGCATCTTCGAAGAAAAAGACATCCACAATGTTACTTTTGCTTAAGCTGGTAACCTGGAAATCGCCTCTAATTTGAGAGCCAAGACGGTCATATATTATTGCTTCCGCTTCTGTGAATGATACAGCATCTACCAAATACTGTTCAGAGATGTTTTTTAACAACCCTTCTTCATTCTCCTTCGCATATTTTACTTTACACAAAAACCAAGTTCTCATCATTCATTATTTTGAAGTGTGAATCTAAATCTTATCATTTGAACAACCATAAGATTCATGTTAAAAGTACTTTCTGTTTATTTCGGTTTTTAATTAAATGATTGAGAATAAATGATATACCATTTGAAATTTTTTTAATCTAGATTTTAAGTTTTCCTTTTCCTGCGGAATTGGTTCAGGTTTGATAAAAGCTGTAAATTGAAAACAAATAGTAAAGTATGCGCGAAAAAATCTGGTATAGTTTTCCAGTACAACTTTTACTTCTTCATCTGAGAAAAAATCTTGCCCTTATTTTGATTTGGGTAGTGCTCTTGGGGATTATCCTGGAAAAGTTTGGGGTCATGTTAGGGATTCCCTTCCTTTTTCTAGACCCAGAATACTTGCATCAGGTATCTTGGGTAAGCTTTATGATGATGGGGATTGGTTTTGCAGTGTTGACTATGGCGTTCCATATGACTACCTATATTATGGATGGAAGCCAATTCAAATTTTTGGCGGTATTATCAAAACCCTTTATTCATTTCTGTATAAACAACTCCATTGTTCCTACCATATTTTATTCCATTTATTGCATCAAATTTATCGTATTTCAATTAGGAAATGATTTGTCTTCAGAATGGTTTGTTTTTCATTATTTTCTGGGTTTCACGGGAGGAAGTTTATTGTCCTACGCACTGATTTTCGGATATTTTTCATTCACCAATAAAGACTTTTTTATTCTTTTTGCCGGCTCAGTGGATAAGCGGCTTAGAAAGGTCCGGCTTACACGGGCTAATGTAATCAGTCAGTACAAAGAACTGAAGTCCAAACAAGATAAGGTATTGTACTACCTAAACTTGAACTTAAAATTTGAAAAGGTTCGTCCGGATATCTCCAGATTTGAAGGGACTAAATTGCTTAGGGTATTCGATCAAAATCACCTGAATCTATTTTTAATTCAGGTATTTCTCATTCTGTTTGTTTTGTTTCTGGGAGTTTTTAAAGAGAATCCCATCCTTCAATTCCCTGCAGCGATGAGTGTGACCCTGTTATTGGCCATCCTTGTGATGTTAGTAGGGGCTGTAAGTTTTTGGTTGAGAAAATGGTCTACTGTAGCCGTCATTGCTATGTTGTTTCTGGTCAACTATTTCTCCAATTTCTCTTTTTTAAATAGGCCTCATGAGGCATTCGGGATCAATTATTCAATCAAACCAGAACTGTATAATCTACAAAGACTTAATCAACTTTTACATCCAGATACGGTCGCCAAAGATCGAGCGAGAACCATCAAAACCTTGACTAATTGGAAAAATAAATTCCCTGAAGAGGAAAAACCAAAACTAGTAATTGTTGCAGCAAGTGGTGGAGGACAAAGAGCATCACTTTGGACTTTTCATGTCCTTCAATCCATTTATAATATTCAACAGGGTGAGGTGATCCAACATACAGAGTTATTTACAGGTGCCTCAGGAGGGGTGATAGGAGAGGCCTTTTTTAGGGAGATTTACCTTCGGTCCCAATCGGACTCTTCAGTAGATCCAATGGATCCGAAATATCTGGATCAAATATCTGCAGACAATTTAAACCCTATCATTTTCACCCTATTGGTCAATGATTTATTAATTCGAAATCAATACTTTGAATACCGAGGATATAAGCATTTAAAGGACAGAGGCTATGCGTTTGAAAATCAGTTAAACCTCAATACAGAAGGGGTAATGGACAAACCCATTTCTGCTTACAAAGAACCTGAACAATCCGCAAAAATTCCAATGCTTCCTGTAACTTCCTTGATCACCAATGATGGAAGGAAATTGGTGATTTCCCCTAATTCCATGTCCTACCTTGGAACATCTGTTCTTGGTAAAAGTGGAAAAGATGAGAAAAAGCAATCCATCGATTTTGTTCGGTTTTTTCATGATCATGATCCTGAAAACCTTCGCTTTTTATCCGCCTTGAGAATGAGTGCCACGTTCCCTTTTATTACTCCAAATGTCCAATTGCCTTCCATTCCGGAAATGGAGACCATGGACACGGGCTTATCGGATAATTTTGGAGTGCAAGATGCCCTTCGGTTTATTTATGTTTTTCAAAAATGGATTTCTGAGAATACTTCCGGGGTGGTATTAATAACGATTCGGGATTCTGAAAAATCCACAGAGATTCCCCCTACGGATCCTTCGAAAATCTTAGAGAAAATATTTATTCCATTAAAAAACATTTACTCGAATTGGGATAATGTGCAGACGATTCAAAATGAAGTGTTGTTTAATTATATGGATGAGTCTATGCCTTTTGAACTGGAAAAAGTCGAATTCGAATATGCACCAGAAAAGGTACAGCCTGGGGAATTAAGTGGTAGCCAAGAAACCATGCAGCGGGCTTCTTTAAACTGGAGACTAACAGCGAGGGAGAAAAAGTCTATTCTCGCAAGCATTTACACCCTGAAAAATCAACAAAGCCTAAAACGCTTGGAAGAGATTTTTGAGGATTCACACAACACTCAGTCCACAGATTCAATTCAATAGGCGATTCCAATTTTCTTGTAGATGAAATGCATCAGCCATGCGGGCCCAATCAATAAGAATTGGATGTCTTTGAGAAAAGATGGTTTTTTCCCTTCGATTTTATGCCCCCAAAACTGAAATACCCAAGCAATCGCGAAAATCACCAAACTGATCAACCATAACTTTCCGGGAAATTCCAAACTGATAAAATTAGCCAAAGCCAAACACATGGCAGAAAAGAAAAACATCCCTAGGGCCAGTGGAGGAGAAAGCGATACATAATAAATCAAGACCACTGCCAAAGCCAAAGTGGCCCAATTGGCAAAATCTTCTAAAAACGGAGCAAAGTCATGCAGGCTCTCGGAAGGTATAGCATAGATCAGGCCTACGATACTGAAAAATATGGATGGTACGCAGATCCAATGTATAAATTTATTGGTTTGGTTTTGATGGCTTAAGCCGTATTCCTCCAATAATGCATCTATTTTTCTCATGGCATTTTGGGTATTTATCAACAAGTTTCATCAAATTAATAAATCAATTGATCATTTAAGGAGGAAAAAAGAAATGTTTAGCTACTGGGAGAATAAAAATTTTTTGAAATACGACTTAATCGTGATTGGGTCCGGTTTTGTCGGGCTTTCTACTGCCATTCACTTTCAAAAGAAACATCCCAAAGCAAAAGTAGCAGTGCTTGAAAGAGGCGCATTCCCAAGTGGTGCAAGTTCAAAAAACGCAGGTTTTGCATGTTTTGGTAGCCTCACTGAAATATTGGATGATTTAGAGAATATGTCTCAAGCGGAGGTATTGGGTTTGGTAAAAAAAAGGTATCGGGGGCTGCAGCAAATTCGAAAAAAATTTGGAGACAAGGCTTTAAATTATCAGGCTTCAAATGGGTTTGAACTCTTAGAGGAAAGCCAATTGCTAGCTGCGGATCGCATGGACGAGATCAATAAATTGCTTCAACCTCTTTTTAAAAAGGAGGTGTTTTCCATCGTTTCCGATCATGATCGATTGGGTTTTTCTTCCAAAGTGAAAATGGTAATCCAAAATAAATTTGAAGGTGAACTTGATCCAGGAATGTACCTCACTAGCTTGTGGAAGTTGGCGGGTAAATGGGGCGTAAGGATTATCAGCGGAGTGAACGTCAAGCGTATAGATTTGGATTCGGGGGTAGTGTCTGTGGAGAATAATTGGGATCAGGGTCAATTTGAAATGAAAGGGAAGGAATTGGCTATCTGCACCAATGCATTTACCAAGCAATTGTTGCCTGATACTACTTTGGAACCAGGAAGAGGGTTGGTGATGGTGTCAGAACCATTAGATTTCGAAATTCCATGGAAAGGAAGTTTTCATATGGATAAAGGTTATGTTTATTTCCGAAAGGTAGATGGAAGGTTATTGTTGGGAGGAGCTCGAAACATAGATTTTGAAGGGGAGAATTCCACCGCTTTTGAAATCAATCAAAAAATAAAATCGCATCTGAATAGGTTAGCACATGAGGTAATTTTTCCAGATAAAGAGATTGTCTGGGAAAAGGAATGGACCGGGATTATGGCTTTTGGAGAAAAGAAAACCCCTATTATTCAGGAAGTAGGAAAAAAAGCAAGTGTCGCTGTAAGGCTAGGAGGGATGGGTGTTGCGATCGGTTGGCAAGTAGGAAAAGAGCTGGCAAAGCTGATTTCCAAAAAATAAAATGATATTTTTTGATTAGATTCAACACTTAAATTCACAAACCAGCTGTTAATGGAAGGAACTATACGTGCCCCTAAGGTTTTTGACGCCCTTATCCCCTTAATTTTTTTAATAGTATTACTTGTCTTAAATATCCAGGTTTTTGGAACGGATGGATTATCTGGTTCCAATCAAATTGTACTGATTTTATCTGCCACGGTTGCTGCCTTGGTTTCAATTTTTAGATTAGGCTTTAGGTGGGAGACCTTGCAAGACGGGATTGTAAAAAGCATCAGTGCTGCCATGTCAAGTATATTAATTCTATTCCTGATAGGAGCACTTGCAGGAACTTGGCTTTTAAGTGGAATTGTTCCAGCCATGATTTATTATGGTTTACAGATTTTGAACCCAACCATTTTCCTTTTTGCAGCTTGTGTGGTAAGTGCTATTGTATCTATTGCCACGGGTAGTAGTTGGACTACAGTAGCAACAGTAGGTGTAGCACTCTTAGGAATAGGGAAGGCTCTTGGCTTTGAGGAAGGAATCATAGCCGGGGCGATTATATCCGGAGCTTACTTTGGAGATAAAATGTCTCCTTTGTCAGACACAACCAATTTGGCACCTGCAATGGCTGGTACAGATTTATTTACCCATATCAGGTACATGGCCAAAACGACAGTGCCCTCTATTACAATCACCTTAATCATATTTATAGTGGTTGGATTTAATTATGAAACAGTAGGCTCCGTTGAGGATGTGAAAGCAATCTCTGCCGTAATTTTAGAACGATTCAATGTGAATGGTTGGTTGTTTATTGTTCCTTTGGTGGTATTAGGGATGATCATAAAAAAAGTACCGGCAATTCCTGCTTTGCTTACCGGTGCGTTGCTGGGAGGAGTTTTTGCCTTGATCTTCCAACCCCAAATCATTTCCTTGATTGCTGCTGAAGATGGATCTTATGCTTACCAAGGTTTCAAAGCAGTAATGATGTCATTGTATGGAGAAATCAGTGTGGTTACCAGTAACGATGTCGTCAATGAATTGTTGGTGACTGGAGGAATGGCAGGAATGCTGAATACCATTTGGTTAATTGTCTGCGCCATGGTATTTGGAGGGATAATGGAAGAAAGTGGGATGTTGAGAGTATTGGCAGAGACAATTATCAAAAAAGTACATCGAGTGGGTTCTTTGATTGCTTCTACTGCAGCTACCTGCGTGTTTTTTAACATTACTACTTCTGATCAATATCTGGCGATTTTGGTTCCTGGAAGAATGTATGCGGATGTATATAAGAAAAGGGGACTTAAACCTGAAAACCTAAGCCGAACCTTAGAGGATTCAGCGACTGTAACCTCTGTATTGGTGCCTTGGAATACATGTGGCGCTACTCAAGCTTCAGTATTGGGAGTGGCAACCTTAACGTATGCACCTTTTTGCTTTTTTAATATTATTAGCCCGTTCATGACCATTTTGTTTGGGTATCTAAAAATTGGAATAACGTATTACGAGAAAGAAGAAGTATAGTATGATCCCTTTAAGGATAAGTAAAGATGAGATTAACCAGTTGCCCCTCGGTCAGTTTGAGGGGGAAATGTTTTTAATAGATGATATAGAGGATGTAGAAGAGGTTGCTGAATTTTTGGCAAAGCAAAGGATCATTGGATTTGATACCGAAACAAAGCCTGCTTTTCGAAGAGGGGTGATTAATCCGGTTGCTTTACTTCAATTATCTACTTCCACTCAAGCGTTCCTATTTAGGCTGAATAATATTGGGAGCTTTCCAGATGCTTTGAGAAATGTGTTAGAAAAAGAAGCTATTGTGAAGGTCGGAGCGGCAGTCCATGATGATTTAAAAGGCCTGGCAAAATTGACGGATTCTTTTTACCCGCAATCTTTTTTTGATTTGAATGATGAGTTAAAGAAAGTAGGATTCCATAATGTAGGGGTTAGAAATCTTTGTGGGATGGTCCTGAAAATCAGAATCTCCAAAGCTGAACAAGTTTCCAATTGGGAAGCTGAAGAACTTACGGAGAAGCAAAAACGGTATGCAGCCACTGATGCATGGGCTTGTTTAGAGATTTTCGAAAAATTAAAAAAGGAAGGTTATTTGGACCCTCTTTTCAAGAAATGATTTCAAGAGACTCTATTTCTTCTAAACTTTCTAATAACTGCTCTTCAATTCCTTTTCTATACTCCAGAGACATTTTACAGTCCAGCATCAATTCCTGATGAATGATTTCCAATTCATGGGTTTTCACTAATTTCATGACCTCATTCATCGCAGGATAAGAAAATTTGATTTTCACCGAGGATAAAACTTGTTCTTCAATGATCTCATTTTCTTCGATCGCTAATGCTGCAGAAGTTTTATATGCCTGGATCAAGCCACTCATGCCAAGTTTTGTGCCCCCAAAGTACCTGACCACCACGATGAGGATATTGGTGAGGTTATTTGATCGGATCTGGCCTAAAATAGGGTCTCCCGCAGAATGGTTAGGTTCTCCATCATCTACCGCACGAAAGGTAGTTGCTTCTTTGCCTAGCACATAGGCATAGCAATGATGCCTGGCATCATAATAAGTCTTTCTCAATTCAGCGAGATGGTCTTTTATTTCCTCCTCACTTCTGACTGGAAAAGCAAAGTAAAAGAACTTACTACTTCGATCCTTATAAAGTCCCTCGCTCGGCCTTTTGATGGTCAAATAAGTGTCATCTAAGTCCTCTAGATTCATTGGGAATAAAATGGGTTTTGGAGTTAGGTAAACGGCTAAATTAGAAATTTAACTATTCAGTAACCTTGAATCCGTCTGATTTCTATTAATTTTAATTAATTGGGATTTATAAAGATGATAGAATTGATTGCAAAAAAATTACCTTACTTAATAGACTTTCCAGGTCATGTGTCAGAGACAGGAACATTAAATTATTGGAAGGATCGGACACTCTTTTCAAGCGGAATTGAACGATGCTTTTGGATATCAGATGTAAAAGCTGGGGAGTCCAGAGGTAACCATGCGCATTATCAGGAATCCCAAGTAATCATCGCCATGGCTGGAGTTTTAGAAGTAGAAGTGACCCATGTAAGCGGGGAACTATTAAAATTTAAATTGGAATCTTCTTCAAAAGGGTTGTTCATCCCTCCCTTAAATTGGGTTTCAGTTATTTTCTCCGAAGGTTCTGTTTTACTTGGGCTCTGTGATCGAGCATTTTCTGAAGACGATTTTATTAGGAATAAACAAGATTTTGAAAACTACCAATACAGAAATCAGTAAAGAATTTGAACTAATTGTTCAACCCTCTGAAAGATGCAAAAAGGATTATTTATTATCCAATATTTCAGGAAGTGGGGAGGTAGAAGCATTGGATTTTTTCTGGGAAAAGAAAGGAAAGAGAAAAGCATGGACCACTTTTTCGATTGATTCAAACTTAGTCGCAAGTTCACTTCCCATGACTCCTTTTGGAGGGATATTTATTTTAGAAAAATTACATACAGAATCATTGGCATGTTTTATTCAAATGGTACTGAATACTTTGAAGAATAGGGGCGTAAGGCAAATAGAAATTACCTGTGCTCCCAAACCCTATGAAGAGCATCATGATTTAATCGCTTACCTTTTACAAAAACAGGGTTTTGAGTTAACCAGTATCTTGAGCCATCAATTCTTTTTGGGCCGGAAAAAAATAAAGAAATGGGTACAGCAGGAATACACTCGGTATCAAAAAAAGACTCAATCTGGTGCTATTTCGATGAGCATTAATTCTATCGGGAATTTTAATTTTTTGAAGGAAATCCGCCACTGGAATGTAGAACGAGGTTATGAATTTCAGTTGGATGATAACAGGATTATCATGCAAGTATCAGAGTATCCGGATCGATATTTTTTAATCAGCATCCTAGAGGCAGAAAAACCTGTGGCCCACTGTTTAGCAGTAAAGCTTTTTTCGGACTCTATCTATTATTTTCTTTCGGCTATTAACCCTCACTCTTCCATCAAAAATGGGGGTGAATTATTGCTGGCAAATCTGTTTAAATTGGCCAATGATGAGAAAGTCAAATTGATCGATTTAGGCTCCTCGGATTTGGGAGATGAGATAAACCATCCCTTGATGTTTTTTAAATCAAAATTCTCGAATGATATTTCAAACAAAGAGACCTGGGTAAAAAATCTAGAACTATGAGAAGAGGTAAGTTGGTTTCTGTGATCTGTATCTGCTTCAATCATGAAGATTGGATAGAGGAATGTTTGGAAAGTGTGCGATTGCAGGATTACCCTCAAAAGGAATTGATCATTATTGAAAATGGGAGCACGGACGACTCTCTTCAGGTAATTCAAAAGTGGATAAAGGAAAGCGCAGGAAACCTAAAGGTGGAATTGATTTCTAATCAAGAACCACAATCTTACTTGGCTCTTTTTAACCAGGCGATTAGGAACTCCAACAGCCAATATGTAGTGGATTTATCAGGTGATGATGTGCTTTATCCAGACCACCTCTCTTTGTCGGTAAAAATGCTGGAAATTTCTAGAGATGCAGCATTCGTATTTTCGGATGCCTATATTTTGGATGAGGATGGAGTAGTCAAAACATTTTACGACCGGAAGACAGGAGGGGACTTAGTCCATGAAATAGAAGTGAATCATATCTATGAAATTCTGGTCCAAAGCTATTATATCTGTTCGCCTACCATTGTGTTTGACCGGACTATTCTGCTAAAAGAAGGAGGATATGACGAAAACTTGACCTATGAGGATTTTGACATCCAAGTTCGCTTGGCCAGAAAATATCCCTTGGTATTCTCGGATCATGTGGGAGTCCTGAAGCGTAAGCTTTCCAATTCCTTATCAAGCAGACAGTATATACCCTATGAATCGAAAATGCTCCCAAGCACTTTGATTGTTTGTAAGAAAATCAAAAACATGAACGAAACCCCTTCTGAAATGAAAGCCTTGGGGAAGCGGATTTTATTCGAGCTAAAACACGCTTTATGGTCCTCAAATTTTGAGGTAGCAACTGGTTTTATTGCTTTGGGAGAAGAGATTCACTTGAAAAGTTTAACTTTTCTGATCTATAAACTCTGGGCAAGGTTTAAGTTTGATTTATCCTGGCTTTATACCAGAATCGGTTAACCCACCACTACCTCTATTAGCTTTTTGTTTTGGTAATACTTTTGAGATAGTTTGAGTAAATCCTCAGGTTGAAATGTTTTTAGGTAAGAGAGTTTGTCAAAATAATAAGATAAATCTAAGCCTGAGTGGTGAACAGCCCTAAATCTGTCCATGATATCAAAAGCAGAGCTGAACCGGCTCAACATCTGCCCAATCATGTAATTACGAACGACCTCTAATTCATCCTTTGCAACAGGTTCTTCTACTAGTTTATTGATTTCAAAGTAAATCTCATCTATTACTTCCTGGTAATATGCCTTTTGTACATCCGCGGAGATTACCCAATATTCAAAGTCACCAATTTCTGCCAGACTAGAAAATATTCCATAGGTATGCCCTTTGTCCTCCCGTATATTTTTGATCAATCGAGATCCAAAATAACCTCCCAAAATGGTGTTTAGCACCGAGAGTCCAATAAAATCAGGATGTGATTTTGGTATGGAAAAATTTCCCATCCTAATGCTGCTTTGCAATGCCGCTTCACGTGACTCTATCCATTGATATTTAGTAATAACTTCAGGGAAAAGAAGCTCCTCGGTAGCTTTCCTATTCGGGATTCTGGAAAGATCTTTTTCTAGACCATTTAATTCTTGTTCTGAAAAATTCCCACTAATAAAGATTTCTATTTCCTGCCAGAGTAATTCCTCATAATAGAATTTTAATCGATCTTGTGTGACTTCATCTACATGGGAGGCTATTGGTTCTAATCCATAGGGATGTTCCGGTCCAAATAAAGCCTTTCTGAAAAGTTGTCCGGCTCTTACAGCAGTTTTTTCTTTTTCCAGTTTTAAACCTAGCCTCTTTTGCGACTTCCGCTTTTCTAAAGAGTCTAAAGGGAATGTGGCTTCAGAAAATAAGTCAATAAATACGGGAAGGACTTTTTCCAGATGTTTTTTGGTAGTTAATAACCCCAATCCCTCATGGGCAAAAGAAAGTATAGGGTTCACCTCACTTGCGTGAAAATCGAAGAATTCCGCGATCTCTTCACCGGACATTCCTTTAAGTCCTTCTTGAAGGAGAATCAAGGTAAATGAAGGGATTAAATTCTGGGATAATGGGAGGGATGCTTTTCGCCCTTTTCCTATGACTTCTATTTTTACAACATCCAGATTGGGAGTGTTATTGAAAAATAACTTCGCCCCATTTTCCAACTTAGTTTCAAATGGGGGAGTAAGTTCAAAATCCTCCGGAATTCTAAATTCAGGAGCTTTGGACCTATCTAATGGCATTTTTAATTTGGAATGGTATAAAGAAGAGAGAATCTTAGCGTTTCTGCTAATGGATGGTTTTGCTTTTGAGGAACTAAATAAGAGAAATCAAATCCTATTCTCTTTAAATCAAACCCTAAGCCCATGGTGAAATATTTTCTACCACCTTTGCTTTGGTTTTCAAAAAAGTAACCGGTTCTTAAATTGAATTTTTCAGCATAGGTATATTCTACCCCAAAAGAGACAGTCACTTCTTGAATTTCCTCTGAAAAGCCTCCAGGAGCATCTGCAAACGAGCCAAACATCCCTGAAATCAAAGGCCGGTTGGGATCTTTTCCTTGGGCAATTACCAAATTTCCATCTTCATCTGTCACCAATGTGCCATCTTCGTTGGTTTCGTAATAAGGGGGCGTCGGAACCAATAATTTATTAAAATCCAATGCAAAAGTTAGGGTGTTCATTGGATCTAAATCCAATGAATAAGCAGTACCAATTCTAAAGTTAGTAGGGATATAATCTAAATCATCTGCACTATTGTAGGTGATTTTTGGTCCAATATTGGAAATGTTCACACCCCAGGACCAAGTACCTTCTTTTGCGCCAGCAAAGATTGGTTTTTGATAATAAAGCCCCACATCTGTACCCACGCTGATCCCTGGTCTACTTTCATTTCCTCCTGAAGAAGAAATGTTTCCAGAAAGATTGGAATGGATAAATCTGGCAGAAATACCTAAAGCGAGGTTAGACGATAGTTTTCTTGAATAAGTTCCTCCAATCGCAATGTCACGAGGGTTAAATTCACCCAATGGATTTCCCCTTCCATCTGTCAATTCTATATCACCCATATTGAAGTATCTCAACTCGAATCCAAATGCTGAAACCTCATCTATTTTTACAAAGCCTGTCAAATAACTTAATGACATATCATTTACAAGCTTTCCAAGCCAAGGAGAATAGGATAATGAAAAGCCCATTTTATCTTCCACAAAAGCAAGTTTTCCAGAATTCCAGTGAGCTGAATTAGCATCCGGAGAGGTAGCCACCCCAGCATCCCCCATGGCAGAATGCCGAGAGTCAGGTGCAAAATTTAAAAATGGCACAGCTGTAGTGATTACCCGCCTAGTTGGATCTTGACCTGATATGATGCTGCTATTTTGAGCAGAGGTTGTAAAACTAGCCAGGGTAAAAACTATTAGGAGTATGTTTATCCTGTTTCTAATGGCCATTATTTTCATTTAATAACGATTTGACCGCTAACTGTAGCCGTTGAATTGTCGGTTTCAGATTGAAGCGTTAATTTGTAAATATAAGTTCCTTTTGCGGGATATTTTGATTGGTTTTGTAAAAATATCCATGATAAATCATCAATCCTAGCGGATGCCTTGGTCAAACGAAGTGATTCAGTAAATATTGCCTGACCTGTAGTTTGAAATATAGAAATTGTAATTTGAAAATTTTCACCTGGTCTATTGTGCTCTAAAATAAAGTTACTGACCTCATTCGTGGGGTTAGGATATGTTTTGTGGTTCAGAATTTTCAACTGTTCACTTCCTTTTACAAAGAACGGTACACTTAAGTTACTTTGATTTCCCAAATTATCCCAAGCATTAATCAGAATCTCATTTTTTCCTTCAACAAATCCCTCCAATAAAATTTCGATGTACCCACTTTCGAACCTGTTATTTCGAGCAATAAACTCCCGGTTTAGGTACAAGGGTGCGCCCCCGTTGATCTCCACGGAAAGTTGACGTTCAGGCAAGAGACCAGAAATATCTATTCCACTCCTATCCTCCAAGTCAATATGAGCAAAAAGTGATGTAGAAGGGAAAGAATTTGAAACAGGGTCTACCCCATTTAACAGTAGTTGGATGGAAGGACCTTCCCTATCCAATACAGTTTCGTTTGATTCTTTCGCGAGAACCGATTCCGTTCCAAAAGCTTCAAAGTTAGATTGGTTTTCCATTGCGATGATTCTGATTCTGGCAGAGAATTCCTTTTCACCTAACTTCCTTGGAATAAAAATTTCAGTAGTGAGCTCTCCATTCAAAACACTTCCTTCCCCTCTGAATAAAACCACCTCTGATTCCGTGTAGGAAAAAGGAGGGTTCTCATCTCCGAAGCTTTTTTTGTCCGATTGCCCACCCCAAATTTCAATTTGATAGTTTCCATGGTAACCAATTTGTGTGGCTCCGCTCACTGGATCAATGATCGCACTTTTCAATATGAGAGCTTGTCCTGAAGGAAGTGAGTTTAGGGTGTTTCCTGCTTTATCTTCGATGGATATTAAATCCACTGCTAGCTCAGGTTTCGCCAATTTAAGGCTTGGATCACCTATTAAGGAGAAATTTCTATTGAAAGGCCCCTTCAAACTCTTGTTTTTAGTGTTTTTAAAAATAGTGCCAAGATCCTGGTATCCTGAAGTATTGGATTGGAATGCTTCTTGGATAAAGGCCTCATTGACGGAGAAGTTTACACTTGAAAATACGGGTCTTCCTGTACTCAAAATACCGATGGCTCCTCTATCCGAAGCAATAAGTAATTCTTCTGCTGCTGATCTAAAAAATGGGCTGTCCTGCCTACCAAATTCACAAGTGGCAGTGACCCATAAAGCTAAATTCTTTTGTTTGGGCCAATTCCTGATATCAGCAACTGTAAATACCTCTTCTGCAGTCAAGGAGGTTTCATTTCCATGCCCAATATAATTGAGAATGAGGGTTCCCTCTTCCAATGTTTTTTCTAATGCAGAAATAGCTTGAGGGGACTTTTGGTTTGTTCCTTCCGTTACCTGTTCATAGCTGTCTAGGTAAAGTTTTTTTTGTTGGATGAAGGGATGATTTTCTTCAAGATACGTTGCGTGCTTTTCAGCATCCCGCATATGAATGTTGTTATCACCGTCATCTACTAAAAACGAAATACCCTTTTTCCAAAAACCTGGTTCATGGCTACTTTCATAGGCAATTATTTTATTGACCACAACTAATGCCTCTTCTTTGCTGATAACTGGAAGTCGTCCCACTCCAATTTGCATCATTTCATCTCCCTCTGAGCTTTCAGCCCAAGAACCTTGGCCAATTTCCACCATCCCGAAGTAATCGTCAGAACTATAGGTAGTTAATGGGTTTAGGCTATTTCGGCTTGAATAAGTGGGGATCAGGTTAGGTCGTCCTCCCAATTTACCTTTGTAATCAAATGTCCCTTTTCCAAAGAGCAAGACATTTTTTAAGGAATTGGAATGATGATACCTACTGGCAATATAATTCCGGATGGCTGTCAGGTCTTGGTTACCGTATCCAAAATGATCAATTATCTCCTCGATCCATACTACTTCAGTAGGAATTCCGATCTGGATTTTGTGAGATTTTAGTTTTTCAGCTGAAAATGAAAAGATCTTGGGTGCAATGATTATTAATTCTGAAGAACTATTCGATTCCGATAACTGCTTGCTGATTGATTTAAATTGGCTTAGAGCAGATACTTCTTCTGGGTTAAAGACGATGAGTTTATCTATTTTCGGTTCCGTATTAAGTGCAAACTCTAAGCGTTGCGGTCTAAAAAAATCACTTACATCCCAATAAGATAACTTAGGGTCTTTGACCAAGGAAACACTTTCTGCATTCCAATTATAATAAATACCTGGTCCAAGGGTTTGACTTGAGTATGGAATTCCTACACAGATATTATCCCAATATCCAGTTGCACTTTGATCTGCAGATTTGAAGCTGGTACGTATTCGGTCCAGTCGATTCTCCTTAGGTGAAAATTCAAAAGAAAACTGATCCTCGATTCCTTTGATTCCATAGGTGGTAGTTGGGATCGCATCAAATGAGGCCTCATATCCTTCCTGATCATCTAATAGAATAGAAATGGAAGAAGGAGTTGAGGAGCTACTCATTAAGGTTCCAAATAATTTCCAACGTTCAGAATTTCCTGCTTGTTTAAAAACAGAAATAGTTCTTGAGCTTTGAGGTAAAATAGCTTCCGAATACCAAGTCCTTCCTGAATTCAGAATATTGTTTTCTTCCCCTTTGAATGGAATCAATTGATAGAGGGGTTTCGGGGCTGATATTGATTCAGGAAGTTCAAGGGTAGATACATCTTTTGTTCTGCTTCCAACCCCAATTAAATAGCTTAAACTATCAGCATAGAGGTGATGCCGATAGTTCCAATTGAAGCTACTATCTTTTTCAAAAACATGTGGTCCTTCTAAATAAATATAAAGAACGCCATTCTGGATGAAACTTGGGATTTCTTGTTTGGCCAACTGTTCTTCTTGAAGTGGTTGGGGGAGCATACCTGGATACCCAAAGAAGGAGATATCTGACAAAGAATTTGCTCCCAGTCTTTTAGCGTCTTCCTCCTCTAATTTAAAAATTCCCGATTCAGCAATTTTTATCGAATAGAATTGGCTTTGGGATAGTCCTTCCCAAGAAAAAGAGAGGCTGATGGTTAGGATAACTATTAGCTTTTTTATCAAAAGTCTCATTCACTACTCGTTGCATTTTCAACCACAGATAACCCAATATACGCAAGGATAATCAAGGGGATACCAGCAAGGCCCAACCAAACAAATAGAAGGATGCTGAGTGTGATTAGCGCATACCTGAAAATATTCTTAGAAAATGCGAAAGATTTGAACTTCAGTGCGATCAAAGGAATTTCAGAAACCAACAGTATGGATAGCGTTAGAGCAATTCCCACCAAGAAAAGCGGGGAAGTAATCACAGTGCCAATTTTTGTCCATTGGATAGCAAAATGAGGTAAAGTGGCTACAAATAATGCTGCAGCAGGAGTAGGAACCCCGATAAACCGGTCTGACTGCCTGTCATCTAGATTAAATTTTGCCAACCTCAACGCGGAAAATAAGGGAAGTATCAACGTGCCATAAGGGAGCCATTCAATTTGACTGGTACTTTTGGCCATTGCAAAAAGGATAAAGCCAGGAAGTACACCGAATGAAACCAGATCCGCCAATGAATCCAACTGTTTACCCAATTCCCCCTGAACTTTTAAGATCCTGGCTGCAAATCCATCTATAAAATCAAAAAATGCAGCCAGTAGGATAAACCAGGCACCAGAAAGAATATTTCCGTCCAACACCCACACGATCCCAATTAGACCTGATAGTAAATTTAAAAGGGTGACCGTGTTAGGGATATGTGACTTGATATTCAAAGCATTGCTCTTTGTCCCACGAATGGGTTGTTGATTTTTTCAAAACCTATGGTTGTTTGTGGACCATGACCAGGGTAAATGATTGTATCTTCCGGTAGTCTGAATAATACCGACTTGATTTTACTGATCAATTGGTTGTGGTTTCCTCCAGGAAGGTCTGTTCTTCCTATGCTTCCTTTGAAAAGAGTGTCTCCAGCAATTGCCTGCTTTGAATCCTGATGGTAAAATACCACATGTCCAGGCGCATGGCCTGGAACAAATAATATTTCCAAGGTTTCTGTGCCTATTTTAATTTCATTTCCTTCGACAAGAAATCCATCCGGTTCGCTTCCTTCATACATATGAAACCCATAATTTGGAGCGTAAACTTCCACAGATTTGATTACAGGGATTTCTTTTTCATGTATAAGCAATGGAACTCCAAAAGTACG
The DNA here is from genome assembly GCF_900129785.1 of Algoriphagus halophilus. NCBI lineage: Bacteria > Pseudomonadati > Bacteroidota > Cytophagia > Cytophagales > Cyclobacteriaceae > Algoriphagus > Algoriphagus halophilus. The sequence continues at coordinate 473,806 of NZ_FSRC01000001.1, forward strand.
TTTCGCCCAGGTATTCCCTAACACATGATCAATATGACAATGGGTATTAAGGATTTGCTTTACTGTGATTTTATTTTGTTTAATAAAATTCTCAAGTTCTTGTTTTTCAGAATCTTCATAACATCCTGGATCTATAATAGCCCCTTGCCCTGATTCATCATAAAGCAGGTAGGTGTTTTCCTGGAAAGGATTAAATGTAAAAGACTTGATGTGAAGCATAGGATTTGTCTGTACTAAGGCAACAAAATAAAGAATTATAGCTTTAATTTGAGCCATGGAAATTGATTTTTTACTGATTGGTCAAGGGCTAGCTGGAACAGCGCTAGGATATCGTTTGATAGAATCAGGTAAAAGTATAAGAATTATCGATCAGCCCTCAGGAAATCAGTCAAGCAGGGTGGCAGCTGGCTTGTTTAACCCAGTGACGGGGAGAAAAATGGTAAAGACCTGGAATGCAGATTATTTATTCCCTGAGCTTCATTCTTTTTACAAGAGACTGGAGGAAATTACTGGCGAATCGTTTTTGATAGAACAGCCTATTTATAGGCCTTTTTTATCCATTGAAGAACAGAATGAATGGATGGGGCATAGTGCAGATGAAGGATTCCAAATTTATTTGAAGGAAATCTATACCGAAAGCCAAAGTGATTCGTTGAATGATTCATTTGGGGGGGTGTTGCTAAAGCAATCGGGCTGGTTGAAAATAAATGTTTTCCTGAACGCGATGCAAAGGTATTTTGCAGAGAATCTTCATCAGGAATATTTTGATGAAAGTGTATTGAGAAAGGGGGATGGTCATTGGGAGTACAAAGGCATCAAGTATAAGTCCATCCTATTTTGCAATGGTCTGGGGGCGATGAATTCTTCGTTCTTTAACTATTTGCCGTTTGCACCAGTGAAGGGGGAACTATTGGAGTTGAAACAAGCCTTCTGCCCTGATTACATCGTAAATAGGGGGGTATTTAGAGTTCATCTTGGAAATGGGGTTCACAGGGTAGGTTCAACGTATACCAAACATGATTTGGACGAAGGACCTACAGAATCTGCCAAAGCTGAAATATTAGAGCGGCTTGGTGCTTTGGTAAAATTACCCGTAGAGGAAATTATTTCTCATAAAACGGGGATAAGACCAGCTACTAGGGACAGAAAACCATTTTTGGGTAAACATCCTAAGGAGCAAAGCGTTTACATATTTGATGGGTTTGGAGCAAAGGGTGTTTCTTTGGTTCCTTATTTTAGTAAATTAATGTGTGACTATTTGAAAGGGCAGGCTTCACTACCCAAGGAAGTAGACATAGCAAGGTATTTTAATTATATTTAAAAAAACATCTTCAGCAATACGAATGCGATATCACCTGTTACGAATATTGATTTTTGCTGGGTTATGGTTGAATTCATTTTTTGTTCTTGCTCAATTTGATCAAGAGAGATTTGGAAAGAACAGGGTTCAGCACCAGCAATTTGAATGGTACTATTTTACCTCTAATAACTTTGAGGTGTATTACTATGACCGTGGTGGAGCAAATGCAAAAATGGCCATTGAATTTTTGGAGGAAGAGTTTAATAGACTAACCCAAATGATCGGCTATGTGGCCTATACCAAACCAAAGATTTATATCTACAATTCTCCAGAAGAACTATTACAAAGTAATCTTGACCTCAACAAAATGGAATTGTATGAGGAAGGCCAGACTGATTTTAACAGGTTGATTGCTGAAGTTCCCTATAAAGGAGAGGTAGATCAATTTAAGGAAGATATTTTATATGCCACTTCCAAAGTGATCATTCAGGAGATGCTATATGGCTCTTCAGTTTCCGATGCTTTCCAGTCTAATTTAGTCAATGCTTTTCCAGAATGGTATATTGATGGAATTGCCTTATACCTGGCAAAAGGGTGGAGTTTAGAAATGGATGATTTTGTTCGACATTATCTACAAGAGGAGGAAAATCCAAAAATCCTAAAATTAAAGCAACATGAAGCGGCTCTGGTAGGACAATCAATTTGGAACTATATAGCCGAAAGGTATGGGCGAAGGTACATTTCCAGTATTTTGAATCTTTCAAGAATCAATAGAAATGAGGAAAATAGTATCGCAAATACGGTAGGTCTGAATTATGATACTTTTACTTCCGAATGGATCAAATATTATAAGACCATCAATGAGCAGGTATTTACCAATTTTAAAGATGTAGACCTATCAAATGCAGTAGCCTCTACTTCACCCAGAGTAATTGGAAACATCAGTGATATTAAATTTAGCCCGGATGGTCTAAATGTCGCTTATGTGATCAATAATGGTGGTCGGTATAAAGTCCAGATTAGGGAAGTGAGTTCTGGGAATGAACGGACCTTGTTACAGGGAGGGGCCGTTTACAAAGACCAGACACCCAATTTAATTTCCCCAGTAATTGCTTGGAAAGATTCCGCAAATCTTGCTATTGCCTCATTTAAAAGAGGCTTTACCACCTTGAGATTAAGATCAATTGATGGTAGTAGTCAAGATAAAATATTCCTGAGAAACATCACTCAGATCTTGAGTTTGGATTTCAATGAATCGGGGAGGAATATGGTGCTTTCGGCCATTTCTAATGGGAAATCCGATATCTATACCCTAAATACAAGGGGGGCAGGTAAAAGGTTGACCAATGATATTTTTGATGAGCTGACGCCTACATTTTTAAATGATTCCACGATCATCTATTCTACCAATTACACTGAATTATCCGATTCAGTAGATGTGAAGGAAATAGATTTGAGTAGTTTGCCAAATGCATATAATCTGTATCTCATGGAAGTTGGAGATACCATCGTGACTAGAAAGCTTACCAATACCAATAGCAAAAACATCCTTCCGAGAAAATTGAATGGTAATAATGTGGTGTTTTTGAGTGACCTCAGTGGGATCAATAATTTGATGAGATTGGGTGTTGGATCCCAAGTAGCCAATCAAATTTCTGGATTCAACAAGAGTATTGAAGTATTTGATGTGAGCAGTAGAATGAGCAAGATTGCCTACGCAGTGAGAGATGGAAGAGAGGTATTCTTAAAGATTGAAAATTATTCCAGTGCCGATCAGTTTACTCCAAGCACTCCAAGAATCCAATTAGAGCAGGCCAAATCGCTGAACGAGCGAATTGCAGCCAGAAGATTATTGGAAGAGAAAGCGGAGGCACCGCTGGAAGAAAAACCCGCATTGGAATTGCCTGTTGCGAAGGATACGGTAACTGTCAAGGTAGATACTACACAAAAAAACACCGCTACTTCAATCAACTTGGATAGACTTCGATTTGAATCGAGGAATGGTATCAATACAGAGAATTATACATTTGATTCGCTTCCTAGCCCGACGATTGCCAATGAGAGAACAGGGTCTGAAGGGAGAGATAACAAGATTAGTTTATTGGAAACCTTTAGAAAGCAGAGCTTGCAGAAAAGGGTTTCTGGGCCAAGACGAATGGAGCCCCAGTTTTTGACAAATAGTATCAATACAAGGTTTGTTGTAGATCCCTTGAGAGGTTTTGGGATCAGTTTTACAGGTAGAATGACTGATCTTTTGGATAACCATAAGTTCTATGCGGGAGTGATGACTACCTTGGATTTTAGATCTGGGGGAGACATTTTCTTCGAATATGAATACTTAAAAAGCAGAATTGATTTCAAAGGAAGGTTTGATCGAAAAACCATTCGAATTTCCGAAGGAGATATAACTTTCCAAAAGTATGTACTTACCAAGGTAGAAGCAGGGTTTTCTTATCCATTCAATATCAATGCAAGATTTACCCTCGCTCCATTTGTTGCCAAAACTCAGTATTTTAACTTGAATTCTGACTCTTTGATTCTTGGGCAAAATCCTGATCAAAATCGGTTTGATGTAAATTATATTGGTGGAAAGGCCGAATTTGTCTTTGATAAGACCGAGCCTATTGGTTTGTATTCTCAGGCTGGATTTAAAGGCAAAATAGGATACATGCAATACCAATCCTTAAATAAGTCTTCCCGCTCATTTGGTAATTTTTATTTGGATTTAAGGAATTATCAAAGAATTCACAAAAACATTGTACTTGCCTCCAAATTATATGCAGGATCCTTTATGGGGAATAATCCCCAAACCTATATTGTGGGAGGAATGGATAATTGGTTGTTCAATGAATTTTACAGACCTCCTTCCAATAGGCCAGAAGCTTCTCCAATCAGAAACCCTGCTGGGGTAGAAAATTCCAATATTTTGTTTGCAGACTTTGTGGATTTAAGAGGGTATGATTACGATGAAATCAGAGGCAGGAATGTGATATCATTTACTACTGAGCTAAGAGTACCTATTTTCTCCTACTTAACAAGAGGAAATATTACTTCCAATTTCATCAGGAATTTCCAATTAGTCGGGTTCTATGATATAGCTTCAGCTTGGAATGATGCCGCTCCTTGGGAAAAAGTAAATGATCAAAATACTGAAGTAATTAATACAGAAGGCTCTCCTTTTACCATCACGTTAAATAATTTCAACAATCCATGGCTTCAGAGTTATGGTGCTGGGCTCCGTACCGTTTTGCTGAATTACTATGTGAAATTTGATGTAGCACAACCAGTTCGAAATTATAAAAACGAAGATCTAAAGTTCTATGTAACTTTGGGCATTAATTTCTAATCATCAACATCAATTATGATCAAATCGATGACCGGCTTTGGAAATGCCGGATTCGAGAATGAGAAGGTTATGATCCACGTGGAGGTCAAATCTCTCAACTCAAAATTTTTGGACCTTTCCATTCGAAGTCCAAGACAGTTTTCAGATAAAGAACATGAAATAAGAAACCTGGTACAGGGAGTTTTGGATCGTGGAAAAGTAAGCGTGTCTGTTGAGTTTTTATCTAAAAGCTCAAAAGAATTACCGGTTTCTATCAACGAGGAACTTTTTGAGACCTTCTATGGAAAGTTTAAAGCCATGGCTCAATCTGTGGGTGATAATTCTCAGGATATATTCAAATTGGCCCTCCAAGCTCCTAATGTCATCAATAACCTGACGACGGAAGATAAAGACGAGGCGCAAGAGTGGGAGCATGTAAAGGCGGTGTTAGCAGATGCATTGAAAAACTGTGATGACTTCAGAAAAGATGAGGGTAGTTCCTTGCAAGAAAAACTGCAAGGAAATCTTGAAAATATTGCGCTAAACTTATCCCATATTATCAATGAGGAAGGGCAGCGAAAGGAAAAGATCAAACAGAAGATCAGAAATCATTTCAACGAGTGGTTAGACGAAAATTCCTTTGATGCCAACCGGTTTGAGCAGGAACTCATTTATTATTTTGAAAAACTAGATATTACAGAAGAACTGGTCCGTTTAGATACACACCTGAAGTATTTTTCCAAAATCATGTTAGAAGAGAAAAATCAAGGTAAAAAACTGGGATTTATTAGCCAGGAGATCGGAAGGGAAATCAATACCATTGGTTCAAAGGCCAATGATGCTGGGATTCAAAAATACGTGATTTTAATGAAGGATGAGCTTGAGAAAATAAAAGAGCAATCCATGAATGTATTATAAAAAAGGGGCTGTAAAGCCCCTTTTTTATGGTTGATTTTTTCGAATTACCCTGCCATTGGAAATACCGGTTAATTCCCCCTCACTCACCTCCATTTTTCCATTGACAATAACATACTCAATTCCTTCCGGATATTGATGGGGTTCTGTAAATGTGGATTGATCAATTACGGTTTTAGGATTGAAAATCGTGATGTCTGCAAAATACCCTTCTTTGATAACCCCTCTATTTTTTAACCCTAAACGGTTTGCTGAAAGACCTGTCATTTTGTGAATTGCTTCTGGAAGCGAAAGCACCTTTAATTCCCTTACATAATGTCCGAGAATCCTAGGAAAGGTTCCATAGGCTCTTGGATGAGGATGTCCATCCCCAGGAGATGATAGTCTTCCATCTGACCCAACCATGGTCATAGGATGTTTCATGATTTTTTCCACATCCTTTTCGTCCATGGCATGGTAAATAGTCCCGGTGCCACCATTCAATTGTGCCTGAATCACTAACTCTGCCCCATTATCCATGGAAGGTTCCATCCCTTCCATTTCTAACCAATCCTGAAGCGTTTTTCCTTCTAATTCCTTTTTCCAAGATACTCTTGAGAACTGTATCCTTCTTAGGTCACTTCCTCCTCGGTCATTCAGGATATTGAAGATAATTCCTGCTTTGATACTATCTTTTAACACAGGGTCTGCGACTCTGGTTTCGAATTCATTTCCTTCCAACGCCCAACTAGGTATCAAAATGCTAATTCCTGTGTGACTTGCCGCATAAGGGTATTGGTCCATCATGATGTCCAGGCCAACTTTTCTGGCTGAGTCCACCATGGCAAGGGTCTTGGAGCTTTGGCCCCACATTTTTACTCCAATAGCTTTATGGTGAGTTAAAACCACCGGGATGGAGGCCTCTCGTGAAATGACCAAAGCTTCTTTTACTGCATCAATTAACCCTAACCCCTCTTCCCTTAAATGTGAGGTATAGATTCCGCTTTTTGCACTTGCCATCTTAGATAACTCAACGACTTCCTCCAGTTCAGAAAAAGTACCAGGCAAATATTTTAAACCGGTAGAAATTCCAAATGCTCCGGCATCCATCCCCTCATTTACATAAGATTTCATCAGGTTTAGTTCTTCCTCGGTGGGCTTTCTGTCCTCCATTCCCATTACCTGCTTTCTAAGGGTGTTATGTCCAACCAGAAACCCGACATTAATACCAAGCCCTATGTGATCCAAACTGTCTAAATAGCTATCAAACGGCCAGGGACCACCCCCATCTGGACCTCCCAAAGCGAAAGTAGCTCCTTGTCTTAAGAGGCTTTCAGCCATAGGTAGCTCCATCAAAGGCTCTAAATGAGTATGCATATCGATAAAGCCAGGGGAAATTGCAAGGCCAGTAGCATCGATTACCACTGCAGATTTAGCATTTTCTAAATCTCCAATGGCAACAATTTTATCTCCCACTATACCGATATCCCCAGTAAAAGGACCAGTGCCTTGTCCATCGTAAATCTCCCCATTGATCAGTAGCAGGTCATATTTTTGAGTACAGGAAAACAGGAGAAGAATCATCAAGAGGAATACATAGTTCTTCATAACTGGTGCAGTTTGGTGGTTCATTTTGTGAAGAATCAATTTATAGATAAAAAAAGAAAGCCTACACTTTTGGTGTAAGCTTTCTCGGGGTTTAAATAATTCTTTAATTAAGTCTGAATTTGATGGGGATAGTCATCCTAGATCTTACTGCTTTTCCATTTATTCTGCCAGGATTCCAGTTTGGGGAATTTTTTATAACCTCCATTGCTACCTCATCACATCCCCCTCCAATTGTCCGAACAAGTTCCACATCTTGAATGCTTCCATCGGTATTGACGACAAATCGAACAATTGCTGTCCCTTCGATGCCCATTCTTCTGGCTTGGGTGGGGTATTTTAAATTATTTTTCAAATAGACATACCATTGGTCCATCCCCCCTTTAAAAGAAGCTTGCACCTCCACAAAATCATTGATGACATCTGGGTCTTCGACTACGGGAGGACCTTCAAATTCAATTTCCGTTGGGGCAGGTTCTTGTTCTAGGCTAAAATCAATGACAGCATCCAACTTTTCTATGATAACTTCATCAGGAACCAATTCGATTTCTGGTTGCTGTATAACCGGAGGGGGAGTAGGAGGTGTTTGGACCGTATTGGGGATATCCAACAAATCCCAAGTGTTGTCTTCCGTACCAAGAGACTTTATTTCGAAATCCTCATAAGCCTTCCATTCGAAGGCCACCAAAACTGCCGCTACGCTGAGCATTAATCCCAGATTAAAAATCATCCCGGACATTTTTCGTATGTCCGCTTTAGGGGTCTTTTTGTTTTCCATGGCTTGTTTTTGTTTAGGTAAAAATTAATACCTAAGAATTTAACCCATTGAAAAGCAGGAAGCTAGCTGGATAACAAAAATTAACTAAATCAAAAGGTGAAAAAATGTGAACAAAAAAAAGACCCGATTGCTCGGGTCTCTTATTTTTTAGCTCAGTTTAAATCTGATTGGAAGTCTCATTCTAGTACGAACTGGTCTACCTCTTTGTTTACCTGGTTCCCACTTAGGAGCTGCAGATACTACTCTAACTGCTTCTTCGTCACAACCTCCACCGATACCTCTCAAAACATCAACGTCTTGAATAGATCCATCAGTGTTTACAACGAATACCACAATTACAGTACCCTCAATACCCATTCTTCTCGCTTGAGTAGGGTATTTCAAGTTTTTACTAAGGTATTGATTCCAACCTGACATTCCACCTGGAGGATTTGGTTGAGTTTCCACTACGTCAAAGATTTCGTCAGCTTTCTCCTCTACTGGAGCTTCTGCAATTACTACTTCTTTGATGACAGTTTCTTCTTTCACATCCACATCAAAGTTTACTTCGATTTTTTCTTCGATTTCAACTTCATCAGGGATTTCCTCAATGATTGGCTGTTCTACTGGTGGTGGTGGTGGCGGTGGCTGCTCGGTGATTGGAATATCAATCAGCTCTTCGAAATTGTCAGTCACCTGGCCAAGGTCCTTAAGAGCACCTTCGTCGAATGACTTCCATTCAAATGCAGCAAGAGTAGCGCCAACAGCCAACGCTAAACCTAAGTTCAGGAACATTCCTGACTTTTTGGTTAGATCAGCCTTCGGAGTCTTTTTTGCTTCCATGGTGAATTGGTTTATACAGGTTAATTTTTTTCTATTTTAGAATAACAAGTCTAAGTATTTAGGACGATTATTCCAAGTTGTTTTTTACGACTGACAGCTTAAAATATGCAAAGAATCCTGCGATTCCACCTATCTCATTCACTGCCATGTCTATATAATCATACGTACGAAAGGGGATGAATTGTTGCAGATACTCCAAAATGATTCCGGCTAATACCCCGAAAATCAAATAGTTAATGAGTAATCTTTTACTTAAAACTCCTCTTTCATGAGGCTTTATTCCCACTCCACACCACAGAAAACTTAGTAAACTGAAGCAAATAAAGTGAATAAATTTATCTTGGAAATCGAACGCATCTACCTCAGGAAATTTATCTCCGGGAGTCAGCATTGCGATTGAAATGGTGATTAGCCAAGCTAAACTCAAGAATAATCTCAAAAGTCAACGAATTAGGCTCCTACTAATTCTGCATATTCATCTGCAGAAAGAAGGCTAGGAAGTTCACCGGAAATTTTCACCTTGACCATCCATCCGTCTCCATAGGGATCAGAATTTACTAATTCCGGTTCATCGGCAAGTTTTTCGTTTAGTTCAGTTACTTCACCAGCAACAGGCATAAACAAATCAGATACAGTTTTTACTGCTTCTACGGTTCCGAATACTTCTTCCGCTTCCAACGTTTCGCCAACTGTTTCAACTTCCACATAAACGATATCACCTAATTCTGACTGTGCAAAATCAGTAACTCCTATAGTAGCAATATCACCTTCGATTTTCACCCACTCGTGGTCTTTTGTGTACTTTAATTCTTGTGGAATATTCATAATTGAAATTTTTTGTAAAGAGTCCCAAAATTAAAAGGAATCGCGCTAAATAAAATCTATTGTGACAAATTAAATCTTAATTGTCCGCCAAATGCTGTAGAAGATCTTCTATAGGCAGTAGTAACCCTCGGGTCATTAATCGTTCTATCAAAATAAAGAGTCACACTTAGGTTTTGATTGATCAAATAACCAATCGTTGGCCTGATCTGAATATTTAAGTTACCGTTGGTGATGGTGCTACCTTCTTCAATTTTCCTCTGAACTTGTCTGGTATCTACCACTTTGGTGTCCAACCTGAAAGTCAGGTCATTTTTAAGTATTTTCTGCTGCCCCTGAATTTTGAAAGGTATTTTTACTCCTGCTTTGGTATAGCCTATGTTGATTCCAAAATCATTGCTTCTTTGCTCAGTCACTTGGGCGTTTGAAAAGTTTAATCCCAAGCTTCTTTCTTTATTGTATTGGACCGCAATATTCAATCGATCTTTGGTCAATAAGTCTACGCCGATCAATGGTGAAAAACGTTCTGCCATGACTACCTGATTTAATACATAGATAGGAATAAATTGGCCCTCGTCATTGGTTACATCAGGTCTCGGTATTCTTTGTAAGTTATTATAAAGCTCTAATCCTTCTTGGTATTGGAGAGAGTTGGAGAAATTACTGGCATCATAGGTAGAGGTGTATCCATGCAAAATATTGATGCTGCTAAATATCTCACTTAGTCCTTTGAGTCTGGAAAGACCTCTATACTCAAGTCTCCAGTTGGGCAATGGAGTTTTTGGGAAAGGATTCAATTTCATGTCAGAGGCGTTCTTTCCCCGATAGGCAGCTAAGAAGGCAGGTATTAATACATCTTGCCCATTGATGGAATATTCTCCTCCCGATGGATTTTCGCTATCCAACCTGCTTTTTACAATCGCACGATTATTTTCAAAATCTGTAAAAAGTGGGGAATTGTTTTCAAAATCGTCTCTTGAGAAAGAGGTCCCAAGCATGATCGTAGTAATACTGTAGGAACCTAATCGATTTGGACTAATTGAAACATATTCTCCGGGGTTATCCTCTGAATTTCTAAATATCTCTTGATAGTTTCCAGTCTCTCTTTTGGTGGCTGTCAACGTGATCCTAAAATCCTGGAAGGGTTCAATTAAACTACCCAACCTCAAATTCATAGCCCGGTTTTGGGAGAAAGGTTGCGTGAGTTCCGAACTTGGAGCCATGTATCCTGCACTGGCTAACCTGTAGCGGATAGCTGGATCTTGGCTACCAAAAAGGAAAGCTAATCCTGGATTTTCAAAAGCGCGGTCCATTCCCAATAACCCGGTGTTTGGTAAATAACCCGGTAAGAAAGTACCTTGGATCACTCCATAATTAAAAGTGATTTCCTTCACCATCATCAGCATTTTGAGAACCTTATTACTAAATGGTGTTCCGATGGTATCCTCCGCTTCTACAGAGCTCCTTCCTGGTATGGTTGGTCGCTTTGGAGCATTCAAAGCTGCTAACTTTTTATTTTTGTTGTAAAGCTTAATCAAGTCTAGCTTACCATTGATGGACTGATCCCTGGTGTTTTGAATCACATTTCCCAAGGTATCCTTTTGACCGATCGCTCCAGTCTGCCAGGTATAATTGGCGGTGTATTTGTAATCTGCCCTGATCCAATCCAAAATAGGAGTCTTGTCAAAAGGAATCGTATAGTTCAGGTTAATCGTTTGGTTGTAGTTAGTTCTTCGGCCAAATCTCCAGAAATTACTTTTTACAGAATCTTGCTTTGCTTCAGAATCCAAGTCACCTTCCGGTTCATCGATTACGGCCATCACCCTGGCAGAATAATCTACTCTAAGGTTCCTAGTGAGGTCCCAGTTGACCGTATAGAATCTGTTCATGAAATAGCTTTTTTGGAAAAGCGGGTCCACTCCAGAGGTACTCAATTGATCGTTTCTATATTGAGATCTTAGGAATCTTCGGTCTATATCCAATCTCGCTAGAAGAAGGGTAGGGGCTAAATTCAGATTGAAGTCTTTAATTAATCTCAAATGAGGAGATTCCAACCAGGTGCTGTTTTTAAATGGCTCAATCACCAAAGGTTTTGGCTGAAAGCTATAAGTAATATTTCCTTTATAGGTCTTAAAGGTGTAATCCTGGATTTGGGCATTGGTCTGTTTTACAGTTCCATAAGCATAGGAAAATGAGAAGTTACTCAGGTCATAGAACCTACTTACAGATTCAGGATCCGTCTTAATTTTCCGGACATTGTTAAAGCTTATGTTCTTTCTATTTAACTGATCCAAAGCGATGCTTCTATAAGCATCACGTTCCGCATCCGTTTCAAATTTACCCAATGCCACCTCAAAAGGCACGTCAGGGTTTAAAGGATCATATTCTGGTCTTGTAGATGAATTTTCCACACTAAAATACATAGGGATGCTTACCCCCAATTGGGCAGGAAGTAATTTATGCACATCTATGTTGGTAGAAATATCATACTGGGTAGTAGATTGTCTAGATCTTTCAGAAAGTCTCGTTTCCAAACCTCCAAAGCCTATAGAATTATGTCTAATTGAAGCGGACACCACGGCAACATCTGCAATCTTTGCATTCAATAATGCATTTGCGGCCCATCCATTTGATTTTGTGAATCCGGTCACGCGAAGTTCATTGGCCCATACGCAAATACTCTTGCTTGCACCACCCGATACACCCGGATTTCTGACCCCTATCATCATACCTTGAATCAAACTTAACTCAGGTCTTCCCACTACAGTTACTTTGTATTGGTCCACCTGGATCGTATAGGGTATGTTTAATGGAGACTGACTATTATCTCTTTCCACTTTAGCGCCGACAATATCCTGAATGGCAATGTCTATTTCATTTTCCAATGGCCAAATTTGTCGAGGGTCCCTCGTTCCCTTAGGGGTAATGGTTAGAGGAACTTCTATTTCATAATAGTTGTCGGTGTAGTCTGTTCCAAGTCTTAAGAATCCGGTAAATTCTCCATCCAATGCATCTTCGCTATCAGCATGGAAGAACATTTTGATTCTTTCAAATTGCACCAAATCCTGCGTAATGTTTCTGAAAACTGCTCTGGCATCTTTTGCAGGTAAATCTTCCACACAGATTCTTAAAGATTGCTCGTTCAATCTTCTTTCTACCGTGGACGTGTTATCTCGATCTCTGTTAATTCCAGGAGGTAATACATAAGGACTTTGAGTGGCACTTCCTTGACTGTTTTCCTCAATGCCTACCACATCGACAGTTACATTGGATACATCTGGCTCAGGAATTTCAAATAACCCTCTTTCGAAAAGAGATTCTTGGAATACCCTCCATTGACTACCAATCATTCGGAAATTGGCCATCCTCAATACCACCGGCTGTTCAAAATCAGTCAAATAGGTTCTCATCCAACGGATGGATTTAAAACCGGTAATATCTCCTTGAACCCGATCAGGTTGTCTTACTGGAATTCTGAATAAATACCAATCAACATTCTCTCCTCCCTCATTATGAGTCACCTTATCCACGATGTAGTTTTGCCCTACTACCAGATTACCAGGTCTTAAGTCAATCTCGTATTCATAATAATTTTCGAGTTCATTGATGGTATTATCGGTATTTAGGTCTTCATTATCAGGGGTGTTGGAACCAGATGGGGTATAGGGAAGGTTTTGGCTGGCAGTCACCGGAGTATTTCCTTCCATTCCATTAAACTTCTTATATCGTTCCAGAATCTTGACATTGTTCTGATCAAATTGTTCGTCTAGATAGTATTGGAATAAATCTGCAGATACATCTTGATTAATTCTATTCCTCGCTTCTTGGGAGACACTTAAACGATCCAAGAATCTAGATTGGAAAAATCCAGCCTCATCAGAGTTTTTCAGACCATCTAGTCCCACATCTTGGTTTTCCCTGGAGGATTCTGAGTTGTCAAAAGCAGGAAGAAGGTATTGTTCCCGGGTGATTCGCCCCCATTCATTGGAGGAGGTTTTGGAAGGATCTCCGTCTGCAGGAAGTCCATTTTCAAAAGCATGGCGACCATCTTTCATCACATCTTCTGAGATGTCTCCTAAATTCAGAAATAGCTTTCCGCCTGTGGTGTTGTTTTCATTGAATATCCCATCCAGGACACGCCCATTTTCGCCCTCAATAAATGGATCTAGCATCCAGAATTCGACGTACTCGATATTGGTCCGGTCAAAGTCTACCTCAGTAGTAATTGCTCTGGTTACTCCGCCATAGTTTTTCTCCGGGTCTGGAAGTAATCCATCAAATGTCAAATTAGGATTATAGTTGTACATTCCTCGCTCACTTGGGAAATAGGCAAGTTCAAATAGAGGCTCAGGAGTAATAATTACCGTCCGGTCTTGCTGCGGGAAAATTTCTTGCGGGACTACCCGGCGGACGTAATGATTTCGACGATCTTCCCTTGATATGTTGGAGGGTACACCTGGGCCACTTTCCCGATAGAAGATGTTATCAATATTATACCAAGCAAGTCGGGCTCTTCTATAAGTTGCCCCTAATAAATCTTCCGTTTGATCGCTCAGATCAAATCGATTATCATCAGTTTGTGGGGTAGAGGCTAATTTCCAGTTTTGGTTGGCCGCACCCCCTAGATTAAATGGGGTAACTGCTGCCTCAAAATCATCTATGTAGGAGGCCTGGTCTCCATCTACTTGATTGGAAGTCCCAGGGATTAAATGGGCAAACTCTCCACTAAAATTGACTAAAGAAGTCTCTTTGGTATCCGTAAAAGGAAGTGCATCTGCCATTTTCGTAAGCCAACGGGATTCATCCGAGAATCTGGCATCTAAACCCCAAAGGCTATTTCTTAAGGTTTCATTTCCAGTGGCAATCCTGGTGACATTAGGCCGTTCATTTAAATACAAGAAAGTGCCTCCTAAGTTGAATTTGTCACTGAACACATAGTCCAACCGAGTACCCAATAGGCTTCGCGTCTGGAAGGATACCAAATCTGCCTTTTCAAAACTGATGGATATTTGCTTTCCAGATTGTAAGATCGCGTCATTGATGATCACCACACGGCCTACATTGTAATCTACAGTAAAATCTACCCCTTCGGTCAAGGGGATATTTCCTGCCTGAACTATCACAGAGCCAGGTGAAATATTTAAGCCTGGGAGTTGGATTTCTGAAGCAGAACCTGCTGTTAAACGTCCTTTGATAAAATACTTATTGAGTCGGGTTACTAATTCTGCATCAGCTTGGGTTGTCTGATACAAGGTATCATAGACGTATTTGTCTTTGAGTACTATTTCTGTGTCCAGAAAGTATTTCTCAAGGTTGGAGCCGAAAGGTTCAAGTACAGGAAATATAAGTAAACCTCGATCTGGAAGAATGGTCAATCCTTCTACAAAGTCAAAATTTCCATCTGGGGCAGGGTCATTTTGAGGATTTAAATTATCCAAGCCTGTTAGCTTGATCAAAGGAACGTCTTTTACATTTTCACCTTCTAGAAGAGAGGGGTTGTCTAAACCGGTTCTATCATCACGGTAAATCACTTGAAGTTGGAACCCATCTCTTAAAAGTTGATTCGCATTTAAGTTATAGACGTTTTTCATCATCAAATCCCAAGAGGGAACCCTTGGATTGATTCTGGCTGGCCGTAATAGCTTCAAGAAAATCAATTCATCCTCCTGACGATTTTGATAGTCCTCTGTTAATTCACCGACCTTATACACCTGACCATTGTAAGTGTATTCATAAGAAACAGCTAGTACTTCATCGTTTTGAAGTTTTCGGAAGAGTGAGAGATAACCCAGTTGAGGGTTGAAATAATATTCGGTTGGACTCAGTTTTCTGGATCCATTGATCTGTTCAAAGTCAACCCCTTTTCTAATATTTAGACTTGATTCCATTGCCCGTGCACCGGTATCAAATGGCCTGAAGGCAGGGTTATTCGCTATATTATTAAAAAGGTTATTGGAACCATTACTGGCAGGTGCGCCTGGAGTTCCAGGTCCAATGGCAGGGTTGGATGGGTTTAATAAGGTTTGTCCTTCTCCCAAATCCATGAATGCTGCAAAATTCCTTAGCGTTTCGGTATTGGAAGCCCTGTTCATGATGTAAACTTCAATTCTGGTAACGTTTACGCCAGAAAGCACTTGAGGAAGTCCTCGAAGCCATCTTTCGTAATTGTCCCTAAAGAAATGAGCTAAGAAAAAGTGCCTGTTTTCATCATACTTAGAAGCTTGAATGTCAAAAGACCTTCCTTGACCATTGGCATCAATGATTAACTGGTCTCTTCTACCTCGTTGGGTGGAGGCAACCGCTGTGACACCCAATTTTCCAAATTGCATTTGAGTTTTGACCCCAAATAAATTTTGGGCTCCCTGGATCAATCGGTTCTGAACAGGCATGCTCACATTACCTATTTCAATGGATTTAATGATGTCTTCTTGGAAGCCTGTATATTCCAACTTCAGTTGATTTTGGAAGTCAAAGGAATTATTGGAATCGAAATTGGCCCCAATTTTCATTTTTTCTCCAAGGGAACCATTGACAGCCATTTGGATCTGTTGATCAAAATTAAATCCTCCATTTTGCTGTTGTCGGATTGGTAGGGTAGGGTTGTCTATCCTTCTGAAAATTGCCCCAAAATCCAAATTGACATATCCTGTAGGAACAATGTTGATTTCACTTCCTCCGAATATTCTATCAAATGAGGGGCTCACAGTCAATGGAGGGATTAACCCACGGCCTTCCACGGCACTTTCTCCATCTCCACCTCTGGATCTACTTCTCCAATAATCTTGTCTTACTTTGTATTCCTGAATTTTTGAGAATTCTTCAAAATCATATTCTTGTTCATTTCCTACCCTGGTGCTGTCTAGCTCTTCCACGATATTATATCTCAAGGTAGAGTCTACTAAAACCTGAACATTTTGATTGGTAAGTGGAGTAGGTAAAAAAGGAGATTCAGGTCTTAAGAAAGGGTTTCGGTAGGGGTATAGAGGACTCGTCCTCATATTTTGCCAAAGCAAAAATGAGGGAGCCATTCTCCTATAGTTAAGAGAATCGATTCGCGTTTGGAGGCTATCGGATACGGTTTGTTGAGCCTGGGAAGTAGAAAAGGCCAGAATAAACCCAAACAGGATGAAGTATTTGGGCAAACCACCGAAATACCTCCTCCTGCAAAAAGTCAGTAACTTCCGAAAGTTCAATGCAGCTTCAAATTATGGTGTCTTTAAAGATGCTTTAATTAATTCTTCTAAAGAAATTTCTCCAGTGGTTTTTTTCAATACAGCAGCGATGTTTTTTTCAGCGGCTGTTTTTGGGAAACCAAGAGTAATTAAGGCTTTTAACGCTTCTTCTCGAACTTTATTGTCAGATCTTAAAAATCCAGTTTGGGAAGCAGAAGCATCTGAGCCCACATCCTTTCCTATTTTATCTTTCAACTCCAATATGATGCGTTGGGCAGTCTTAGCCCCAATGCCCTTGACATGCTGGATGGTAGCCACATCTCCAGAAAGAATTGCATGTTCAATTTCTTTGGTATTTAAAGAAGATAAGATCATTAAGCCCGTATTAGGACCTACACCATTGATGGAGATCAATAATAGGAAGAGCCTTTTTTCTGCCTCTTCCTTAAACCCATACAAGGTATGGGCATCTTCTTTTATATGGAGATAGGTGAGGAGCTTGATTTGCTCCTCATCCTTAATGGCACTGTATGTTTGTAATGATATTTTGACATGGTATCCAATCCCTCCAATGTCAATGAGTACATAGGTAGGATCTTTAAATACCAGCCGCCCGTTAAGATAGTCTATCATGATTTTCCATTGGATTGAGCATCTACAACGGCTACCGCTACCATATTTACAATTTCGCGAATGGAACTACCTAATTGGAGTATATGAACAGGCTTGTTCATTCCCAAAAGAATTGGGCCAATAGCTTCGGAATTTCCTAATTCAGCCAAAAGTTTGTAGGCAATATTTCCCGAACTTAAATCAGGGAAAATTAAGGTGTTCGCCTTTTTGTTGATCAATTTAGAGAATGGATACATCTCCTTTTGTATTTCATCATTCAGGGCCACATTGGCTTGCATTTCTCCTTCAATAATCAAGTCAGGATATTTTTCCTTGGCCATGGCTGTTGCCTTAGCCATTTTATCAGGAATATCTCCTTTGGCAGAACCAAAATTGGAATAAGAAAGCACGGCAATTCTTGGTTCAATGTTAAAGAACTTCACTGCCTCAGCGGTCAAGCCTATTATTTCTACCAATTCTTCAGCAGTTGGATTCAAGTTAACCGTGGCGTCAGAAAAGAAATAAGGTCCTTTACTCGTGTTCATGATGTACATCCCTGCTACACGCTTAGTGCCTGGTCTGACTCCAATGGTATGTAAGGAAGGAAGGACAGTTTTAGGATAATCTCTGGTAAGACCAGAAATAAATGCATCCGCTAAACCTGTTTCCACCATCATCGCTCCAAAGTAATTTCTTTGAGTGACCAATCTGGAGGCATCGCCATAGGTCATTCCTTTTCTTTGACGTTTTGCAAAAAGGATATCCGCAAACTGAGAAAGTTTTTTACTGTCTTCCATTGGATCAATAATGGTGACATTTTGTAAATCCAATGAGTTTTCCTTGATAAGGGTCAGAATACGTTCTTTATTCCCTAAAAGGATCGGAATGGCAATCTTCTCGTCTTTCAGGATCTGTGCTGCCTTCAGGATTTTTCTGTTGTCCGCTTCAGCAAATACTACTCGTTTAGGATCTTTCTTCGCTCTGGCGATGACCACAGACATTAATCGTTGATCGATGCCTATTCTTTCCTGAAGTTCCAGTTCATAGGCTTCCCAGTCCAAAATTGGGCTTTTAGCCACTCCTGAATCCATTGCCGCTTTAGCAACAGCTGGGGCAATCGTGGTTATGAGACGAGGGTCCAAAGGTTTAGGAATCAAATAAAATCTTCCAAAACCTAGTTTATCTTCCCCATACGCCTTGTTCACGATGTCTGGAACAGGCTCTTTGGCAAGTTTGGCAATAGCATGAGCTGCTGCAAGTTTCATTTCCTCATTAATAGCGGTAGCTCTTACATCGAGTGCTCCTCTAAAAATGTATGGGAAACCTAGGACATTATTTACCTGATTGGGATGATCGGATCTTCCGGTAGCCATAATTAAATCCTCTCTTGCAGCTATGGCAAGGTCATAGGCGATTTCAGGATCTGGATTGGCCAAGGCAAAAACGATCGGATTGGCTGCCATGAGTTTCAATTGGTCCTGGGAAATTACATTTCCGGCAGAAAGTCCCAAAAACACATCTGCTCCAACCAATGCATCGTTGATGGTATAAATATCCCTGTCTGTGGCGAACTCTCTTCTGATATCATCCAAGTCAGGACGATCGGATCTCAAGATTCCTTCGATATCACATAAGACGATATTTTCTTTTTTGATCCCTAGTGTTATGTAAAATCTGGTACAGGAAATGGCTGCAGCACCTGCTCCATTGACCACCAATTTGATATCACTAATATTTTTTTCTACCAGTTCTAATGCATTGAGTAATGCAGCTCCGGAAATAATCGCCGTGCCATGCTGATCGTCATGCATGACCGGGATTTTCATTTCCTTTTTTAACGTCTCCTCAATTTCAAAACATTCTGGTGCCTTGATATCTTCTAGGTTGATTCCCCCAAAAGTTGGCTCCAGAGACTTGATGGTCTGAATTAGTTTTTTAGGATCTTTTTCATTGATTTCAATGTCAAAAACATCAATACCAGCAAACTTCTTGAAAAGAACTCCTTTTCCTTCCATGACTGGTTTGGATGCCTCAGGACCAATATCGCCTAAACCTAATACTGCGGTTCCATTGGAAATTACGCCCACCAAGTTTCCTTTGGCAGTGTATTTATAAACTTTTTCGCTGTCGGTAGCTATTTCTTTACAAGGTTCAGCTACCCCGGGTGAATAAGCCAAAGCCAAATCCATCTGACTGGATAAAGGCTTGGTAGGGATTACCTCAATTTTACCTGCTTTTCCTTGGGTGTGATAATTGAGTGCGTCCTCTTTGCGGATTTTAATTGCCATAAAAGCTCTAAGTTAGTTTGGGTCAGGACCCCTGCTCCTCAGTCCAACTAACATTTGTGTTTAGAAGAATGGTCTCTATTTCACGAAGTGCATCTCTGTGAACCTCATTCGGGTAGAAAACGAAGCCCTCCATGTAATACAGTTTTCCCTTCTTTTCGTCGACCATGATGTACCCAAGATAGGTGCCTCCCATGCTCAAATTATTAGTTTTCCAGGAGCCCCTAATTTCAGTCGTAAAATTATCATTTATAACCATGTTTCGGAAAGCAGGAGGGATTTGTTTTTCTGAAACCATAAAAGAATTTGGGTCCTCAGGATCTCCAAAAATCTCTTGTCTAGTGATTTCATCCCTAAGTTTGACAATATTGGCAGGAAACGTCTGCTCTTCGCTGGTGTAATCAGTTTCATAAAAGAACAGGCTAATGTCTGCTCTATTCGCTGTAGGAGTAGGTTGTCTCAACCAAACGAAACCAGGTTTACTTTTTGCAATTTGATAGGAGGCTGGAACATTTACCTGAATTCCTAAATTCTTTTCCGTTTCTGCGGAAGCAGCTGTATTCTTTCTAGCAAGAATAATTTTCTCTAACCTTCCTCTTTCCCTTACTTCAAACAAGTTGATCAATCTGGCTTTGTTTTTCTTGAGGTTGGCTACCAATTCCTCTTCCGTATTTCCAAAAAGATAAAGTACTTCTTGGCCAATGGCATATTCATCTTCCATTCTCAATGTATAGAGACTTGGGTCTGCTTCCGCTCTTTCTTTAGACTCTTTCGAGAATTGGGAATTGATCACTTGACTAGCGGCCCCTTTATCATCAAATGTGGTAACATAGATTAGATTGGTAGACATTTTAAGGATTCGGGTCATCGCTCTTGGGTCCACCCGATTTACTTTAAACCTTGATTCAGATCTGATCATTCCTGGAAGATCTGCCTCAAAAATATCTCGTAATTCATCTCCAACAGGGCCAGCCCATTTGGCAGAATCGATGACCAAAATTATTTCCCCTATAGTTCCTCTAGCTTTGGGTTTGGTACTGTCAGCACGGTTGGGGTCTCCTTCACAGGCAATAAGCAAAAAGCCTATGCAAAGGATTCCGAATATATATTTTAGAGCGCTCATATTCTGATGAATTTGTGTTAATAAGATACTTGTCAAACCTAAATGTAAGGATTCTGGTTTACTTAAAAATTTAAAAGGAGTTAAAAAAAAGCTTGGCTAAGTAGTTGAACTATTGCTTTTTCAACCAATAATCAGCTTTTGACCAGGTTTGATATTATTACTGTTAAGGTTGTTCAACCTTTTTATTTGGTCTACGGTAAGGCCTGCATGTTTTCTTGAAATGATCCATAGAGAATCACCTGGTTGAACCGTGTAAAGCAACTGACCAGAAGAATTGGTTCTTACTTCAGCCACTGCTGGTGTGCTACTGGAATAAATTGTTAAGTTCTGGCCAACTCTAATTAGGTTTGAATAGAGGCCATTCCATGATTTAATTTGGGTGACGGTAACCCCATGTCTCGAAGCGATTTTACCCAAGACATCACCGGATCTCACTTTGTAAGTGATGGCATTCAACTCTGGTTCTTCTACCAAATCCTCTATTGGTTTTAACATGAACTTACCATTATCTGTCAGATAGGTGGTAGGTGTGTTGTTGAGAGAATCACTCAACCAAGCTAAGTTTTGTTTGACAAAAGAAGCTTTGGCTTTAGGTAGATTGAGGGCAATGCTTTTGTTGACATCAGACACCTTTCCTCTTTTTAGAGATGGGTTTAGAGATTCTAAATCTTTGGTGCAGAGGTCCGTTAATTCAGCCAGTTTTGTTAAGTTAAGAGCTCTGTCAAAACGTATTTTCTCAGTGGCTTGGTAATACGTAGGATCTTCCAAATGAAGATTGTGTTCCTCCAAATGGTTTAAAATGTAAAGCATTGCTTGTACTTGGGGAACATAACTTCTGGTTTCTCTTGGTAAGTAATTGTAAATACCCCAGAAAGTCTTCTTTCCTCCGGATCTTCGAATAGCTCTTCTGACATTTCCTGGCCCGCAATTGTAAGCAGCCATGGCTACTTCCCAATCACCAAACATTCTATACAAGGATTTTAAATATTTGGCTGCGGCTTCAGTGGATTTTTCAGGGTCCATTCTGTCATCTATTTCACTGTTGACATACATGCCATACATTCTACCTGTTGCAGGCATAAATTGCCAAAGTCCAATGGCACCCACTCGGGATCTAATTTGGGGATCGAGTCCTGATTCAATTATTGAAAGGTATTTGATTTCGGATGGCATTTCATGTTTTTTGAGTGTCTCATCAAACATGTCAAAAAACAAATCCTTTCTGGCCAAGACCATACGGGTGTAATCTCTATTTCTAACTGTGAAATATTGGATGAATGAAAAAATTCTGTCATTCAATTCAAAAGGCATTTCGGTATCCATTTTGGATATCCGATCGGCCACCTCATCATAGGTGAAGTCAGGAATGTATTCGTAATGGTAATTGGGAATTACCTCATCTTCAGAAAATGTAGACGCAGCAACAAGTTGATCGTCCTGAGAAAAAGCCTGAGACAAAGGAGTCAAACAAGTAATAATCGCAAGTAAGAATAGATTGTTCCAGTTTTTTTTCATCATTAAAAATTTTCTTATGAGGTTAAAGCACTTAGATAATTGCTGAATGCATAGAGTTCAGCTTCCTTAAATGAGTTGCAAATTACCTGTAATCCTATTGGCATGCCTTTGGAATCCTTTCCATTGGGAATAGAGATAGCGGGCACACCTGATACAGATGCCTGAACAGTATAAAGATCTTCCAGGTACATGGCCACTGGATCATCCCTATGTTCGCCAAACTTAAACGCTGTAGATGGTGTCGTCGGCATTATAATATAATCAAAATCATTCAAAAGATTTTCAGTAAAGTCTTTTATTAACCTTCTGACCTTTTGTGCTTTGGTAAAATAGGCGTCATAATAGCTCGCACTTAAAACAAATGTACCAAGCATTATTCTACGTTTGACTTCTTCACCAAATCCTTCGCTTCTGCTCAGTTTGTACATGCTTTCCAAATTGTGAGCATTAGGAGTGCGGTACCCATATTTAACGCCATCAAATCTCGAAAGGTTGGAAGAAGCCTCTGCCGTGGTAAGGATATAATAAGTAGGAAGAATATAGTCTAATAATGGGAAATTCACTTCCTGAACTTCATGTCCTTCAGATTTTAATTTCTCTAAAACTGAAAGCGTATTCTCTTTTATTTCTTCTTGCAGGGAAGGAGACTCGATGGTTTCCTTCAAATAAGCAACTTTAGCTTTTCTGTCAAAATGAAGAAGTTGACTATAGGGTAGAACCGGTTTTCTGGAAGATGTGCTGTCAAACTCATCATGTCCAGCCATGATTTCTAAAAGTAAGGCATTGTCCTTCACCGTTTTGGTGAAAGTACCTATGGTATCAAAAGAAGATGCATAGGCTATCAAGCCCCATCTTGATATTCTTGAGTAAGTAGGTTTCATCCCTATTACTCCAGTAAATGCTGCTGGTTGCCTTACAGACCCCCCTGTGTCAGTACCTAAGGAGGCTGTGCAGAGATTAGCCTGAACCGCGACGGCCGAACCTCCGGAGGATCCTCCCGGAACTCGGCTTTCGTCCAGTGCATTTAATACTTTGCCATGGGCAGTATTCTCATTAGAACTGCCCATCCCGAACTCATCACAATTAAGTCTGCCGATAATAATGGCATCTTCATCGATCAGTCTCTGGATGGCGGTTGTAGTAAATTGAGATTCAAAACCCTGAAGGATTTTGGAAGAGGCATTGGCCTCATGTCCGGCGAAGCAAAGTACATCTTTGATGCCGATGACCATCCCGGCAAGTTTACCGGCTTTTCCTTCAGAAAGCTTTTGATCGACTAAATCAGCTTGCGCTAAAGCAGATTGCTCGTAAACTTCGACGAAGGCGTTTAAGTGCGCCTTCGTCTTAATGTTTTGAAGATAATGATTGACGATTGCTCTACAATCAGTTTCTTTTTTTTCGAGCGATTTTTTGATTTCGTCGAATGAAATGAATTTTTCCAATGCTATTGGCTTACGAGATTATTTCTTTTTGTCTTTCAGCCCTTCTTCAAGATCGTTCTGAATGTCTTTTGTAGCGTCTTTGAATTCTCTGATTCCACGGCCTAAACCGCGTGCTAATTCAGGGATTCTCTTAGCACCAAATAATAGTAGAACGACAAGTACGATTAATACAATCGAACCTCCGCCCATATTTTGAATGAAACCCAATGTAGTCATGATGATTTATGTTTAAGGGTAAATGTCCTGCAAAGATATAACTGTCATCTGCTTACGCAAAGTAATCAGTGCAGAGTTGTTCTTTTTTATAAATATACGATAATTTAAACTATTTGGACGTGATCCAGGTGGCAGGATCCATTACATTTAATCCTTTCCATGTTTGGAAATGGACCTCCGCTTGCCCATCAGGTCCTGTAGCTACCTGACCAATAACGTCTTTTGCTTTGACAGATTGCCCTGATTTTACAGAGATGGTTTTAAGCTTACTATACATGGTATAATATTCCCCATGTTTGATGATTACTGTTCCGCCAAAACCAGGCATGGTCGTAATTTTTGTGACCGTACCATCAAATACCGATCGGACATTGGAATTTGGTTGAGTCCGGATGTCCAGGCCGTCACTATCCATGGTGATTCCTTTTAAGGTAGGATGTGGATAGGTGCCAAAACCCTGGGCAATAAACCCGGTTTCTACCGGCCAAGGTAAGCGTCCTTTATTTCCTGCGAAGGAACTTGATAAAGCTGCAACTTCCGGAGTCATTGGCATGCTACTTCCTGCACTTTTGGTAGTGTTGCTATTGGATTTTTTGGCTGCAGCCTCTGCAAGTCTAATTTCCTCCTCGATCACCTGCTTGATCATACGGTTCAATTGGTCTTGTTGTTTTTTAGTGGCTGCAATTTGCTTCTGAATCTCTTTTTCCTTTTTAGACAGGTTGTTGACGATACCTTGTTGCTCTTGTCTGGCTTTATCCAAGGCCAACTTTTCAAGCCTTTCTTCTTCCAACACCTTTTCTTTTTCTGCTCTTTTCTGATCTAGAGAAACTTGTTCTTCTGCCAATTGTACACTGACAGCTTGAATCTGCTCAGCTTGCTGTTTCCGGTTATCAGTATATTGTTTTAAGTATTTCAACCTCATGTACAGTTGGTTGAAACTGCCTGAACTGAATACGAATGATACAATTGATAAACCTCGATTGAGTTTAGAGGTATTATAGATCATTCTGGCATATTCTGCTTTCAGGTCGATTAATTCCTGTTTAAGTTTTTTGATTTTTGATTCAGTCTGTTGAATCTCCTGGTCCAATAATTTAATTTCTCGGTCTAGGGTATTGACTAATCTGGATTGCGTTTGAACTTTTCGGGTCACTGCATTTAATTCTCCAATGGAGTTCTTCTTAATAGCAGTGGTTTGCTTTAATATCTTATCAAACTCCCTAAGTCGCTCCTGAACTTCCGCTTTCTCTCTTTCTAGTTGCTCCCTTGTCTTTTTTGTCTGCGCTGCTACATCTACTGAAAGGCAGCAAACGAAAACCAACAGGAGGGTAGAAATGATTAGATTTTTCCTATTCATCGAAATCAAAATCTGAATGGGAAGGTTAAAGGATCTGCGTGAGGTTCAATGGAATTCCACTCCAAATTGATGATGGTATTTTGACTTCCCTCTGGCAGTTGATAGGCTAATTTGTAAAGCACTTCTAAGGGAAATGGCTGTGAATCCACTTCCTGAAAATTAGGGAAGCTAGCCAACAAAGAACCTCGGTCGTCTAAAGAATTACTGACCAATTCCGATACTTTTCTAGTGTTGACATCCACCTTACTGAAATACCTCACTTTGTCCCGGATTTGGGTAAGCTCAAATGCTTTCCCTACCCGAACCAATCGATCTTTGTAATCAAAAGGAATAGGAGGGTTTGCCCAAAGTATATTTTGGAATAGATCTAAGGATAATTTCAATCCGTAAATGGTTTCAAATTCCGTAAAGGTGAGGTTGATATCTTCTTTACCAATTCGGTCTTTGATTTGGATTTTATCTTGGGTTATTAGGCCTCTGACCGCTTCCATCCCCAATCCGGGAGAAACGGTAAACCATAGGACGCTGTCTTTTTTTGCTCTTACATTCATGGAGCCCCGAGTAATTTTACCTGAGGCCTCTTCAATTATTATTTTGGCTTTTGCAGATAAAAAATCGTAGTCATTGTAAATAGGGGAAAAGTCTTCCATTTTCCCGTTGCTTTGGTAAGCCACATTTTTTTTTGCGCAGCTTGATAAAAATCCAATAGCCAACAGAATTGTAAATCCTGCAAAAAGCTTATTCATGGTATTTTCCTTCTTTAATTTTTTGAGGAAGTTTGTCTGAAGCTTCTGGGCTGTTTTCAGCTTTTTTCCAATAGCTGATGGCCTCAGATTTCTTTCCCAAATGGTATAAAATATCTCCATAATGTTCCAACATCACACCACTTGGCTCAGCTTCATGTTCTAGTGCAAGATCCATGTATTTTTTGGCGCCTTCGTAGTCTCCGCTTTGGAACAGTACCCATGCATGTGTATCAAGGAAAGTGCCATTGTTTGGAAATCTTTTAACAACTTTTTCAGACATGCTTTTGGCTTTATCCAAATCACGCTTTTCTAACGACAAAAAGTAGGCGTAATTATTCAGTACTTGCTCATCATTTGGGTTGAGCTTGATGGCCATGTCAAAGTTTTCGAAGGCTTTATCTTTTTCACCTAAATTATAGTAAGCATTTCCCAAGGCTCCATAAGAAGCTTGATCCAACCCGATATTTTTCCCTGCATTGATTTCCATAGATTTCTCCAAAGAAATAATAGCTGAGGAATCTTTTTTCATGGCATTCTTAATCACACCATCATAAAACCAAAACTCTGGTCTTTCTGGAAATTCATCCACACCCATGATTGTGAACTTTTCCACCTCAGCAAAATCAGCATTTTCACCAAAGGAATTGGTGATCACTTGTTCTAATAATTCTGCATTCTTGGGGTCTATTTGTAAAGAAGCTTTGAAGTGCCCTATACCTTCCTCTTTTTTACCTTCTTTCATCCTTCTTTTTCCAATAGCTGCAAAAACTGATGCATCATTGGGATGGTTTTGAAGCATTAAAACTTCTAGGGTGTTCAATAAGGAATCCCTTTCAGAGGTTTGCATCTCATTAATCAAAGATTCATAGGCTTTAGACTCCACTTGAGGGTCTAAATCAGGGTTGGAAAAAGCAGTGATAATTGATTTTTCCGATGCTTCTAATTGTCCTTTTTCTTTTTGTAGGGTATAAGCAGCCATATGTAACTCTGGCTGATTAGGGAATTTTGCCAACTCTCCTTTTACCAAGTCCAAAGCCTGGTCACTTCGATTGTTGTTATATAAAATCTCTACTAAGTTTAAAACATAGTCCGGATTACCAGACTTTGCTTCAATCAGGCGCTCACCTTCTTCAATGGCCTTCTCAAGATTGTTCTTTCTTAAATAAATCCGTTGCTTTTGCGTGGTAACCGGTTCCATTACTCCATAGTATTCTTCTGCTCTATCTAATACTACCAAAGCTTTGTCAAACTCGCCGGCACTTAGATAAATGGAAGCCAGGTCTAAATTGTACTGTTGGTTATGCTCTCCGTCTGCAGTTAATCGATCCAATATTTCTGCAGCTTTCAGCGGCTGTTTGAGGTTGGTATATATCTCAGCCACCATCAGTGCATAATATTTATTTTCTATGTCCAAGTTTGCAGCCGTTTCAGCATAAGGAAGTGCTTTTTCTGGCTTATTACCTCTTAACAGAACTTCCGCAATTTTGTAATGAATGGCTGGTTCCTCCGGAGAAAACTCCAGGGATTTCTGTAGATAGAAATAGGCTTTATCCAACTCGCCAAGCACCAAGTATTTCTCACCTTCAATGTAGTAGCGAGTAGTTTTAGCCTCAGTTTCCTGGGCTTTTCTCTCTTTTTTTGAAAGTTTTTCCTGCGAATAGCCTAAGGAGGAGGCCATTGTCAGAGCTAGAGTTATGATAAGGAATCTATTGAAAATCACGTATTGTAGGGGTTCGGCTTGAGATTACAAACATAATGCCTTTTATGCAAATAGACAGGTTTTTAGGTGTTGGATGCTTGTCCAATGACATTCTGTCTGCTTGTTCTTTTTGATAACCACGTATTTAACAAAATTGATCCCAAAAACTGATGAAAAAGTAAGAATTTATTTTTTGTCCCGCTTCAAATAGGACATGATTTGGTTTTTTTCCAATAGAAAAATGAAGGCTCCAAAAATCAAAATCAAGCTATTTTTAAAGATAAAATTCACTGTGGAATGTTCAAGCTCCAAGTAAAAGCCCCCATAACTTATCGCAAATCCTAACATCAAATAGAAAATACCTTTCCCAGTTTGATAAGGAATCGGGTAGTATTTTTGGCCATAAAAAAAGCATAACACACACATGATCAAATAGCATCCCAGGGTACTTAGAGCCGCTCCAAAATACCCCCAAATTGGCAAGAGAGACCAAATGATCACGATGGATGCAATCGCTCCGGCCAGGGTGATCCAAAAACTATAGTTGGTCTGATCGGTAATTTTAAACCAGATGGAAAGATTAAAATAAACCCCCAATAGTAAATACCCCATTAATAAGGATGGAACTATAAACAAGCCCTCTTCATAACCAGGGCTTCTCAAAAACAATGGCCCAATCCAATATAAATTGACAGAAATGGCAATCATTAAAAGGGCACAAAATACGATGAAGGCGTGCATTACTTTGGCATAGAGCAGAGGGGAATTCTGATCGTTGGATTTTTTGAAGAAAAATGGTTCTGCCGCATACTTAAACGCCTGGATGACCAAATTCATCAAAATGGCCAACTTGAAATTGGCTCCAAAGATTCCTGCTGCTTCACGGGTAGAGAGTCCAGGATAAAAGTTTTCTGGTAATAAGTATTCGAATAGAAGCCGTGAGATCAGTTCGTTGGTGACTCCTGCAAGTCCCATGAAAAGTAGGGGGATGGAGTACTTCCACATAGGGAATAGGATGGATGAATCCAATTGGAAACGAAACATGCCAGCCTTCCACCAAACAAAGGGCACAATAAGTCCATTTGCAAAAAGGTTTGCCAAAAGAATGTATTCCACTCCCCATTCCGACCTGTAGCCAAGAAACCCTTCTGGGATAATTCCTTCGGTAATTAAAAAAGGGAAAGCGACAATCAGGATCAGGTTGAACCCGACATTCATCAGGATATTTAAGATTTTGGCACTGGCAAAAATCAAGGCTTTATTCTCCAATCGAAGCTTGGCAAAGGGAATGGCCAAAATGGCATCAAATGTCAACAACAAAGCAGTCCATCTAAAAAGATATGCCTGTCCAGGGTATTCCATCCATTCTGACAAAACTGGCGCAGCCAAGTAAAGGGAGGAACCTAAGACAAGTGAACTGGTTATTAAGAGAGATTGAGTGGTATAATAAACTTTAGATGGATCTAGGTTCTTTCCCGTAGAAAATCTAAAAAATGAAGTTTCCATTCCATAGGTGAATACAATATTCAGGAAACCTATTAATGCATAAATCCCTGTAAATGCCCCCATATCCTCTTTGCTGAGGTATGCGGTATATACAATGATTAATAAAAAGTTAATGGACCTGCCCAAAATGCTACTGAGACCATAGATCGCAGTCTGGCTGGCAAGTTGTTTTAAGTTACTCATAAGGGAGAATAGGGATTACTCTCCTCGGAAATTTGGTTTTCTTTTCTCAAGAAATGCAGTCGTTCCTTCTTTGTAATCTCCAGATTTAACGCAGCGGGCAAAGCAGTTTGCTTCAGTTTGAAATCCATTTTCGTCCGATAAGAATGCTGCATTGACACAATCTATAATCATGCCGATTGCTAAAGGAGCCTTACTAATTATTTTTTCAATGAGCTCTTCGGCTTTCGCCATGGCATCTGCCTTGGTAGGCAAAACATGATTCACCAATCCCAAACTCAGGGCTTCATTGGCATCAATCATATCTCCTGTCATCATCAATTCATTAGCTTTGCCTCTTCCGATCAATATGGTAAGTCGTTGAGTACCCCCATATCCTGGAATGATTCCTAAATTGACTTCAGGTTGACCAAATTTTGCATTGGCAGAAGCGACTCTCATATGGCAGGCCATTGCTAGCTCACATCCTCCGCCTAAAGTAAACCCGTTGGTAACAGCAATAACAGGTTTGTGAAGGTTTTCTATCATACTAAAAATCTCCTGACCGTTTTCGGCAAATTTTCGCGCATTTACCTCGTTCAGCTCAGCAATTTCACTGATGTCAGCGCCAGCAACAAAAGCACGTTCCCCTGCTCCTGTGATGATGACCCCTTTGATAGATTTGCTATCGGCAACTTCATCAAAAATCGCTTTCAATTCTTCAAGCGTATCAAAGTTTAGGGCATTCATCTTATCTTCTCTATTTACTGTTAAATAAAGAATGCCTTCTTTTACCTCAGTCAGAATATTATTGAATTCAGCCATAAACCGTTTATCTGTTTAAAACAAATATACAAGCAGGGTAGCCAATCCCAAATTTTGAGACTTAGAAAAATTTAAGTTTAGTGTTCATTTTTTTCTTGGATTTTGCTTTAAGTCAATAGATTCATCTTATTTAAAATTCCCCAAAATTCCCTCGTCCATTTTTATTACTTTTGTGGAAAATCAGTATAATCTATATCCACTATTATATAAACTATGTCTTCAAAAAGAAAAATCACAGTGGCTTATGGTGACGGGATCGGACCTGAAATCATGGAAGCAACTTTGTCTATCCTAGAGGCTGCCGGGGCACCATTGGAATATGATGTCATCGAAATAGGTGAGCAGGTATACCTAAAAGGTATTTCTTCAGGAATGGATCCTAGTGCATTCGAGTCTTTGAGAGAAACAAAGGTGTTTTTGAAATCACCCATTACCACTCCACAGGGTGGTGGTTTCAAATCTTTGAATGTGACCACAAGAAAGTCATTTGGACTTTTTGCCAACGTGCGCCCATGTAGGGCTTTTTCTCCTTTTGTACGCACCCATTTCCCAAAAACTGACATGGTCATCGTCAGGGAGAATGAGGAAGATCTTTATGCAGGGATTGAACATAGACAAACACAGGAAGTTTATCAGACCTTAAAGTTGATTTCAGAGCCTGGCTCCGAGAAAATCATTCGATATGCTTTTGAGTACGCGAAGAAAAACGGCAGAAAGAAAGTGACTTGTATGACCAAGGATAATATCATGAAATTGGCCGATGGTCTGTTCCATAAGAAATTTGATGAAATAGCTAAGGAATATCCTGAAATCGAAAATGATCACAAAATCATTGATATCGGAACAGCCTTGATCGCAGAAAGACCTGAGATTTTTGATGTGATTGTGACGCTGAACCTCTATGGAGATATTATTTCAGATGTTGCAGCCCAAGTGACGGGTTCAGTAGGTTTGGGAGGCTCTGCAAATGTAGGAGAGGAAGTAGCGATGTTTGAGGCAATTCATGGTTCTGCTCCTGATATTGCAGGAATGGGCATTGCGAATCCATCTGGATTATTGAATGGTGCGGTGATGATGCTCGTGCACATTGGAATGCCGGAAATGGCCGAAAAAATCTCAAATGCCTGGATGAAAACCTTGGAAGATGGGATTCATACCGGTGATATTTATCAGGAAGGATTATCCTCAAAAAAGGTAGGAACTAAGGAATTTGCGCAGGCAGTAATCGATCGATTAGGACAGAAGCCTACTAAAATGACTCCAGTAGTCTATGATAAAGAAGATACTGAACCAATGAAAATCACGCTTTCTCCAAAGAAAAAAGCAAAGAAAGAGCTTATTGGTGTGGATGTTTTCATTGATTGGGATGAGGATAACAGGGATTTTAATGTGATCGGTGAAAGATTAAGAAAAGCCAATGTAGATGGTCTACAACTACAGCTCATTACCAATAGAGGAGTGAAGGTTTTTCCAGAAGGAATGAGAGAAACATTCTGTACAGACCACTGGAGATGCAGGTTTAAGACAGCAGATCAAAATGTGATTACACATGACATGGTCTTGGCTTTATTAAAGCAAATTCAGGATCTAGGGTTTGATTTTATTAAGACCGAGCACCTCTACACATTTGATGGGGTAAGAGGATATTCCTTGGCACAAGGAGAATAACTTGGAAACTTAGCTTAAAAAGGGATTTGGGAGACCATTTCCCTTTTTTCTTTTCTTTTTTGAAAGATTGCTACTTTGTATCTTTTCAACTTTTATGTCAAAAAAAGTTTTAATAATCACCTATTATTGGCCTCCAAGTGGAGGTAGTGGCGTTCAGCGTTGGCTGAAATTCGCCAAGTACCTTCCTGAAGCAGGGTGGGAACCAGTGATTTTTACACCTGAAAATCCTGATTTTGATCTAAAAGATGAGACTTTAATGGATGAGGTTTCTCCTCAACTGGAGGTTTTAAAATTCCCTATATGGGAGCCTTACCAGCTTTTGGATAAGATACGCGGTAAAAAAAAGAATCATCCAGGGAGGCTTTTGGAACAGAAAGAGAAAGGTTGGATTGAGAAAGCCGCTATCTGGTTAAGAGCGAATGTGATGGTGCCTGATCCAAGAGTGTTTTGGGTCAAACCCTCTGTTAAATTTTTAATTGACTTAGTCAAGTCAGGACAATTCCAAGCGATTATTACCACTGGCCCCCCGCATAGTATGCATTTAATTGGTCGGGATCTGAAGCGGAAAACAGGAGTGTTTTGGTTGGCTGATTTTCGTGACCCTTGGTCTCAATGGGAATTTTTGGATAAACTTCCGATGAAGTCAATGGTCCGAAGAAAACATGCTGAAATGGAAAAATCTGTGTTGAAAGAAGCAGATGTCATCACTACAATTTCTCCTACTTTTCAGCGAGACTTGAATCAGCTTGCGCAGAGAAAAATAAAATTGTTAACCAATGGATTTGATCCTGCCGATATCCCTGAACGATTTCAGGTGGAGAAAAAAGAGCCCCATCGATTAAACTTGGTCTATTCCGGAATTATAGATTCCATTCGAAATCCAATGCCGCTTCTGAATGCGATGAAAGAAGAATTCAAATCTGTTAGTGACCAGGTTTCATTCACTTTTGTGGGAAAGGTAAGTAACCATGTTCAAGAGCAAATTGAAGCGGATTCCTGGTTGAGAAAGCATGTGCATTATGCTGGATATGTTTCTCATGAGGAAGTGTTTGGCTTTTATGAAAAGGCTGACGCGCTGGTATTGATTTTGACCAATACAAAAAATGCACAGGGAAATATTCCTGGTAAATTATTTGAGTACTTAGCAACTAATATCCCCGTAATTGCATTGGGAGACCCCCAGGGAGATGCTTCCAAAATATTAGCTTCAGTAGGAGCGGGGGAAGTAATTGCACATGCGGACCATGTGGAGATTCAAGTAAGACTTCGGAAATTATTTGAATCTTCAGGAGCATTTGGTTCAAATGCTTCGATGGATCATTATTCCCGGAAAAATTTAAGTTTTCAACTAGCTGAATTGTTGGATGAAAGTTCCCTTTCCTGATCTTGATAGGATGGATTCAGAGCTGGAAAACGGCATTGAAAATAGAGGTCTTGGATTAGGTGAAAATGAGCAGCCCTAGTTTTTATCCCTCTAAATAACCTTGCGTTATGAGGTGAATAAGGCTGTGTTTGACCAAATTGTTTTTAAAAGTTTACCATCTTGGTCCACCTCCATACATTCCCACATTGATAGAAGGAGTCATTCTTACTCCATATGGGCCTCCTGAAAAGCTCATTCCTACTCCACCAGTCATATGCATATTCGAACAGCTATGAAGAATAAAAGCAACTCCGATCAATAAGCCCATGATTACTATTTTTTTTAACATGATTTTTTTGGATTAAGGGTTATAAACTTGAACAGCAAGAGGAGCTCCTGTTGGATCTAATAATAAAGCAACGGATCCATTTCTGATATCAGCATTTGGGCTTATCAATACTTTGGCGCCTGCATTTTTAGCCTTTTCAACGGTGGTGTTTACATCCGCTACTCGTATGTAAGGTACCCAGTGCGATCGTACTCCCGTGGATGGATTTTGGAGCATTCCTGCACAATTACGGTCATCGTATTTCAATACGGTGTAATCAATGTTCCCATCCTTAGTGGTGGATTTCGTGTACCCTACAACAGTGGTATAAAAATCTCCAGATTTTTGAGGATCGTTTGACCAAAGTTCCTGTCCTAAAAAAGTTCCTATGCCTGCCGGTTTTATTACAGGATCTCCATTGGATAATTTAATGAATGATACGTGTGCACCTTGAGGATCTTGGATGAAAGAAACCATTCCTCTGTTTTCTACTGGCATTGGTTTTTTCAAAATGATTGCACCCTGGCTTTTGGCTTTACTGGTGGAGAACTCTACATCTTGGACTGAAATTGCACCGATCCATTCACCTGTATTATTTTCAGTTTTATAGTATGCCATCAGCCCAACCGGGATGTCACCTTTTTTAAAAATCCATACTTTTTTATCTCCCTCTCCATAAGGAATGGCATCCCAATCAAATACAGCCTTGTAAAAATCAGCTGATACTTGCGGGTCTGGGGAAGCTAAATCATGCCAGACAATCCGACCCGGGGTATAGGTAGAAGTGGAAATTTCGGAAGCGATTGGAGGAGTTACACCGGGTGTGCAAGCTACCGCAACAACTAGTAAAATTGCCAGTTGAAAAATGTATTTCATGATGAATAATAATTAGTTAATAGATCCAATATAGACCTTGATAGTAATATTTAAATTAAAAATAGGGAATAAAATAAAAGTTTGATTGATGGGAAACTTTCTTTTCTATGCATTTTTTTGAAAATAACTCATTCTCAAAATATATTTTATCTATTTTCCAAAATGCGTTGGACACAGGACCCCATTTATGTGAGCGGGATGCTATGCATAGCTGTCTTACTATCTGTTTGGTTGGCTAAAAATAAAGTCGGGAGGACCATAGGTACTCCAATTTTGGTGATTTTGATCTGTGCAGTTTTTGCCAATTCAGGCATAATTCCCACTGCCACCTCGGGGCATCCGATTTATAATAGCGTATTTATGTATCTGGCACCCATGGGCATTTTTATTGCCTTATTGGATGTGGATTTGAAAAGTGTTAAAAATGCTGGTTTTCCCATTTTATTAATGTTTGGGATTGGAGCTTTAGGAACTATCATAGGGGTGTTAGTCGCTTGGTTTTTAGTGCAGCCAGCAGTAGAAATAGGTCCTTTGGCCAATGCCATTGCAGGAATGTATACCGGGACTTATATAGGTGGGAGTATTAATTTTAATGCGGTGGCTCTTGCCTATCAAGTAAATGAACATGCTGAATTATTTGCAGCTACGACGGTCGTAGATAATTTAATAGGCACACCTTGGATTGTAATTACCTTGCTTTTGCCTCGCTACCTTCAAAAACTTTTTCCCAGGAAAAAAATAATGCCGCCTAGTGGAGAGCTGGGGGAAATAAAAACTCATGAATTTATCTCGATAGGAGCTTTGGCAGCAATATTTGGATTATCCTTCTTAGCTATGGCCTTTTCTAAGCTCTTAAGTCTTTACTTCCCAGTAATTCCCGAGATTATTACCCTCACGACCTTGGCTTTAATTTTAGCCCAATTCTCTTTCATCCAAAGAATTCAAGGCACGCATACCATTGGCTTTTTTATAATCTTACTATTCTTAGGAGTGATTGGGACCCTATGTGATTTTAAAACACTTGCTGGGATAGGGGATCTTGCAGGAACGTTCATTTTATTCGTAAGTATTTTGATGCTGGTTCATGGGATAGTGATTTATGGTTTAGGAGGTATGTTAAAGATTGATTGGGATGTGGTGACCGTTGCATCCCAAGCAAATGTAGGAGGGAATACCACCGCTTTAGCGGCAGCAGAAAGTTTGAATAGACCTGATCTCTTAATCCCAGGAATTTTGGTGGGGAGTTTGGGAAATGCAGTTGGGACTTACGCAGGATTTTTTATAGCGGGGATATTGGGCTAATTTTTATGTTTGCTTTTTGGTGCTGAAATATGCTTAAACATTCTTAGTTTGATATATTTATAAAATTTACTACCTTAAAACCGCAATATTGTAATATATAATTTCGATTATGGGTTTAGGTCTTAATCAAGATTTTTCAAAAAGTTCCACAAATAGCCGAAAATCAAACTCGGACGATCTTGCGCTTTGGAGAAGCATAAGAAATGGAAATGACCTCACTTTTTCAATAAATCAATCTTGCAATTCATAGAAATTTATTTTCGTTGGGAACAATTTTCTCATTCTAAAGAAACAGTTGAAAAATATAGATTTTAAATCAGTTGTGTAATCTGTCCTCTTTTCTAAATAGTCCTGAGGCATTTGCGAATTTCAGAGGATCAGGCTTCCCTAGTTTGGATTCCAACCCTTTCCCTGGAAAAGAAGTGGATTTTATTAATCGGTTGACTTACCCTAATTCTGAAATTTCAGTAAATTCAGAGAATGTAAATGCTGCAATAGCATCTCAAGAGCCGGATAATCTTGCTACCAAAGTATGGTGGGACAACTAAGAATAATCGGGGCTTGGGACTTACTGAGCCCCGTTTTATTTAAATTATATCAAATTATGATCAAAAAAATCTCACTCACCCTTTCTCTATTAATACTGATTGTTTCGGGAGTATTTGCCCAACAAATATCAAAAGAAGAGATGCTCTTTCTGACCCAGAAGTGGACAGGAGAACGATTTGAGGATGGTCGTCCAAAAGTATCCGATGACATTTTAAGAAGAATGAAAGAAGTTACCCATGATGAAGCTTGGGCTGTGATGAAGAACGAGGGGTATCGATATCAATATGCAGATGGCTGGGGATTAATGATTAACCCAGATAGTGTTTTGGTAGGAAGGGCCTTGACAGCCACTTTCATGCCCGGTCGACCTGATATCCATGATGCGATTGACGAGCGTGGAAAAAAGGAGGGGAAACGTGGTCAGAATTCATGGCCTGTGGATCTTTTGGTGCCAGGGGATGTCTATGTGGTGGATCAGTTTGGAATTCATAATGGCGGTCCTACCATTGGGGATAATGTCGGAAATGCCATCTATGCCAAGTCCGGAAACGGGATTATTTATGATGGAGCAATCCGAGACATCGTAGGATTAAAGGAAATTGGTTCTTTTACTTCCTATGTATCCAGTTATCACCCATCCCATCACAATCAACCCGGTGACTTAAATACCATGCTGATTGGTATCAATAAGCCAACTAGAATTCACCAAGTTACTGTTATGGCCGGAGATGTGGTGTTGGGTAGAGATGGAGGAGTTTCCTTTATTCCAGCTCATTTGGCCGAAAAAGTAGTGGTTACCTCAGAGGTAGTTCGACTAAGAGATATGTTTGGCCATCAGCGGATAAGAGAAGGGAAATACACAGCAGGTCAAATAGATACCAGATGGTCTGATGAGATTGAAAAAGACTTTTCCCAATGGTTGAATGACCATATTGATGAATTACCGATCGCAAGAGAACAGATACAAGAGATCCTAAAGAAAAGAACCTGGTAACCTATAAGTACTAATTAAATTTCAATGATGAATAACAAAAAATCACGTAGATCATTCCTTCAAAAAGGTGCTGCTCTTGGATTAACCGGAGCAGGCTTATTGACCAATTTTGGCCAGGGTTTGCAAGCAGCAGTCCATAAACAAAATCAATATTCCAATCCTTCCGATTTGAAAATCACTGACATCAAATGTGGATATGTCCGCGGTGCTGTTTATGTGAAAATATATACCAATCAAGATGTTTGGGGTTGTGGTGAGGCGGTGGATGCCATTCAGGGGACTTATTACCTAGTCAAAAGACTGGGAAACCAACTGAAAGGACAAAACCCTTTAAACCCCAACCGGCTGGCTGAACAACTTCGAAAAGGTTCTTTTTTTGGTGGAGCCCAATCAGGGATTTTTGTGGCTGTCCTAACTGCCATTGAAACGGCTCTTTGGGACATAACAGGCAAGGTATTCAATGTTCCGGTATACCAATTATTAGGAGGAAAGTTCCGGGATAAAATACGTGTGTATTGCGATACTGCTCTTTATGCCTCAACCAACCCCACGCCGGATGATTATGCAGCAGCGGCTAGAGATGCTGTTTCCCGAGGCTATAATGCCGTAAAATTTGATGTGGATAACGGTAGGGATCCAAACAAATATGATCGATTCAATTGGACCGCAAATCCTGCTGAGATAGACAGAATGTACAATGCCATCGCAGCAGTTAGGGAGGAGGTAGGTCCCAACATTGATATTTGTGTGGACATGCATGGAAGGTACGATGCAGTCACAGGGTTGAAAATGGCTAGAATGTATGAGCCTTTGAACCTGATGTGGTTAGAGGAACCGGTTCCAGCAGATAACCCTGAAGTTTATAAGCACATTACGCAAGAGACAAGCACTCCAATTTGTGCCGGAGAGAATATCTACCTCGCTTATGGCTTCACCAAACTGTTGTCAGATGGTGCGCTGGATATCATCATGCCTGATTTACAAAAGGCGGGTGGATTGGGAGAAGCCCAACGCATCGCAAATTTGGCCAACCTGTACTATGTGCCGTTTTCACCCCATATGGTGGCCTCTTTCCTAGGTGCGATGGCCAGCTGCCATGTTTGTGCTTCAGTTCCCAACTTTCAAATTATGGAATGGCAGATCTACATGGACAAGGATCAACTTTGGAAAGATATCGTGACCTACGATGGTCCAAGAACCGAAAATAGCTTTATCACACTCTCTGAAAAGCCTGGTATTGGAGTAGAGATCAACGAAGAAGGAATGAAAAAGCATGCGGTTCCGGGGATTCCCTTTTTTGAATAGTCAAGAACTCTTCTCTAGTAGCATTGAATGTTAACAAGTAACCCAGAATGACTAATGAATTTTAAATTTCTACAAAAAAGCTATCCTTTGGCATTGGTGCTTTGTAGCATCCTGATGCTTCCAATAGGAAAAGCAACTGCACAAAATGTTGGGGCTTCCCCTGAGTATATTAAAGCTTTAACTTCCCAATGGAAGGGTGAGCGATTTCCTGATGGTAGACCTAAAGTATCTGACTCTATTCTTGAACGATTAAAAAACATTTCGATCGAGGAAGCTTGGGGTGTTTTGAGAAACAAAGGATTTCAAAATCAATACGAAGGTGATTGGCAAATTATGCTTCCCAATGAGGCAATGACTGGACGGGTAGTAACAGCTCAATACATGCCTCTCAGACCTGACTTGGAAAAACAAGTGAAAGATCAAGGAGTGGAAAAGGAAGGTAGGTCCCCTAAAGGAGGGACAAATTCCTGGCCGATAGATGTACTTGTGAACGGAGATGTTTATGTGGCAGATGGGTATGGGAAAATTGCAGATGGGACTTTGATTGGGGACAATTTGGGAAATGCGATTTTTGCTAAATCTCAGAGAGGGGTGGTATTCAATGGTTCAGTCCGTGATCAGGAGGGCCTTTCGGAAATTAAAGGATTTAATGCCTGGATCAAAGGACAGGATCCCTCTTATATCCAACAAATGATGTTGACTTCCATTAATACCCCCATTAGGATTGGTCGTGCTACGGTGCTTCCAGGAGATGTGGTGTTGGCCAAAAAATATGGAGTGATTTTTATTCCTGCTTACCTGGTAGAGGAATTGGTCCTAACATCTGAAGTGACTGGGCTGAGAGATGAGTTTGGACATCAAAGGCTTCGGGAAGGGAAATACCTTGCTGGACAGATTGATAGCCAATGGACCGAGGAAATCAAAAAGGATTTTTTGGATTGGTTAAATAACTATCCAGGAAAACTCCCCATGACGAAAGAGGAATTAGACAATTACCTAAAAGAGAGGAATTACTAATTGTTGACCTCCAAGCCTTGAAAGGGCTTGTCGCCTTTAAAGAGGCATTTTTGCTGGTTACTATTAACTGGCCTTCTATCATATTGAATTAACAATAACCCTGCATACCATGAAAAATACCCTTAAAGAACTCATTGAAAAGAATAAAATCAGAGAGCAGCAATATATTGCCCAACGTCAAGCGGAAATTGACAACCCTCTGACAAAAGATAATAGGAGAGATTTTTTGAAGAAGACGGCTTTGGGAGGGCTGAGCCTTTCAGCTCTTATGGGACTGAGTATCGAAGATACCATGGCTGAAACCACCAAAAATGTCCGTAGGGCATCGGCACCCTCTGATTTGAAAATTACAGATTTACGATATGCACATACGGCGGTCATGGGCGGTACAGCTATTCTTAGAATAGATACTAACCAAGGAATTTATGGGCTAGGAGAGGTGAGAGATGGAGCAGATCCAAAATATGCCTTGATGCTGAAGAGTAGGATTTTGGGAGAAAACCCATGTAATGTGGAAAAGATATTCAAAATCATCAAGCAATTTGGTGGTCAATCGCGTCAGGCAGGAGGGGTATGTGGGGTTGAGATGGCCTTGTGGGATCTTTGCGGAAAAGCGTATAATGTTCCAGCTTGGCAGTTGTTAGGTGGAAGATATCGAGATTCCATTAGGTTGTATGCAGACACTCCTGAAGCAAGTTCTCCAGAGGAGCAGATGAAGCTTATTAAATATAGAACAGAGGAGCAAGGCTATACCTGGCTAAAAATGGATGTTTCCATTGGTGAAATCATGGATATTCCCGGATGTATTGTCAACCAAGAGATTTTCAAACAAGGGAGAAGCCAGTGGCAAGGAGGGTACATGTCTTATGCGAACACGGCCCATCCTTTTACGGGAGTCCAAATCACAGAGAAAGGCTTGGACGAACTTGCCAAGATAGTGGATCATGTCAGGGGAATGGTAGGTTATGAAATACCACTTTCTACTGATCACTATGGACATTTCGATTTGAACAATTGTATCAGATTAGGTCAAGCATTGGATAAATACAGACTTGCCTGGCTTGAGGATATGGTGCCATGGCAAATGTGGGAGCAACACAAGACCATTACCACTGCTCTGAATACTCCTACTACAACAGGAGAAGATATTTATCTCCTTCAGCACTTCAAAGATTTGATTGACAATCATGCAGTAGATATCGTGCACCCTGATCTGGCTTCTTCCGGAGGTCTTTTGGAAACCAAACGAATTGCGGACTATGCCGAAGAAAAAGGGATTTCCATGGCCATGCATCAGGCAGGAACTCCTGTATCTTTTATGGCCAATGTGCATTGTGCAGCTGCCACACAGAATTTCCTTGCCTTAGAGCACCATTCGGTAGATGTACCTTGGTGGGAAGATATGGTCACTATGACCGGAGGAGGAAAAATGATTGACAAAGGGTACGCACCAGTTCCTTTGGACGCTCCTGGTTTGGGGATTGATTTAAATGAGGAAGTGGTGAAAGCCCATTTACATCCTTCAGATCAATCCTATTTTGCTCCTACTGACATGTGGAACGAAAAACGTTCTCATGATAGAACTTACAGCTAAGATTCCTATTTTACCTATTGATAAACCCGGAAACTTGCTACAAATCTTGTTTCCGGGTTAATTTCATGAGCATTCACCCAAAATACCTTCATTTTGAACCCTAAAATCACTAAATCTCTTTCAATTCTTTCAATCGCACTATTTGTTGGGGCAGTTGGAACCAGCTTGTTTCTTGGAATTGAATATGCAAGCTTTTTATGGATCGGCTTTTTCTTTATTTGTGCACTTTCATTTTTGGGAAGTGAAAAATTAAAGGGATATGCCTATTCCATGATGATCTTTGGCTCAGTAGCACTAGCGCTCTATTTTCCCCAATATTTCCTGGAATATCAAGGGTTCAAATTTAGCGCCTTGATCGTGCCTTTGATTCAGGTCATTATGTTTGGGATGGGGACTTCCATGAGCATTAAAGATTTTTTGGGAGTAGTAAAAATGCCCAAAGGGGTACTGATTGGGGTATTATGCCAATTTTCCATTATGCCTTTCATAGGCTTTACGCTCGCTAAATTAAGTGGATTCCCCCCGGAAATCGCAGCAGGAATGATTCTAATTGGCTGTTCTCCGAGTGGTATGGCTTCCAACGTAATGAGTTTTTTAGCGAAAGCAAATTTAGCTCTTTCGATTACCGTCACATCAATTACTACCCTATTAGCTCCATTTGTAACTCCCTTCCTGATGGGGTGGTTGGCAGGAGAGTTTGTAGCAATTGATGTAGTAGATATGATGTTCAGTATTGTAAAAATGGTGATAATCCCCATTGGTGCTGGACTGCTCTTCAATTATTTTCTTCGTGGTAAATCCAAATGGTTGGATGATTTGATGCCAATTATTTCTATGGCTGCCATTGCGTTGATTTTAGTGGTTATTGTGGCTGCTGGAAGAGATAGTTTATTGGATATTGGGCCAATACTGATAGTGATGGTCATATTCCATAACCTTGCAGGATATCTATTGGGGTATTGGTCAAGCCGTTTGTTCAAACTAAGTGAACGGGATTGCAGAACGATTGCCATTGAAGTGGGAATGCAAAATGGTGGACTTGCCTCTGGAATTGCCAAAGAAATGGGGAAAATAGCCACCGTAGGCCTAGCTCCGGCGGTATTTGGGCCATTTATGAATGTGAGTGGTTCCATTCTCGCGTCCTATTGGCATAAAAAACCGATTCCAGATGAAAGTTCATCTACCTAACCTTTTTAGGTTAATTTATAGGCTTGTCGAGCCAGTAATTTCCACTTGCCTTTTTCTTTATGCCAAAACATGATCACTCCGATTTCTATGGAATTGGTTTGGTCTCCATTCACCAAATCAGCAGCCAGTATATTTCTTACGATTGCTACATTTTTTTCAATCTGTATGGTTTGATCTTTAAAAGTAGCTGAGGCGAAATCTGATGCTCCAGTGACTAATGCTTCAATAAACTCAGATTGATTTTCGATTATTCCACTAGAATGTCCATAGCTAAGTTTATCAGAACTAAGTGCTTTTAAGCTCGCTTCGGTAGGATCAATGAGAGCTAGTCTTAAGGCTTCTACTTTTGTGGCTATTTCTTGTTCAGCTTGAGCAAAAACAAAACTACAACACAAGAAAAGTGCAAGTGTGAATAGGGTTTTCATGGGCGGATTGCTAGATTGATTGGAATGGAAAAGGATGAGGTTATTGAACTAATTTCTCAACTATAAATCATATTAAGATAAATAAAATGAGTTGAAAATTCTGTTCGTAACTTGATAATTTTTAAGGGTTAACCCGATTCTGTTAAAATAGATTAACCTCTAAAAAGATATTACAAACGAATCTTAAAGCTAGAATCAATAAGCTGAAAAACGGGGTGGGTGGAACTTGAAAGCTCAATTATTTAATGCCTCCAAATGCGCCGAAGCACATATTTTTATGTAGAATTTCGGTACTGCTAAAACCTACCTTTTTCATTAATTCCAATTGATAAGTCATAGACCTTGGCGAATCTTCCTTGTCCACATAGGCAAGGACTTTTTGACGATATTCCTTATCCACCAACGCCTCTAAATAATCTCCGTATCGTTCCCAAGTGAAATCATTCAAAATGGAGTTTTCTTGAGTGATCAAGTCGGATATCATCAAGCATCCCCCGGGCTTGAGTAAATGATACAGTTTTGTAAAGGTGCTTTCCCAATCTTCATCATCTCGTAAATGGTGTAAAACTGCACATGCCAATATGATGTCGTAACCGTGATCATCCAGTTCAGCAATACGAATGTCTTCCTGAATGCATGTTACTTTTCCTTGAGTCACTAGTTTGACTCTTTCCTCCGCTTTTTGGAGCATTGGTAAACTCAAATCCACCAAAGTACAGTGGAGATGCGGAAGCTTGGAAAGCATTTTTAAGGTATAGTTTCCTGCGCCACATCCAATGTCTAGCACATGCTTTGCATGCGGTACGATTCTTTTAGCGGCCTCGGTAATCAGTTCAAGTGAAACCTGGGCATCAATGGTAGAGAGTTGCCCTGTGTCCAGATTTGAAAATCGTTCTACATCTTGATCAAAACGGGCCCTTATTTCATCAATGGTGGATTTTTTCATCATAATCATTAAAAAAAACTGCTTTCCTAATAGGGTTCTATATGTATCAGTAGATGTCCTATTTCAGGGATTTCTTTTTGAAGTTTATCTTTCAATAAATGAGAGATTCTATGTCCTTCTTTTACGGTTAAGTCTCCATCCACCAAGGCATGTAGGTCCACATGGTAATCCATTCCTGCTTTTCGAATGAAGCATTTTTCAGTTCCTTTGACCCCTTTTACTTCAATAGCTATTGCCCTGATTTTCTCTATCAATTCCTCGTGATTATTTTCATCCATCACCTCAGATAATGCCGGTCTAAAGATTTTATAGCAATTGTAAACGATGAAAATTACAGCTACCAGGGCTGCATAATCGTCTGCTACTTCGAATCCTTCTCCAAAATATAAAGCGATTGAAATTCCAATAAATGCAGCGATGGAGGTAATTGCATCACTCCTATGGTGCCAAGCCTCTGCTTTCAAGGAATCGGAATTTATTTTTTTACTTCTCCTAATGACAATTTGATAGGAGGATTCTTTCCAGATAATAATGGCTGCCAATACCCATAAGGTAAAACTTTCAGGCAACGCATGAGGAATTCGTATATGTTGGATTGCTTGGTAGGCAATGGTAGCCGCCGAAACAATCAAAAAAGCAACGA
The DNA here is from genome assembly GCF_900129785.1 of Algoriphagus halophilus. Classification (NCBI taxonomy): domain Bacteria; kingdom Pseudomonadati; phylum Bacteroidota; class Cytophagia; order Cytophagales; family Cyclobacteriaceae; genus Algoriphagus; species Algoriphagus halophilus. The sequence goes on from NZ_FSRC01000001.1 coordinate 518,207, forward strand.
CTAAAAAGGTGATCAGAGGTTCTGCTTTGCCATGCCCATAGGGATGATTTTCATCTGCTGGTCGATTGGCATATCGAAGCCCCACCAAGACCAAAATTGATGCAAATACATCTACCACGGATTCAATTCCATCTGCAATTAAAGCATATGAATTGCCAAAAATTCCTGCTAAAAATTTAATCGTAGCCAAGGCAACATTTCCCAGCATACTGAAAATCACGGTTCGTATGGCAAGGTTTTTATTTGTCATTGTTGGGTCGAAGTTGAATGGGGTTGCCCATTTTTACTTAAATACTTGGTCATGCGCTACGTTTGAATAGGGCAAAAGTAACTTTAAGCGGAGTTTTTATACCACTTTATGTTGCCTTTTTCCTAACCAATATAGAATGGAGCCAATGATAATCAAGACAGCTGTTAGCCAGACGGAGGTCCAGCTCACTTGAATCATCAACCAAAGACAGGCTAAAATTCCAAGAATAGGAATTAGAATTCCACCCTTAAGAATAAAGGGGCTTTGATCTTTAAATCTAGGACGTAAAACAGGGATTGCTGCACAACTCATCATGAATAAAAAGAGTCTGGACAAGACCGTCATGGCAGCTAGAAATGTAAATGTTCCAAAAGCAGCCAGAGCAAAGGCAACCATTCCAAAAAACAAGACAGAATTGGCCGGAGTCAGGTATTTTTCATGTACAGTTCCGAACCATTCGGGAAGAGATTTCTCAAGAGATAATGCGTAGGTGATCCGCGTTGCTGAAAACATGGACCCAATTAAATTTGCGATCACTGAGGTTGCAACACCGATCATTAAGATTACCGCACCTGCACTCCCGAATAAAGAAGAAGAGGCATCCAAAAGTGGGGTGCTACTAGTTGCCAAATCAGGAACAGCCGCCTGCGTTACCAACTGGATCAACATATACAATACGGCGACGATAACTAATCCCAAAATCAGCCCCAAAGGCATGTCTCTTTCTGGTCTTTTTGCTTCTCCAGCAGGGACTACTGCCCCTTCAAATCCAACAAAGGCATAAATCAATAATAAAGCTGCTGCCCCTAAATTGGAACCATCAGGAAGGGGACTGCCAAAATTTGGCAATACCTCGGGACCTAGTAAAATAAACCCTCCAAATACTAAACCAATCAAAACAGAGAATTTGATGATTGTAAACAAGGTCATAGAACGGATGGATTCCACAGATCCCAGGATGTTGATCAGGCTTAATGCTCCACAGGTAATTGCAAGTGAAATGAGTCTTCCATATCCCTCAGCTGCTACAGGTAAAAAGTAACCGATGCTATCAGTTAACAAAACCGTATTGGCGGCAAATGAAATCAATCTTGCCAAATAGTAAAGCCAACCGCCTTGAAAACCTATAAACGAACCAAAAGCCAGTTTTCCATATTTGATTGGTCCTCCGGTTCCCTTGAAATAGCTTCCCAATTCGGCGAAACATAGGATCACTGGAAGCATTAACAGTGCACAAAATGCGTAAACGAATACACTGTATTCTCCGGCTAATCGGGCTGCTCCCGAGGGTAATCCAAAAATTCCAGCCCCAATGAGTCCATTGACTACCAGCATCCAAACTCCCCAAAGTCCTAAGTTTCTTGGTAATTTTTCTTGCACTTCGGGACTGGATGATTTCGGCATGGATTCTCTTTTTTTCAATGGTTAGGATTTAAAAAGATAAGCCAAAAATTGAATCTATTAAAAATGAATTATAAGTGTTGGTTGATTTTTTGATTGTAGGCATCACCTCTGTCAGGGATTCAGTAATTGATCGGTCCCTATTTTTTATGGATTTCTACCCAAAAAGGGAAGATTTGTTTTCCATTTACTTGATAAAAAGGGATGATTTGGGTTTTCATTCCAGGAAGCTGGATATCCTTCATTTCAATAAATTCTATTTTACCTTCCGATTCTAATTTTGTTTGATTGACAATAGGGCCTGTTTCCAGGTACATGGTGCCTTGAGAAGGAACATCTTTCACAAATTTGAATGTAAAATCATAGGTTCCAGAAGCTAATAACACGTTCCAATATCCATAAATCTCCTCTTGTGCCCAGATACCTCTTTGACCCGCAGCATCATTCCGGTTTAGAAATACAGGGTTCTCTTCCTCAAAACCAATCTGGATCAGGGGTTGATTCACCAAATGATTTTCCTGAATTAATTCCTCATACAATTCGTCCATTTCAATCTTAAGTTCCCTCCCTTTGGAAGTTTGAGAGGAAATTAAATTGGTGAGTTCGTATGGATCTTCAGTCAAGTTGTATAACTCAAACTCTTCGATGGGAGCTTGATAATCAGTTTTTCCAACCAGTTTCCAACCTGACTTTTGGATGGAGATGTTATTATATCGCTCTGGATATTTACGGTTCCAATACGAGAAAAAGCTTCGATTTTGAAAATTACCTGCATCTCCATTCATCAAGGGGATTAAGCTCTTGCCATCGATTTTACGATCGTTGGGTAAGTCAATTCCAACTACTTCTGCGATGGTAGGTAAGATATCCAAATGAGCAGTTAATTGATCTATCTTCTTACTTCCCTGGTATTTTTCAGGATAGTGAATCAAGAGAGGTGCTCGTACTCCTCCCTGAAAAACATTCCCTTTGAGTCCTCGAAGTCCTGCTACATATCGTTGTTGTTGAGGTCCATTATCTGTCAAAAAGATGATAATTGTTCGGTCATCAATTTCCAACTCTTCCAATTTGCTAAATAGCTTGTTCAGATTGTCATCGATGTTTTCTACCATGGCATAAACTTTTCGAGCATCTTCTTTTTGGGATTCAGACATCGGGTAAAATGGTTTGCCATCTTCTACAAATCCTTCACTGGGGTCTAGGTCTTTATATTTTTGATAATACTCATCGGGTACTTGCAAAGGGGTATGTGGTGCATTAAAAGAGAGATAAGTGAAAAATGGTTGGTCTTTATTTTTCTCTATAAACTTGATCGCCTCTTCGGCAAAGATGTCGGAGCAATAACCTTGATAGGATTGTTGTTGATTATTATGCCAAAGGACTGGATCAAAGTAGCTTCGGTTGCCCTGATAATAGGTTGTGAAATCACCCACCTGTCCCATACCACCTGATAAGTGTATCACAGATTCATCGAATCCCTGATCACTGGGACGCATGGGGTAGTTGTCTCCCAAATGCCACTTGCCAAAAATGCCTGTTACATAGTTTTTTTTCTTTAGTAACTCCGCAATGGTATGTTCCTCAGTTGCCATCATGGCACCCCCATTATAGGTGTCTCTGATTCCTGTACGCAGGGAATAACGTCCGGTCATAAGACTGGATCGGGTAGGGGCACAAACCGGAGATACGTAGAAATTTGTAAACTCCACACTTTCTTGGGCGAGTTGGTCGAGGGTTGGAGTAGAGATATGTGGATTTCCAGTGAACCCAAAGTCTCCATAACCTTGATCATCTGTGATGATTAGGATGATGTTTGGTGGAGTATTTTGGGAAAATGCATTCGCATGGACAATGAAAAAACTAAGAAAAATACTGGCTATTCTTGCGGCGGAGGTCATTTTTTGAAGGGCTTGTTCTATCCAAAAGATCCTCTAAAAAAATGGGAAATCAAATAGCATTTAAAGATCTAAGTCATCGGTGCTTCTTAATTGCACATGCTTTTTCATCTTTTTCTGGATGATTTTAAAGTGGTGCAAATCTTCTTCCGTGATCAATGAAATGGCTTCACCTGTGGCCCCGGCTCGTCCGGTTCTTCCTATTCGATGTACATAATCTTTGGGAGAACGTGGGAGTTCAAAGTTGATCACCAAAGGCAAATACTGAATGTCAATTCCCCTTCCGGCCAAGTCCGTAGCAACCAAAACCCGAGTTTTCCCAGACTTGAATCTTGCCAAAGCTTCGATTCTGGCACCTTGACTTTTGTCCCCATGAAATGCAATGGCATCGATGCCATTCTTCACTAATTTTTGGACTACGTTATTGGCAGTTCGGATGGAAGAGGTAAATACCAGGATTTGGGTCCAATTGCCATTTTTGATAAGATACCTTAATAAAGGACCTTTCTTTTCAGCGCTGACTCTGTAGGCATATTGATTGATCAGGTCCACATCAAGTACCTCCGGTTTGATAGTAATGCGCTTTGGATCCTTAAGAAGGGAGGAGATCATTTCTTCCAATGTCTCATCCATGGTGGCAGAAAATAGGATGTTTTGCCTCTTTTTAGGGATTTCCGACAAGATCTGATTGACTTCTTCACGAAATCCCATATTCAAGACCTTGTCCATTTCATCCAGCACCAAGATTTCTACTTCTGAAAGTGACAGCGCATTTTGAGATATTAAATCCAATAACCTTCCAGGAGTAGCAACCAAAATATCTGTTCCGTTCATCTTCATCATCTGAGGATTGATGGAGACACCTCCAAATACGGATACAGTTTTGACCCTTCTCTCTAAAAACCTTGAAAAGTTATCCGCAACTTGCGCTACTTGGGAGGCCAATTCCCTGGTGGGCACAAGTACCAAAACAGGAATATTTCTGCTTCTGTGTTCCTTTTTATTTTGAAGGATTTGTAAGATTGGCAAAATGTAGGAAGCGGTTTTTCCAGAACCAGTAGGGGCAATTCCCAAAATATCCTGACGCTTCAAAAATGCGGGAATCGCTTCTGCCTGAATTGGGTAAGGTTTCTGGTAATTTGCTTTCTCTATCGCGGAGATCAACTGCTTGTTTAATCCAAGTTCGGTAAAAGTCATATCCTTCATTTTGCACAAAGGTAAGGATGTTCTTGGATTGAATTTATTGGAATCAGGAATGAATCAGCACAAGAAAAGTAAAGCTCCTAACTAGCCAGCGCTTTTTTGTTATAGACCTTGCTGATACTTCCATTGATATTTTGATCCAGTTTCAGTACCAGGAATCCTGCTACAGCACAAGCAGCCATTCCACTCACCATGGGAAGAGAAGTGCCATCATGGAAGAAGCTGACACCGGCAGAAGCCAATCCACCAAATGCCATCCGGATACTTCCCAAAATCGCAGAAGCACTTCCTGCATTTCTTGAAAATGGAGCCAAAGATAGCGCGGCGGTATTTGGGCCGTTCAGTCCATGTGCGGTTAAGAAGACAAACATCAACATTAACAAAGTGCCCACTTCTAACCATTGAAAATATATGCCCAGGACCAATAGTAATCCAACTGTCACCTGATAGTGCATGGAGAAGTTGATGATTTGTTGGCTGGTAAATCTCCGAAGCAACAAGTGGTTCAATTGAGTGGACCCGATCATGGCAAAAGCCAACAGGGCAAAAATCCATCCGTACTGTGTTTCACTTACTCCATAAATATTCATAAAGACATCAGCAGAACCTGCGATGTAGGCAAAGGGAGCCGCACCTGCCAAGCCACCAATAGACATATAAACCAAGAATTGTCTGTTCTGAAGTACTTGGATATAATTTTTCCAAACCTGTTTAGGCTTCAATGAAACGTGTGTATCAGGTTCAGCCCCATCTGGAAGCACCCAAATTACTGCCATCCAAATGATCACGGTAAGGAATGCCAAAACAATGAAAACCCAGTGCCAATGGTAATAAGCTGTCACAAAGCCTCCCAAAGTAGGGGCTATCATTGGAGATACCGCGATCACTAAAGTCAATAAAGCTAAAACTTGAGCAGTCTTCGTTACAGGAAAAATATCCCGAACCATAGCCTGGGCAGCAACCATGCCTGCACAGCCCCCAATGGCTTGTAAGAACCTCATAAGTATTAGATTCTCAACAGAGTCCGATAAGGCACAGCCAATGGAGGCCAATACATAAATTCCAAGACCTACATAAAGCGGTTTTTTTCTTCCATATTTATCCAGTAGGGGACCATAAAACAATTGGCCGATTGCAATTCCTACTAGGTACGCAGTCAATGACAATTGAATATTGGCAATAGGAGTCTCCAATTCCCTGGCCATTGCTGGAAATCCAGGTAAATACATGTCTATGGAAAATGGGCTGATGGTACAAAGAGCTCCTAGAACCAAGACAATTTTGAAGTATTCCTTTTTTGAAATCTGTTTTTTCAACAAAAATTGGTTTAATCCCTAATAATCTTTGACTTCCAACAGGCAAAAGGCTTATTGAGTTCGTAAAATTCAGTCAAATATTTTAACAAAAAAATAATTAGGTTCCGGAAATTTTGAAAATCAAGCAATGAGTTAGAAAAAGTAAGTTTGCTTTTCCGTTTAGGAATGAAAGATTCGGGCAAGCGGAATAGTCAGAATAGATAATTTTTTGCACTTATTGATCTTCCATGATTTTTGTAATGGTCAACCCTTCACTTCCTGCGTAAAAGACAATTATTTCAGCAGGGATAGTTCCCCGGTTCTCCCCATAATGCACGGTATTCACTACTTCAATGATGGGGTCGCCAGCTTTCATATTTAGCTGATTTCCAAATTCATCTTCTACAAACAGCTCCCCTTTGGTTAATACTCCCGCATTAATTACTGGGTGGATATGTTTGGGAAGGGAGGAACCGGGAGGTATGGTGATTTTTAAGATAGAAATCTTGGGTTTTCCTTCAGGATAATCGGGGATTATCGTTCCATTCCAACTCAATTCGGAAGAAATGAGGATCTCGGATTCGTTTTTTAATTGGGAGCCCTTGGTGATCAGGTAGGTCGAAATCGAAGAGAGGATCATCAAGAGTAGGACTAAAAATGGCTTAAAGCTGAGCATAAGGATGGGGAATAGTTTTAAATAGGAATTGAAGTTATACCAAAAATAATTAGACCACTTAGTAAAATAGGCTTGTGAATCAATTGAATAAGTGTCAAATTAGGAAAACTGCCTTATTTATAAAATTGTATTTCGATGGGATAAATAGGCAATAAATAACCCAAAATAAACCTATGTCGAGTATCCGATTACCAAGCATCGTTGGTTTGATGCTGCTGGTTTTTGCCTGCACAAGTACCCAGAAAGAGGATCTGAATGCCATTTCCCCTCCTTTAAGCCCTGCTGAGGAACAAGCTACTTTTCAATTAGAACCTGGTTTCAAAATCCAATTAGTTGCTGCTGAACCAATGGTACAAGAGCCAGTAGCTATACAATTTGATGAAGATGGGCGGATGTGGGTAATAGAAATGCGGGGCTATATGGTAGATATAGAAGGAAATGACGAAGACCAACCCATCGGTAGAATTTCTATTTTGGAAGATCAAGATGGGGATGGAGAGATGGATAAATCCACTGTTTATTTAGATAGTTTGGTAATGCCCAGGTCAATAGGGCTTTTCAAAGGAGGTGCCTTGGTTGCTGAAAATAATGCACTTTGGATCACCGAAGATCTGGATGGAGATCTAAAAGCAGATACTAAAATCTTATTGGATGCTACCTATTCTCAAAATGGAGTAGTAGAGCATACAGATAACGGATTACTCAGAACAGTTGATAATTGGTATTACAGTGCTAAATCCAGATTGCGATATCGATTAAAGGGGGATGAATGGATTCGCGACAGTACTGAGTTTAGAGGTCAGTGGGGAATTTCTCAAGATGATAAAGGCAGACTGATTTATAATTACAATTGGTCCCAGCTCCATGGAGATCTTGTTCCTCCCAATTATCTTTTCACCAACCCCAACCATACCCCTTCTACCGGGATTGATTATGGGTTAACAATTGATCGAAGGGTTTATCCCATTCGGCCGAACCATGCAGTAAACAGAGGCTATATTCCTGGCACCCTGGACCAAGAAGGAAGGCTTTTGGAATTCACTTCTGCTTGTGCTCCTACAGTATATAGAAGCGCTTTGTTTCCCCAAGAATATTTAGGAAATATTTTCGTCATGGAGAATGCAGGGAATTTGGTAAAGAGAAATGTGGTAAAGGAAAATGGCAATTACCTGGAAGCACATGATCCAAATCCAGGTAGAGAATTTTTAGCCTCTTCCGATGAGAGATTCCGACCTGTGAATGGTTACGTTGGACCTGATGGCGCCTTATATATTGTAGATATGTACCGCGGGATCATTCAACACCTGGATTATATGACGGAGTATTTAAGGGAGCAAACTATTCAAAGAAAACTAGACGCTCCTGTTCATATGGGGAGAATTTGGAGAATAGTTCCTGCCGATACTGATCCTAAAAAAGTGGAGAAACTTTCTTCTAAATCAGATTCAGAACTAGTAGCCTACCTGGGTCATTCAGATGGTTGGTACCGGGATATGGCACAGCGATTATTGGTGGAAAATAATGATGAAAGCCAGGTACCGGTATTAAAGGAGATTGTTCTGAACTCCTCTAATGAGTTGGGAGCTTTTCATGCCCTTTGGACGCTGGAAGGAATGGGACAAGCGGATGAGGGATTTTTATTGGAAGTTTTAGACCATAATTCTGAGTTGATACAAAGTGCAGCTCTTCGAATTTTGGACAAGCTGGCAAAAGAGGAGGAAGGGATTAGGAGAAGATTGGGTGAAAAAATGATAGAGGTGTCAAAGAATGCCGGGAAATCCACGGATTTACAATTGGCATTAAGTGCTTACGCGCTGTCAGATCAGGATGCTCGACAAGTCTTATTGGAAGTGTTGTCAAAGCAGGGAGAAGATGCGTTGATCAGGGATGCAGCAATGAGTAGTCTGACCAACAGGGAATATGATTTTCTTCAAGCGATCTGGAAGGATGCAACCTGGAATGATTTGAAGCCAGCGCATGAAATATTTCTGGAAATGCTTACCGCTTCCATCGTAAAAAAAGCAGATCAAAATGAAATCAAAGGGCTTTTGGCACTGGTGGATATACCTGAATTGAGCTGGAAAGAACAAACTGTCCTGAGTTCACTGGCTATTCAATCTGCCAATTCGCCTGAAAAAGGTTTTGTGTCCTATAGGGCAGAACCATCGATTTTCCAACGAACAGATCTACCCATAGATTCCCAAAGAATGGGGATGCTGAAAAGTTTGTTCACCTGGCCAGGATTTCATCCTGATGAAGTCGAAGCAGTAGCTGGTACCTTAGATGCTTCTGCTTTAAAACAATTTGCAGATGGAAGACAGAAGTTTTTGGTCAGTTGTGCAAGTTGCCATGGCTCAGATGGCAGAGGAGAAAATAGAATGGGGCCGCCTTTGGTGAACTCTGAATGGGTTTTAGGGGATGAAAAGCGCCTTTCCTTGATTCTCTTACATGGTTTGGAGGGCCCAATTGAGGTGGATGGGAAGAAATACGATGCCCCAGAAATCCTACCGGTTATGCCAGCTCACTCTACGATGGATGACGCGAGTATTGCTGCTATCTTGACCTACATTAGAAATGAGTGGGGAAATCAAGCCCCTCCGATTTCAAGAAGGACGGTAGGAGGGATGCGTTTGACAACTCAAGGGAGAGTCTATCCCTGGTCTGCGGAGGAGTTGAATCAACACATAGAAAACCTAGAATGAAACTTCCACAATTCATGATAAACCCAACCTTTAGCCTATGAAAAATGTACAAAGTTATTTTGATTCAGGAAGACGAGATTTCCTGAAAACGGCAAGCTTGGGAGCTGTTGCACTGAATTTTTCATTCCCAGAAATCCCGGAGGAAATGGCAGGCATCCCCATGGGTGTGGTAGTTCATTCCTATGGAGCTCGATGGCATTCAAAAGCTGGAAGCCCTTCATATCCTTCATTTGAAAATGCCATCGATTTGATCCATCATTGCAAAGAAATCGGAGCTGGAGGAGTACAAGTAGGTGTCAATGGATGGGCGAGTGATTTTGCAAAAAAAGTAAGGGAGGAAAGAGAAAAAAGTGGACTCTATCTTGAAGGGAGCATTCGATTGCCACAAACTTCGGATCAAGTTCCAATATTTGAAAAAGAAGTATTGGCGGCCAAAGGAGCTGGAGCTGAAGTCCTTCGAACCGTCTGTTTGAATGGTAGAAGGTATGAGAATTTCCATTCTGAGAAGGAGTTTTTGGAGTTTAAAGCGGGGGCATTAATGGCATTGTCTCTGGCTGAGCCAATTGTAAGAAAGCACCAAATGAAGTTGGCAGTAGAAAATCACAAAGATTGGAAAGCTTCAGAACTTGCAGAAATAATCCGAAACTTGGGAAGTGAGTGGGTAGGGGTGACGTTGGACTTTGGGAATAATGTCGCGTTATTAGAAGACCCTACGATAGTCATTGAAACCTTGGCGCCCATGGCATTTTCTACTCATGTCAAAGATATGGGGGTCCAAGAATATGAACATGGGTTTTTACTTTCTGAGGTTCCCTTGGGAACGGGGATCGTAGACCTAAAAAAGGGAGTGGAACTATGTAAAAAATACAACCCATCCATCCATTTTAGTCTAGAGATGATTACTCGAAATCCTTTAGAAATTCCTGTGATGGAAAGTAATTACTGGGAGACCTTTCAAGATGTTCCTGCAAGAGAACTCGCGAGAACTATCATGGAAGTAAGGGAAAAAAGTTTCCCGGGGGAATTACCCAAAGTGGAGGGATTGAGTGATGAACAAAGGCTTGCATTTGAAGAAAATAATGTCACTTCTTGTCTTTCTTTCAGTAAGAAAAGCTTAGGAATAGGCTAAACCAAAATTGAAAAACAAAATATTTTAATAGTTAACTATGAATACTACAGTAAGTGAATTACCTGGAATTAAACTTTTTGATCTGACAGGACGTGCAGCAATCATTACCGGTGGGTCCAAAGGACTGGGGCAAGCTATGGCAGCGGGTTTGGCGAGTGCCGGTGCAAATGTGATGCTTGTCAGTAGGACTCTAGAGGAAGGCCAAATTGCGGCAGATGAAATTTCCAAAACATATGGAGTAAAGGCGATCGCTTTTCAGGCGGATGTGGTAAAGGAAGATCAAACCCTGGCAATGGCAAAAGCCGCCATGGAAGCCTTTGGAAGGATAGATGTATTGATCAATTCGGCAGGGATTAATATCAGAGGAGCCATCGATGAGTTGACCTTAGAAGATTTTCAGAAAGTAATGGATATCAATGTGACTGGCACTTGGCTTTGCTGCCGGGCGGTGACCCCCTATATGAAAGAAGCGAAAAGTGGCAGCATCATCAATTTGGCGAGTACTTTGGGATTGGTTGGCCTGGCAAACAGGACACCTTATACCTCTAGCAAAGGTGCAGTGGTTCAAATGACTCGAGCTTTGGGACTGGAGTTTGCACCATTTAATATCAATGTGAATGCCATTTGCCCAGGGCCATTTTTAACAGAGATGAATTTACCAATTGCAGATACGGAGGAAGGTAAAAAGTTTATAGTTGGGGCTACCGCTCTTGCTCGGTGGGGAGAATTGAAGGAGATTCAAGGAGCGGCAATTTTCTTGGCCTCAGATGCCAGTAACTATATGGTAGGTTCCATGGTAACCGTGGATGGAGGTTGGACCGCTAGGTAGCTTCCCTTAATCTTACAAAATGATTTTGAACCACTTTATCTAAAAATAGGGTGGTTTTTTTACAAGTGAACACCAATTGTTTTGGGAGATCCCCGAAGAGGGGAATACCTCCTCCCAAAAGCACTGGAATGGTGGTAATGATCATTTCATCAATCAAATCTTTCTTTAAAAAGCTTTGAATGGTCTTGCCGCCATCAATATATAGGTTTTTATAACCTTGTCCATGGATCTGTGAAAGGACTTCTTCCAAAGTGCCTTTAACCAGAAATGCTTTTCCATGGAATTTTAGAGGTAATTCCGAGGTGGAGTTGCTCCACACGAATACTGGTTTCTTGTAAAACCATTCCCCTTCAAAACCGGCTACAATTTGAAATGTATTTTTCCCCATTAATAATGCATCTACTTGGGATGTAAAATCATTAAACCCAGTGTCGATGTGGTCAATATCTGGAAAAGTTGAAAGCCAGTCCAATTCATCATTTTTTCCGGCTATAAACCCATCTAAACTGGTTGCTATAAAGACACTGTTTTTCATCGTAATGTATAGGCTAATTGCTTGACAAAAAGAGGGGCGATTGAATCAAAAGGACAAAAGGGAATAGGTTTGGCTGAAATTACTTTATTGAATTTCTTTATTCAGGAATTCATACACAATAGACCCTAATTGCTCGTATCCTTCAGGAGTATAATGTACGTCATCATCCCCAATTCCAAAGTTTTTATGAATTGTGATGGAAGGTTTATACAAGTCATTGATCAAAACGCCCTGCTTTTTCATAACGGATTTTGCCACTTTATTATATTTTTTAGGGTCTTTCTTAAATCTTCCTGCTTCGTTCTCCGGGACATATGTAGTGGTTACAAAAATTAATTTGGCATCAGAAATTTGTTTGATTTTTGATACAATAGAATGTAAGTTCGATTCATAATCCTCCAATGAATAGGTCAGCGTTCCATTTACTTTATCCCTGTTTCCATAGACTTTTGAGTCAGGGTGACGGTAACATAAATCCCATAAACCCCAATTGATTTGGATGATGTCCCAATCCTCCTCCCCAATCCATTCTTCAATCTTTTGAAGTCCCGTTCCAGTATGTTGGGCATTTCCAGGATTGTGCTTCACCATGGCAGCATCCCCAAATTTCTGTTCAACAAAAGGGGTGTAGCCAATAGAAATGGAGTCGCCAATGATTAGAATTTTTGGAGGATCCTGGAATGAAAGATTCCAAGAGTAAAAAAGGATAAGCGTGGTTATTAGTAATGTTTTTAACATTCTATTTGAAGAGGTAGTAAGGGATAAATTTTAAGTAATTGAACCTATTGAAAAGGTGATAAAAGGTAAATGATACGATGCTGATTCAGAAATTGGTAGGAGATTTATTAGTAAACCTACCAGCTACCTCCGCCTCCTCCTCCGAAACCACCACCAGAAGAGCCACCACCGCCGGAACTCCCGGAACTTGATGGTGAACTAACCATTGTTGATTTGGCAGAATTGATGGAGCTGGAGAAAGATTGGGAAAAATGATTCATAGAGACCATTCTACCGGTGCTAGAACTGTACCAGGTTGGGGGAGGAATATGTAAGTTGTCAAACTTTATTGCCCACTTTTCAAAGAGCCCAAAAGCAAGGGCATAACTCATGGTACTTTCAAAATAGTTCGGATCTTCCTTTAACAACATCCGCAATTTGTTTTCCTCAGCAACTTTAATGAAAGATTTAAAACCTTTCAATTCGGATAGTATCTGCGTTCCTTCTTTATTTTTCTTGATTAAAAACTGACTCATGATCAATAAGAAGATGATAGAAATGATAGAGGCTACAGCTGCAAGTATTCCCCAGAAAAAAAGAAAGGTTGGTGCTAAAACAAATAGGGTTAGAATCAAACCTCCTATGGTATAATTCCTCACTTTTCTGGATTTATTGACATAATATTTTTGGGCATATTCCTTCAGATTTCTCTTGGCCATATTCATGGTACTGTAAAACTTGTCCTTGAGGCTACTCACAAGTACCTCGTCATTGTTCCCGTACTTGGAAAAGAGTCCATTAAAAAGATCTCTTTCATAGAGGGTAGCCCCTTGGTTTAGGGGTGCCAATTTGATGAGCTTCGTATCATCCTTTGCAAACCAACCTTTTTTGTCAATGTCCTCAATTTTTAAGAAGCCTTTGGACGCCCAATAGGGGATCAGCGAAATCAGGTCTGAATTGTCACTGGAATCATCAATCAAATAGCCCACCATGGCAGGGTCCATTCCCTTCGGGGGGTAGTAGCTGGTGGTAGTGGTTACCGGATCGTCTTTTCCGTGTTTAAGCCAAATTCGGATAAATGCATAAAACACCAAGGTAAGGATCAATAGCCAACCAGATTCTGTCCAGAATGGCCAAAACGGTTTGATGACCTGAATGCTATCCGGAGGAAGTTTTAACAATACGGTGACACTTTCTCCTCCAGCAGAAGAATAACCTTCATTGCTAACCCCTGAAAATATTCCGCCTGATAGGTTTGTTTGGAAGTCACTACTGGGCTGGGTATTACCAAACGCTCCGGAATACACAAAGGCCTGCTCTGGGCTCAGGGTCACCCCTTCAGGTAAATGGATTTTAAAATCTATGGATTGAAAATCCGGGACCCAGTTACTCGGTTTGATGTTCCAATAAAATTGAGTAGTAGCCTCCTCATAGAGAAAAGCATTTTTCACTCTATAGTTTATTTCATAGGTATGGGGTCCTTCCAAGGTGATGTCTGCATCTCCAATTTTGATTCTCGCAGAACCATTCAACCGCTGTTCAAAGCCCGAACTTACTTCATATTTATAGCCTGGAACTTCAATATTGCTAAGTTTGATATTTCTTTGTTCAAGGCTTCCATCTTCTGTTCTTAGATCATAGGATAGCTGGATATCACGGTAGATCCCATGTTTTGGAACTTCAAAATTTAGCTGGTATTTCTCTTTGACATCAAAATAGCCCTCTTTGTTAATAAAGATTTCTACCGAATAATCCGAAACCGTGAATCCCTGGGAATAGAGTTCAGCGGTACATAGAATGAAAGAAAATAGAAAAAGTATTTTTTTCATGGCTTCAAGATATCTGAAAAAGAATTTTCTGAAATGCTAATGGTTACCAGTAGCTTACTTTGAAAAGTCTACTTTTACGTTCTCACGGCTTTCTGCTTCCGCCTCGAAATAATCAAAATGTTGGTAACTGAAAATACCGGCAAACAACACACCCGGAAAACTTTCTCCATAGGTATTGTTCTCCCTTACAGTGCCGTTGAAATACCTTCTAGCTCGCTCTAGATTTTCTTCAATTTCATTGAGTTTATCCTGGAGTTGAAGGAAGTTGGTATTCGCTTTTAAATCCGGATAGGCTTCACTCAATGCAAAAATACTTCTCAGGGTTTTCTGAAGTTGATTTTCAGCTTCAATTTGCTGATTGATGTCTCCGGATGGAACTGCCATGGCGGCATTTCTTGCCTGGATTACTTTTTCTAAGGTTTCCTGCTCATGAGCCGCATAGCCTTTGACGGTTTCCACCAAATTGGGAATCAGATCATACCTTCTTTTCAAGGCCACATCAATATTGCTCCAAGCATCTTTGACGGTGTTTTTGTTTCGGACGAAGCGGTTAAAAATACTTACCAGCATGAAGCCGATAGCCAATGCAACAGCTAAAATTATGAGTAGAGGAGACATAACTAATTGTTAAAGGTAAAACAAGTCAAAAGAATCTGATTGATACTAATTTCTATTAAAACATCATCCGTTGAAAATACTATCTTTTTCTACTAATCTCAAAATAAAGTGCTTACCGTGCATTTAATTGTGTTTGAAATTCCAGTGTGGGCCATTAAGATTTGGGCGTCGAACTCCCTTTGAATTAAGATCAATGATTTTTGTCAGGTACATGGTTTGAAGCCTCTGTTTTTGTTCTTTTTTCACTAAATTACTTACGGTCCATTTACCTATTGAGTAAGTGAAATACCCATAGTTATTATCTATGGAAATTTAAATTATATAAATAAAATTTTTGATAACTTAGCTGATCTAAGTAAATAACTAAAACTCTATTTTAACATGGATAACCCTCATAATCATTCTTCATCAAACGGAAGTAGTTACGGTGTAAACGACAAAGCAGGAAAATGTCCTTTTACTGGCGGTACTATGAAACAAGTTGCTGGTGGAGGAATGCGAAATCGAGATTGGTGGCCAAATCAATTAAAGCTGAATATCCTTCGTCAGCATTCTTCTTTATCAAATCCGATGGAAGGGTCTTTCAATTACGCAGAGGAATTCAAGTCACTTGATTTGAAAGAAGTGAAGAAGGATATTTTTGAATTGATGGAAACATCACAGGATTGGTGGCCAGCAGATTTTGGTCATTATGGCCCATTCTTTATCCGAATGGCATGGCATAGTGCAGGAACGTATAGAATTCAAGATGGTAGAGGAGGAGGAGGCTCTGGAACACAACGCTTTGCTCCTTTGAATAGCTGGCCAGATAATGCGAACCTTGATAAAGCCAGATTATTGCTTTGGCCAATTAAACAGAAATACGGGAAGAAGCTTTCCTGGGCAGATTTGATGATCTTGACCGGTAACTGTGCTTTGGAATCCATGGGATTAAAGACCTTTGGTTTCGGTGGAGGCCGTGAGGATGTTTGGGAGCCTGAGGAGGATGTTTACTGGGGATCAGAAGGTCAATGGATGGGTGATGAAGATCGCTACAGCGGAGACCGTGTCCTGGAGAATCCTTTGGGGGCTACTCACATGGGATTGATTTATGTGAATCCTGAAGGTCCAAAAGGTCAGCCAGATCCAGTAGGAGCTGCAAGGGATATTCGTGAGACATTTGGTCGAATGGCTATGAATGATTACGAAACTGTTGCCTTGATTGCAGGTGGTCATACATTTGGAAAAACGCATGGTGCAGCGGATCCCACGAAATATGTTGGAGCAGAACCTGCGGGTGCATCCATCGAAGAAATGAGCATGGGCTGGAAGAATACGTTCGGTAAAGGAAATGCTGAAGATACCATCACAAGCGGTATCGAAGTAACCTGGACAACCACCCCAACAAAATGGAGCAATAATTATTTTGAGAACCTGTTTGGCTATGATTGGGAATTAACCAAAAGCCCAGGAGGAGCTTACCAATGGACTCCAAAAGATGGTGCAGGTGCAGGAACTGTCCCTGATGCGTTTGATCCGGCTAAAAAACATGCTCCAGCGATGCTGACTACAGACATTGCTTTGAAAATGGATCCTGAATACGAGAAAATTTCAAGACATTTCTACGAAAATCCGGATGAGTTTGCAGATGCATTTGCAAGAGCATGGTTTAAATTAACTCATAGGGATATGGGGCCAGTAACCAGATATCTGGGTCCTGAAGTTCCGACTGAAGAGTTGATTTGGCAAGATCCTATCCCTGCGGTGACACATAAACTAGTGGATGCAGCAGATGTTGAAGATTTAAAAGCTAAAATTCTGGCTTCTGGTCTGTCCGTATCTGAATTGGTATCCACCGCTTGGGCTTCGGCTTCTACGTTTAGAGGTTCCGACAAAAGAGGAGGTGCAAATGGTGCAAGAGTAAGACTTGCTCCTCAGAAAAACT
Source organism: Algoriphagus halophilus (assembly GCF_900129785.1). Taxonomy (NCBI): domain Bacteria; kingdom Pseudomonadati; phylum Bacteroidota; class Cytophagia; order Cytophagales; family Cyclobacteriaceae; genus Algoriphagus; species Algoriphagus halophilus. The sequence goes on from NZ_FSRC01000001.1 coordinate 535,210, forward strand.
GGGAAGTAAATAATCCTGCCCAATTATCCAAAGTTCTTGAAGTATTGGAAAGCATCCAATCTGAGTTCAACAGCAAGCAAGTAGGAGGTAAGCAGATTTCTATTGCAGATACCATTGTATTGGCAGGTTGTGCAGGTGTAGAGAAAGCAGCAAAAGATGCTGGATACGATGTGAAAGTTCCATTCACTCCAGGAAGAGGTGATGCTTCCCAAGAGCAAACTGATATTGAGTCATTTGAAGCCTTAGAGCCAGCAGCGGATGGTTTCAGAAATTACTATGCTCCAAAACATAAAGCTTCGGCAGAAGAAATGTTGATTGATAAAGCTCAATTAATGACGTTAACTGCTCCGGAGATGACCGTTTTAGTAGGAGGGATGCGAGTATTGAATACCAACTACAATGGTGCAAAGCATGGGGTATTTACAGATAGACCAGGAGTTTTAACAAATGATTTCTTCGTGAACCTTTTAGATCTTGGGACTACTTGGAATGGCACTACTGATGCACAACATGTATTTGTAGGAAGTGACAGAACTACTGGCGAACCTAAATGGACAGGTACAAGAGTTGACTTGATCTTTGGATCAAATTCCGAGCTTAGAGCTATTGCAGAGGTGTATGGCTGTTCAGACTCAGGTGAAAAATTCGTCAAGGATTTTGTAGCTGCTTGGGATAAGGTGATGAATCTAGACCGATTTGATCTCCAATAAAACAAGCGTGTTGATTGATTCACTTAAAAGTGGGGCGGACGTTTGACGTTCGCCCTTTTTAATTAGTGAGTTTTTTGGAATAATCTGGGCTCAATTGGATCATTGCCTGTTCAAAATCCACATATTCTTCCAGACCTCTCATGGAGATCACTTGGAAATCATGTTCTTTCAGGTAATCCAAGTATTCCTGAAATAAATCTATGGGAGTATTCACCCAGGGATGTTCTATATCTGGTACGCCATGGATGGTGAGCACAACGATTTGACCATTTTTGGCTTGTTCAAGAGCTTGAATAATTTCCGTCTTATTGGATTCCTCCGTTGCCCAACTTGGAATTAAATAGGGATGATCTGTTAATGGATCATAGGCTCTACTTCCCCCAGCCCTGGCAAAGTGATAATTCCTTTCTTTCAAATACTTCAAGGCTTTTTCATTGAGTCCATATCCTGGATAGGCAAAATTAGTAATCGTTTGAATTTCCAACGAATCGCTTTTATGCTCTACATAAGCGAGCTGCGCATCGAACTCCTCTTGTGTCAATTTGCTGACATTGGCATGGGTATGTGTATGGTTACCAATTTCAAATCCTAGTTGGTCCAAGGCCTGAATTTGTCTCCAATTCATGTAAAGTGTATTGTCTTTGGAATTGGGAGGGAATTCGCAGACAAAAAAAGTACCTTCAAATCCATACTGTTTTAACAGGGGGGCTACCACCGAATAATGACTTGCAGGTGCATCATCAAAAGTGAGGATGACCAATTTATCCGGAATAGGCTTTTTTAAGATTTGTGCATCAAGAGAAAATAAGCCACACCCAAAGAATAGGAAGGTTAGGAACAAAGGTTTTGAACTGATGGTCATTTGATACAAAGCAAGCATCCTTAAGTTACAAACAATGAGATCAAATAGATCATTGAAATTGCGGTGATGGACATGATGAATGTACCGAGACTATGGGATTGATTTCCCTGTTTAATGGACAAGCCCGAAAGTTGGGTGACCGCCCAGAAAAAACTATCATTCGCATGGGAAACTGCCATAGCTCCTGCTCCCGTTGCCAATACTGCAAAAACCCTCATCGTTTCGGAATCTAATCCTAAAGTACCTAGAAGTGGAGCGATGATGGAAGCAGTGGTAATCATGGCTACAGTGGAGGAACCTTGGGCTGTTTTCAAGGAAAATGCAATCAGAAATGGTAAGAATATCCCCCAGCTTGCGCCACTTAAACTGGAGCTTACCAAATCTCCAATTCCTGAATTTTGAAGCATTTTTCCAAAAACCCCACCGGCCCCTGTGATCAAAATAACTGGGGCAGCGATCAATATGGCCTCTCCAATCCAACCACTTGAACTGAGTAATTTCTTGTCGTATTTAGCGGGCAATGTAAAGGATAAGAAAGTTCCTAATAGCAACGCGATTACTGGACTTCCCAAAAATAGGATGATGTCAGTGAAGAGATTGTCTCCAAAAGGCTGGGTTGGGTATTTGGCGATAGAAGCCATCACGATCAGCACCAAGGGAATAATTATTGGTAAGAAAGATTTAAAAGCGGTAGGAGTGTTCTTTAATTCATTTTCAGGATTAGAAACCGCAAACTTTGGTTCCAGGGGAAATTTTGAGACTACCTTTTTCACAAATAGATAACTAGGGATCAAAGTGATCAAACTGACAATAAAGCCCCAGAAAATCACCATGCCTAAGTCTGCTTCATAAATACCAGCGGTGGCAATAGGTCCTGGAGTAGGAGGGACTAAGGAATGCGAGGCGGTAGCACCCAAAGCCAATGCGATCGTAGTGGCAGCATAGGGAACTTTCCCCTTCAGAGAAAGAGATTTGCTGATGGGATTCATCATGATAAAGGTACTGTCTCCAAAAACAGGAATTGACAGAATATATCCACTAAACATCATGGCAGAGATCACCCTTTTCTCTCCAATCCATGATAAAATCTTTTGAGCGATTACTAATGCACCTCCTGTTTTCTCCAAAAATGTACCGATCATGACACCTAAAAGAATCAACAGGCCTATACTTCCCAAAACCCCACCGAATCCATCAGAAATGGATTTTAAAATGAGGTCAGTAGACATTCCTGATAATAATCCATAAAAAATGGCTCCCACGAATAATGCAAGAAAAGGATGAATGTCAAATTTGACGATGGCCACCATAATAAAAGCCAAGGCCACCAGAATAATCAGGAGGGTAATCATGTTTTACTGGGTTAATTTTGGGTTGATGGTAATTATTACCAAAGGTTTAACCTAAAAATTAACTAAAAATGCCCAATAAAAAATGCCGATCATGTATTTAGTGTGGGATCAAGTTGAATTCTCTAAAAAATAGTAGGAAAGGAAGCGCTTTTATTGGGAGTCGGAGGTAAACTGGGCAATTTTTCTATATTTTTGTTTCTTGAAATGAAAAACTTTTTCCCTTTAATAAATAAACCCTAAATGAAGTTTACCAGATTAATCCACCTATTTCTCCTACTGGCAGCGGTTGCTGCCTGTCAACCAAAACTCAATACTGAGGCAAATTTCAATCTTCTTCCCATTCCTGCCCGTGCAGATTTCAATGGAGCTTCCTCGATAGATCCATCATCCATCAGAGGGGATTTGGAAAAAGCGAAAAATGAATTTACATCAGGAGGGAAACTAGAGGCTGTTGATGCCGGTTCGATTGAATTGGTATTGAATTCTTCATTGAATTTGAAGCATGAAGGGTATCAACTTTCGATCACTTCCAATGATGTTCTTATTCAATCCAACTCGGAGGCAGGTTTATGGTATGGGTTGATGACCTTGGATCAGATCACCCAAGATTCGGAGGACCAGGAAGCCTATCTGCCTAGGGTGGAAATCTTGGATGAACCAGCCTTGGCCTATCGGGCCATCCAGCTGGATGTCAAACATCATTTGGAACAGAAAGAGTATTACTATGAATTGATGGATAGGCTGGCCGCTTTAAAAATCAATGGGATCATCATTGAAATAGAGGATAAATTAGGGTATGAACTTCAACCGGTTGTCGCCTCTTCTGATGCCTTTTCCATTGCGGAATGGAAAGCAATTTCAGATTATGCCATGGCCAGAAATATACGGATCTCACCTCTGGTCCAAGGTTTGGGACATGCTTCCTTTATTTTGAAACATCCTGAATACGAGGAGTTAAGAGATGATCCTGCCAGCGATTGGGCCTTCAACCCCTTGAATGAAAAAACGTATGAGGTACAATTTGATTTATACACTGATGCGTTGAAAGCATTTCCCCATGCCACCTATTTACACGTGGGTGGAGATGAAGTACATACTACCGGAAGGAATAGTGGAAAGTCTCCACTTGAGCTTCAGCTTATTTGGTTGAATAAAGTAAGTAAGTACGCAGAGGACAGAGGTTTGACCCCGATTTTTTGGGATGATATGCCATTGAAAAATGCAGGTGTATATAGTTCAATTTATAATTCAAACCTTACCGCAGCCCAAGTGGATAGTATTTGGGCAAAGAATGAAATCAACCTAAATAAGTTTGTGGATTTATTCCCAAAAAATTGCGTGTACATGCGTTGGAATTACAGCATGCCTGAGTCGCCGGGAAATGATCAAGCCATGAAGTGGTTTACTGAAAATGGATTCAAGGTAATGGGGGCGACCGCAGGTCAAACCCGATGGAATTTAATGCCATTGGAAAATAGCAATACCGCGAACATTCGTGATTTTGCTTTAAGCTCCATCGACAATGAAGCAGATGGGTTACTATTGACCTTATGGGATGACGACTCCCCGTTATTTGAACTCTATCAACGAGGGATTGCGACGTTTGCAGAATACACCTGGTCTGGAGAGAAAAGATCAGAAGATCAACTGCATACTGCTTTTAGACAGCGAATGTTTGGACCCAAATTGGCCTCCGGGGAATTTGCTTTTGTAGAAAGCCTGGAAGGTCCCGTGGCCTTTTGGAAGAATGCCTTATTGGATGGGAAAGACCGGAACAGATTGAGGAGAATAGAAGATCCTATACAGGAAGCAGTGATCGAATTACCAGACTTGGATACCCCTGGAACATGGACAGAAAAGTATCAAGAGAGAGTTTCTAAAGCAGCCGAGAATCTTGAAATTGTGGAGGAGGTATTATCCAAAATAGAGGCTTCCAAAAAAGCAGCAAAAAGGAATCAATACAACTTAGAGGCTTATGAACAAGTAGCAAAAGCAGTTCAATTTACCAATCAGGCCTTGATCACCTTGGCGAAATTAGACCATCCCAGTGGAGAGGAGCGAGCTATTGCAAAGGCAGAATTAGCAGGAATGGAAGCGCAATGGAATTCCATTGAGTCAGAACTGGAAAAGGTATACGGCAAAACCAGAGCATTGAATAAACCGGATGACTACGTTTTGGACCAGGATCATCATGTGCATTTGGCGAATCAAGCCAAGAGATTTTCGGATTGGCAGTTTTACGTAGAAGATTTATTTTTAGAAAAGATAAAAGAATAGTTTTTGGAAGACTTTGATGGAGCGTTATCTTCACAGGCTTAATGAGGAATTTCAAATTTGATTAGTTAATAGGATGGCTTCAGGATTATTTGCTTTACTGGACGATATAGCCACTTTGATGGACGATGTCTCGGTGATGAGTAAAGTTGCTGCGAAAAAAACGGCAGGAATTTTAGGGGATGATTTGGCTGTAAATGCAGAGAAGGCCTCTGGTTTTGTCTCCGATCGTGAGCTTCCGGTTTTATGGGCTATTACCAAAGGTTCCCTTCTGAACAAACTGATTATTCTTCCTGTAGCCTTTTTATTAAGTGCCTTCGTTCCCATTGCCGTTACCGTCATTCTGGTGATCGGAGGTGTTTACCTGGCTTTTGAAGGAGCTGAAAAAATCTATGAATATTTGATGCCTCATCAACACAATAAAGAGGTTTCTTTAGCGGAAAATCTGACAGAAGAAGAAATACTGAAACATGAAAAGGAGAAAATTAAATCTGCCATCGTCACTGACTTTATTCTCTCTGTAGAAATCATCATCATAGCCTTGGGTACAGTAGTGGGGGAACCCATTTTAAACCAAATTATAGTGGTGTCTATCATTGCATTAATTGCTACAGTAGGAGTTTATGGGATTGTGGCACTGATTGTAAGAATGGATGAATTTGGTTATAAATTAATCGCTTTGAATGAGGAGGAGAATAGTTTCTCCGATAAAGTGGGGAAGGTATTGGTCAATGCTTTGCCTAAGGTGATAAAAAGTATGGGAGTGATTGGCACGATTGCCTTGATCTTGGTTTCAGGGGGGATTTTCGTTCATAACATTGACTATTTTCACCATTTACTACCAACTTGGCCTTCGATCATCAAAGAGATTCTTATTGGCTTAATCATAGGTTTTGTGGCACTTGGAATAGTTGAAACAGCACTTAAGTTGTTTAAAAAGAAAGCACATTAACAATCAAGGCTCCTTTCCGGAGCCTTGATTGTTTTATTATTCATTAAAGAAGGGGCGCATTTCATTATGAATGGTTTCCCTCAGCGTTTTTAACCTAGTCGCATATTCTTCCAATTTCTTTTCTTGATCGGTCTGTGGTACCCAGGGCTTGACTTTTTTAGGGTTTCCATGTTCATCTACCGAAACAAAAATGATAATACAATGCGTCTTTTTTTCAAACTCATGTACTGAGAAATCACGGGAATAAATTTCCACCATAATATGAATACTGGAATTACCAGTATGGATTACAGCAGCATCCACCTTAATGACTTCTCCTATATTGATTGGCTTATAGAATCTAATTCCTCCCACATAAACAGTGACACAATAGGTCTCTGCCCAGGTTCTGGCACAGGTATATGCGGCTTGGTCAATCCACTTCATCACCATTCCCCCATGCACTTTCCCTCCAAAATTCACGTCGGAAGGTTCGCTGATAAACTGGAATGAGGTTTTATGTAAGTTTTCCATCAGGTTTGGTTTAAAGGATGTGTAAATACAATTAGGCCAAAAATTATCGCAAATACAGTATAAGCCGCTGTAAAAATTAAGATAGGGATTGAATCCATCTCCTTAGTAGCGTACTTAATTAAAGCCAAAGCACCAATCGCGAAGTGACTGAAATTACCTATCGCAATAGGTCTATTGTAAATTCCGCCAATCGTGCTGCCTTTGACCATCCAGTTGACCATGGCAAAACCAAAATACAGTGCCCCCATGACTTGCAAAAAAAGAAAAGATGCTGCCTGGAGATTCAGGAATAAGGAGATTTCCTGAGGAAAGAAGCTTAAAGAAATACCAAGTATTCCTAAAAACACTGCACTGGAGGAGAGAACTATTTTTGTGTTGATTTTCATTGAATTCTATGCTTTCAGTCTTCTTTTTTTTCTACCTCTCGGAGTATTCTTTCTATTCTCTTATCGGGGATGAGCCACATGAAGGCCACGAGGATATAAAAGGCCCCTGCAAGCCAAGGGATGAAAAAACTGGAGATAATACCAAGGATATAGAAGACCGGAGATAAGTATCCTTTCAAATCTGTTCCAATAGCTTTTGCTAAAAGAGAATCCTTTCCATGAACATGAATGATTCTATTTTGAAGGATGAAATAGGCTATTGCTGCCAGAAGCAATATGCACCCATACAAGGCCAATGTCATCGGAGCAAAATTGTTTTCCCCCATCCAGCCGGTCACAAAGGGGACCAAAGAAAGCCAAAATAAAAGATGCAGGTTTGCCCAGAGGATCCCACCGGAAACTTCCTTGACGGTATGCATCAGATGGTGGTGATTGTTCCAGTAAATTCCAAGGTAAATAAAGCTAAGGATGTAACTTAAAAACACTGGAATAATGGGCTTTAAATCTGATAGTTCGTCACCATGAGGGACTTTGATTTCCAGTACCATGATGGTAATGACGATCGCCAATACCCCGTCACTAAATGCTTCCAACCTACCTTTTTGCATCCCTTAATTTAGTAAGCTTTGAATCTGCTTTTCTAGTTCAGATATCTTTTTTTGTGCTTCTTCCATAGGAAGCCCCTCGTTCAACCCAGGCCTTAAGTGTCCCGTTGATCTTAGCCATGCATCCCTTTGAATTGCTTGTTTGTTGGAGATTAACTCCAGAAGTCCTTTGGAATTGGGCATATTTTCAATCGCCTCACTGAATTCTTCATAAGCAGAGACTTCTGTTTCCCCTAGAAAAAAGAGAATTTCCCTGGCCATCAGCCAATGACCCGTTGGGCCGGGATGTATTCCGTCTTTTGCTAGGTAATAGCTTGGGTCATCCTTTCTTTTTTCTTCCAGGAATTTCCGCATGGGCCAATGCGTATCAATGACATCCCAATGATCCGTATAGCTCTTGCTAAGCAACCAGTCCGAATAGTTGTCCAAGACATTTGCATAGGCTTCCCCTTTTGCAGGGTCATAAATTGGGGGAGTCAGGAAGACTCCTTTTGCTCCCATTGTTGAAATAGCATGGGCAAGCCAAAGGATACCGTCTTTGTATTTTTGAAACCGAAGGTCATCCAAAGGCTTATATATTCCATCGTTCATTCCATAATTGGCAAAGACCAAATCGGGTTTCAGCTGATTAAACACCCTGGATAATCTTTCATGCAAATCAGGGCGGGGAAAAGCACCTCCTGCATGCCCTTCCTCAGAAAGACCGGAAACCGTTTCGCTTGGTAATCCCAGGTTGATCCATTCTATGGAGGATTCTGGATGTTTAAGGCGATAATAGGTTTCTACATAGGTGATGTATTGTCCCGCATAGGTAATGCTGTTTCCTAAAAACAATACCTGTTTTGTTGATTTTGAAATCGGACTGGTTTCTTGGGAATTAGCCTGTCCAGAACATATCAGGAAGAATAAAATTAGGTGTAGCGCTTTCATACAATTACTTTTTTTCAGCGGCCGGGAAGCTATGTAGATTTTTGATTCTCCAGCCATATTCAGTTTTGAGGGCAACTACACTTTCAATCCAATGTATCTCACGAATTACTTCTCCATCTTTTAAAAACGTGGCGTAATTATGATAGACCGTATATCCCATATCCTGATCCACATGGGTTTCTATAAACTCAAATTTATTGGTCCGTATTCCGGAGTTTCGGCTTTTAGCGTTTGTCAATATGCCTTTAATGATATCCATGTCCCAGATTTCACCATTTTCCAATATTTTAATATCAGGAGTATAGAACTGATCTATTTGATCGAGGTCATAGGCAGAAAACAAGACATCGAATGATTCTTGGACTAAATTCTGGATTTGAACCTCATCAGTTGGGCCCTTTTCTTGGGCCATAACAGAATATCCAATTCCAAAAAGTAAGAGGACTAAACCTAGTTTTTTCATGTTATCTTGGGGTGTATCTGGTTTGAAGATAAAAAAATGCTGCTCCTTTTGAGAACAGCATTTTAAAATAATTTTTTAATGGATCCTCCTTATTGATCCGAGGCAGGAATGAATCGAGTACTAAGGTCTGGGGTTTCCATATCTTTATCTAGAGGGAACATGGGCCTGTTGATCCGCTTGTATCCCAATCGTTCTAGGTCTTGGTCCACACCTCCAGGAGTCAAAGCCATGACCCAATCACCTCTCATATCATAAAGTTCAGGAACTAAATACCCGATTTTCACCATCACGATATCGGCTTCCCTTGGCTTCAATCCCAATTCGGTGAAGTCACTCTCATTATGATAAGGCTTACGTTTTTTAGTGACGATCACATGGACTGAACCAATTCTCACTACTACTTCTACCTCTGCCGCCCGATCTCCTTCTTTGATGAATTCTACGGTACCTTTTAAGGGTACAGGTGGAGCAAAACGGTCATCTACTGCCGCACCGGCAGTTCCTTCAACTGTTCCTCCCACACCCACTTCCATTGCTTTTTCCACGAATTCAGGACCAGGAATGGATGCATAGATCAAAGTAGGGCCATCTGCTGATTTGAATTCAGGTCTTTTCAAAACTTCCGTAATCGTCCAGGTAACGTCCCCTGCACCACCTGCAGTAGGGTTATCGCCCATATCAGAAATCATATAGGGCTTTTTATCGCTTTCTAAGGCCATTTTTAAACTTTCGTCCAACGTGGCAACTGGGGCAACAAATTCAAATTCATTTCTAACCTCCCAAAAGCTATTCGCCAAATATTCTGCGGATTCAGAAACTTCTTTTTCATCATCACCGGTGACCATTACCACGGCATGGTTTCTTGGTTCATCTGCCCAGGCATAACCGATCCAAATGGCCGCATCGATCACTCCTTCTTTTTCTGTTTGGCTTGGGATTTTGGCATATAAGCTTTTTCCCGGATCGATTCGGGTACTGGTTTTTTCACCTGGAAGTAGAATGGGGACAGGAATCCATGCTTTATAAGCTGGTTTGCCTTTTCCACTTTCCAATCGATCGAGCAGGTTTTCTACCGCTCTTTGTTTGGATTCCAGGGCATCCTCATGAGGCGCCATTCTATAACAGGTGATCAAGTCGGTGTTTTTCGCAAGCCTTTGAGATACATTTCCATGCAAATCCATGGAAGTGGAAATTAAAGTTTCCGGTCCCACTACTTCGCGGACTTTCACAATGAAGTCTCCCTCCGGATCATCCAATCCCACTACACTCATTGCTCCGTGGATATCAAAAAACAATCCATCATAGGGTAAATTTTCCTGGAGCATTTCTAAGGTGACCCCGACCAATGAATCGTATGCTTCTCTAGTTACTATTCCTCCAGGAATGGCATGACCTCTTAACGTAGGAAACCATTCGGCCCTGTCTCTGTCTACTGAACCCGAATCCAAAAAAGGATAATAGCTGAATATTTCTTCTCCTACACGAGTTCTAAATGCAGCAGCATCACTTTGGGCAGGGGAGAAGGTACTGGATTCAATTGCCAATCCAGCAATCGCAATTCTGGGAAGTTTTTCCGAAGTCTCAGAACTGCTACATCCAAACACAAGAAACAACGCCAAAAGGCCAAAAATCGATAATCTCATAAATTAAGAGTTGGTGAGTTAGTAATGTTTTTTGGAACAGGTTATTCGGGTATTACAAGTATGCGGGATTTTTATTTATTTCTTAAATATTCCTGCAGGAGTTTTACCAATGGCAGAAGCCTGTAATTCTTGAATTCCAAAAATGGATGCAATCACCGATGCAGTATTGGCGTTGCTATTGGGGATTTGGAATTTTTGATCTTTCAAAATAGTAGGGCCCACTACAGCCCATGGAACTTCCATTTCCTCTTTGCTGAGCCCTCCATGTCCCTTTTCATTTCCTCCGTGATCAGTGATCAGAAAGAAATTCGTGTTCTTGAAAACATCCTCTGATTTCATTTTTTTTACCAAATCTCCAATTGCTTTATCTGCCTCTTCGATGGCTTTGATGTATTCTTTCGACATCCAGCCATTCGTATGGCCAGCATGATCAATGTGCACGGTATACAGGAAAATCAAGAAAGGGGAGTCTTTAGAAGCTTTTGCAAAGGCTAAGGCTTTATCATAATTCTCCCGGTAACCGTCGTTTTCCTCAAATCCTACTTCATCCAGGTATTTCTGATTGATGGAATTGATCAGATTCCCCCAGTTATAATAGTAAGCTGTTTTTATCTCTGGGTTTTCATCCTTTACTGCCTTAAAAATAGAAGGATAATATCCATCAGCATCTGTTTCCACTGGCGGCAATTCATGCGCTTCCAATGTCCAATTATTAGTAGTGACTCCATGTTGTTCAGGTCCTCCAGAAGTCAAATGACTGGTCCAGTTAGGTAAAGTGACTGAAGGCATGACCGCTCTTGTTTGAAGAGACAAAACCCCATCTGAAAATAATTTATCCAAATTGGGGGTTTTAGCCTTTTGAAATCCTTCCACACTCAGTCCATCAATCCCTATGACCAATACTTGTTTTGGAGATTTTGCAGTTGGGGAGATAAATCCTACTGAGCCCAGAATGACCAAAAACACCCCTACTACGGGGCTGATATTTCTTAAAATAATGGTCATCACTCTTTTACTCTCCTGATTTGAAAATGCGTTTCATGAGCACCCATTTTTCTCCTGGTTTTGCCCATGGAATAGCCTGTTGATAGTTCCACATAAGGTTTTCCCATTCCGCAATTTTAGGATTAGAAGCATCCATTTTAGCCTTTTCTTCAAATGTGAACTCATCCACTGTTTCCAGAATCATAAACATTCGATTTCCAGTCCTGAAAATTTCAATATTTGTAATTCCACAGTCAATGTCATGTTGGGTCACTTCTGGCCAGGCACTTCCTGGCGCATGATATTGCTCGTATTCTTGAATGGATTCCGGATCATCAATTAAATCCAGGGTTAGACAAAATCGTTGCATGAGGGTTGTTGTTAACTGAAAAATTTTCTAAATGACTGAATAGTTTGAATGGCAGCCTCATCAGGGCTTGGTTCAGGGAATGCTTCTGCTGAAATAAACCCTGAGTATTGGATATCCTTGATTGCTTTTGCGATAGGGGCCATTTCCGTATGTCCCAAGCCAATTGGTTTTCTGTTGCTATCAGCAAAGTGAATATGGCCAATGTGTCCATTTGCTTCGAGTATGCTTTTAGGAATATCCGCTTCCTCGATATTCATATGGAATAGATCAGCAAGGAGCTTTACCTGTTTCGTTTCCAATTTTCCCAGAAATTCCACCCCTGCTTTCATCGTATTCAATAAATTGGTTTCGTAGCGGTTGAGCGGCTCGTAAATCAAAAATGTATGCTGCTCTCCTGCCTTTTCTCCCAGAATTTCCAATCCCTCCGCTAACCAGGATAAAGTCTGGTTTCGGTCATTGCCCGGAAGGACATTTCCTTGCATGGAACCTATGATCGCAGGAGCGCCAAATGTTGCCCCAAAGGCAATCATATCAGAAATAAAGGAAATTGCTTTTTTTCGAATCTCCGGATCCGGGTCGGTAAGTGTTAGCCCATGGATGACTTTTCCGGCTCCGGTACCTACCGCTGCTAACTCTAATTGATACTTGGTCAGTAACTCGTGTAAGAAATCAAATTCTACAGTAGTAGAGGTAGGAGTAAATAACTCAATGGCATCAAAGCCTAGTTCAGCAGCTTTCTCCATCCCTTTTTCCAGATCCTTCCAAAAAATCCAGGGACCATAATTGATTTCAGGTACAAGAGCGATTGTTGCGCAAGATTTAATCATGGTATTCTCGGTCAAAGTCAATCATAATTTTGGTAATGCCAACGGGATTTGCATCCCAGTCTATCATGGTTTGAGGGGCTTCGTCTATGGTAACCACTTTACTGATGACCTCATCAACTGGAAACTTTCCCTCTTCCAGGTATCGAATGACCCTAGGGAAGTCACCCAAACAATTTCTGGAACCAAGGATTTCGATTTCTTTTTGAACAAATAAGGAGGTGTTAAAATCCACATCCTTTTTTGCATATCCGATGCAGACCACTCTTCCGGTAAAGGCTACTTCTTCTACGGCAGCTCTATAGGTAGAGGGGCTTCCCACCGCCTCAATGATGACATCTGGGCCATCATTATTCGAATACTTTTGAAGGGCTTCGTGTAGGTCTTCTTTACTTGGATTGATGGTGTGGGCGACTCCAATTTTCTTGGCGATCTCCAATTTATTATCGTCCAGATCTACTGCTATCACTTGGGCTCCTCTTTCCACTGCCGAAGCAATCGCTCCCATTCCCACAATGCCGCAACCCAGTACAGCGACTATATCCTCTTCAGAAATTCTTCCCCTTTCTGCTGCATGGAAGCCCACAGTCAGAGGTTCTGCCAAAGCAAGTTCCCGAAGGGATAATTTTTCTGAAGGAAAAGTGTCTTGATAAGGCACGGAAATGTACCTGGTCATCGCGCCCGGACGTCTTACCCCCATGGTTTTATTGGTTTTACAGGAGTTAGGCCTGCCTTTTCTACATGCTTTACAAGTTCCACAGTTTTGATAAGGATAGATCGTGACATTGGTGCCTACTTTGATTTCAGGAGGTACTCCTGGTCCGATTTCCTCTATAGTGCCACCAACTTCATGTCCTAAAATATTTGGGTATTCCTGCAAGGGAAAAAGCCCTCTGAAACTGTTCAAGTCTCCGCCACAAAATCCAACCATTCCTACCCGCACTAACACTTCCCCTGCTCCCACACGTGGTTTTTCTACTTCTTGAACTTCTGTTTTTCCAACTTCTGTAATGACTAATGCTTTCATGCTAATAGGTATTTATAGGTTGTTTTCTGGGTTTCCTTCAAACCACATTTTGTTTTTTACCGGAGCCAAAAGCTGTGTGATTTCCTCTAGCAATTGACTTGGGATGTTAAAATCTACGGCAGCTACATTTTGTTGGATAAGGGGTAGGCGATTCATTCCTACAATGGTAGTCGCAATATCAGGATGATCCATGGCATACCTCAGGGCTACATCACTCAAGCGAACCCCGTATTTGGCGCATAATTCCAATAAAATGGGCTGCATGGCTTTTACCTCCTCAGGGGATCGATGCCATTCAGGAAGTGGGGCGTCAGAAAGTATTCGTTGCATCAAAGGAGCTGCATTCATCAAGCCAAATCCTTTTTCTTTTGAAAGGGGGACCAACTCATCGTTTATTTCATCTTCCAAGAGATTGTAGTGTGCCCAAGATAAAACCGTGTCCACTTCCACTTCCCTGGCGATTTGGGCCAAGTACCGCACAGGTAGCCCGGTGATTCCAATGTACCTGGCTTTTCCGCTAGCTTTGATTTCTTCAATGGCAGGCATGGCTTCTTCCAAAATTTGCCGCTTATCGACAAACTCTATGTCATGCAGCTGCAACAGGTCTACATAATCTGTTTTTAATCTGGTTAGGGATTCATCGATACTTTTTAGAATCCTGTTTTTGGAGAAGTCGAAATCCTGAAGTCCATATCTACCACATTTGGTAGCCAGATAAACTTCGTTCCTTTTTCCTTTTAAGGCTGTTCCCAGCCTCTTTTCTGCTAAAGTGAGCCCATAAAAAGGAGATACGTCAAAGAAGTTAACCCCATGGTCTATGGCATAATGAACGGTTTCCACTCCGTCTTTTTCGGTGCATTCATCAAAAACATTTCCTAGGGGAGAGGCTCCAAAACCTAGAATAGAAACCTCCATATCGGTATTTCCAAGTTTACGGTACTTCATGTGATGTTGGGTTGATTGAAAAAGTGTGATTGATATAAATAGATTTTTTTTAGTCAATGGTTTTACTGCCCCACCAATCTTTATTCGGCTGAAAATCTTTGGAAAGCATGGCTTTTCTCTGATCTTCCAATCGTTGAATTAAGGTTGTCCTATAACGTTCTGCTACCATGGCCGCTGAATCTGGATTGTAAAGTGGGTCAGGCTTGGCAAAATTGGCATTTCTCTCATGGAGCCAATCTAGTAATTGTTGAGATAATGTCTCGGCGATCTCAGGATTTTCGCCTAATACATTCTGTTCCTCGCTTAGGTCATTTTTAAGATGATACAATTCTTTATGACCATCTTCCCAGTAATGGATTAACTTCCAATCTCCTTTTCTGATGGTAGAATTAGGTTCTCCACCTTGGTTGCCATAATGTGGGTAATGCCAATATAGAGCACGCTCTTGCAACGTTCCCCCTTCAAGAAGAGGTCGAAGACTAGTGCCATCAAGTCCTTCTGGTATTTGACTGACACCTGCATAATCCAACAGGGTAGGCAAGAAATCCACTCCGGTAACGGGGGTGTCATTTTTGGAGCCATTGTTTTGAAGCCAAGGAACGTATACCAGGTAAGGAATACGTATACCACCTTCCCATTGGTATCCTTTTCCTCCTCGCAAAGGATCTAAATTGGTGGAGTAATTATCTCCGGAAACCACTCCTCCATTGTCGGAAGTAAATACGATAATAGTGTTTTCTGCCAATCCTAATTCTTCTAATTTGGCGACTACGGATCCTACTGATTCATCCATTTGCTCTATCAGTCCTGCATACACTGGGTTGTCCTGGTATTTTCTTGCAGGAAGGACCCTTTCCATTTCAAAGCCTATAGAATCAATCCCCATGGCTTCTGCTTTGTCCCGATATCTCGCCCACTTTTCCTCAGAGGTTTGGATAGGAGCATGTACCGCATAAAAAGAGAGGTAAGCCAGAAATTTATCTTTCTGATGTTGTTCTATATACAAGTTGGTTTCTTTGGCCAGTTTCATAGAAAGGCTCATTCCCTTTTCTTCCGGGGCATCCTCCATCAATGGATTGTCGAAGGGAGAAAAGTAACCTCCGGAGTAAGGGCCTCCTACATGGTAACCTCCTTTGTTGATGTCAAAGCCATGATCGGTAGGCAATGACTTCTCCTCAGCAGAGCCCAAGTGCCACTTACCGGCAAAAAACGTATGGTATCCAGCTTCTTTTAATGCTTCAGGAAGCGTGGTCATTTCTTTTGAAAGCTGGTGTTCATAATCCGCGGGAAGTAATTTTGAATAACGGTTATAGCTTCTCCATTCCTCTCCTGCCGGAGCCCCAATCCAATCAGTAATTCCATGCACAGCAGTGAATTTTCCAGTCATTAAACTTGCCCTGGAGGGACTACAAACTGCACTATTGGCGTATCCATTGGTGAACACCATTCCCTTGGAGGCGAGCCTGTCGAGATGAGGAGTCTCATAAAATTCACTACCCATAAACCCCACATCATTGTACCCTAAATCATCTACCAGAATAAAGAGAAAGTTAGGTTCTGAAGGTGCTTTGGGTTCTTTGGAACAAGAGAAAAGCAGAAAACCACAAAGGAGTAAAGTGATGGGTTTTAATAGTTTCATGTCAGGAAATTATCTGGATCAAATTAAGCTTAAATAGGGTTGAAAGAAAAATTATTTTCCTCTAGTTAAAATTTTTGAAAGAAAAACAAGCTATGGAATTCTTTATTTAAGCTGTTTTGGCTGGTTAAGTAGGTACATTTTCATGCGGATGGCTGTAGTAGGTTGATCCTTTTCATCAGTGGTAGTGGAGGCAATTTTATCCAGCACATCAAAGCCATTTTCCAACTCTCCATATACTGTATAAGCACCATCTAAATGGGGTGTACCGCCAATAGAAGTGTATAATTCTTTTTGGAAGTCATTTAAAGTCAGTTCCCTCTCTTCTGCATGCTCTTCTAATTGGGGCAGAGTATAGGGTTTCCTTTGAACGATATAAAACTGGGTGCTACTACTGGCTTTTTCAGGGTTATTTGTTCTAGCAGCTGCCAATGCACCCCTTCTATGATAAATGTGTTGATCTGTTCGAAACTCAGCGGGAATTAATTCTTTGGAATAGGGTTGGGGACTTCCGTCAGGGGTGGGATTAGGTCTCCCTCCCTGGATCATAAAATCATTGATGACCCGATGAAATTCTAAACTATCATAATACCCCTCTTTTACTTTTTGAATAAAGTTATCTCTATGGACTGGTGTTTCATTGTAAAGCTTGACCATCATATCACCTTTCGAAGTCGCGATAAGAACATGATACAAGCTGTCTTTTTTGGGAATGAGCGATTGAAAGTCCTTGATTTTTGATTTTTCTTCAGATGAAAGCTTCACAGTGTTTCTACTGGATTGGCAAGCTGAGATTGAAAAAAGAAGTAGTGCCAGAAAAGCAACAAAAGGGGATTTCATAGAGGTGATTGATGTTAAATTGATCAATAAATATGATAATTAATTTGTGAAAGCTTAAGCCTGACTGATTTTTACTTTGACGGATTTACTGGCAGGCGTATTACTTTTTCGCGCTTTGAGTTGAAGAGGAACCAATTCATTGCATTCTGGAAAATAGGTGGCAATACATCTTCTGGGAATGTTATAAGGAATAATGGTCAATCCCTCTACTTTCCGGGTCTTCTGCCCGTAGGTATTATACAATGTAACAGGTTTCTGAAGGTCTAGTGCCAATGCAGCAATGTCGGATTTATTCATCAGGACCACCATGCGGATGCCATAAATACCCCGATACCGATCATCCATCCCGTAAATCGTGGTATTGAATTGATCATGACTCCGTATGGTCATCATCATCAGTTCATCTTCCTCCAGATGGTAATCGGGCAATGAATTAACAGTAAACCGAGCCTTACCAATGTCATTCGTGAACGTTCCTTTTCTAGGGCCATTGGGAAGTTCGAAAACGGCATTGTTTTTCAATTTCTCATTAAAGGACTCGAATCCTTTCACTGACTTACCGATTAATTCACGGATTTGATCATAGTCCTGGATCAGCGAATCCCAGTTGACTATTTTATTTCCCACCGTTCGGGAAGCGATTTGCGAAATGATATGGGGCTCACTAAGCAAATGTTCCGACCTAGGCTTTTGATTCCCCTGAGTACTGTGCACCATTCCCATGGAGTTTTCAACCGTCAATTTCTGGATTCCAGATTGCTCCTGGATAATATCAGTTCTACCCAAACAAGGAAGGATAAAACCAATATCTCCAGGGTAAAGGTGTGAACGGTTCAATTTGGTGGAAACATGAATCGTCATGCCACAATTTTCCAGCGCTGTTTTGGTATAAGCAGTATCCGGGGCTGCCGAAAGTAAATTTCCTCCCATGGCCATGAACACTTTTCCAGGCTCTTCGTGCATTAATTGTATTGCAGCTACCACATCTACTCCATGTGCTCTTGGTGGTTCAAAATTAAACGTAGAGGCCAAGCTGTCTAGAAACTCTTTACTGGGTCGCTCCCAGATTCCCATGGTGCGATCCCCCTGCACATTGCTATGACCCCGGACAGGGCAAGTGCCAGCCCCGGGTTTCCCAATACTGCCCTTCAACAACAACAGGTTTACAATTTCCTGGATATTATCCACGGCATTGACATGTTGTGTTAGTCCCATGGCCCAGCAGGCGATGATTTGATGGCGTTCGGTCAAGAGCTGGATTAATTGTTCAATTTGATCCATTGGAAGGCCTGTTCGCTCGATCAATTGTTGGAAATCCTGAGTTTCCAAGTGGGATTTAAAGGCTTGAAACCCATCTGTTTTTTCATTTATAAATGCTGAATCGATGATGTTTGGACGATCTTTGGACAATTCCAAAAGTTTTAATGAAAGGGCTTGAAATAGGGCTACATCCTCATTGATTCTAATTTGCAGGTATAGGTCAGCAATTGAGCTTCCAATACCGAGCATTCCAGCAACAGATTGAGGGTCTTCAAAGCTGATAAGACCTGCTTCCTTGAGTGGATTGATGACCACTATTTTCGCACCATGGCTTTTCGCTTTTTTTAGAGCTGAAAGCATTCTTGGATGGTTCGTCCCGGGGTTTTGTCCAACTATCAAGATCAGTTCCGACTGGTAAAAATCTTCCAGTTTTACCGAACCCTTTCCTATTCCCAAAGTATGGCTTAAGGCTATCCCGCTGGATTCATGGCACATATTGGAGCAATCTGGCATGTTGTTCGTTCCAAAAATTCGCACGAAAAGTTGGTAAAGAAATGCTGCCTCGTTGCTGGTTCTCCCTGAAGTATAAAAGATTCCATCATTGGGCGATGCCAAGCCGCAGAGTTTCGAAGCAATGGTATCAAATAGCTCATTCCAGGAAACTGGTGAATAATGAGCTTCGCCTTTTTTGATCCTCATCGGTTGGGTCAACCTTCCTTGATGCCCCAACCAGTAATCCGTTTGATCCCGCATCATTTCAATGGAATGACGCGCAAAAAATGCTGCATCCGCATTAGCATCCATCGCTTCTTCTGCGATGGCTTTCACTCCATTTTCACAGTATTCACCAAGTTTTGATCGATGTGAAGGGTCTGGCCATGCACATCCAGGGCAGTCAATTCCTCCTTTTTGATTTAAATCGCCCAAAATTTTAAAGGTCTTGCCTAGCTTCATAGCTTCAAAAGCTTTGCTCATAGCATGATATACTGCTTTAGGGCCTGCAGCCGAATTTGCCGGTTTTCCTGTTTTCATACAACTCTTCAAGGATTGTTTAAAAATACGATAAATCAAGGAATGATCCTGTTGGAAGTTTTTACCTCACATTGGGTAAGTATTGACAAAATAGTTTGAAGGCACCCTAGTTGGATTGACAGGTTAATTGTTATTGAATTTGTTTAAACGGCTGTTTGTCAGGTGTTTGTATTCTATTCCGTGTATTTTATCGTTGTTTGGAGTGAGGTTTGCAACTAGTTAGGTGAATTAGATGAAACAAATAATATGGAAACTTCAACAAAAGAAACAAAACAAAGAAATGTGGAAAATCTTAGTGGGAAGGCTGCGGTGAGTAAAATCCGAGAGCTGGTAGATTCTTCAGGCTTATGTTTTTTTCAAACTGAAGTATCATTTGACGAAAACCAATCCGCAAGACCGATGAGTATTCAAAAATCGGATGAGGATGGAACGCTTTGGTTTCTAAGTTCTATAGAAAGTGCTAAAAATGCCGAAATAAACAATAATCCAAAAGCAAGACTCTTCTTTCAAAAAACCAGTTCCATGGAATTTTTAGAGCTCAGGGGTACGGCAAAAATTTCCCAGGATAAAAAAATGATTCATGAACTTTGGGACGGAATCGCCAAAAATTGGTTTCCCCAAGGCAAAGACGATCCAAGAATTTCAATCATTCAATTTACTCCGGAAGCCGGACATTACTGGGATACCAAGCATGGCGCAGGTTTGGCAGGAGCCAAAATGCTCTTCGGCCTGGTGACAGGTAAACCCATGAAAGTAGGGGTAGAAGGAGAATTGGATGTGTAAAAATCTTCAGGGAAACAGCATCCCAGAAGTGCGGAATGCGCATAAGTTAATAGGTTTTTGAATTGTGAAAGGATCCGGAAGTTTTCGGATCTTTTTTTTATAAGGGAGTTAATGCCTCTCCTTCAAAAGAGATACCTTCCCAACCTGTTTTTATGAAATTCCGGATATTTGGATGGTTAACCCCTTCTTGATTTTTTAAGACATCAATTCGGTAATAGTCACCAAATAATTGAAGTGTTTGTGAGGGATTTAAGTCCATCAATTGCGCAAAAGAAAAGATTTTACATGACCCATTATTTTGGTTGGATTCATTGAGTAAAGATCCATTTTGGAATCGGGTAGGAGTGAACTGATAATGTTCGTCAATGTATTGGATTACTTCCTGAAAATTGATGTTCTGAGGTTCGTGTTGAATTTTTTCTAGTACAGACATTCAGTAAATAAATTGGAGTTTATTGAATAGTGGATCAGAGTGAATGACCATTTAAGACCATGCCGTCTTTCACGGTTTTGAGGTAGGTGATGGTTTTTCCATCTTCCAAAATTTCAACTACACGATAGGTATGGAAAGGGTTGCCCCAGCTTCCTCCAAAATGACCATCCCAAAGATATGGTTTTCCCCGATTGATCATGATTCCATCCACATCATGATCATGCCCATGAAATACGGCTTTGACATTTGAGTAGTTGCTAATTGTTTCAAGCAACTCATCACATTTTACCCCATGTCTTGTCCAGTCATTTTGTGATATATGGATGAAAACAAAGACATGAGAAAGCGTCCTATACTCCTCTAATTTTGATTTCAAATAAGTTACATCTCCGCAAAGGTATTCTCCAGCTTGATTTGAACAGTTTAGTAAAATCACCACTGAACCATCTTTAGTTTGAAAGGAGTGATTTTCTTGATAACCCCAAATATTTTCCCATTCACCATTTGCTACGCGATCATGATTTCCACGAGTTACATAATAAGGGGACTTTAGGGAGTCATAATACATTTTTACCTGGGGTAAAAAATTGGGGTCGTCATGAACCAAGTCCCCATTAAACACCACAAAATCTACTTGTTCCTCTTGGTTGATGGATTCCATCAATACAGAATGGGTTTGGATGTAATCCGTATTTGGTTGACCGAAATGCCCGTCAGAAGCGACAATAAACCGTAATTTCTTAGGCTCATTTTGAATGGTTTTACTTAAGCTATCCAGAGGAATAGATAAAACCGCCGTTGAAAATAAGGTGAGTTTCTGAAGAAATGGACGTCTTTGCATAGTGGGTTCGACTTTGGACTCCTTAATTTCTTAAAAGAAATTGATTTTGAGGCGGAGTTTAAGATTAATTACCTGTTAAATGTTCAACACAGGGGGATGTAGAAGTTGGGAAAAGCTACTTTAAAGGAATAATCCAAGTATTTTCTTGCGTGTCAACTTTACCATTCATTTCATTCAAAATCACTCGTTCAGTAATGGATACGCCGGTTTTTGCCATGTTTTCAAAGGTATCAATTCCCCCATTGGGAAAATTGATTCGCGTTCGATGGATATTAAATTGATTAGAAAAGGTCCTTCCAAATGCTTTTTCGATCCCATCTTTTCCAATCATAAAACCAAGCATACCTCCCCAAGTAGCGGTGGGATTATCAGAATCCCAACCTGCCAATGCCCCAATTTTAATCGTCTCAATTATATCGCCTTCTCCGTAGAATAAACTGACTAAGCTCGACGCAAAGTTTATTCCTGCAGCAAAACAACCATTGCAATATAGGTTTCTGGAAGTAATGTCATACCCGTCCAATTGATCAACTTGGTACCTGAAGTAGACAGAATCCCTCGCTTGCTCCCAAGGAATTCCCGACTCGTATTTTGATTTCACAAAGTCATACATTTGGGAGGGATACGAAGATTCAGGCAGGACATGTTTTGCTTCTTCTGCCATCCAAAACACCCGGTCTTTCCTACTCATCGAGGTATCTTCAAGGGAAGCTAGAGAATACATGGTCACATAAAAATCAGATATCCAAGCGGCTTCATTTCTAGCAGTGGTCTGGATGGGTAATTCTGCCATTTTCCTGGCAATATCCGGCCGTCCAGGAGCAAATAAACCAAAGATTTCAGTGGTCAATTGAGCGTCAATCATCTCAAAATGCTCATTCAATTCCGGATCACTGGTTTGTGGGGGAATAACACCTTCTTGCATCAAATCGAAGGCTTTTTGATTGGATACCCACAAGTAATTCTCTTCCTCTGATTTGATATGATTCAACCAACCTGCTCTTATTTGTTCTCCAGAAAGGAAAGAGGTCTGGTGTTGATCTAAAAGGTATTGATATAGATATTCAATATCCGTATCGTCATCGGATCCCCATATTTCGCCTTCATCAGCAAATACGAAGTCAATGGTCGGAGATAAATCACTTGGGATCCCTTCTGCCCAAATACTAGGTTGGTCGGGCTGGCCCCAATCATTTCTAGTGTAAAAATCTCCTGTTTTTATGGTTCCTATATTCCCGATTTTATCCATTTCGGTCACTAAGCCCGTCCAGTTGGCAATGCATTCTCCCAACCAAAAACCATAGAGTTGATCTTGGTATTTAGATGTAGAGAGGACAAGTTGATTCGACTGTTTTTCTACTTTTTTATTTTCATTACAGGACATGAAAATGATCAGAGAAGCGATCAGGAATGGATTCCAAAAGCGTTGGCTGAGTTTCATAGGAGTTAAGATGGGCAAGTTTTGGTCAATACGAAATGTCCTAATAGTGAATGATCACATTTCCTGTTTTCTGGCCAGAAAGCACATATTGATATGCTTCTGATATTTCACCCAAAGTGAAGTTTTGGTCAATAACCGGTTTGAATTTTCCTTTTTCCAATAAATCGATCATATAAGGAATGGTTTTCTTCAAACTAAAGGGGATAGGGAAGATGACTTTTTTATTCTTACTGAATTTTGTGGCAAGAGCGAAAAGTACATTTTGGGAATTAGTTCCCAATTCAGAAGAAATGTAAATGCCATTTTCTTTTAGTATGGGTTTACAGGCACCAAAGGTGCTTTTACCGACCGTGTCAAAAACAAAATCATATTTCTCGGTAGTTTGGGTAAAATCCTCCTTGGTAAAATCGATAATTTGATCAGCTCCGAGGGATTTGATTAAATCAATATTCTTGGTATTGCAAGTGGCGGTGATGTTAATGTCAAACATTCTTGCAAACTGCACTAATGCAGAACCAATTGCTCCAGTGGCCCCATTGATCAGCATCGATTGACCAGGTTGAATCGTCACATAGTGGATAAAGGAGTAGGCATAATGAGCTCCCTCCAAGGACGCAGCTGCTAAAGGAAAATCGATGTTTTCAGGAATGGAGTAGACCAAATCTTCTTTGACACATACCTGCTCTGCTTGAGACCCCAATCCCATGTCAAAAAAACCGAACACCCGGTCACCAGGATTAAAGGATTTTACCCGGCTGCCTGTTTGCATCACTTCTCCTGCAAAGTCAGTCCCCAAAATGATTTTTCTGGGTTTGGAAAAGCCAAGCATCAATTTCATGATAAAGGGCTTACCAGTAAGGTTGGCACAATCTGTTCTATTTACGGTGCTTGCCTTTACTCGAATCAATAATTCATCCTCTTTGGGGATAGGGTTTGGAAAGTTTTCTATGGTAATAGAATCTTGATTTCCATACTGACGCCTAACTGCTGCTTTCACATATATGCCGTTGAAATGAAAAATAATCGGCTTCCTGAAAAAGCCTTAAAAGGTTCAAAAAACAAATAATATTTGAATTAATCCAAAAATGGGAACAAAATGAAGTCTAGTATCCGGAGCCTTTTGATGAACTTGATCTGAAGGATTTCAATCAGAAGGAGGTTTTATTCCGATAGCCACGACAAATTCTCCAGGTATATCATAGCCAGTAGCTGTTTTGTAGGGCTGAATAGACTCGATGTATTCTTTTTGTGCTTCTTCTTTGGTCTGTTCATCAAATCGTGAATAGGCCATTGCTACCGGTCCGCCCATAAAAGATGCTTGGCAAGCCTCCTCATCACTGGAGTAGGGTAGGTTTACTTCAATTTTTTGGATGTTGATATTGGTAAAACCAGCTTTTGCAAAGGGGAATTTGATTACATCCTGTTCTCCCAAACTGAAAAACATGGGGCAAACATCTGAACTGACTCTTGCATCTACAATAGGGAATATTTCTGCCCAACCACATTTTTTTCTTGACCCCCAAATAGCCACTACTGCCCTTCCTCCTGGTTTTAATACTCTATACATCTCTTTTAAAGCTAGGTCTGGGTCAGGAAAATACATGATCCCCAAGGCGCAGGTAACTAGGTCAAATGAGGAATCTTCTACATCCAGATTCTCGGCATCCATTCTTTTAAAACCAACATGAGGGTAGCCTTTCGCTTTTGCTCTTTGGGAGCCGATTTTTACCATTTCATCTGAAATATCGGTAGCGAGAATACAACCTCCATCTCCGGTCAATTCGGCTAAGCGAAATGTGATTAATCCAGTTCCCGCTGCAATATCCAGAATACTTTCCCCAGGTTGAACTTGGGCTGTTTCCAATAATAAATCATGAGCCGGCTTCAGTTGCTTTTGCCAACTCTCCTCATAGTAAGCAGAGGCTTTGTCCCAGCCGTATCTTTGAACTCTTCGTTGTAAGTCAGGATGCATGACAGTGGGTTAATTAGTTTCAAATTCTACTTTTCTAATACAATGTTGCGCTCTTGAAAACACATCTAGATAGGGGCTGTGTTTATCTCCTTGGTCTAGTACCTGTTCCACTTCCTCTTTACTGGCTGGACTTTTCACTTTTACTAAATATTCTACCACACCATACCCGGGAGGAGAATCAGACGTATCAAACAATCCTCCGTCGTCATAGCTTGCAGAAATATGAACTTCTAGACTATCAATTGGAACATCCATTCTAGAGGCCCACATCATATACCCAATGGCGAGACAACTTCCCAGGGCAGCTCTTCCTAAAACCCCTGGAGTTGGACCTGTTTCAGTTCCGCCCACTTGACTTGGCATATCTGTATGATATACGTAATCACCTTCACGGATTTCACAGGATAGACCTCTAGTGATTCGTGATACCGATACTCCGGTTCCCAATCCTAAAGCGGGTTTAAGACTTAGCGCCTTTTGGGTCCTGATAAATTTATTTTTAATCAACTCTTGCTCTTCCATAATCTTGAGTTTAAAAATTTTAAAAAAGAACCTCTAGTTTTTATGAACTAATCATCCCTTGACTTGATGGAGCCTTAAAGCCAGGAGATGCTGCCATGATTGAGTTTCCTTGGTAGTGGTAATAATGCCTGCTTGAATAGAGCAATACAATCCTTCAAAAACCCAAGCGTCAAAACTTAAAAAAGCTGTTCAGATAATTCTTATTGAAGTTATCTATATTTATCTAAGCTTCCAAAAATCAATGAGTTAGAGTTTTTAGGTAAAATGGGTTTTGTCAGATAGAATCCATTTTCTCACTGTTTTTTGTTTTAATATTGGGTACTATTCTTAACCAAATAAAATTGAATCGATGAAAAACCTAATTCTTTCCATTTTACTCCTTATAGGGATCGCATCTGTATCCGACGCACAGTCATTTAGAGGCCCCGATAAAAGTCCAATGGACGTAGCCTATTTGCCAGACAACTTTGCTCATGATCGAAAGCCTGGTGAAAAGGCGATCGCTAAAGCTTACTACAGTAGACCGAATAAAGCCGAACGAGTAGTATTCGGAGGAATAGTACCTTTTGGTAAAGTATGGAGACTTGGAGCGAATGAAGCGGTGGAATTTAAAGCTTTTCAAGATTTGACTTTGGGAGGCAAATCACTTTCTGCTGGCACCTATTCCATGTTTGCAATTCCAGGAGAGAATGAATGGACCATCATTTTGAATTCAGATTTGGATTATTGGGGAGCATTCAGCTATGATGAAAGTAAAGATGTTTTCCGCTTTACCGTTCCATCCAAAAGCAGTGAACAAGTGGTCGAATCTTTCTCAATTCGTTTTGAAGATTTAGGGAATAACAAAGCAGTCATGAGAATGGGATGGGATCAGACCATAGTAGAACTACCGATTTCCTACTGATTTATAGGAATTCGTTCATAAACTGAATAAAAACGGGATAGTCAGAGGGGATAGTCCCATGACCTCCATCATGCATGTAATATCCCAGCTTGTTATGGATTAGAGAAGTGTCTCCCGCTGGAGGCATTTCATTTCCTTCTGGCCCGTTTTCACCAAAAAGTTGGTATACGTTGCTTGCTTCTTGCGCAGCGATGAATTCCCCCTTGGGATCGGACCAATAATCGGTACTTCCTGTTTGAAGTAATAGAGGGCGAGGGGCAATCATAGCTACCAAGGAATGGGCATCAAAAGGAAAATCTTCGAGATGAGTGGAGTATTCATGGTAGTTGGGAGCAAACTGATATGCATATCTGGATGGTGCAGACATATGTTTGATGTTTTCTCCATAATCCCTTCTGGCAATGGCGGCACCACCTTCTCCGGAACAACTGGCGATGATCATTTTGAATCGGGGATCCCGTATCCCTGTCCACAGGACCGTTTTTCCCAATCTGGAAACGCCCATTAGAGCGACTCGATTTTCATCAATTTGTTGGTCCTTTTCAAAATAGTCCATGGCTCGACTCAAACCCCAAGACCAAGCTGAGATGGTTCCCCATTCGTTCATTTGAGGCTTTGTTTCACCTGGTTTTAAAAACTCTTTTCGAATTCCATAGTCAAAACCTTCTTTGAAATCGGGATCTATATCACCATAGTATACCGTAGCAAACCCATAGCCAGCAGCTATAAATTGCTCCACATTGGTAGCCCGGAATCTACTCGGTTGATCTGCCTTCACCTTTTGGCCTTCTCGATTCCAGATCTCTCCAATTTGAACTTCGGGATCATCAACTGTTTGAGAATTTGCTGAAAATGAAATCGTAAAAAATAAGGGAGTTGCTTTAGTGGCATTTTTTGGCAAATAGATCAGAAGGTCCATTGGATGCTCCTGGCTATTCTCGGTAAGGTAAATTCTGACTTGTTTTCGAATTGCTTTCCCGTTGAAGGCTTTTCCTTCAGCTTCATAATATTCGTAGGTGATTTTTTTAGGAGCTGGCGGGGTATTACCGTATTGTAAATCAGCTACTGCTTGAAGTAATTCAGGTCTTCGTTTTTTAGTCCAGGTGTTGGCATCTTTTACGGTTTGACCATTTTCCAAGGTTAATAGGTCTGGCAGGCTGTAAGGAGGAATTGCCTCCTCGTCGTAATTGACGGGAAAACCCGCCACAAGGCTTGGAGGATCCTGAGCAACACATACTACTAGGGTCATGAAAAAGAATGCTGTAAAAATTGATTTCATCTTGGAAGGTACTGGCTTGTTTGGGAGAAATTCTCTCAGGTTCAAGTATTAATATACTGAAATACAGCCTGCTTTAGTGTATTTTAAGGCCTATTGTATGATACAAAGTAAAATCTTTTGTGGTTTCCACCTTTTTTTGTGACAGAATCTCAGATAAAAAGTCAAAGACCAAAAGACGATAAGCAGGATATGCTTTCTGGAATGATCTGAAAGTGAGATATATGTAAGTATTTTTCAGTTTTATGTAAGCTACAGGAGCTTTACTTATTTTACTTTTGGTGCTTGTCATAATGGAGTTTTAGGGATTAAGCAATAGCTAGAATTTTTTGGTCGATTGATCGGGTTTGAAAGATTATTAAATCTGATGAAAAAACATCATCCCCTGAAGCCGTTTTTGAGAATCCCTAACATCAAATAAAAATGAAATTAGCCTATATAGGAACCTATCCACCTCGAGAATGTGGCATTGGTACATTTACCGAAAACCTAACAAAATCCATGTTAGGAATTGATAAACAAGGGGTTCAGCATAATGAAGTACTAGTAATTGCCATGAATGATGGGAATCAGAAATACATATATCCTCAGGAAGTAAAACTTCAAATCCGTCAGGAGCAGCAAACGGATTACCTCGAAGCTGCCAATTTCATTAATATAAGTGGCGCAGATGTTTGCATTCTAGAGCATGAATTCGGGATTTTTGGAGGATTGAGTGGAGTATATATTCTTCCACTTTTGCATAGACTTGAAATCCCCTTAATAGTCACTCTACATACCATTTTAGATACTCCTTCTTACAATGAAAAAGCAATTTTGAAAGAGATCTGTAAAATGGCAGATAAAGTGGTAGTGATGAGTCAAAAGGCAATTCTATTTCTGACGAGTATCTATGATGTGTCTCAGGAAAAAATCGTCTTAATAGAACATGGTGTTCCAGATATTCATTTTGATAGAATGGACTCCAAAAAAGAATTCAAACTCACTCAGAAAAAACTGATTTTAACATTTGGCTTTATCGGGAGAAACAAGGGAATCGAAACAGTCATAAAAGCGCTCCCTGAAATCATCAAAAAACATCCGGATATTCTTTATATCGTTTTGGGAAAAACACATCCAAATGTATTGCGACATGAAGGTGAGGAATATCGAACGTTCTTGCAGTTGCTGATTAAAAACCTACATCTTGAATCCCATGTTTTGATGTTGAATGAATTTATTGGGGAAGTAGTACTTTTTAAATATTTGAGTGCATGTGATATATATATCACTCCTTATCTCAACAAAGCCCAAATCACCAGTGGAACACTATCTTATGCTATGGGGGTTGGCTGTGCGGTAGTTTCCACTCCTTATTGGCATGCTGCAGAATTATTGAATGAAAACCGAGGTAGACTTTTTGATTTCAATAATCACCAGCAACTGGCAGGAGTGTTAAACGAATTGTTGGATGACCCAGAAACACTGAAACAGATCCAGGCAAATGCTTACGAATACGGGAAAAATATCACCTGGCCGAAAATCGGTAAAAAGTATCTGCACCTTTCCAATAGTTTGCTTTCATTTCCTAAGCAGGAAATCTATAAAAAGGAATTGGTCATCAACTTGCTGTTACTCCCACCTTTTTCCCTTACTCATATCAAGAGACTCACAGACGATACAGGGATCATCCAGCATGCGAAATTTGGGATTCCCAATCTGAAAGAAGGCTATTGTCTGGATGATAATGCAAGGGCTCTATTAATGGTGTTGATGACTTATAAACAGAAGAAGGAGGAGCAGGCGTTGGAGTTAATGCCAATCTATCTGAGTTATATCCATTACATGCAAAATATCGATGGAACCTTTAGGAATTTCCTGAGTTTTAGTCGGACTTTCTTGGATGAGGTAGGTTCAGAAGATTCATTTGGTAGGACGATATGGGCTTTGGGTTATTTGATCGGGAATGCACCAAATGATGCCTATTATCAGACTGGTAAACTTGTATTTTTCGAAGCTTTTCCAAATTTCGAAAAGTTAAATTCAATTCGGAGTATTGCCAACACAATCATTGGAGTCAGTTATTATTTAAAAACCAATGCCTCAGACGAGCAGATGATGGAAGCTTTAAAAAACCTGACAAATAAGCTTATGAAGGCATATAGTGTTCATCATTCTGAAGATTGGCATTGGTTCGAGTCACTTTTGGCTTATGATAATGGAATTTTACCTCTTGCTCTTCTACATTCTGCCCAAATCACCCAAGATCCAAGGGTACAGGAAGTTGCTTTGATTACCATGGAGTTTCTTGAGGAGCACACTTTAAAAGATGGGGTTCTTTCGGTCATCGGAAATAAAAAATGGTACATCAAAGATGAAGAACGATCCTTTTTTGCGCAGCAACCTGTAGATGCGATGGCGATGGTTTTGATGTTTCATCAGGCGTTTTTAATGACAGGAGAAAAGGAATACCTCAATAAGCTTTTTGATTCATTTATGTGGTTTTTGGGAGAAAATGATTTGCGGTTGAGCTTGTATGATTTTGAGACTAAAGGCTGTTGCGATGGTTTTGAGAACTATGGGATTAACAGAAATCAGGGAGCTGAAAGTTCTTTGGCTTATCTGATTTCTCATTTAACGGTGCTTCAAGCTGATGAAGAGTTTTACCAGTCCGATGTCATAGAAAATCACACAAAACGGCTTCAGCCCGAAAGTCTATGAAGTTAGCGATATTAGCACCGATTGCCTGGAGGACTCCTCCTGAGAGTTACGGACCTTGGGAGCAAATAGCCTCTACGATAACTGAGGAAATGGTAAAATTAGGGCATGAGGTTACACTTTTCGCCAGTGGTGACTCGATTACCAAAGCAAAATTAGAGTCAGTCTGTGCACGCCCTTATGAAATAGATAAATCCAGTGATCCCAAAGTTCTAGAATGCTTGCATATCAGTCATCTGATGGAGCGAGCAGGTAGTTTTGATATCATCCATAATCATTTTGACTTTCTTCCGCTGACTTATTCTCGATTGATCAATACTCCAATGATTACTACTATTCATGGTTTTTCTTCGAATAAAATCATTTCCGTTTATGAAAAATACGATAATTCGTCAGCCTTTATTTCTATTTCGAATGCAGACAGAAATTGTAAATTGACCTACCTGGACACCATTTATCATGGAGTAGACCCAGCACTCTTTACATTCCAAGTCAGCAAAGCAGAATACTTACTTTATTTTGGTCGTATTCATCCTGAAAAAGGGCTGGATAAGGCTATTGAAATTGCAGAAAAATCGAACTGCCATTTGAAAATCGCCGGTTTAATTCAGGATGAATCTTATTTCAAATCGCAAATAGAGCCAAAAATCAATGGGACAACTGTTCAATACCTGGGGAATCTTGGTAAGGAGGCAAGAAACTTGATTTTAGGTGAAGCCAAAGCCCTATTGCATCCCATTTCCTTTGAAGAACCTTTTGGGTTGAGTGTTTTGGAGTCTATGATGTGTGGTACTCCGGTAATCGCATTTTCAAAAGGGAGTATGCCAGAGCTTATTGATGATGGCGTTTCCGGCTATTTGGTTTCTACTATTGACCAGGCAGTTGAAGCAGTGGCGAATTTAGATAAACTCTTACCTGTCAATTGCAGGGCACATGCTGAAAAGAATTTCAGCATGAAAAAAATGATACACAATTACGAAAATGCATATAGAAAAGTGTTGGAAGGAGAAGAACTATTAGTTTAACAAAGCTATAAATAATTCTTCCATGTTGACTACAGCATAAGTCGAGGAATAATCAGATACTGCATAGGGAAGAATAAGACTATCGTTATGAATCATGGATCCGCAGGAATAAACCACATTTGGAACATATCCATTTCGTTCCTCCTCAAGAGGCATTAATAAGGGTTCTTCCAATCGACCAATTTCTTTGGATGGATCATCTAGATCGAATAGAGAAGCGCCGATGCTGTATCGTCTCATCGGCCCCACCCCATGCGTAATGATCAACCAGCCCTTTTCTGTCCATAGCGGGGAACCACAATTTCCGATTTGCGTGAATTCCCAAGTGTATTTAGGTTCCTGTATCAGCTGCGGATTATTCCAGACGGTGGTCCGATCGGAATACATCAGGTAATTATTTACTCCATCAACCCTGGAAAGCATGGCATATTTTCCTTTTATTTTTTTTGGAAAAAGCGCAAGATTTTTTCCCTGAGCTCCCATACCTCTGAGAGGCATGATTCGAAAAGTGTAGAAATCTTCGGTACAGATTAATTTGGGTAAAATGGTGTGTCCATTATATGCTGTATAGGTAGCATATACTTTCGTGGTTTCATCTTCTTCTTTGAAGCTTACAAATCTTGCATCTTCTATGCCGTTGCTTTCAGAATCTGAAATCGGAAAAATCACACGTTCGGTTAGATCAGAATCTTTATGAAAATGGATATCATAAAATGAGTCTACTAGCCAGATTATCTCTTTGAAAGCTACTCTTTGTGGGGCAGTTAATTCTTGGTTTTTGAGTAAATTACCTAGGGTGTTTTTCAACTCATAATATTCAAATCGATCGGGAAGACTATCCATGATACTTTTGGAATACTGTTCATCAATGTGCATACCTTTGAGCCGTTTTATAAAACGCTCCTTATCGTAGACTTGCTTGTGGGAGATTTCAGCCTTATCAATAGAATTTCCGAGCTTAGTCAGTCGCAGGTTGTTATTCGCATCGAGAATTGCCCTTCTGAAAACAATAGAAGAAATATGCCCTTCTCCTGTTGCCCGAAATGAAATGATTACTCTTTTTTCACCGGTACCTAAATAGGATTGGTCAAAATCCTCAATGATGGATGGATTGAAAAATGCCGCAGACTCAAGAGAATATTCCATTGTACAGTATGAACCGATCAGCATTTTTTGTTCGTCAGAAAGCGAGTCAAAGTTGACATCCATCCCTTCAATAATTCCACGGATATTTTCACAATGCTTAAAAAAGAGACGAGAAATATTCCGATGCCTGCTGGCAAATTCCCTCAATGTCTGTTCCAATGCTTGAGTTACCTCTGTTTCAGTCATCAAGAAAATCTTACTTAGCAAATTCCGAGTTCTTAAATCTCCGTTTTTAAAGAAGCGAGCAACCACCCTACTTGAGTCAGGAAGGAAGGTTAAATTTTTGCGAAGGATTGAAACGCTCATGGATTCAAGAAGATTTAGAAGATTGGATTTTTGCAGGAGATCAGTTGGTGAACACCATTGGTTTGGGTGAATTGGTGGAATATTGAGTTATTGCTTATTCCAGACCCCCTGACCTTAAATGTGGCTAGTTTTTGATAAGGATGTATTACATTTTAAAAAGGAAGAGTTACAGAATTCTCACATTCTTAGGTACCTACCGAGTATTGCAGTAATAAGAAGGATTTAATAAAATTCGCTGAGGGTATTTTTTTGTTCTCAATAAATCAGGAATCGATTGGAGAGATTTTTATCGGAAGTTTTACCAATCATCAATTAATTCTGTGTCAATCGCCACGTAGACTACATTCCTTTTATCTTTGCACTTCAAAAATTTAAAGATGCATCTGAGAACTGATTTAGAATCAACGTCCAAATAATGAAAAACCTATTTTCTAATCTTCTTTTTAAAGTTTTTATAGCCATTGTACTTGGAATCGTTTTTGGTCTCTTTTTACCCGAATCTGTCAATAGGATATTTGCCACCTTCAATGCATTTTTTGGTCAATTTCTGAATTTTGCCATTCCTTTAATCATTCTGGGATTAATCATGCCGGCAATTTCTGATCTGGGGAAAGGAGCCGGAAAACTCTTATTGCTTACTGCTGCCATTGCTTATGGATCTACCTTGTTTTCCGGGTTTATGAGCTACTTTACCTCCTCTACCATTTTCCCATCTTTGTTGGCCTCCCATGTGAACGAAGCCACTGAAATAGCAGAAGAGGGGAATGATCTAGTTCCTTATTTTAGTATCACGATTCCAGCGGTGATTGACGTGATGTCCTCCCTGGTTTTGGCATTTGTGATTGGTTTGGGATTGTCCTATCAAGAGAATTCCACTTTGAAAAAGGTAGTGAAGGATTTTGAGAAGATCATCATGCAAGTGATTGAAAATGTGATTATTCCACTTTTACCCTTATTTATTTTGGGGATTTTTGCAAACATGGCGTTTAGTGGACAGGTGTATTCCATCCTATCCGTATTCCTGAATATCATCGGGGTGATCTTTGCCATGCACATTTTCTTATTGATTTTACAATATGTGATTACTGGAGCTATCGTCAAGAAAAATCCGGTGAAGTTATTGTTGACCATGTTGCCGGCTTATTTCACGGCTTTGGGGACGCAATCCTCCGCTGCCACGATACCAGTGACTTTGGAGCAAGCGGAAAAAAACGGAGTTTCTCCGAAGATCGCAGGCTTTGTTATCCCACTTTGTGCGACCATACATTTATCCGGAAGTATTATGAAAATTACCGCCTGTGCGATGGCGTTGATGATCTTACAGGGACTTCCTTATGACTTTGGAATGTTTGCCGGGTTTATTTTTATGCTTGGAATTGCCATGGTAGCAGCACCAGGAGTGCCGGGTGGAGCAATCATGGCTGCCATTGGTGTACTTCAGTCCATGCTCGGGTTCAACGAGGAAATGATCGGATTAATGATCGCGTTGTACATTGCGATGGACAGTTTTGGGACTGCTTGTAATGTGACTGGAGATGGAGCGATCGCATTGGTGGTGGACCAGGTAACCAAAGATAAAGACCTCTAATCAGCTAGGGGTAAATTTGGATGTATTCATCAAACAGGTGACATTTGATTTTACTAATCAACCTATCACCAATTTTAGTGTTCCTTTAATTAGTTCGCTGAGACTCCTCTTCCGATCCCAATTTTCTTTGTCGAGCTGCTTTTAGGTCTTGATTACCTAGTGTATAGGTGAGGTTAATCAAAGCAACTCGAGTGTCAAATTGGAGATGATAGTCTGAATTAAAACCAGGAACGTCGATTTTACCTATAAATTTATTGGTATGAAAAATATCTTGGATACTTAATCTGGCTTTGAATTTTTGGCTAAATGATTTTTGAATGCCAAGGTCTAAAGAGCCTAGCCAAGGTGCCCGAGCTAAAGCCTGAATAGATGGTGAACTAATCCATCCAGTTAGCTCTCCAGTCCAACCTTTTTGAAATGCAAAGGTATTGGACATGTTTATCCTACTGGAAATTTGCTCTACAATAATTGGGTTTTCCTGATAAAGGTAATTAAACCGGCTGTAAAGCCCAGTAAAATTCAATTGCGCATTCCATCCTTTCATGATTGCAAGAGGATAACTCATGGTAATATTATAGGATTGCGAGGTGCCTACATTATCCGGAGTTCTTTCCGTGCGAATACTATCTACAGGTTGGATGAGGTAAAAGATCAAATCAGAAACAAAACTTGCACCTATTGAAGTATAAAGTTTGTCTTTGAAACCGTGCTTTAATTCAAGGGAATGGGTGTATTCTGGTTGAAGGAATGCATTCCCTCGGCTGTATAAAAAGGGATCTACATAAGATCGGGCTGGGTTCAGGAATTGGTAGCTGGGTCTATTTATTCTATAACTATAGGAGAGAACTAGGGTGTGATTTTCGGATAGTTTATTAGAGATAAATACACTTGGAAAGACATTTAAATAGTTTCTTTTCACTGTGTTTTCCGTGTTTAGGGATTTTCCTTCAGAAATAGTATGTTCTGCTCTTAGCCCCATTTGTGCTTGCGTGGATTCGCCTAGTTTGCCGGAGAAGCTGATATAGGCAGCATTCACATTCTCAGTATAGATAAAATGGTTTGATAAAATAGGGTCTACAATTAGGTTTCCTTCTTCTCCCTGAAATAAAGTCAAATCATTATCGCTCTCTACAAAAGCAGTTTTAAGGCCTGCTTCCATATTCCAATTGTTGAATACCACACGGCTATAATCAGCTTTAGCAGTTCTAATGGTGATCGTAGTGGGCATTTCAGTTATAAGACCCTCCCTGGGTTGGGAAGGTTCCTCGGGTGTATGACTATCAGTCTGTAATGTATTTGAGTATTGTCTTTTGAATTGACCAATATCAAAGTCTGCTGTAAGCTGCCCTCCATTTTCACCGAATTTATGCTGGAAATTTAGATTGCCTACGTTGTTGGTAGAGATGCTAGAGATTTGTTTTGCAGTGCTAGTTTCTAGGTAATTGATGCCTTCGTTTCTTTCGAAATCACTACTAGCAGTACCATCTTCTCCATTATTACTCCAGAAACCTGTCCAAACTATACCGATTGTTGTGTTTTTTCCTAAGAAATAGTCTGCTCCTGCTTTTGCGTTTTGACCCCAATTATCAAATACAATATAGGTTAATTGGTCAATGTAGTTTTGTTGTCCCCCATTTTCAATAAACTGTCTGCTGTCTAAATCAAAATATCCGCCTCCTGCATTTGCGCTATAGTTTCCAAAGACATTGATTTTCTTTGCTCGATGGTTAATTTGTAAACTTCCTCTTTCTCTTTCAAAGCGCCCGGTACCAACTCCGACTGAAATTGATCCATTGGTACCTATGTCATTATTCTCTATCAATTTGATATTGATAATGCCAGAGTTTCCTGCTGCATCGTACTTTGCAGAAGGGTTCGTTATCAACTCGATCTGATCAATATTATCGCTTGACATGGTACTGAGTAAAATGACCAGATCCTCCATGGATAAATAGGTTTGCTTTCCATCCATTTGGACGATTACTCCATCTTTTCCGCGTAATCGGAGGGAATTGTTTTGCCTGTCAATTGTAACTCCTGGAGCTTTCTCCAAGACCTCAAGTGCAGTAGAGCCACTTGCAATAATGCTATTTGAGACATTGACTACCATTTTATCAATGTATTGTTCAACAAAAGGTCTTTTCTCTACGACCATTACCTCCTCAAGCTGCTGACTGTCTTCTTGAAGCTGTAGTGTAATTCCTTCCACAGCTTTCTTTTCATTACTGATAAGTGGTAAATAAACCTGCTTATACCCCA
Organism: Algoriphagus halophilus; assembly: GCF_900129785.1. Lineage (NCBI taxonomy): Bacteria > Pseudomonadati > Bacteroidota > Cytophagia > Cytophagales > Cyclobacteriaceae > Algoriphagus > Algoriphagus halophilus. The sequence goes on from NZ_FSRC01000001.1 coordinate 572,011, forward strand.
TCATAGAGGCAGAAATAAGGTAGTTTCCATCGGGAATATCAAATATCGTAAAGTTGCCCAAGGTGTCAGTAACTGCGCCTTTGATCAAGGAAGAGTCTGAAGGAGTCAGCAAAAGCACATTTGCAAAAGATAAAGGAATACCTGATGGTTCAAGGACTTTTCCGGAGATTGATTGGCTTTTAACTTCCAAAGTCAAAAGTACTGCAGCAAAAAAGAAAAACAGTTTCATAGGCAAAAAAGAAAAATTGAAAAAAATTAATATATCAATTGAATAAACTCGTATTTAAAAATTAATAAAATACAATTTGAAGTTATAAAATCACAAATACAATATTTCCTATGAAATAATTTTTTTTGAAATGTAAAATGCTAAAAACTAATTATTTGTATTAGTTTTATGGATATTTGTTTAGTTTTTAATCTCTAAAAATAGTTATACAATAATTTGAATAATTATAATATAGGAGGGAGCCCATTTCTATAAGAGGAATTGATCCTCTAACCGGAATTTTTGCAGGCTTTATTTTTATGTTAGCAATTGTGATAGTTGCAGAACAGTGGGGGTGGTGGATCAAGTGACGGAAAATAGATCTGAATAATTGATTGAATTCAACTTTCTAAAAAAAAGAAGCAAGTATTCAATGGGTTGTATCAAAGGATTTTATCCGGATATGGTTAAATTTAGGTGAGTTTTTCGCTGTTGATTTTTTAACCATTGTCCATGAATACGATCAAAGTTTTTCTTTCCAGTAGAGTCAATTCTTCGTTTTCCAATTTGGATTCAGGTAAATCCCTCAAGGATCTAAGGAAGTTTTTACAAGTTGAATTAGAGAAAGAATTATTCCTCCAAGAGCAAATTTTTGATGTACTCATCAATGAAGGGACTTTTGATTCTACTTTGTCTAAGGATGCTTTTGAGAACTGCATGGAGACCTTGAGGTCTTCCCATGTGATCATTATCCTTTACAATGGGGAAGCAGGTTGGCCCATTGCAGATTTGGATTCTTCCAATGGGATTTGTCATGAAGAGTATTTGGCAGCCTTGCAGGAGTTCTCTGATATGACCTTTGGCTTGAATATCAGCCAGTTTTTTAAACTCCCTACCAAAGGACCAGCCTATGAAAGGAATCGAAGTTTTGCAGATGATATGGCCAATGACTTTAAACATTTTGAAACCATTGATGCCAGGGACTTTGAGGAATTGAAAGAGAAGTGCCTAATCCAGATCAAAAGGTATCTCTTAAAAGCTTTGGAGAAATCATTTGAAACCCAGAAAAGAGTGGTGGCAGGTTCCTCGAGTATTCCTGAAACCCTGGACTGGAGCAAACTTTCCTATCCAGAGCGAATTATTGAAATGAAGGAAACCTTGCAAACATCATTGGATAGAAATCCTGTTTTTTCGGATTCCATTTGTAATTATTATGCCGTGCCGGATAGCATGTCGGTAGCGGATGCCAGAAACCAGTTAGGGAGGCCTTTTTTATATGAACAAAAAGAAATCATAGGAAGCAACAAGTCATCCGGGGTGATTCATTTTATCGCAGTTTATGGTAGGGTGACTTCCTCACAAGCCAAAGGTCTGGTAGGTTATCCTGATTTAGCAGTCATCAAAACTCCTTTTGGCTTTTACCTCTGGGAGAAAAACTTACATATTCAGATATTTTTTCTTCAAAGCTGTGTGAACTCGAGTGTCATCAGATTGAGAATTGGGGAAATAGCCATTTGGCTGAATTCCTCCAGGGAAAAATTGAACATTCAGAAAAGAGCCGAAAAGAGATATAGTATTCTGAAGGCCATCAATGAGGCGAAAATCACTGAATAACTCAGTACAGAAGTTGAGATAAAATTTTACTTGAAACCATAGCGCTATGAAACCCTTATGTTTTGTGATTATGCCATTTGGGAAAAAACCGGATGCCACTGGAAGGATCATCAATTTTGATCAGGTATATGAAAATTTTATCAAGCCTGTCATTGAAGAATCTGGTTTGGAATCGATTCGTGCTGACCAGGAAATGATGGGAGGAATTATCCATAAACCCATGTATGAGCGTTTGATTTTATGTGATTTTGCCATCGCTGATTTGACAACTGCCAATGCCAATGTCTTTTATGAATTGGGGATCCGATACACTGCTAAGCCATATACCACCTTCAGTATTTTTGAAACCGGTACCAAGATCCCATTTGATTTGGTGGATGTCCGGTGTTTCCCGTATACCATTGTGGAGGATGAAATTTCTGAATTGGAAAGTAAAAAAGAGGCTTTAAAGAAATATATCGCTGGAGTTAGGAAAAGCAAGGTGACCGATAGTCCGGTTTATCAATTATTGGATGGGATAGAATTCAAGCACAACCTTTCCTCTGACAAAGTAGAGATGCTCAGGGAAAAAGCGAAGCAGGAAAATGATGTCAGTGAGTTAATCCAAGAGGTAGTTGAGTCAAAATCCAACCCGGATAAAGCAGCAGCATTGGCAAAGCTGGAAGAAAGCCTGCCTGATAAAGAAGATTGGGATGCTTCTTTAGCCATTAATTTCATGTTGGCCTATCGGTCAATAAATGCTTACCCGCAAATGGTTACCTATATCGAATCGTTGCCGGACCATTTGAGAACCACCGTCATGGTTCAAGAACAGTATGGGTTTGCATTGAATCGTTCAGGAAATAAAAATAAGGCCATTGATGTACTTACCGCGATTTTGGGTGATAAAGGTTCAAATAGTGAGACGCTAGGGATTTTGGGCAGGATTTATAAGGATAAATACATGGAAGCGAAAGGTCAAAATGAATTTTTGGCCAAAGGTTTCTTGGATAAGGCCATTGAAATCTATAGCGAGGGCTTTCAATCTGATTTACGTGATTTTTATCCAGGAATAAATGCAGCCACATTGAAATTTGTAAGAGGGGACCAGGATTCAGCTGGTTTTGCCAATGTGGTGGAATATTCGGTCTTGACCTATTTATCTAAGAAAGACAAAGTGTCAATGAGAAAAGCACCTTCAAATTTTGATGGGTATTGGCCTCATGCAAGTTTATTGGAGTTAGCCATCCTCCAAAATAATAAGGAGAAAGCATTCACTTATTTGTCCAATGCCATTGCTACCGCTCATGAAAGTTGGCAAACAGAATCCACCGCCAATAACCTTGAGTTATATCATTCTCAAGGAGATTGGGTGGCACAGGTTATTCAGGTTTTAAAGGAGAATTAAGAAAATTGTCCATCAAAGTGATACGCTTTCACGGAGTCTTTGGCTGCAGCTTCACCGATTTTATAGAGTTCTTCCCGGTTTTCTGCGTTGCTCATTTCTATGAGACTTGCCACATCTTTTTCCGTGTAATTTTTACCCAAGCCTAAGCCGTTGAGTTCATTTTCGGTGATAGGGAAATTGTATCTAAGATATTTGATCATGGGTTTGCCACCGATGTAATCATCTCTCAATGTCTCAATTTCCATATCTATATAATGGGCAGTAGGGGAGTTGGAGAGCCACTGTAGCATAATCTGGTTTTGCCAGCTCGCATCCTGCATCAGCATATCCGGCACATTCATGGCCCAGGTTTTCATCCAGGCTTCTTTGATTTCACCTACTTGTTTTTTGAATACACTATAACCCGTCCCTACAGAAACCACACTTAATTTATCTTCTCCCATTTCCCAATGGAATGGGAATCCTCTTAAGGTAGCTACCATTAGTAAAGTCATGGAAGGATTGTTTGCCATACTCACTCCACCATCCACAAATGCCGCTTGTTGCCCGTCGCCTACATCAATCATTTGCGGTGCAAAATAGGTAGGAGCGGCACTACTTGCTCTGACCGCCTGCCAAAGCGGGATGTTTTTATTTTTCCCCAAACTGGTGTCAAAAAATTTCCCCTGAGGATGATTGATCAAAGGCCATACGCTATTGGTGTCAGCTCTTTTAGCGACAATACAAAGACCGGTTTTGATTTGATCGCTACCCAAGGTGATGTCTCCAAAAGCTCCTTTCAATGATTTTTCCAACACCGTATAATCGTAATTGGCCTTCAGGAATTTCCAGGTTTGAAGGGGATTCCAAAAGCTATATTTTTTGCCGAAAATCTTTCCTCCCAAATCCATATAGAGATCTTTAATATCGTCTACTTTCATTCCTATGGCCAAAGCAGTCGCGATAATGGAGCCCGTGGAAGTACCGCCGATTAAGTCAAAATGATCACACAAGAGATAATCTTGGCCGTGTTTATTTTGCAGAATGGTCTCGATCTTTTTGAGGTACCCCAAACTCAATGCACCTCGGATTCCTCCTCCATCTAAAGAAAGTATGTTTTTGGGTTCACCGGTAAAAGAAAGGTGATCATGCAGTGTCTTTTTCATGTTCTAAAAGTCTAAAAATTAAATTCTTATTTAAGTTACGTTTTTTCCTTGTGGGTATAAAGCTGCGGGTAAGGATTTTGAAGATAGGTCGAATTCAAGTGGGTAGTTGAAATAAAAGGCACATTTAAAAATCAATGGCAAGAATCCTATTTCGCTTTAATACACTCCGTTCTAGTTTGGCTCTAAGAATTTCTCGGTGTTCTATTCCTTTTGTTCCCAATAACACGCAAGCTTGATCCCAAACTTCTTGTCTCCAATGGGTAATCAGAGAAGATATGAGGTATTCATCCAGGTTACCAAAAACATGATCCATCCATTCCATCAAAAGATCCGAGGGATTGATCAGTTCATCTTGTACTTGATCTATGGAAGTTGCAATTATTTCATTGACCTTACAATGGTCCTCATAGCGTAACTGCTGCTCTTCACGACTTAAATGGGGCCATTCTTGGTCAAGAAGATCAAATAAAGTCAATACCAAGTCATAATTGATATGCGCATTTACTCCCATTAATAAATATTGAACCTGCCGTAAGTTGAGTTCGGCGGTGCACTGATGCACCTCCTGCCAAATTTTTGGGGAGGTTTTTCCGCAATCATAACATTCCAGGGCATCAAAGTAATAATTGGCAAACCGATGAAGGAGGGTACTGATCCAAACTCTGTCATGAAACTCATCCATTTCTATCGCTTGAAACATATTTCCAGTCATGAGACGGTAACAACTTAAAAAAACCTGCCGATCATCGTTTTTTGTTTTCCAGTCCCTGATAAGGAAATCCATTCGGTTTAACACATCCAAATTAGTTGCCATCACTAGATTCATTCAATGTTACGAGTAAGGGGTTCTGTTTAATCTCCCCTCTTGAGATATTTAGAAATGCAATGCACCACCCCCTGTCTTTTAGCGAAGCTATTGAAGTCTCCAAGACGGTGTACGGTAAAGCCGAAGCTTTCCCAAAGTGCCTCCATATGATCATCCAAAACAGCTAGAGAAGCATATTCTCCATGACCGAATGTAGGTAAATAGACATGCTTGCCTACCTTTTCACTGTTTTCTACCAAGCAATTGTTGGAAGTGATATGATGCCAATTTCTGACAGAGGCTAGATCATTTTCCCTGGCGCCAAGGTAAAGGAGGTCTTTCAAAGCGCTATTGATATCTTTGTCATCAGGATTTTGGACGGCAAGGTCTCTCAAATAAGAAATTGGGATTTTTCTACCTGTGAATTCAGGATAATGTACCAAAGGGTTTCGGTGAACAATCACCCCTTGCTTTTTAAAAGATCGGGCAATTTCATCATAGGCTTCTTGAAGGTTATGACGACGGTTTGGGAACCCCAAGAGCTCATTGCCTAACTTGGGAGAGCCGACCATGATTTCAAATTTCCCATCTTCATTCTTCCCGATCAAACTGATAAACATATCCACATGAAAAATAGGTTGGAATGGACCGGTACCTACTCCCACAATATCCAGAATGTATTCGTCTGATTCTTTATTGCCTACATAAGCTGATATTGGGATTTCTTTTTTAGTCCCCGCCACGAACATCGGTCTGTTTTTATCCAAAAAATCAGAAAAACTCTGACGGACCAGCTCTTCTATTTGTTGACCTGTATTGACTCTTAGAGGTAGGGTTTGATCTTGGATTTGATGAATGGTGTCCTGGTAATAGTCTTTTCCCAATATCCAGAAATCATCTGCAACCAGGCAATTTCCACCCTGAAAAATCAACGGCGCCTGACTTGCGTTGATGTTGGTGTATTCTTCAATACTGTCTGCCAATAATTGATCTCCGGAACGAGGGAATTCCCAAGGTTCCATTAAATAATAAGTTTCGTCATAGGCGTCCTTTAATGCCAAATAGGCATCTTCCGCCCAGTCAGTAAAGTCCACATAACTAGGAATAGGAACCCAGGAAATCAAATTGGATTCATGGCCTACTGAACTAAACCAGGATTCAATGGTGTCTCGGTCCTGTTCATAATGTACAATGATAAACTTGGTTCCTAAACGAAGCGCTTTGATGACAGACCGATAGGCCTCCGTCCTTTCGGAGGCTCCAAAGTGGGGGACAGAAGGAAAAGCGAAAAGAATGGTATCAATTACTCCTTTATAGGAACTGATCAATTCAGGTGTTTGAAGACCTGGAGTGGGACTTTGGGCCTTTGTTTCAAATCCTGTAGCGGTAGTTTTCCCTCTTGTTTTCCCTGTTTTAAGCTTGTCTCCAAAGATGCGCATGTCTTTGGGAGCATCTGGGTGAATTGCAAAAAAGATCGATTGATTAATCATTGATTTCAAGTTGATTGAAAAAGTTCGATACTAAAATTTAGCTGCTTTCAAGAAGAAATCAAAAAAATAAGAGGATGCAAAAAAATAATGTAAGGGCATTGGTAATGCCCTCGAGATTGGATAAGGTTTCCCTAGCGTAAAACTCTAACTTATGGTTATCCGTCCCAGGAAAGCATTCGACCTATTTTAGGCTCCAATTTTAACAGAGGTCATGGTCAATGAACCTGCCAAGGGTTTATCATTGAATAATGAAATCTCCTCATTTTTATCCTGTAACCCGAGGGTGTATAATAAGGGTAAAAAATGCTCGGGTGTAGGAATTGACAGTTGAAAAGCTCTCCCTTGTTTAGAAAACTGAATTAGGTTTTCATGATCCCTATTCAAGATAAATTCACTCATTTTTTGACTTGCTTCCTCCGCCCAGTCAAAAGCATAATTTTCGTTCAGTCTTCTCCAATCTACCATTCGTAAATTATGGACTAGGTTTCCACTTCCCACAATCAACACTCCTTTGTTCCGTAATGCTCGAAGTTCCTGTGCTATTTGATAGTGTTCTTGTGGGCTTTTTCTGTAATCAATACTCATTTGAATGATCGGGACATTAGCTTCCGGATACATATGCCGGATTACTGACCAGGCTCCATGGTCCAAACCCCATTGATCATCCAGGTGAACCTCAGAGCTTTTAACCAGTTGCTGGGTTTGTTTGGCAAGAGCCGGACTTCCGGGTGCTGGATATTGGACCTCATACAAAGCTTTTGGAAATCCACCAAAATCATGGATTGTTGGAGGGAAATCCATCGCAGTGACTTGGGTTCCGGGAGTTTCCCAATGAGCAGAAACCACCAGAATGGCTTTGGGCATTTCTATTTCAGAGGATACTTTCCTGAAACCTTTCACAAATTCATTTTCTTCAATGGCATTCATGGGGCTTCCATGACCTAAAAAAAGGACTGGCATGGTAGAAGTGTTTCCCAAAGACTCAATAAATTGTTTCATCTCAATTGAATTAGCGCTTTTCTAGTGGTATAGACTATGGTTTTTTAAACCCTTTTGCTTATCCATCTTTGAATTGGTACTTCCTAAATCGAGAAGTTAAAGGACAAGTTCCATTTCTAGGACAAAGATTTTACCAATCATATGGACTATTGAGTTTTCAAAAAAGGATAATGAACCCTTTTTAATTTTTGTTTTATCTTGACTCTTCTAAAACGAGGTTGAAAATGTCAACACCTTTTAGAAGTTTTCATCTAGATTACTAAAACCCGTCACCTGTCCCAAATGAAGTTTAAGCTTACCTTTTTGTTGCTTTTTGTAGTGATTGGCCATGCTGTTTTTGCTCAATCTACCGACCTCTCTGGCCTTCAAAACTTGAATGTCAGGAATGTGGGGCCTGCCAATATGAGTGGAAGAATCACGGCCATAGACGTGGTCACTTCAAATCCAAAAATCATGTACGTTGGTGCGGCCTCAGGAGGGGTTTGGAAATCTGAGAATGGAGGTTCGGCTTGGAAGCCAGTTTTTGATGATCAACCCACACAAAATATTGGAGCCTTGGCAATCCAACAGAGTAATCCGGAGGTGATTTGGGTAGGGACAGGAGAGGGGAATCCCAGAAACTCCATGAACTTAGGTATGGGGGTTTTTAAAAGTCAGGATGGTGGAAAGACCTGGCAACATATGGGGCTAAAGGAAACCAAAACCATTCATCGAATTATCATCGATCCTAAAGATGCCAATACAGTGTATGTAGGAGCGATGGGTGATCCATTCACTGCCAACGAACATCGAGGTCTTTATAAAACCACAGACGGAGGGAAAACTTGGGAGAAAATTTTGTTTTCCAATAATCAATCGGGAATTGCTGATTTAGTCATGCATCCTGAAAACCCAAACATACTTTTTGCAGCACTTTATGAACATAAGCGAACTCCCTATTATTTCACTTCGGGCGGTTCTGGTTCAGGTCTTTATGTCACCAAGGATGGAGGGGTAACCTGGCAGCAACAAGGAGAAAATGAAGGATTACCTGCTGGAGAGCTGGGAAGAATTGGCTTGGCAATTTCCCTGTCCAATCCTGAAAGGATGTATGCAAAAATAGAAGCGAAAAGAAATGCCATCTATAGGAGTGACAATGGGGGGAATACCTGGCAGTTGATTAATGATGATCCAAAGTTTGCAAATAACAGACCCTTTTATTTTCAGGATTTAGCCATTGACACCGAAGACCCCGACAGGCTATATAATATTTACCAGCCTTTGTCAGTGAGTTATGACGGAGGAAAATCATTTGATCCGGTTCCCATGATCCCTGCTGATGAAACCAAAGGAATTCATGCTGATTTTCACGCATTTTGGGTCAATCCAAATGATGCACAGCATTTTATAATTGGGGGCGATGGAGGATTAGGAATCACCTATGACCATGGGAAAAGCTGGTATTTTCCTGAGTCTATTCCAGTCGCCCAATTTTATCATGTGGGAGTGGACCATGACGTCCCTTACAATGTCTATGGTGGAATGCAGGATAATGGCAATTGGTCTGGCCCAGCTTATACATGGAAGCGTGGAGGAATAAGGACCTTGTATTGGCAATACCTCGTGGGAGGAGATGGTTTTGATATTGCTCCAGACCTGGATAATTCAAGGTTTGGTTATGGCTCTTCTCAAAACGGTGATTTATATCGATATGATAAAATTACCGGCTACTATGTCAGCATTCAACCCCCGGCTCCGGACTTAGCAACCAGTTTACGGTTTAACTGGAATGCTGGGTTTGCAAAGAATCCCTTTGATTCCAATTCTGTCTATTATGGATCACAATATGTCCATAAGACCTATGATAAAGGACGCACTTGGGAAATTATTTCACCGGATTTGACCACCAATAATCCTGCCCATCAAAAGGCAGACTATGGAGGATTGACATTGGATGTATCAGGAGCTGAACGCTACAATTCGATTTTAACAATTGCTCCAAGTAGCCTAAATGACCAGATTATCTGGGTAGGAACCGATGATGGTCAAGTACAGTTGACTACTGATGCAGGAAAGACCTGGAAAAATATTACGTCCAATATCCAGGAAATGCCTGAAGAAGGTTGGGTTGCCCAAATTGAGGCTTCTAGGTATGAAGAAGGAGCGGCTTGGATGGTGGTCAATAATTATAGAAAGGGTGATTATGCGCCATATCTGTTTCAAACCAAAGACTTTGGGAATACCTGGCATCGGATGGCAGACGAAGGTCAAGTAAGAGGGTATGCGCTTTCTGTAATCCAAGATCCAGAAGAGTCTGGTTTAGTATTTCTTGGCACCGAACATGGATTATGGATAAGCTTCGACGAAGGAGAAAGTTGGGAGCAATTTCAAAATGGATTTCCCTCAGTATCAACCATGGATTTAAAAATTCAAGAACCGGAGTCAGCCCTGATCATCGGGACTTTTGGTAGAGCAATATGGATCCTAGATGATTTACTTTCTCTTCGGGAAATTGCTTCAGGTAGGCTTAAATCTGGAATTAATGCGATGCCTATGAACGATGCGGTCCAAGTCAAAGGCTTGTTTATCAATCCTCCAGGCAATATTTGGAGCGGTTTTAATACCACTTTTGAAGGAGAGAATAAAGTGTTCCAACAAACGAAGATTCCTTTTTACTTGTCAGAAATCCCTGAGGAAAACAGGACGGTAACTGCCAGGATTTATGATGCCGAAAATAGATTGATCAATACGGTGGAATCTTCTCAATTGGAAAAAGGGCTGAACTATATGATTTGGAAATTGGATGAGCATTCTTCCTCTTTAAGACCGAAAGGGACCGATGAATTTTCAAGAGACATTCCTGTATTGCCAGGAGAATATAAGATAGTACTTTCCTTTGGGGAGTATCTTGATTCCACCGCTGTCCAGGTAATTCCAGATCCCAGATTTAATCTGGATCCCAAGGTAGATGTGGAACTGTACAAGTATAGAAAAGCCATTGATGTTCAGGTGAAAAAGCTTGCAGAGGTCTTAGGGTTGATGGATGAAAAAACAAAGGAGGTAGACCACCTGATTGAAAAATTAGAAGAAGGAGAAAACACGAATCCAAGTTTAGAATTGGCTAAGAACATGAAAGCACAACTCCAGGCTCTTCGGGCCCAGGGACAAACCCCTAGGCCAGAAAGACAAGTAGGAGCTTGGCAATCCTTTGAATCTTCTCCTTACTCAAAAGTCCAGGAGGTATTAAAAATTGCGGCAGCTCAAACTCAACAACCCTCTGTTCAGCATCAGGAAATCTTGAATCAGGCTACTGAATTGGTGGAAGAATATTCTAAAACCGTGGATTCATTTATGGGAATAGAATGGAAAACCTTTGAATCGAAAGTAAACCTGGATTAGCAGCAAATTAATCAGCGGAGGAAATGATTGCCTCCGCTTCTATTTCTACGAGGTAACCTTCACCCACTAATTTGGCTTCTACCAAAGTATTGGCTGGGTTGATTCCTTTAAACCGTTCTCCATGTGCTCGGGCCACGGGTTCCCAGTCTTTAATTTCATTGACAAAAATCCTAGTCCTTACCACATCTTCCAAAGAACCTCCAAAGGAGGTAAGGACTCCCTCAATTTTATCAATCACAAAATGGGTTTGGGCTGCTGGATCCAGGCCGCCAATTTGATCTGGTCCATGGGTAGAAGTAGTACCCGATATATAGATTCTATTTCCATCTTTTACCGCCCTACAATAGCCGGCATATTCTTCCCATTCTGTTCCGCTGAAGATCTGTTCGCGTTGCGCTGTTTTCTGAATAGGAGTGAATGCCTTTGGGATGGTTTCCAAATGGTCACTGAGATCTCCTGAAGCGGTTAAGAACGGTGGTTTTCTGTATTCGTCTCCACAATCTCCAGGTATAGGGGTTAAACTTCTTTGAGCTTCTTGGATAAGCTCAAGATCTTCCGCTTGTAAATTGATTTCAAGCAGTTTTTTATTGTCTTCAATATGTTCGCTCTCTCCCAGGCGTGCACCTACGATGATGGCTGCAACATTGGGATTCTCCAAAATACACCGCCCCGCAATGTTGGCTACTGATACTTGGTGTTTCTCCGCTACCTGCTTGAGGGTTTGTAATAATTGTTGAAACACCTCCCAGCCACCGGCAGCATCTATGAAGCGCTTGTATTTCATTTGAGACCAGGTTTTGATTTCTGAATTGCTGGGTTCAGCTTTTCCTACCCACCTGTCCGTTAAAAAGCCTCCGGCCAAAGTGCCAAATGCCAATAATTTGACATGATACGTATCACAGACCTTTTTCATCTGTTGCGTAGCTCGTTGGTCAATTACCGAATGGCAAACTTGATTACTAACAATAGGGATTCCACTTGCACATGCAATTCTCAAATGGGCAGCGTCAAAATTAGTAACCCCAAGGTGTTGGATCAGTCCTTCTTCCTTCAGTTCATTTAAATAGAATAGTCCATCGAGCCAGCTTGGATCAGGGTAGTACCATGCATGGAATTGCAACAAATCTATCGAGGTTTGTTGCATTCTGTCAAGGGCAGTTTGAATGGCGCTGCGTACATCTGATCTGGTTATTTTCCCTGGCTTTGGAACCCATTTGGTAAACAGTTGGACCTTTTCTTTTTCAGAAAGACTGTTTTTAAATGTCCCAGCAATAATTTCACTGGAACCATAATGGTCCGCCATATCAAAAGAAGTAAATCCGGAATCAACATAAGCCTGCATGTATTTGGAAGTACTGACAGGGTCCAGGGTATTCCCGTCGCGCTCCATATCAGCAATTTGCCAAAGTCCGGTGACGATCCTCGAGATCTTTAAATTTTCTGCTAATTCAATATTCGGATTCATGTGTTATTCAGTAGGAAGTTCCAAAAATGTGTTTGTCAAATCAGGATCGTATTTTTTCAACTGCTTCCACTTATAAGCAAAAATAATACTTGCTAATCCCATGACAATAAGCCAGATAGGAGTGGAGTGAAAATACCAGGATGTTGTTTCTGATGTTAAATCTTTATAGGTGTGGATGATCAGGAATGCTGATAAAGTCAGAATTCCGGACCAGCCTATTAACAGTTGGGTTTTTCTGTTTTTCACCACCGATATTTCCTTCGCTAACTGGGGGTTAATCCTTGGGATTGCAACTAAGGTGATACACATCAGTAAGAAATTGACCATCATGGAGGTCACCATAATATCAATTCCCAGAAAAAAGTCACCTGCAAAATGGGACCCTATAACCCCAATACTTGCCATGCAACCTGCTACTAACAGGGCGACATAGGGAGTGTGATTTCGAAGATGAACTTTAGAAATTGCAGCAGGAAAGATACCGTCTTCTGCCCAGGCAAACATCAATCTGGAAACAGACAACAACATCGCTGGTAAATCATTAATCAAAGCAATGGCAGCCCCAACTAAGATAGCCACTCCCCAGCCTGAAGGTAAAACATAGCTCAATAAGCCAGGTGCTGAAATGTCTTTTTTCAATGCTTCTTCTGCTACAAAACTCCAAGGAACAATGTGATAAACTGAAGCTGAAAACAGGAAGTAAAATGCTCCCACCCCCACAATAGCTAATACAATTGCTTTCGGAAGATTTTTAGTTGGATTTTTAGCTTCTCCTCCAGCCTGAGCAATGGAGTCAAAGCCTATGAAACTAGAGAAAAGTAAAGCGGCTGCAGATAGAAACACTTTCAAGTCAAATGGCACTACGGGAGTAGGCTCAAAGTTTCTGGATTCCTTTTCTTGTAATGCTCTCAAAAAATCACTGGAGTCAAAAATTAATCCTGAGAAGATTACAATTCCTCCCAAGGCAAACATCAAAAACATCATAGGAAGTACGATTTTTTCGTATGATTTTATTCCTTGGATATTGATCAGGACAAAACCCCAGATGATCCCTAAGGCAAGGGAAACTCTAACCCAGCCTACCTCAAGAGTTTCAGCAATGCCATTCCATCCAAAATTGGAGGAAATATCCCGAATAAACGGGATGGTTAAATAGGAGATGACTCCGATGACTATGGAGAGCCCAAACCATTGGGAAAAACTAGCCACGAAACCCAAATAAGGGTTGAGCCCACGACTTGCGTAGATGTAGCTACCACCAGCTCTCGGCATAGCGGAGGATAATATTCCATAGGCAAAAGCGGCAAAAAGGGCAGGAATAGCGGCAAAAAGAAAAGCAGGTAAGACGTAAGGGCCTATTCCTGGAACATTCCTTTGAATCATAAAAGGAACCACATTGATGGAAGCTCCAAGCATAGAACAGACTCCCGTAGCAATCAGGGCCAAAAGTCCCATTTGCCGAGTCAATTTAGTGTTGCTCACTTAGGACGGTATTAGTTAGTTAATGAAAATGGATGAAACCAATAAATACTATTTGCGGAAGATAGTTTTTTTCATGCCATTTCACTCTATTTTTTAGACCAATGGTTGGAGAATATGAACGAGCAAAAATTTATAAACAGGGATTAAAAAAAATGGTAATTGAAATCTACTGCTTCAACAGATTGAAACCTGATTCTAAAAAAAAGCTTCCTATTGTTTTTCAGTAAATCCAGGAATAATACCTTCAGTTTTTCAAGTTTATATCCTGTTCTTTTTGTGATTCAACTAATGATTGGTGTACCTTCTTCGCTTGTGAGAGAAATGAACCCCATTTGGAATTAGTAGAGGTTAACTCTTCAGACTTTTCTTCAAGACAATAGAATCCTTGTTTGGTAAAAAGCATAATTCTGCATGCCCCCTTTTCAGGAAAAGGAATTTCTTCGATTTTAGTAGCCTTTTCAATCAATCCCTGAGCCATCTCTAGTAAAGAGAAAACTTCATTCCTTACGTTTTGGAAATTTCCACCCCCTATAATACCTCCTCCTTTGCTTAAATATATACTTGCATCACCTGATAAGTAGGCCACTAAACTGGCAAGTCCTTCTTCAAGCTCCCAGTCTATCATGACTCCAAATACTTTTGATTCAGAAATGGATGAAGGTGATTCAATTTGATCAGCAGTAATTCCTAATGCTCTTTTCCTTAAGTTGGTATATAGACTGGTTTGATTTTCTTGGGTGTTATTCATTTGGTTTGGTAATATTCAAATGGTGATAAACTGAAAAGACATTGAGTTTACGGGTGTTTGGGTGATGTTTTTAAAGTGAACCCAATGTCTTTAGAAAAACTTTGGCAATAATAGGTATTTTTATAAATCTCTTTTGATTTTGAATTATAAAAAATCAACTTTTAAAACTAACACTTTGTTTCCCGGATTGACAGGTTTTATTTTATTAGCAGGAAGCAAACCATATTTGGTAGGTGGCAAAATAACAATGAACTAGAATTAATAATCAATTAGTTGGTTGTGTTTTGCTTTTAGTTCCCTCTCTTTTTTATCTCTCTTTGTAGATTTTTAAAACTTTCATATTGATCAAATTTTAATAATTCATGTTTTTATTCAGAATAATTCTTTTTGCTGTTAAATAGAAAGGATATTTCCTAAGATAGGTTAATTAAATAGTTGGCTGGATGGTGTTCTAATATCTTAAAACTCTATACTCTTTCGAGGAATTTAAATTGATAGTAGATATAAAATTATCCAATAACCTTAACTTAGGAATCAACTATTTCTCACGATTATTTAAAAAATAATTTCAAACTTAATTTAGTTTGATTTTAAAACTTATAAATCACTCAAAAAGCGTATTTCTCTCTAAATCACTCCTTCAGCTAAACACTTTGCCATCAATTCAGCGGTGTTTGATGAATTTGTTTTGAGAAGAATGTTCTTTCTATGTGTTCTAGCGGTATTAAAAGAGATAAAAAGTTTTTCTGATATAGCTTTGGAGCTGAGGCCTTCACTCATCAGTTTGACGATTTCGAGTTCGCGCTTTGTAAGATCAGCAGTGCAGGAAGATTTATCAAGATTAGCTAGTTTCGGGTCAAACCTACCATGTTCAGCGTTAATATTTAAATAGGATTTTTTGGCATCATGATGAATGAATGAAACCCAGTCCGTTGTGATATTCCCTAGATGGCTTATGTCTGAATGAATGACGAAAGCATGTTCTATTTTCCCTTGATCAGTGAGTGTTAGAACTGTTGTTTGAACCATCATTGTTTGAACTTTACCGCTCAAAGCTCTACACCTATAGGTATAAACAGTTTTATAAGGAAGTAAATCTCTATGGTCATCGAAGGTTTGCATGAATTCATAAATTATTTTTTCCTTTTTTTCAATGATAGCTAATTCAGAGGGCAATGTTTGATTTAACAAACTATCTATCGTCGCTAATTCTTTTTTTATTCCAACCACATTTTCCACATTTGGATGGATATAATCCAGCTTGTATTTGTTCAGATTTAAAATGTAATAATAGGATTTACCGGGGGCACACATTGTTGCAATTTGATGGAACTGATCTGTGGGTTCGTATTTAGTGTATTTTTTTATTTGTAAGGCATATTCATTTTTCCAAAAATGCATCACACTATCACTTATCAAACCTCCCATAATGAACTATCTAGTAAAAAATATAACTAATAATATGTAAAATGTTGTTTAAATACAAATTTTTACTCCAAAATATTAGAATAATTAAATAGATGTGATTATCTGATAAAAAAAATCCCTCAGAGTAATCTGAGGGATATTGACTAGTTTATAATTTTCAGCTTTCTGAATTTAGCTTTCTGAATTTTCTTCTACCCATTTTCTAGCATTTACAAAAGCATCCATCCAAGGAGTAAAATCATCTTTTCTGTCTGCAGGATAATAAGGCCAGTTCCAAGGCTTTAAGCTTCGTTCAATATGTGGCATAATGGCCAAGTGACGCCCATCATCAGATGCTATCCCTGCTGTGGCATAATCAGATCCATTAGGGTTGCCAGGATAAGCTTCATAGCTATATTTCATAGCAAAGTGATAATCGCTTTCCGCTTGAGGCAAATGGAATTTACCTTCACCATGTGCCACCCAAACACCTAGCCTTTGACCGCTTAAAGAACCTAGCATCACCGAATCATTTTCAGGAATGGTTACATTCACGAAAGTAGATTCGAACTTATGGGATGCATTGTGAAGCATTTTTGGTTTATCTGTATGATTAGGTGTAACCAAGCCTAATTCAATCATGAGCTGACATCCGTTACAAACCCCTAAACTTAAGGTGTCAGGTCTAGCATAGAAATTATCCAAGGCTTGCTTTGCTTTTGGATTGTAAAGGAATGCACCGGCCCAACCTTTGGCAGAACCTAACACGTCAGAATTAGAAAATCCTCCAACAAAGACAATCATTTGAACATCTTCCAGGTTTTCTCTTCCGGCAATCAAATCCGTCATATGTACGTCCTTCACCTCAAATCCTGCTAACCATAAGGAATAAGCCATTTCCCGATCGCCATTCACTCCTTTTTCACGAATGATGGCCGCTTTCACTTTGCCTGCGGTTTTTCTGAAAGGATCTAACCCAGCTGCATTGAAATCACCTTTCCATCCTGCTGCAAATTCATAGGAAAGAATCTGATTCTTATAATTATCAAAGCGATCCTTTGCTAATTTTTCTCCGCTCTGCTTTCTGTCCAACAGGTAGGAAGATTTGAACCAGGTATCTCTCAACTCTGCTACCTCTAAGCTAAGTTCAGTTCCTTTGAATTCAACTTTACCTGTATCTGTAACTTTTGCAAGTTCAACGAAGTCAACATCATCTTCCACCAAAAGCTCCTCTACTGCATTCTCATCAGATACCTGAAGAATTACCCCAGGATTTTCAGCAAATAACATTTTCACCAAATCCTGCTCTTTCATTCGGTTAGGATGAACTTTCAGACCCACTCCAGGACTCGGGAAACACATTTCAAGTAAGGTAGTGATCAATCCCCCGGAAGAAATATCATGACCCGCTAGAATCCATCCTTGATCTATGAGATCCTGAACAGAAGCAAATGCTTTTGCAAAGTGTTCTGAATCCTTCACGTCAGGAGTTTCGGTTCCTATTTTATTAAGTGCCTGATAGAAGCTGGATCCGGCAAGTTTTGCTTCATCTCGGGAGAAGTCCACATACAAAAGCTTGCTTCCTTTGACAGGTTGAATGGCAGCCTTTACAGATCTCTTCACGTCCATACATTCCCCAACTGTAGAAATGATGACTGTTCCTGGAGAGTACACTACTTTTCCATCAGGATATTTTTGCGTCATGGACAGGGAATCTTTTCCGGTTGGAATATTGACCCCTAAATCAATCGCAAATTTAGAAACCGCTTCAACAGCTCTGTATAATCGATCATTTTCACCTTCATTCTTCGCTGGCCACATCCAGTTCGCAGATAAGGAAATTCCAGCCAATCCATCTTGAATCGGTGCAAAAATCAAATTTGTAAGCGCCTCAGCAATCGCTAATCTACTTCCAGCTTCAGGATCTGCCAAAGCAGCTACAGGAGCATGTCCAATAGAAGTGGCGATTCCTTTTTCACCAGTAAAGTCCAAAGCCATTACCGCGACATCGTTCAATGGAAGTTGAATAGCACCGACAGTTTGTTGAGTAGCAACACGACCTGTTACGGAACGGTCCACTTTATTGGTCAACCAGTCTTTACAAGCCACTGCCTCTAACTGTAACACCTCATTGATGTAGGATTTAATCAGTTCAGGATCATAGCTTGCTTCGGCAAAGCTGGATTTCTTGGTAGTGTCCTCTAGAATAGTTTTAGGTGAGGAACCAAACATATAACTCAAGTTCCAGTCTACCGGCTTTTCACCTGTCTTCTGGTTCTCAAATTTGAAATGCATGTCTCCAGTGGTTTCTCCAACTACATGAAAAGGAGCTCTTTCTCGATCGGAAATGGTATGAAGGGTATCTATGTCTTTTTTCCCGATCACCAAGCCCATTCTTTCTTGGGACTCATTGCCTACGATTTCCTTCGCTGAAAGGGTAGGGTCCCCCACAGGTAACTTATCAATGTGAATAGTTCCTCCTGTATTTTCCACTAATTCAGAAAGGCAATTTAAGTGGCCACCTGCTCCATGGTCATGGATAGAAATGATTGGATTATTTTCATTCTCTGCCATAGCGCGGATCACATTGGATACCCGCTTTTGCATTTCAGGATTGGATCTCTGAATCGCATTGAGTTCTATGGCGTTGGAAAGTTCACCGGTATTTAAGGAGGATACTGCTGATCCTCCCATTCCGATTCTATAATTATCACCGCCCATGATCACAATTTGATCACCGGCTTTTGGCTCTTCTTTTTTAGTATACTTCGCATTGGTAAAACCGACACCTCCGGCAAGCATGATTACTTTATCGAATCCATGTTGCTTACCTTCTTCTTCATGTTCGAAGGTTAGAACAGAACCAGAAATCAAAGGCTGACCGAATTTATTTCCAAAATCGGAGGCACCGTTGGAAGCTTTGATCAAGATATCCATTGGAGATTGATACAACCATGGTCTTGCTTCCAGATTCTTTTCCCAGCTTCTTCCTTCTTCAGTTCTTGGGTAAGAGGTCATGTAAACCGCAGTTCCAGCCAATGGAATAGAGGCTGTTCCTCCTGCCATACGATCTCGGATTTCACCTCCTCCACCGGTAGCTGCTCCATTGAATGGTTCTACAGTGGTGGGGAAATTATGGGTTTCTGCTTTCAGCGAAATGACCGTGTCAATATCTCTTGTTTCGAAAAAGTCTGCTTTGTCCTGTGTCTTTGGAGCAAATTGCTGCGCTTTTGGTCCTTGCACAAAAGCAACGTTGTCCTTGTAGGCAGAAGCAATTCTATTGGGATGCTTTTTGGAAGTTTCTTTGATCAGTTGAAATAAGGTCAAAGGCTTTTCTTCTCCATCAATGATAAAGGTTCCGTTGAAGATTTTGTGGCGGCAGTGTTCGGAGTTTACTTGACTGAAACCAAATACTTCAGAGTCAGTCAGGGGTCTTTCCAACTGCTTGGCAACGTTCTCTAAATAATCAACCTCTTCTTGGCTTAGCGCTAATCCTTCTTTTTTATTGTAGGCAGCGATATCAGAGATTTCCTGAATTTTTTCAGGCTCTAGATGAATATCAAAGATATCCTGATCCAGTCCATCGTAAGACTTTTGAAGCATGGGGTCAATTTGATCCCCTTCTTTTAGTGGGAAGAACTCTTCAATTCTGATGATTCCCTGAATCCCCATATTTAGGGTGATTTCCACCGCATTGGTAGACCAGGGAGTGATCATTTCTTTTCTTGGGCCGGAGAATTTACCTTCTACTTGTTTGGTTTCCAGTGCCTTGGCCTCTCCAAAAAGCCAGATTAATTTCTGGATATCTTCGGGTGCGAAAGGTTGTGGAGTTTGTACGGCGTAGATAAGGTTTTGAGGGGATTCGAAGAAGAATATCATGTCCTTAGGCTAGTAAGCTGCAAAGGTAAGAAATTGGACTTTAGATTGAAATATTTAGGAGAGGGTTATTTGATGAGGTTGGAAATATTCAGTGGGATCAACGTAGTTTGAAAATAGTTGAACTATGGAATTATAAATAACGTTTAGCCAAAATGTTCAATGGGTGAAAACAAATATTTCAGGGTTGTTTGCATAGGCTTAAGTCTTGAAAAAGTTGGAGAGCTACTCATATGTTCGAAAACGTGCGGTTTTCAATGTTAATTTTTTGTTAAATCGAAAGATTGTTCGCTTTTGGTACTGAGGAAACTTTTGGAAGGCGAAAAGTTTCCGTAGTTTTGCATTCGATTATACCAAGAGTAAAATTCAATGAGGAAGAAGATTTTAGAGGTAGCTGTAGAACAGTTTAGTCGTTATGGAGTAAGAACCATTACGATGGAAGATATCGCACGACTATCAGGAGTTTCCAAAAAGACCATTTATCAAGAATTCAAGGATAAAAAAGAGTTGGTAAAGGAGGCTTTTGGAATGCTTTTAAAAGAGGATCAAGAAAAGCTGGATGCTATTATGAGGGATGAAGATGGAGTGATAGAACATTTAGTTTATACCTCTAGGATGATTCGTGAGAGAATTGCCAACCTAAACCCCATGGCAGTGTTGGAAGTACAACGGTATTTTCCTGAAGCTTGGAAAATGTTCGAATGCTTCAGGGACAATGTTATTGTGACAGACATCGTCAAAGTGTTAGAAAGAGGGAAAAAGTTGGGGTATTTTCGAAACGAAATCAATACGAGGATTTTGGCGAGGATGCGGGTTAATCAAATCAATGCGGCTTTCGATCCCTCAAATTATAGCGGTGAGGATGTGAAGATGGTGGATATACAGATGGAGTTAATGGACCATTTTCTTCATGGAATTTTTACTGAAAAGGGTAGGCAGGCCTACCTTGAGGGAGTGGAATTAAATCATTAGAAAGCCAGCAATACAATATAAATTTTGAACTAGAGACCGACTATTATTTAGAATAACAACATGTTTAAGAAGAAGATTAAATTAGTAATCCTGAGCTTGTTAAGCCTAATTGGTTCAGGAGTTTTAGCACAGGAGACTCCTCCTTTGGAAGTTCTTCAGCTTAATTTAAAGGAGACTTTGGAATATGCGCTGGAGAATAATCCAGATTCAAAAAATGCCAAGCTGGAAGTCATGATTTCACAGACTACCATTAAAGAGAATACCGCTTCTGGTCTGCCACAAATCAATGGTTCAGTAGGGATCAATTACAACCCTTTGGTTCAGGTGGTGTTTTTACCGAATGAGCCTCCCTTTGGAGATCCAAGTAATCCATCCGATGTAATTCCAGCAAGGTTTGGGGTTAGCTATTCTGGAAATGCGGGCTTCACTTTGTCCCAAATGATTTTTGATGGATCATTCTTCGTGGGTTTACGTGCAGCAAAGACCTACAAGGCCTTAACTGAATTCGATAAAGTCAAAGTAGAGAATGATGTCATTGAAAATGTGAAAAAAGCCTACTTTGGGGTTTTGGTCAATGCAGAACGAATCAAACTTTCCCAATCCAATTTAAGCCGAATTGATTCTCTATTGGAGGAAACCAGAGCTTTAAACGAGGCTGGATTTACAGAAAAGATAGAAGTTTCAAGAATTCAGGTTCAAAGAAACAATACATTTTCTCAATTGAAGCAAAGTCTTACGGCTTATGATATTTCCAAACAGCTTTTAAAAATTCAACTGGGCTTACCTCGGAATTATGATATCGTGATTACCGAAACTTTAGCAGAATTAAATCCAGAAGAAGACTTAGCTGCTTTATTGGCCATGGAAGTGGGACATCGAGTAGAGATGGATCAGATCAATACCAACCTGGAGTTGACCCAGTTGGATTTAAAATATAATACTTCCCAGTATTTGCCGACGATCGATTTGAATGCAAACTTCACTAGGTCGGGAGCCGGAGATACTTTTAGTAGGTTGTTTAATAGCATCAACTGGTTTAGTTCTTCCATGGTGGGAGTAACTATGAACATTCCGATTTTTGATGGTTTATCTAAAAGTGCACGGATTCAAAGAAATAGAATTCAATTGCAACAGCTTGAAAATCAAAAGTTTTATTTGAATCAAAACATTGCCTTGGAAGTGTATCAGGCTAAGCAAAATCTGGCTAATGATTTGGAAGTGTTAGCAGTGCAAAGAGAAAGCATGGAACTCGCCAAAGAGGTCTACGATATTTCTAAAATCAAATACAATGAAGGAGTAGGCTCCAATTTGGAAGTAGTGGAGGCGGATGCCGCTTTGATAGAATCTGAAATCAATTATTTAGGAGCTCTTTATGATGGCTTGGTTTCTAAAGTAGACTTGGAAAAGGCTTTAGGAGTTCTGAAAAACGGATTGGATTATTAAGTGGTAGGTCCACTATCACCAACAAAACTTGTAACAACGATATTATTTATACACAATGAAATTATCACATAAATTTTTACCACTGATAGGGTTGACTTTCTTGGTTTTTTCCTGCGAACCAAAAGATGAGTTGGCTGCAAAAAGAGCAGAATTGGAAGAATTGAAAAATCAATCCAATGAACTGAATACCTCCATTGCTTTATTGGAGGAGGAATTGATGAAAATGGACCCTGAATTTGCGAGCCAAAATCAAAAGTCCATTCTTATTACTACCACTAATGCAAAAAAGGGAGAATTTGATCATTATGTGGAAGTAACAGGATCTGTACTATCTAAAAAGAACGTGGTAATCAGTGCCGAAACTTCAGGTAGAATATTGGAAATTCCAGTCTTGGAAGGAATGCGTGTTGCTAAAGGAACAGTGCTGGCCAAAATCGATGCAGAGACTATTGAGAGAAGCATAGATGAGTTGGAAAACTCTCTGGAGTTGGCGACTACTCTGTTTGAAAAACAGGAGCGATTATGGAATCAACAAATAGGTACAGAAGTTCAATACCTAGAAGCAAAAAATAGAAAAGAAGGATTGGAAAGAAACCTGGCATCAGCTCGAACCAATCTTGACAAGGCAGTTATTAGAGCACCATTTACAGGGACAATAGAAGAAGTTCAGGTGAGGTTAGGAGAATTGGTTCAGCCAGGAATGGGGATGTTCCAATTTGTAGGGGAAAGTGATCTCTTTATTGAAGCGGATATTTCGGAAAGTTACATTGGAGTGCTTTCCAAAGGTGATTCTGTAGAGGTGAGTTTCCCTTCTATCAATAAAGAACTTCAAACCAAAGTTTCTTCTGTAGGAGCAATCATCAATCCGAATAATAGAACCTTTAAGGTGGAGGTTTTTCTTCCTAATATGGACTTGGTGAAACCAAATATGATTTCCGTGTTGAAAATCTTGGATTATCAAAGTGCTGACGCAGTGATAGTACCTAGTTATTTGATCTTAAGTGATAATAGGGGTGACTATGTCTTTACCGTGGAAAATGGAAAAGCTATCAAGAAGTACGTGGAGCGAGGAAAGACATTTGATAAAGAAACTGAGATCCTAACTGGGCTTACTGGTTCAGAGGTTTTAGTGGACAAAGGGTTCCGTGAAGTAGGAGATAATTTCAATGTGAATATAGCACAGCAGTAATTATGGCAGAACAACAGAAACCACAAAAAACGAGAGAGTTTGGACTGTCCAGTTTGTCAGTGGATAATTCCACTTCGGTGGTTATCCTTACCCTAATTATCTCGGTGTTAGGACTTAGTGCCTACAGAAATATGCCAAAGGAAAGTTTCCCGGAAATTGTGATTCCTACAGTTTATGTAGGGACTCCTTATCCTGGTAACTCCCCAGTCGATATGGAGAACTTGATTACTCGTCCTATCGAAAAGGAATTGAAATCTCTAAACGACATCAAGGATATTAATTCCACCTCGGTTCAAGACTTTTCTTCCATTGTCATCGAGTTTAACCCTGGAGTGGAAATTTCTAAAGCCATCCAGGATGTAAAGGATGCCGTCGATAAGTCAAAGAGTGAACTCCCCACTGATCTAGATCAGGACCCAAATGTGTTGGAAATCAATACCTCTGATTTCCCGATCATGAATGTGAATATCTCCGGAAATTATTCTGAGGCTGAGCTGAAGAAATTTGGGGAATATTTGGAAGATGAGATTGAGAAGCTTCCGGAAATATCCAAAGCAGATTTGGCGGGAACAGTAGAGCGTGAAATCCAAATCAACGCAGATCCTTATAAAATGGAGTCGGTTGGCGTGAGCTTTAATGATATTGCTCAAGCAGTACAAACCGAAAATGTGACCATTTCAGGAGGTAATATCCGGTCTGGGGATTATCAGCGCACACTCAGAATAGATGGAGAATTCAGTGATCCTATGGATCTTCAGAATATCATCGTCAAAACGGATAACCAAAAAATTGTTTACCTACGGGATGTCGCGGAAGTAAAAGACACCTACAAGGAAAGAACCAGCTATGCACGTAGCAAGAACCTTCCGGTAGTTACCATCAACGTCACCAAAAGAAGTGGGGAAAACTTATTGTATGCTGCTGATAAAATCAAGGAGATCATTGAACAAACAAAAGCGAATAGATTCCCTCCAGATTTGGAGATTACTATTACTAATGATCAATCAAAGCAGACGAGACTTCAAGTAAGTGACCTCGAGAACTCCATTATTTTCGGGGTGATCCTAGTGGTATTGGTATTGATGTTCTTCCTTGGTTTTAGAAATGCACTGTTTGTGGGAATTGCCATTCCGCTTTCCATGTTTATTTCCTTCTTGGTATTAAATGCCTTTGGGATTACGCTTAATCTAATGGTGCTATTCTCTCTGATCTTGGCATTGGGGATGTTGGTGGATAATGGGATTGTGGTGGTTGAAAACATCTATCGTCTGATGTCAGAAGGAAAATCAGCTGTTCAGGCTGCTAAGGAAGGCGTAGGAGAAGTGGCATGGCCAATCATTACCTCCACAGCAACCACCTTAGCTGCATTTCTTCCTTTAGCATTCTGGGATGATTTGGTAGGAGAGTTCATGAAATTCTTGCCGATTACTTTGATCATTGTACTTTCTTCTTCCTTATTTGTTGCCTTGGTGATCAACCCTGTGTTGACCGCCTTGTATATGAAAGTGGAAGATGTAAGCAAGGATAAACCCAAGCAAAAATCTATTGTTGTTGCTGGGATATTTCTGATTCTGTCCACCATATTTTATTTGGTTGGAATCACTGCATTTGGAACGCTTCTACTAGTGGCCTGTGTGCTGACCTTGTTCAATGTTTTTGTCTTGAGAAAAGCGATTCGATGGTTCCAGACGGTATTATTGGTGAAGCTGGAGAATATTTATGAGTCGACCTTGGAATATGCGCTAAATGGTAAAAAACCATACTTATTTTTCGGAGGTACGGTACTCTTATTGTTCTTTTCCTTGGTTTTATTGGGCATAAGAGCTCCGAAAATATTGTTCTTCCCCGATAATCAGCCTCAGTTAATCAATGTATTCATTGAATTTCCTATCGGTACCGATATAGAAGCCACTAATGAATTTGTGGATGGGATGGAAGACGAGTTGATGGTCGCTTTGGCAGATTATGAAGATATATTGGAATCAGTCATTAGCCAAGTAGGTGAGGGGACAGGAGATCCCTTGGAAGGACCAAGTAACCAACCGACTCCTCATAAAGCAAAAATTACCATCGGCTTTGTGGATTATATTGACAGGCAAGGAATCAATACCAATGAAGCCATGGAAGTGATTCGTCAATTGGTTGAAAAATATCCGGGTGTACTAATCACGGTGGATAAACAGCGAAATGGCCCTCCAACTGGAAAAGCCGTCAACCTTGAGTTTGTTGGGGAAGATTATGACCAGTTGATCGCATATGTAAATAAAACCAGGGAATACTTGACCAACCTGAATATTGCGGGAATTGAGGAGCTTAAATCTGACCTTTCCTTAGGTAACCCTGAAGTGATTTTGAATATAGACCGAGAGAAAGCTAGAAGGTTTGGGTTGTCTACTTCTGAGATTGCCAATGATTTGAGAACTGCACTCTTTGGACTGGAAGTATCCAAATTTAAAGAAGGGGAGGATGACTATCCTATTCAGTTGAGACTTAAGGAAGGCTTCCGTTACGACATCAATACCTTGATCAATAAAAAGATCGGCTTTAGAGATAAGTTCGGTACTAAACGGGAGGTGCCTATTTCCGCAGTCGCAGAGATCAAGTATGGTTCTACCTATGGTTCTGTGAAGCGGAAGGATTTGGATAAAGCGATTACGGTTTACTCCAATGTATTGGATGGATATAACCCGACTGAAGTGAATGCTCAAATTCAAGCTGCACTTAGAAATTATGATGTGCCGGATGGGATCTCCGTGAAATATACGGGTGAACAAGAAGAACAGCAGAAATCAATGGAGTTCTTGATTGGAGCATTGGGGATCGCGGTATCCTTGATTTTCTTGATCATCGTGGCCCAATTCAATTCTGTGACCACACCGTTCATTATCATGGCCTCAGTAGTATTGAGTACGATTGGTGTATTCTTGGGACTGGTGATTTTCAATATGGATTTTGTGGTGATCATGACGGGTATTGGAATTATATCCCTCGCAGGAGTTGTGGTAAACAATGCCATTGTATTGATCGACTACACGAACCTGGTAAGAGAAAGAAAAAGAGAAGAGCTGGGGATGGGGCCAAAAGATCATTTGCCATTTAATTTGATGATTGCAAGTATAGTGGAATCAGGAAAAACAAGATTAAGACCAGTATTGCTTACAGCGATCACAACGGTCCTTGGTTTGATTCCTTTGGCTATCGGTATGAATATCAATTTTGGAACATTATTAAGTGACTTTAATCCGCAATTCTATGTAGGGGGAGATAACGCAGCTTTCTGGGGTCCAATGGCCTGGACTGTGATTTTTGGGTTAACCTTTGCGACCTTCCTCACGTTAGTAATTGTACCAGTCATGTATCTCTTGGCCGACAAGTTAAATATGCGGCTAAAGAAGATTAAAGCATGATTGTTTTAAGGTTGGTGGTTTTTTTTATAAAACCTCCGGGGTTCTATCCCGGGGGTTTTTTTCATTTTAAGTCCAGCTTGGTTCGGCCTTTGCTGCTAAAAAATGTTAATTTTGAATACCCAAATAGATTACAAAATGAATGAGATGAAGTGGTATGTGATGTATACAGCATCACGTTCCGAAAAGAAGGTAGCAGAAAGATTAAGAGAAAATGGCAAAGAGGTGTATTTGCCAATTATAGAGGAGGTTAGACAGTGGTCAGATAGGAAGAAAAAAGTACAAAGACCTTTGTTTAATGGGTATGTGTTTGTAAAAACGAATAGGAATCAATTGTGGGAATGTCTGCAGGTTCCTGGAGCAGTAAAATTCGTCCATTTCTCTGGCCAGCATGCAACGATCAGAGATGAGGAGTTGGATATCATTGAAAGGATTATTTCTACGGGGGTCGCAGTAGAATCAGATGGAACTGTTATAGAACCCGGAGAAAAAGTAGAGGTAATTGGTGGAGCACTTCAACATATGACAGGAGAAGTCATAGAAAAAGGGAACAAGGATTATTTCTTAATCAGAATCCCAAGTATCTACCAAAATATGCTGGTTAGTATTCCACGTAAATTTTTACAACCACTAGGAAAGGTCAGTCAATAAAAAAGGAGCGATTAACGCTCCTTTTCTATTTTTCAATTCGTGGGTAAAGATATCTTCTATAGACGATTTGGGCCTGAAATAAATGATCCCCAAATTTATTAAATCCAACATTTCCGTCTATATCATCCACAAAGGTGAGTAGCATGGTTCCTTCTGCCGCAATATCGGAATAGGCCCCTAACTGGAAGCTTAGGCCAGCCCGAACGGGGATGTAAGCTGTTGTTTTATTGAATTTCTCCGGAACCTCGTCTTCGTTAAAGGATTTGGTTTGTTTGGTGCTCGTATACATGACTCCCAACCCAAATCCACCATAAAGATTCGCAAAGCTTCGGTTCATATGATTTGAAAAAGGAATAAGATTGATACTTGGCATCATATCAAAATAGATGGCACTTCCTTTTGCGGTAAAAGCAGCATTATTTTCATACCAATAATCCCGAACTTTCGTACTTGGATTGCCACCACTAGAAATCCATTGAATGCCAGTGGTTGCCCTCAGATCAAACATGGGTGTCAACCTTTTTGCTATAGAAGCGGAAAAAGATGGTTTGATCTCGAAATTAAAAGTTCTGTAGGCTCCTCCATTATCCAAATAGGCAAAAGAGGGACCCATACCAATACTTAAGATATTATCTCTGGATATTCTTTCCTTATAGAAATTTTGAGCCTCTACTGTTTCGGAGAATATTAGAAATAAAATAAAAAACGGTATGGAAAGTAATTTTTGCATGATGGTATTCCTGATGCATTAATGTAAGTTTCAGGATTGTTGCAAATTCGTCAACAAATATGCCAATCCTTTAATATAATTCATATCCATAACAGGATTATTGAAGAATTATTGTTAAATGAGTAATCTGATCACTCGTTTTCGAAGGCTTTTTGAATTTCTTCTTCCGTGGATTTTAGCTTAAATCGGCATGCTTTTACCAATTCTGAAGCCTCTTTTACCAATTCAGATAATTCATCAATGCTTTTTTTTCCTTCTTCTAACTGAACCAAGATCTGTTCTAGACGGCTCATTGCTTCTGTATAATTTATATCTGCCATTACTCCTCAATTTGGGTAATTGTACTACTGATTTTTTTGGTTGATGTGTGGGTGATCATCAGATCCCCTTCTTTGATAGCTACTAACTGAACAGGTACTGAATTTACTTCCGTCTTGGTATACCCTCTCTCCAAAATTGATTTTGGATCCAATTGTGAAAGAGTTTTTGAGAGTCTTTCAACTCGATTGGATTCCTGAATCAAGGTATGTTCAACCTCTTGCTTGATCGTCTTTTCCAAGGATGAGAGTTTTACATTCTCCAGTTGAAGTAAACTCTTAGAAGCGCTTTTAATTTGGTTGAGGTTCGCATTCAACCTGTCGGTCTCCCTACTGAGCCTGTTCATGCAATTGGAATTGATTCGATGACTTAAACCCTGCAACACTGTGAATTGTTCTTGTAGCTGTATTCTGGTACTCCGGTCCAATCTTCGAAATTGCAAGGAAAGCATTTCGTCAAATTCCCGAAATCCTGAAAGTAAAAACTCCGCCACCGCGGTGGGTGTTTTTAACTTGGTATGTGCCACCAGATCAGCGATGGTTTCATCCCGTTCATGACCAATCCCAGTGAATACCGGTAAACTACATTGGGCAATTTTAAGAGCCAATTGATAGTCATCAAAGCAGTCCAAGTCTAATTGGGCCCCACCTCCTCTAATAATCACTATTGCCTCTAGGCCTAAGCGTTCTTTGGACTCTTCTGCAAGCTCAATGGCCCGAATCAAGTTGGCGGATGCTTCATTCCCCTGCATCAGGGAGGGGAATAATCTGTAATAAATATGGTAGCCACCAGGGTTAGATTCAAGTTGATTGATGAAGTCTCCATACCCGGCTGCAGTAGCACTACTGATAATACCTATTTTTTGAATAACCGGAGGCATTTCAAGTTGGCTATTCAGACTGATCATCCCTTCCTTGGTAAGTCGGTCGATCGTTTCCTGTCTCAACCTGGCTCTTTCTCCTAAAGAGAAAGAAGGGTCAATGTCCTTTACATTGATGCTTAGTCCATACAGTGGATGAAAATTAATGGCCACCTGAGCCAGGATATTCATTCCATTTTTCAAACTTGAACCAGTAACAGATTCGAATTTGGAAGCGATGTTTCTATAGGTAAAAGCCCATAGGTTGGCTCGGAGTTTTGCCTGGATTTTATTCCCTGATTTCTCTACGAGTTCAAAATAGGCGTGCCCTTGAGGGGAAAGCCTAAAGTCTGAAATTTCACCCACCACCCAATAAACCGGATCCAGTTCAGTGTCGATTACCTGTTGGATCAGCTGGTTTAATTCTGAGATGGATCGTGCATTATGCATTCAGATTATTTGGATTTTTGGTATACCGTTTTGATCTGCTGATTCAATTCAAGGCTTGCTCTCAACATAGGAAGTCTTAGCTGGTCGCCACAGATTCCCATATGCATTAATAGGTTTTTAATTCCAACGGGATTCCCTTCCTGGTACATCAAGGAATTGAAATCCAAAAGAGAAAAAGAGGCTTTTAAACTTTCTTTTTCTGAACCATGACAAATGGCTTTAAAAGTGGAAGGAAGTGCATTTGCCAAAACAGAAATGATTCCAGAACCGCCGATACTATACATGGCTTTTGTCATTAAGTCATCCCCGGAAATCAAAAGAAAATCTTTGGGCTTGGAGGCTGCGATTTGCATACACTGTTCCAGATTTCCGCTTGCCTCTTTCATTCCGATAATATTGGGATGGTCAGCTAATCGTAATGTTGTTTCGGCCGTCATATTTGACATGGTTCTTCCCGGAACGTTATATAGAATCACTGGTACAGGGCAGTTATCCGCAATTGCAGAATAATGTGCAATGATTCCTCTTTGACTTGGTTTGTTATAAAATGGGCTCACTGAAAGAATGGCAGAGATTCCGGTAAAATCGGTGTTGATGATTTCATTCAACACGAATTGGGTGTTGTTTCCACCAATACCATAAACCACAGGAACTCTCCCCGAATTGTATTCCAAACAAGCAGCAAGCACTTGCTTCTTCTCTGCAGGCAACAAAGTAGCGGATTCACCTGTCGTTCCTAAAACGACTAAATAATCAACTCCGCCATCGATCACATGGTCTATTAGCTTTTTTAATCCTGTAAAGTCAATAGAGCAATCATCATGAAATGGTGTGACCAATGCTACTCCTGTTCCTTTAAATTGATTCATTTGTAATAAATAGGTTTGAAGCCTAAAGATAATGGGCTTACTTGAATTGATCTTAAGAAAATTGATATTTGGATTATTCTTGTATCATTTTAAGGAATTCTTCCTCTGAAATCATAGGGATACCCAGTTTTTCAGCTTTTTCCTTCTTACTAGGCCCCATATCTGCACCTTCTATGATAAAGTCCAGATTTTTGGAAACGGATGAAATGTATTGGCCTCCATGAGCGATGACGGTATCTTTGATTTCATCTCTTTTGAAATGGACAAGTTTCCCACTGGCCAAAATCCGCTTACCTGCTAATGCATCCCCTAGTTGGCGGTCTTCATGATGCTCAATTTCAAATTTTAACCCAAAGGCTTTTAATCGGGCAATGATTTCTTGGTTTTTGGGCTGAGCAAAGAAATCATGGATGCTATGTACCAATGTTTCTCCTACACCATTGATCTCTAAAAGTTGCTCCGTAGTGGCAGCTTCTAATTTTTCAATGGACCCAAAATGTCTTGCCAATAATTGAGCAGTATTCTCTCCAATATTTCGAATTCCCAAAGCAAACAATACCTTTTCAAATGGTTGGTTTTTCGAAGCCGAAATCCCCTCCATCATATTCGAAATCACTCCGTCCTGAAAAGTATTTGCTTTCAATTTTTTAATTCGATCATGGACTTCGGGGGAGAGGTCTAAATTCAGTTTCAGTAAAATCCCATGGACGGTCCCTTCCAATTTAGAGGCAGATAAAATGGTTTCAAAATCCACTCTTCTTCCCAGTAAAATCTCTAGCACCACTGCTACTGGCACATAATCTTCCAGCTTAGGTA
The DNA here is from genome assembly GCF_900129785.1 of Algoriphagus halophilus. NCBI lineage: Bacteria > Pseudomonadati > Bacteroidota > Cytophagia > Cytophagales > Cyclobacteriaceae > Algoriphagus > Algoriphagus halophilus. Next base: position 603,716 of record NZ_FSRC01000001.1, read on the forward strand.
AGTTTCGATCTTTCAAATGGTTGATCAGGTACTCCACCATTCCCACGTTAGCTGGAACTTTCTTTTTCCAAAGCCTAATTTGTTCCTGAAATGACCTCAAGGTTTCCAGTAGTGGCAGCTCTGCTTTTTCCAATAAAAAGTCATGAATCTGTTTGAAAGAGATTTGTTCTGTCAAAGCAAAAAGAGCTTTTTCCACCGTGATATACAATAAACCATCTCCCTCCGTTTCGTATTGGTCATGGGACATTTCAAGTCCCAGAAGGTCCTGTTTTTTCTGCTCCAACTCGTATATATCTGCCGGATTGGAGATGAAATCCTGATCGATCAACGCGCGGATTCTCTCAGTTCCCATAGAATCAATATCCATGGCACGTTTATGTACAAAATGCTCTATTCTTCCTAAAACCTGAGGTGGACAGGTTGCTGCATTGGGACAATAATGTTTTGCTTCGCCCTCTTTTCTCTCCAAGGCTGTTCCACATTCGGGACAATGGGTGATGTAAGAAATGGGGTTAGATCCTGATTTCCTTCGATCAACATTGACTGCAGTGATCTTGGGAATGATTTCCCCGCCTTTTTCTACGTAAACAAAATCTCCCTCATGTAAATCCAGGCGTTCAATTTCATTGGCATTATGTAAGGAAGCCCGTTTCACGGTTGTTCCAGCCAATCTTACTGGAGATAGGTTGGCTACAGGCGTGATGGCTCCAGTTCTTCCTACCTGGTAGGTGATGGATAGAAGCTCCGATTCAGCACTCTCTGCTTTGTATTTATAGGCAATTGCCCAACGGGGGTTTTTAGCCGTAAAGCCCAATTCCTCTCGCTGATCATAATTATTGACTTTTAAAACCACCCCATCCGTGTCCACAGGAAGGGAAAAACGCTTTTCTTTCCAGTCATTAATGTATTGGACTACCTCCTGGATATTTGCTACTTTTCTATAGGTCTGGGACACGTTGAATCCCCATTGTTCTAGGAGTGCAATAGCTTCTGAATGAGTGTTGACACTCAAATCATCTCCGAGCAATTGGTAGAAATAACAGTTTAATCTTCTTTTTGCCACCACGGAAGAATCCTGCATTTTCAGGGTTCCGGAAGCTGCATTTCTGGGGTTTGCCAACAAGGCTTCCCCGGCTTCATCACGAGCATCATTAATTTTTTGGAATTCTCTCAAGGGTAGGAATATCTCTCCTCTGACCTCAAATTTTGCAGGGATATTTTCTCCTTTCACCTCGAGAGGAATATTTCTGATCGTCCGAACATTTGCAGTGACATCATCTCCACGATATCCATCTCCTCGGGTAACTGCCCTAAGCAAGCGTCCGTTTTCATACACCAGGCTGATGGCTACTCCATCAAATTTCATTTCACAGAAGTACTCAAAATCAGAATGCCCCAGACCTTTGATGACACGTTCGTCAAAAGCAATTAATTCTTCTACAGAATAAGTATTCCCCAAGGAAAGCATGCGGGTTTCGTGTTCTACCGTTTGGAACTCCTTGGTAATCGTACCGCCCACTCGCTGGCTGGGGCTGTCAGGATCTAACAAGTCAGGGAACTCGGTTTCCAATTTGATCAGCTCTTCCAATAATAGATCGAACTCATAATCAGAGATTTCAGGATTGCTTTCCTGGTAATATAGATTGTTATGGTGATTGATCTCTTGGGTGAGTTGAGCAATTTTTGCTGCTGCTTCTTGGTGGTTCATAAAAGGGACTGAAAATTGGAATGCTAAAAATACGTTTTGCCGCTGCAAAGATCAATTCGAATTCTTAGGAACAATAGGTTCTTTAAGAATATTTTCTCCTTAGATTGAATTTCTATCTTTGGGTTGATAAGATTCATCATGAGCAAAAAAAATAGCCAAGAGGGTAAAATTCTAGATGCGGCGTACAAACTTTTTCTTGAAAAAGGGTACCGCCATACCACGATGGATGAGATATCGGCAAGCTTGGGTATTAGTAAAAAAACGTTGTATAAATATTATCCTGGGAAACTGGAGTTACTGGAGGCTTCTTTTGAAGTTTTGAAATTGAAGATGAGCTCCAAAGTGGAGGCTATTTTGGAAAACAAATACATTTCATTTCCCCTCAAATTAAAGTCTACTTTAACCGTGGTAGCGAATCATTTGGCTCCCATCAATCCAGAATTGTTTGAAGATGTGCGTGAACATGCCCATGACATCTGGGAAGAAATGAAGGTTTATATCAACGAGTCTGCTTATTTGAGATTTCAGAAATTGATCAAGCAAGGAGTGGAGCAAGGTTTAGTGAATCCTGGGATCAATATCAATCTGGTCGTCATGCTGTATGCCTCGGCGGTCCAGTCCTTATTAGATCCTAAATTTATCGGCCAGTTTCCGGAGTCCATCCAAAAGGGAATGAAGCTATCTCCATCAGAAATCTTCGATCAGGCCATTTCGATTATCTATAATGGGATCCTAACGGAGGAGGCAAGGAATGATTTTGCAAATGCCTGACCTCTCCCTCAATCGTTTTACTTATCTTTGCGCCCAGAAATAATTGAATTGAAATTTATTTCACCCATTTAGCATTCGAATTATTCTCAGGATATGAGCCATAAAAACTTTAAAAGATACACTGTCACTTCAGCACTTCCTTATGCCAACGGCCCCTTGCATATTGGCCATTTGGCAGGATGTTATATTCCATCCGATATCTACGTCCGGTATTTGAGAAGCTTAGGGAAAGACGTGGCCTATATCTGCGGTTCTGATGAACATGGTGTTGCCATCACCATCAAAGCCAAAAAAGAAGGAAAAACTCCGCAGCAAGTCGTGGATCATTACCATGAAATCATGAAGGGGAGTTTCCAGGAATTTGGAATCAGCTTCGATCACTACTCCCGCACTTCAGCACCTATTCACCACGAAACCGCCCAAGGTTTTTTCAAGGATTTGTATGAAAAAGGGGAGTTTTTAGAGCAAAGTACGGAGCAATATTATGATGAGGAGGCCAAGCAGTTCTTGGCTGATCGATATATTGAAGGGACTTGTCCCAAGTGCGGGAATGAGCATGCCTATGGAGATCAATGTGAGAAATGTGGAAGTTCTCTAAGTCCAACTGAACTCATCAATCCTAAATCCAAGCTAAGCGGAAGAACACCGGTTTTAAAGGAGACCAAACATTGGTTCCTGGATTTGGCCAGGTACCAAAACTTTTTGAAAAAGTGGATTTTGGAGGAGCATGCTGAGGATTGGAAAAATAACGTGTTGGGCCAATGCCGCTCTTGGTTGGAAGCCGGGGATGGACTGCAGGCAAGATCCATGACCAGAGATTTGGACTGGGGGATCAAAGTGCCCTTACAGGATGCAGAAGGGAAAGTATTGTATGTGTGGTTCGATGCGCCAATTGGGTATATCTCTTCCACCAAGGAATGGGCACAAGAGAAAGGAATAGATTGGGAGCCTTACTGGAAAGACGAGGATACCAAACTGGTGCATTTTATTGGAAAGGACAACATCGTGTTCCATTGCATCATTTTCCCTGCAATTTTAAAAACCCATGGTGGTTATGTGCTTCCTGATAATGTGCCTGCAAACGAGTTTTTGAATTTGGAAGGGGAAAAGATTTCTACTTCCAGAAACTGGGCTGTTTGGCTTCATGAGTATTTGCAGGAGTTTCCGGGCAAGCAGGATGTCTTGAGGTATGTCCTGACTGCCAATGCACCTGAAACCAAAGACAATGACTTTACCTGGAAAGATTTTCAGGGAAGAAATAATTCTGAGTTGGTAGCGATTTATGGAAATTTTGTGAATCGTGCAGTAGTGCTTACCAAAAAGTATTTCGATGGAGCGATTCCAGCTAGGGGAGAATTGACGGGCTATGACCAGGAAGTGTTGGCTGAATTGGCAGGCTTCCCGGAAAAGATTGCTTCTTCGATTGAGCGATATAGATTTAGAGAGGCCCTTGCTTTGGTCATGGACTTAGCGCGACTAGGAAATAAATACCTGGCCGATACGGAGCCTTGGAAAACGATTAAAACAGATGAAGCTAGAACAGCTACCATTCTGAATATTGCCTTGAACATTGCGGCAAATCTGGCCATTGTATCCGAGCCTTTCTTACCGTTTACCGCTTCCAAACTGGTCAACTTGTTTGGAATGAAAGAATATGACTGGAGTAAAGCTGGAGATGCTGAATTATTGAAAGCAGGGACCACATTGGGAGAGATGGGGCTGTTATTTGAGAAAATTGAAGATGAAGTAGTGGAGAAACAAATACAAAAATTGATGGACGCGAAAAAAGAAAATGAGGCAGCAAATGCTCCTGTGCCAGTAATGAAAGAAATCATCACCTATGATGATTTTGCAAAACTGGATATGCGGGTAGTAACGATCTTAGCGGCAGAAAAAATGCCTAAATCCAAAAAGCTATTGAAGTTGAAAGTAGATACAGGATTGGGTGAAAGAACCGTTTTAAGTGGGGTTTCAGAGCATTTTGAACCGGAGTTTCTGGTGGGTAAGCAAGTAACGATGCTGATCAATTTAGCCCCAAGAAAAATGATGGGGATTGATTCGGAAGGCATGATTTTAATGGCTGAAGATAAAGATGGTAAGTTGAAGCTACTTACTCCACATGAAGGAACTGCGAGTGGATCGACTATATCCTAATTAAAAAGTACACAGAATAGCAGAATAAAGTTTGGTCGGGCTGAACGGTGCTGAAGCCCAACTCAAACTTAAACGATTCTAAAAAGCCAAAGAAACCAATTCTTTGGCTTTTGGCTTTTTAATGCATCGGCCTTTTTTTGATCATTCCCCCTTTGGTGTCTTTGATAGGGTATTGAATCACAAATGCCTTCGGATCTATTTTTTCAATTTCATTCAGCAACCTGGTTACTTCCAGCCTGGTGATGACACAGAAAAGTACTTTTCTTTCGGGGTAAAGATTGGCTTTTTCACCATATCCTCCATCCGATTTTAAGGCCGTAACCCCTCTTCCCAATCCATGGGAAATCATCGATTTTATTTCTTCAGTCTGGGGAGACATAATCATTACCCCTAAGTACTCTTCCACGCCGTTGATTAGAAAGTCTACCGTTTTTGAGGCAGAGAAATAAGTCAACATGGAATACATGGCTGTTTCTATATTGACAAAAACTGCAGCTACGATAAATAAGAAGACATTGAATACAGAGATGAAGTCACCTACGGTCAAGCTTGATTTTCTACTGACAGATATCGCCAAGACTTCTGTTCCATCGATTACTGCACCACCTCGAATAGAAAAACCTATCCCACTACCCAGGAAAAATCCTCCAAACACGGCGATCAATAATTTATCAGCGGTGATGGTAGGTAACTCTATGTAATGGACAAGGAGTGCTAAACCAAAAATGGCAAGGCTGGACTTAATGGCAAATGGCCAGGAAAACTGTTTTGCGCCCAAAAGGATGAAGGGAATATTGACTAAAACAATCAATACGGAGAGATTGACAGGAGTCAGGATTTCCAGTAATAGAGACACGCCCATGGCTCCTCCATCAAAAAAACCATTGGGGAGCAAAAATCCTTTTAGCCCAATACTGGCCATACAGGTACCGATGGCAATAAAAAGAAAATCCTTCCAGGTACTCCAGGAAGTAAATCTAGATGTGAAACTCGGCCTGACTGAATTAAAACTTTCATTATTCATGTTGTAAAATAACGGTTTTATCAAGTGTATTTTATAGCAAGACTTAAGAATACTTTGTAAATTATATCATTCATTGGTTTTTGGAGGGACAAGGCTTGTTTTGCAATATTTTGTTTTAATAGAATGAAAGTTAGGATCTACTAAGATTTTAAGCAATTAATAAATAACCCTGTTTTTTGAATATTTTATAGTTAAAATTAAATTTTGGTAAAAAATAACTCGTAAATGAGGTGAAAATTTGACTTTTATCTATTTTAACCTATCTTATTTGACCTCATATTTAAAAAAAGAGATTTTTAATGAAAACAGAAGGATATAGTGCGGGGGAGCATTTTGACGAAATGTTTACTCCAGAAGGTGAAGTGAGGCCTCATTACGAAGGTTTTTTCAAGTTTTTGAATAAAGCATCTTCCAAAAAAATGAAGCATCTTCAATTTTCGGCCAATAAGACCCAGTTGGCCATGGGGATGACCTTTAATGTATATCATGATAATCAAGGGATGGAGAAAATCCTTCATTTGGATATCATCCCAAGAATTATCTCCAATCAAGAGTGGAAAAAGTTAGAGGCCGGTTTAAAACAGCGGGTATATGCATTGAATCTTTTCCTTCAGGATATATACAATGAACAGAAGATCTTAAAAGATGGGGTGGTACCAGCGGAGCTGATCTTAAAAAGTAAGGACTATTTAAAGCCTTGTATTGGCTTAACTCCTCCGAAAGGAATCTGGTGCCATATTACAGGTACCGATTTGGTCAGGGATAAAAGTGGGGAGTTTTATATTCTGGAAGATAATCTCCGTTGTCCATCCGGGGTTTCCTACATGTTGGAAAGCAGAGAGATTATCAAAAGGGTTTACCCGGAATTATTCAATAATAAAGGGGTGATGCCTGTTTCCGATTACCCCGCCAAGCTTCTTAAAATGTTGCAAAATATCAGCGGGAAGCAAAAACCAGTGGTGGGGGTACTGACTCCGGGGATTTATAATTCAGCCTATTTCGAACATTCGTATTTGGCGCTCCAAATGGGAGTGGAGCTGGTAAGTGGGGTAGACCTGATTGTTGAAAACAAGAAAGTGTATATGCAGACCACCAAAGGCTTGCAACAAATTGACGTTATCTACAGAAGGATAGATGATACATTTTTGGACCCCATGGTTTTCAATCCAGCATCCATGTTGGGTGTTCCCGGAATTTTTGAAGCCTATAAGGCAGGAAATATAGGGATGGCCAATGCTCCCGGAACCGGCGTCGCAGATGATAAAGCAGTGTATGCCTATGTGCCCAAGATCATTAAGTATTACCTCGATGAGGATCCGATTTTAAATAATGTCCCTACCTACCTATGTAGAGAGGAAGAAGACAGAAAGTATGTCTTAGATAATATTCATGACTTGGTAGTCAAAGAAACCAACGCCGCAGGAGGCTATGGAATGCTGATAGGTCCAAAAGCCACGAAAGAAGAGCATGAGCACTTTAAGACCTTGATTAAGAACAACCCTTCAAATTATATCGCTCAACCTACCTTATCCCTTTCCACAGTTCCTAGCTTGACAGAAGAAGGAGTCGTGGGCAGACATGTGGATTTGAGACCCTATATTTTGTATGGAGAGAATATCGAGGTAATACCTGGAGCCCTGACCCGAGTTGCCCTGAAAAAAGGATCCCTTGTCGTAAACAGTTCACAAGGAGGTGGAAGTAAAGATACTTGGGTACTATATAACTAATTAAACTATGCTGAGTAGAGTAGCAAATCATATTTATTGGCTAGGGAGATACCTAGAAAGAGCTGAAAACTATGCTCGATTTATTGATGTCAATTTTAATTTAATGCAGGACTTGCCACTTGATCTCAAAGAACAATGGCAACCATTAATTGCAGCTACGGGGGATTTAAAATTTTACCTGGAAACCCATAAAACCTTTTCCAGAGATCAGGTACTTTTTTTCTTATCCTTTGATGAGAAAAATCCCAATTCCATGATCAATACAATTTACCGTGCACGGGAAAATGCCCGAATTATCCGGGATAGTTTAAGCAAAGAAACCTGGGAAGAGGTAAATGAGCTGTATTACATGATTAAACATGGAGCAGATAAAAAAATGTGGAAAAAGGAAGATCCCCGCATTTTTTTTGAACAGATAAAGAACCAAATCCTACTGATCTACGGGATTGCCGATAATACGGTTGCCAGGACAGAAGGATGGTTTTTTAGGCAATTAGGCCAATTTCTGGAAAGAGCAGACCAGACTTCCAGAATCCTGGACGTGAAATACCATATCCTGCTACCTTCTGCCGAGGAAGTGGGAACTCCCTTGGATTTCCTGCATTGGATGGCTTTGTTGAAATCGGTGACAGGTTTTAATTCCTACAGGAGAATCTATGGAAATATAGATCCTGCAGGAGTAGTTGAATTCATGGTGTTGAATAAATATTTCCCCAGGTCCATCTATTATTGTTTGAAAGAAGCAGAGAACTGTCTCTTGGCCATCACAGGGAACATGTCCGGAGGCTATCAAAATAGTGCAGAAAAGGCCATGGGGGAATTACGATCCAAGTTGGAATATGCAGAAGTAAGCGAGATTATCAACATCGGTTTGCATGAATATTTGGATAGCCTTCAAGTAAAGATCAACCATATCTCCAACCAAGTCAATGAGAACTTCTTTAAAATCAAAGACAATCTCTTAGTACAGAGTCAGGTGAATGAATAGAAATCACGAATTCAATTTCTACCCATCTGCGTGTTGAAGTGCCTCCGAAATGGTACTTTTTATGGGAAGTAGCGAGTGAAAAATTCACTTGGACTTCCGAATTCTATTGATAGTTACACTACATTTTAATGAGACTTCAAGTCAACCATGTCACTGATTACGCCTATGAAGATCAGGTATACATCGGGATACAAAAACTTTATTTGTTCCCACAGGTACGTCCACATTTTAAAATCCTGAATACAGATCTTCAGATTTTTCCAAATCCTGTGAACCAAAGTATGAGACAGGATCTTTTCGGTAATTTCTATTCATTGGTTTGGTTTAATGATTTATCAAGCCGCTTAAAAATTGAGAGTACACTGACGTTGGATATAGAAAGTTTTAACCCTTTTGCATTCTTGGTAGATGATGAGTTTGTCCAATCGAATACTCATTCTTCCCACCCCTTCTTCATTTATTCAGGTCCTGAAAAAGAAATGATTTCTTATTTTGTTTTCGATGATCAGGTTCCGGAATACCAATCATTTATACAGGAGTTTTGGAAAGGAAATGAAGACCTCATCGGTTTTCTGGTCCGAATTACCGCGGGGGTAAAAGCAGCCTGGGAACATGTGATCCGATATGAAATGGACCTTTGGTCCCCCCATTACACTTTTGCGGAAAAGAAAGGATCCTGTCGGGATTTGGCATGGATGCTCATGAATATTCTTGGGAATATGGGACTCGCCACCAAGTTTGTAAGTGGATACGCCTTTAATCCCGAATTAAACGATGGGCATGAATTACACGCTTGGCTGGAGGTCTATCTACCTGGAGCAGGCTGGGTAGGACTGGATCCCAGTTTGGGCCTACTAACCGATCATCATTACATCCCCTTAGCAGCTCATGCCAAACCTGCACTGGCTTCACCGGTCCAAGGTACTTTTTCAGGCAAAGGAGATTCTCGGCTGCTTACGGATGTTCAAATCAATTTGATGAAGGCTTAATCGGCATACACTCCTTTTTCAGGTTTTTCAAAAATGGAATCATCAAACGGTTCATCCAATAATAAGATGTCAGCAAAACTTACCTGATAGCGGATGCCTCTTGTAGAATCGTTTTCAATGGTAAAACCTGTGAGGTACCTTGGAAATACCAGGCCATCTGCGTTTCGGTAATCCTCATACCTTAATGCGGTAAAGGATGGATTGGGATTGCCAAAATAAGTCACCGTATAAAGCAAATACTCTAACCTTCCCGTTTCTTCATTCAGTAGCATGAAATATTGATCATTGGGAGATTTTCCGTTCTCCGGACTCATTTTAGCCTGTAAGGTTTTATAGGAGACCCCATTTAGGATTTTGTTTTCTACTTGTGAAACCGAGATGCCAGGGTCAGTGAAAACATAAGGGATAGAATAAAAATAGAAATATAAATTATGGTAAAAGTCAATGGACTGTCCTCCAAAAGCGTCCCGACTCGGAGAAACCCAGGTGCCAGTATCATCTTTTCCTATTGAAAAATTGAACCCATCCAATCGGATTTTTCGGGAATCGAGGTTGATGAAATAGTTCTCTTGGGTCAAATTGGTCTCGTGGATCATAGAAAAACTCATGGCTCTCGCTTGAATCCATTTTGACCAGTCTCCATGGGCATCCAATAAGGCTTCGTATTCAGGAGATACTTCGGGTAAAGGTTTTTCATCATTGGGTTGACATGCAAAGCACAAGACCAACAATAGGGCTGACAACAATGGGCTTATTTTCTTCATCATTCGAATATTTGGGTCTCAAGTTAAAGATATTCGTGAAACCAATGCCATTTGGGTTGGATCAATTCAAAAATACTTGGGCAAAGAAAAGGCTGGGAATTATTCCTAGACGTTGTCATGCCATCTAACCTAAATCAATATTGAGTTAGAGTCTAGTCCCTATTCTGATGAACCATTAGTTGGCTTTTAATTGAATGACTTTCCTTAAAGAGTCCTTGTTTTTTTGTATTCAGGAAGCCTGGTATGCACATGAAGCTTCTATTTTTCAAAGCCTGATAAAAAAATCGAATATTTTATATTGGAATTAGTCTAAATAATAATTAGGATTGTTAGTTTTGTGCCTGAACCATAAAAGGAAGCTACCTGTCAGACCATTAATCCATTGACCTCCTCATGAAGAATTCAACTCTTTGGCAATCCGTACGACATATTTTCAATGAAATCCACCTTTATGCAGGATTGATTTCCGGCATTATTGTCATAGCTGTCTGTTTAAGTGGGACAATCTATGTTTACAATACTGAGATCAGAGAATCCGCAAATCCTGAACTCTATTCAGTGGAGGAATCTGGAGCTAGGAAATCTGCAGAAGAATTGAAATTGAAGTTGGAAGGCGAGCTGGAATCAAAAGTAGTAGGAGTCAATTGGAATACGGATCCAGAAAGTAGTGTTCAGTTTACCTTGAAAAAGGAGGAGGAAAAGGGGAGAGGGACCACTTATTATGTAAACCCTTATACAGGTGAAATTCTGGGGGATTCCGGAGTGAAAACCGCAGCCTCTGAATTCATGGGCTATATGTTTAGCCTTCACAGATGGTTGTTATTGGACCGGGTAGAGGAGCCTATGATGGAGAGTATGTCCAACCGTGACTTGGGTAGGTTTATCAACGGAGTTGCCACCTTGCTTTTTACCCTGGGGGTGCTAACTGGAATAGTAATCTGGTTCCCTAAAAAAGTGAAAAACTGGAGACAAGGTCTGAAAGTAAAATGGAATGCAAACTGGAAAAGAGTCAATCATGACCTGCATAATACCCTGGCATTTTATTCCTTGATATTTTTATTGATCATGGGAGCGACGGGGCCATTTTGGTCTTTTCAATGGTATAGGGAAGGTTGGCAGAAAACCTGGGATACCTATAGAGACCCTAATGCCAAAGTAGAGGAAAGTGCCAAACCTGAACCTTTGGCATTCACTCCAGGAGAGTTTACCCTGGATGAAGTACTAGAAGCCACTGATGCGGCTCTTCCTTATGAGGGGGTATACAGGATTTCCTTGCCTGGAAAAGACAACGAACCGATCAGTGTCAGTAAGTATAGAAGCGGATTTTTTGCCCGGGCAGGGGCTGATCAATTAAAAATAAATGCAGGAACGTTAGCAGTGGTAGAAGCTAATTTATTCTCAGATTTACCAATGAGACAGCAGGTGGGAAGATCGGTGAAATCCTTGCATACAGGCGAGATTTTTGGGCAATTCACGAAATTCATCTGGTTTTTGGCTTGTCTGATTGCTACCAGTTTACCGATCACAGGCACGCTTATCTGGCTGAATAAAAAGAAGAAGAAGCCCACCAAAAAAAGAAAGCCTGTAGCGCGAACAGTGGAAATGGCCTGATATTTTGAGCCCCTTCTTAGCAGAAAGGGCTCTTTTTTTTGAATCATTCTACTACTTTTAAGAGAATCTTAAGAGCATTGTCTTGTCCCGGGAAGATTTAACCCGGAAATTTACCTGATTGATCTATTATTGGAAAGATCTAGAAATAAACCATATAGCGGATGCGTATTCTGGTAGTAGAAGATGAACCTGGGATTTCCAGCTTTTTAAAGCAGGGATTAGAGGAAGAGGCCTTTGCGGTGGATGTGGCTGATAATGGGAAGGTGGGGCTGGAGATGGCATTATCCGGAAATTATGATTTGCTTTTACTGGATTGGATGCTTCCTGGATTCAGCGGAATTGAAATTACCCGACAGTTTAGAAAAGAATTTCCGAGTACCCCGATTCTATTTCTAACCGCAAAGGACACCGTGGATGAGACCATATTCGGACTTCAATCCGGTGCGAATGATTACATAAAAAAGCCCTTCCATTTTGAAGAACTGCTAGAAAGAATACGGGTGCAGCTGAGATCAAAAGAAGGGGAGCATGAGAAATTTACATTGGGTCCAATTGAATTGTATACAGATAGACACCAGGTCTATAAGAATGGAGAAGAGGTACAATTGACACAGAAAGAATTTGCCTTGTTGGAATATCTGTTGCGGAACAAAAACAAAGTGTGCCGGAGAACCCGGATCATCGAAAGTGTCTGGGATATTCACTTCGAATACAACACCGGAGTAATTGATGTATTTATCAACTCATTACGGAAAAAACTGGATCTTCAAAAAGATGAAGATTATATACAGACTGTAAGAGGAGTGGGCTATATGGCTAAAGAAAAATGAAATCATCCTATAAAGAGAAAATAGCGCGGAGGTTGACATTGGTCACGGCATTGTTGGTGATGTTTGTTTTCGGGATCATCTACCTGGTAGTGAATTTCACGGTGGTGGAAACCATCGATCAGGAGCTGGAAATTGAATCCAATAAACATGTGGGGCAGATTTTTTTGGCCAATGGAGAAATCAAGTTCATGCACAAAGATGAATGGCAAGAAAAAGAACACCAGGAGATCCAGTTGAATCCCATATTCATTGAAATTGTCGATCTGGAAGGGAATTCCATGGATAAGTCCCCGAATCTTGGGACCAACCGTTTACTGTTTCATCCCAATTGGAACTCCAAAGAAGGTGCTTGGACCATCAACATTGGAGGACAGGAAGTTCGCCAGAAACAGATGCTCCTGAAGCATGAAGGGAAACCGGAAGGATATATGCTGTTGGCTACCTCTTTTGAAGATGCCAGGGAGTTATTGGATAACCTGAGAAATATTTTGCTGATTCTCTATCCCGGTATCCTGATCTCCCTGTTTCTTACCATGAGGTACCTGGCAGGAAAAAGCATACAGCCCATTCAAAAGATTATTTCCAAGACCAATCAGATCACCCAGAGTAATCTCAATGAACGGGTACCAGTATTGGATCAGGAAGACGAAATAGGTCAATTGACCCGATCCATCAATGAATTGCTCAACCGGTTGGAACAGTCCATGATCCGTGAAAAGCAATTTACTTCAGATGCTTCCCATGAATTACGGACCCCGCTTTCAGTGATGCGTGGGACCTTGGAGGTGTTGATCAGAAAGCCAAGAACTTCGGAAGAGTATGTGAAGAAAATCCAGACTGCTTTAGAAAGTATCGATCGAATGTCCGCCATGATTGATCAGCTGTTGGCCTTGGCAAGGGTGGAAAGGAGTGGTGAGTCAATGAAAGATGAGGTGGAAATTATGTCCTTTGTTGAAGAAGTAGCGGTTCAGATTGAAAAAGAAACTGGTCGGGAAGTTCGCTTCCATACCGAGGAGTCTATTCCTGTTTTTGTGCAGGTCAGTGAAAAGTCACTCCAGATGATTTTGAATAATTTGATCCAAAATGCCATTAAATATTCAGACGGGCCCATTGACTTGGAGATACAGGTCGAAAATGGAAAGCCCTTGATTTTTGTAAAGGATCAGGGACATGGCATTGGAGAAGAATCGATCAAAAAGATCTTCGATCCTTTTTATAGAGACCCCTCAGCTTTGGAAAAATTGATCCCCGGCACCGGGCTAGGCCTAGCAATTGTCAAAAAACTTGCTCAGGAAAGTGGTATTGAAATCAGTGTTTCCAGTGAATTGGGGTCTGGAAGTGCCTTTCGTCTCGGTTTCTGACCTTTTCCCATTTTTAAGATAATCTTAAGGTTTTAAAAAGAAGTCTATAGTATTAATTGTGGATTTTTGACTAACAATTAGCGTGTTCGATGTTAGACAAAATTATCCAGTGGAGCATAAATAATAAGCTCATCGTTTTTCTGTTCATCGCGGGATGGATTGCTTTTGGGGTTTATTCTTTGAGTTCATTGCCTATCGGAGCGGTTCCGGATGTAACCAATAACCAGGTTCAGGTGATTACCACTTCCAGAAACCTGGCAACGGAGGATGTGGAGAAATACCTGACGTATCCTGTGGAATTGGAGATGGCCAACTTGCCTGGAGTGCAGGAAATCAGATCTGTTTCCAAGTTTGGGCTTTCGGTAGTGACCATTGTTTTTGACGATGATTTAGGGACTTATCTACCAAGACAACTCATTGCCGAGCGTATTAAAATCGCTCAAGAAAGTATTCCAGAAGGATTTGGGCAGCCTTTCATGGGGCCCATCACGACAGGTTTGGGAGAGATTTATCAATACGTGGTGGATGTAAAGCCGGGCTATGAAGATCAATACACCACCACGGATTTAAGAACTATTCAGGATTGGATCGTTAGAAGACAGCTATCGGGAATTCCCGGTGTGGTAGAAGTGAATACCTGGGGAGGTTTTTTAAAGCAATATGAGGTTTCTATCAACCCGGAGCGATTAAAGGGGATGCAGATTGACCTGTCCGAGGTGTTTAAAGCTTTGGAACAAAACAATTCCATTGCAGGTGGAGGATACATAGAGAAAACGAATGAGAGTTTCTTTATCCGCGGAGAGGGCTTGGTGGAAAGTCTGGAGGATATTGGAAATATCGTCATCGAAAGCAGGGATGGTACCCCAATTTATATTCGGGACATCGCCACCGTAGGATTTGGACATGCCAATCGATTTGGTGCCATCACCGGAAATGGAGAAGGAGAAAAAGTGTTGGGGCAGGTGATGATGCTCAAAGGAGCGGATTCAAAAGGAACCATAGAAAGGGTAAAGGAGCGATTGGAAGAAATTCAGCCCAGCTTGCCGGAAGGAATTGAAATTAACGGGTTTTTGGATCGGTCTGAATTGGTGGGTAGAACAACCTCTACCATTTCCAAAAACCTGATTGAAGGTTGTTTGATCGTGGTATTCGTGGTGGTGCTTCTCTTGGGGAATATCCGCTCCGGTTTGGTGGTGGCTTCCATTATTCCCTTGAGTTTGTTGTTCGCACTTTCCATGATGAACATCTTTGGGGTAGATGCCAACCTGATGAGTCTGGGGGCCATTGACTTTGGGATCATCATCGATGGTGCGGTGATCATTGTAGAGTTTATTGCTTTTAAGTTTACCCAGATACACCAGAATTTCGCTGGATTAAGCAAGTCGGAAATCCAGAAACAGAAGGACCAGGTGGCATTTAACGGGGCATCTAAAATGATGCATTCCGCAATTTTTGGTCAGATCATCATCATTATTGTATTTATTCCTATTCTCTCACTTTCCGGAGTAGAAGGGAAAATGTTCCGTCCCATGGCAGAGGTATTCAGTTTTGCTTTGATCGGTGCCATGATCCTTGGATTGACCTATGTGCCAGTGGTATCTTCTTTGTTTTTGAAATCCACTCCTCCGGGACCAAAAAACATCTCCACACTTCTGATTCGTCAGATCAATAAAGTGTATGAGCCTACCATTAAATGGGCCTTGGACAATACTAAAATTGTTTTGAGCACTGCCGCTGCCATGCTAATCGCTGCGGTATTGTTATTCTCGTCCATGGGATCTGAATTTGTTCCTACCTTGGATGAGGGGGATTTTGTGATCCAGCCTGTGTTGAAGACAGGTACCTCTTTGACCAATACCGTGGAGACCATGACCCAGATCGAAAAGATCTTGATGAAATTTCCGGAGGTGAATCAGGTGGTTACCCGAATCGGAGCAGCTGAGATCCCAACAGACCCCATGTCAATGGAGGAAACAGATGTCATTGTGACCCTGCATCCTCCATCTGAATGGACCACGGTAGAAACCAAAGATGAATTGGCGGATAAGTTCAAGGAGGCCTTGGAGGTAATTCCAGGCTTGGATTATGAGTTTACCCAGCCCATTGAAATGCGTTTTAATGAGCTGATTACCGGGGTAAGGGCTGATTTGGCGATCAAAGTATTTGGGGATGATTTGGATCAGTTGCTTAAAACCGGAAACGAAATAGAAGCTGCTATCCAAGGGGTGGAAGGCGCCGCGGATATTATCGTGGAAAAAGTGGATGGTTTGCCTCAGATGAAAATTGAGTACAACCGCAGCAAGATTGCCAAGTATGGATTGAATATCTCTGAGTTGAACGACATCGTGACGATGGGCTTTGCCGGAGCTACTGCAGGAAAAGTGTTTGAAGGAGAACGGCAGTTTGACTTGGTACTTCGTTTTGAGAAAGATTTCAGAAAGGATATTTCAAACATTGAACAAGCTTCAATCTTACTGCCCGGAGGGGGAAGTGTTCCCTTAGGGGAGCTGGCGACGATTTCCTATACCAAGGGACCTGCCAAGATTTCCAGGGATGATACCCAAAGAAGGATTGTGGTAGGGGTCAATGTCAGAAATAGGGATTTGCAGTCCGTGGTGGATGATATTCAGGAAATCATCCGCACCCAAATAGAAATTCCAGAAGGCTACCGTGTAGATTATGGAGGTCAGTTTGAAAACCTGCAACAGGCGAGAAACCGCTTGTTGATAGCAGTTCCAATTGCCCTGATCTTGATTTTTGTGCTCTTATATTTTGCTTTCTCTTCCACAAGGGATGCCATGATGATTTATTCAGCGATACCGCTTTCAGCTATAGGTGGAGTATTGTTGCTATGGGTAAGAGATATGCCATTCAGTATTTCCGCCGGAGTCGGCTTTATAGCCCTGTTTGGGATTGCTGTCCTGAACGGGATTGTGTTAATAGAACATTTTAAATCCATGGAATCAAAGTATACAGATATCAAACAATTAGTATTGATTGGTGCCAAAGAACGATTGAGACCCGTATTGTTGACAGCCTCCGCAGCGGCTTTGGGATTTTTGCCCATGGCAGTTTCAGGTTCTGCCGGCGCCGAGGTACAAAGACCTTTGGCGACTGTAGTGATAGGAGGTTTGATTTCAGCCACGGTTTTGACCTTGGTGGTATTGCCTGTTCTGTATGTTTTATTTAAAGGGGGAGTCAAGATTTCTGTTTCAGGAGCCAAAAAGGCCGGACTCAGTCTGTTGATCTTACTTTCATTGAGTGCCGTTACCATGGCCCAGGAGCAGCAGGAAGAGCTCACATTGACCTTGGATGAAGCGGTGAACATGGCCTTGGAGCAAAACCTCAACCTACAAGCAGCCGGTAAAGGGCTGGAAGCCGCTACCGTCAACACGGGAGCAGGATGGGATATCTCAAAGATGCAGGTATTCTATTCTCGGGATGAAAACGACATCGCCGAAAATGGCTATGCCAACAACAAGTGGGGGCTTCTCCAAAGTTTTGCCTTCCCTTCCCTGTATACAGCCCAGAAAAACGTGCTAGAGGATCAGGTAGCCATGCAGGAAAATCAATTGGCCATTCAGCAGCGGAGCCTACGTGGGGAAGTCAGCAAAGCCTATGTTACGGCAGTTCACTGGGATGAGGTGAAGAATCATTATGCAAAGTTGGATAGTCTGTATCGGGTATTTGCGAATGCGGCAGATAGACGGTTTGAATTGGGTGAAACCAATTACCTGGAGAAATTAACCGCCTCAGGAAAGCAGCGTGAGATCGGGTTGAAGCTCACAGAAGCCGGACAGAATTTTCAGGTTGCTTTGGAAGGGTTAAAGATTTTGTTGAACTGGGAGGGAGACCTGAAGGTAGTGAGTTCAGGGATTCAACTGGAAATGGCCGAATTGGATGTGGAGTCGCATCCCGGAGTCAATTATTACCAAAGTGCATTGATGCAAGCCGATCATCAGGTGCAGGTGGAGAAAAGGAAGTTGCTTCCGGATCTCACCTTGGAATATGCCCGAGGAACCAACGTGTATTCAGGTTCAAAAATCTATCCTTCCTACATGGGAGGGATCAGCGTCCCTTTATTTTTTGGTGCACAGAAGTCCCAGGTGAGAGCCAGTAAGTTCCGTAAGGAAATGATGGAGCTCGAAGCCCTGAACTATGAGAAAAAACTGAGTTCCCGGTATAACCAAACTCAATATAAGGTAGACCAGAATTTGGAAGTCATCCGATATTATCAGGAAGAGGGGGAGCAGTTGGCTACCCAATTGATGGAACAGGCGAACCGATCCTTTCAGGAAGGAGAGATAGACTTTCTCCAATTTGTTCAACTGATGGAGAACTCCATGAATATCACGCTGCAATACCTAGAAAGCAGATACAATTACCAAATCAATGTGTTAGAATTAAACTATCTCATCAACTGATGGAAGCTATAAAATCAACTATTTATAAAAGTCTTATCATCGCGTGTTCTGTAGGAGCATTGTTTCAATGCAGCTCTAAAACGGAAGACGCCTCCAGTGGCGTGGAAATCCAGTCTGTTGGAGGTAATTCGGATCAGGTTTCTTTGACTCAGGCACAATACGATGCCATGAATATGGAGTGGGGGAACATGGTCTTAAAAACATTTTCTGAGGAACTGAAAGTCCAGGGTCAGGTGAAAATCCCTGTGGAGGGAATGCAGGATATCACGCCCTTTTTTGGAGGATATGTTTCCGGTCTCAAACTGATGGAAGGCCAAGAGGTTCGTAAAGGAGAAGTGTTATTTTACTTAGAAAGTCCGGAGTTTGTGAAATTGCAGCAGGACTATTTGGAGGCAACCAGTCAGCTGAATTACCTGAAGCAGGAGTTTGAAAGACAAAAAACCCTTTATGGAGAGAAAATAGCTTCCCAAAAAGGATATTTAAAAGCAGAGTCAGATTACCAAAGTACTTTGGCTAGATCAGAAAGTCTGAAGAAGCAACTGGCAATGATCCATGTCAATACGGATCAGCTTACTCCAGCTACCATTCAGGCAAAAGTTCCGATTATTTCCCCCATTGCCGGATTTGTGGAAAGCGTATTCACGGTACCTGGGGCGTTTTTGCCTTCTGCTTCCAAAGCTGCCACACTGATCAGTACAGAGCACATGCATATTGAGCTGAATATTTTCGAAAAAGATGCGGTTCATGTAGCGGAAGGACAAGGAGTGATTTTCACATTGCCAGACTCACCCGGGAATGAATTCGAAGCAAAAGTGTATGTGGTAGGAAAATCGATCAGCGAGCAACGCTTTGTTCCTGTTCATGCACATTTAGTAGATGAGAGTCAGGAGAAACGGCTGGTTCCAGGGATGTACTTGGAAGCCAGGGTCCAGTTAGCACCTCAGGAAGGATGGTCCTTACCTGTAGCCGCTGTAGTAGAATCAGAAGGGAAGAATTTCGTATTGGTTCAAAGTGGGACCAATGACCAGGGCTTTGTCCTTACTAAAGTAGAAGTTCAACTGGGAAGACAAAACGATCAATTGGTGGAAATATATCCCAATCAACAGCTGAACGAAAATTCAAAAATTTTGGTCAAAGGAGCTTTTAATATGCTCTGATAACTCTGGAAATAAATACTTGAAGCCTCCTGTTGGGAGGCTTTTTTTATGCAATCAAAAGTTTAGCATTTATATATTTTTTAATAACAAATCAGTAACAATTACTACATATTGAATCTCATATTAACCAACATAATCCTTGTTATTTTGTTGATTTATAAAATACTGGAACAATAATTTGTGATTTTAACAATAAATTAATTAACTTTTTGATAAAGCACTTTTAACCTCATTTTTTTATTGGAGGTTTAGCTTTGGTAAAATTTTTAACCAATAAAAACTCACTAATTAAAAACTCTACTTTAAAATGATTGCTAAGAAAAGCATTTGGTATGGAGTGATGACAGCAATGCTGTTTTTCACACTGAGCCTCACCTTTGCCCAGGAATCCAGGGTCACAGGGAAGGTAATTGACGAGAAAAACGAGCCTTTGCCGGGAGCTTCCGTGCTGGTGAAGGGAACGACACGCGGAACGGTAACCGATATTGACGGTTCTTATTCAATTATGGCTAATTCAGGAGAAATCTTGGTTTACTCATTTGTAGGTTTTGAAACAGTGGAGGAAACTGTGGGGAATTCCACCGTAATCAATGTGACATTGAGTGAAGGTGTTGCGTTGAGCGAGGTAGTGGTGACCGCTCTTGGAGTGGAAAGAGAAACCAAAGCACTGGGCTACTCGGTTCAGGCTGTGGACGGAGATAAGTTTACGGAGGCAAGAGAAACCAATGTGATCAATTCGTTAAGTGGTAGAGTGGCAGGCGTGCAAATCACCAATGGTTCTTCCGGAATCGGTGGATCTTCCAGGGTGACCATTCGGGGAGAATCCTCTTTGAATATCAACGCCAACCAACCACTTTTTGTAGTAGACGGGGTGCCGATTTCCAATAATATCATTGGTTCTTCCGGTTCCGGTAACCAGGAAGTCGATTACGGGAATGCTGCGGGTGAAATCAACCCGGATGATATTGCTTCCATGACCGTATTGAAAGGACCTGCTGCAGCGGCCCTTTATGGTTCCAGAGCAGCAAATGGTGCCATCTTGATCACCACAAAAACAGGAAAATCCAAGAAAGGGCTTGGGGTGACCATCAACTCCAATACCACTTTTGACAATCCTTTGGTATTGCCAAATTGGCAAAACAAATATGGACAGGGGAACAATGGGCAGTTTGAATTTGTAGATGGCGCGGGTTCCGGTATTGCGGATGGGGTAGATGAAAGCTGGGGTCCTGAATTGGATGCGGGTTTGATGATTCCTCAGTTTGACTCTCCAAGATCTGTAGAAGGCTTTAGAGGAGGTGATTTGAATGCCCCTCCGGGAAGTACCATTACTCCAACCCCTTGGGTATCCAATCCCAACAACATCAAGGACTTTTTTGAAACGGGAGTGACGCTTTCCAATAATGTTTCCTTGGCTGCGGCAAATGAAAAATCAAACATCCGGCTTTCCTGGACCAATCTCGACCAAAAAGGGATCGTGCCGAATACCGATTTGAAAAGAAATACCATTGCCTTGAACGGGGGAATGAATATCACCGAGAAACTTACGGTGAATTCGGTAGTGAACTACCAAAGAACAAACAGCGGCAACCGTCCCAGCATCAGTTATGGTACTGAAAACCTGATGTATCTGTGGATCTGGTATGGTCGTCAACTCAACACCAGAAACCTAAGAGATTACTGGATGCCTGGACTGGAAGGTCAGCAGCAGTTTAATTACAACTACAACTATCATGACAACCCATATTTCAATGTGTATGAAAATACCAACGGTCAGTCAAAGGATAGGATCTATGGAAACATCTCTGTGAATTACAAATTCACTGATAAACTCAACTTAATGTTGAGAACAGGTTTGGATACCTACAATGAATTGAGAGATCGTAAAAGAGCCTTCAGTACACAGCGTTTTCCAAAAGGAAATTATAGGGAAGATGATGTTTTCTTCTCTGAGCAAAACTCCGATTTCTTGTTGACCTATACAGAGCATACCAAGCCAGTTTGGTCTTACAGCATTGCTTTGGGAGGTAACTCCATGCGTCAGGAAAACAGATACGTACAAACTGTGGCTCCTCAGTTGTTGATTCCTGGAATCTACAACTTCACCAACACGGCGGTAAACCTTCAGGTGAACCAGTACACTTCTGAAAAGAGAATCAACTCCTTGTATGGATTCGGTCAAATTGGTTTCAAAAATGTATTGTTCCTGGATATAACCGGTAGAAATGACTGGTCCAGTACCTTGCCGGCAGATAACAACAGTTACTTCTATCCATCCGCGACCTTAAGTGCAGTGATTTCAGACATGGTCACCATGCCAGAAGCAATTTCGTTCTTGAAATTGAGAGCAGCCTATGCGGAAGTGGGGAATGATACCGACCCATATAGTCTATCCAATGTATACGGCTCACAAACCGCTTGGGGATCTGTTCAGGCGAAATCAGAGTCCAACAGACTTTCCAATGCAGAACTGAAACCGGAAAGAACCGGTGCCTTTGAAGTAGGAGCAGATATTAGATTCCTGAAAGGTAGAGTAGGCTTGGACTTCACCTATTTCGACAACAGAACCAGAAACCAGATTATTCCAATTGAATTGGATATTTCAACAGGCTATGCTTCCAGAATCATCAATGCCGGTGAGATCCAAAACAAGGGGATTGAAGCAGTAGTCAATGCCAACATCCTGAACTCTGAAAGAGGATTGAACTGGAGCATTGTAGCCAACTTCACTCGAACCAGAGGTAAAGTATTGGAATTGACGGAAGGGCTGGATGCCTATACCCTTACAGACAGAAATGGTGCGGTCATCCAGGCCAGAGTGGGTGAAAGAATGGGAAATATCTACGGGGTAGGTTTTGAAAGAGTGGAAGATGAAAACTCTGAGTACTATGGCCAGATTGTCCATAATTCCACTGGAACCCCACTTCGTGATCCGGAATTGAAGCTTCAGGGAAATTACAATCCTGACTGGATGTTGGGGCTACAGAACAATTTCAACTATAAAGGGATCAGTTTAGGTTTCCTATTCGATTTCAGATATGGGGGAATTGTCGTGTCCAGAACAAAAACCATCGGAAGTACTTCCGGTCAATTGGAAGAAACACTGTATGGTCGTGAAAATGGATACGATTTAGAAGTGGAAGGTAACGGAATCATCAGCCCTGGAGTAGTTCAGAATGCAGATGGGTCTTATAGCCCTAATACCTTCAAAACGACTTCTCGTAACTGGCACAACAGGTACTACGAGCGAAATAACGTAGAGGCTGCCAAGTACGATGCGACATTCTTGAAGTTGAGAGAAGTGACCATCGGATACACGATTCCAAGATCTGTATTGGGTAAAATGCCAATCCAGGATGTGAAAATCTCCTTGGTAGGCAGAAACCTGGCCCTTTGGACGGAGAATCCACATTTCGATCCGGAAACACTTTCCATGTCTGGTGGTACGCTACAGCCTGGTGTTGAAAACATGGCCTTCCCTTCTACCAGAAGCATCGGCTTTAACTTGAATGTGAAATTCTAATTCCACTGAACGAATCTAAATTCAAAGACAGACAATTATGAAATTTAATAGTAACTATATAGCAGGATTAGGTTTGGCTTTCGCATTGGCGCTGACTAGCTGTGACAAAGATTTCGAAGAGATCAACATGAATCCTAACAGTCCAGAGACGGTTTCCTCCAGCTTATTGCTGCCTACCATTATTAGAAACTCTACCAATGAGATTTCCGGTAAGGCCTGGGGTTATGGCAATGTGGTCATGCAATACACTGCAAAAATCCAGTTTACCAATGAAGACCGGTACAATTGGGGGCCTGAGGGCAACCCGTATAGCACCTTTTATAACTCGCTAAGGGACATCAACAACATGATCTCCATTTCCACGGAAGCAAATCAAAACAACTACGTGGCAGTGGCGAAAATCATGAGGGCTCACATGTTCTCCTTTATGACCGATGCCTATGGAGATCTACCTTACTCCGAAGCGACCAAAGCAAAGGAAAGCATCAACTATCCGGTGTTTGACTCCCAAGAGCAAATCTACAGCAACATCCTTTCTGAATTAGAGGAGGCCAATGAGTTGTTGGGGTCCACCAACGAAGTGATAGAGGGAGATATCCTGTTTGAAGGAGATGTGATGAGCTGGAAGAAGTTCGCGAATTCACTTCGTTTGAGAATCCTGATGAGACTTTCAGATCGAATCGATCCATCTGCAGCCATGCAGACCATTCTTTCGGATCCTACCAAATACCCTGTTTTCACCAGCTTTGAAGATCAGGCAGCACTTCAGTATTTGCAGGACGTGCCCAATCAACATGGCCTGTACACGACTAGATCAGGTTCCTTTGATGAGTATCGATTGAGTGAGAATATGGAATCCGTATTGAAAGAGTTGAACGATCCAAGATTGTATGCCTATGCGCAACCAACCAATGATTCCGGTGCAGGAATTATCGGAGAGGTGGACGACTATCAAGGAGTGCCTAACGGATTGGCGGATGAAGAAGCTTTGGCGTATAGCCCATCAGGCGATCCTGCCAAAGGGGGCTCCAACTTCATCTCCAGAGTAGGTTTGTTATGGTCTTGTTCTGCCTGTACTTCCCTGGCAAATCCGATCGGAGCGCAGGCAATTTTGATGAGCTATGCAGAACTGCAGTTTATCTTGGCAGAAGCCAGCGAAAAAGGATATATCACAGGGGATGCCGCAACGTATTACAACAATGGCGTGAAAGCTGCATTCAACTACTATGAATCCAGATACAGAATCGTGAATCTACCTGAGATTGCGGATCTATTGGTATTCGATGAAGCGTATTTGACTCAGCCTAAGGTGGCCTACACGGGTTCCACGGAAGAGAAATTAAGTAAAATCGGGACACAGAAATGGCTTTCCCTGTTCTTCACTGGATTGGAAGCTTGGTATGACTGGAGAAGAACAGATTATCCTAAAATTGAGCCAGGACCTGCGGCCTACATCAATACCGTTCCGGTGAGGTTTATGTATCCTTCCAGCATTCAGGCCTTGAATGGTGACAACTATGAAGCGGCAATTCAAAGACAAGGTCCAGATGCCATCACCACTCGTGTATGGTGGGATGTTGATTAATTGGTAACTTCTAAACGAATACTTCATCCGTCAAGCCATTCGGCTTGGCGGATTTTTTCACAACATACAACACGCAAATTCATGAAAAACCTCAAAATAACCTTCACCTGCTGTGTGATGCTGCTGGCACTTTCTTTGGAAGGAATGGCCCAGGATTACAAAACTGAACATGTGGTATTGATTACCCTGGACGGAATGAGATGGCAGGAAGTATTTAAAGGAGCAGATTCATTACTGGTAGATGATACGGGAATGATTGAATCTCCTGGTTCTTTACTGAAAGATTTTTGGGATAGGGACCCATTGAAAAGAAGGGAAATGCTGCTGCCGTTTTTTTGGAATACCTTAAGCAAAGAAGGGCAGATTTATGGCAACCGGGCTTATGGTAATAAGGTAGACAACAGCAATCACATGTGGTTTTCCTATCCGGGCTACAATGAGTTTTTAAGTGGTTTCGCAGATGATGAGCGAATCAACAGCAATGATAAAATCAACAACCCCAATGTCACCTTGTTGGAATATCTGAATCAATTACCTGAGTACAAAGGAAAGGTAATGGCTTTTGGATCCTGGGATGTGTTTCCGTACATCGTCAATGAGGAGCGAAGCGGTGTTCCTGTCAATGCTGGATTTGATGTGGCAGAAGGAGATGATCTGACCCCGGAAGAAATTCTGACAAACAAACTGCAAAGTGAAATCCGAGGTCCTTGGGGAGGAGTGAGATTGGATCCTTTTACCCATAGCTACGCGATGTCCGCTTTAAAGACCAAAAAGCCAAAAGTGCTGTATATATCATACGGAGAAACAGATGATTGGGCGCATGGCAATCACTACGACCAATATATCTGGTCCGCCAAACAAACCGATGCCTACATCAAGGAGATCTGGGATTTTATCCAATCGGATCCACAATACAAGGATAAGACAACGATGATCATTGGCGTGGATCATGGGAGAGGGATCACCAAAACCAGTTGGAGAGGCCATGGCACCCAAATCCCGGAAGCAGGCCAGATTTGGCTGGCAGCCATCGGTCCGGATACCCCTGCCACTGGGGAAATGAAAACCAATGGACAGTGGCATTCAGCCATGGTAGCCAGAACCGTATTCAAATTATTGGGATTGGAATACCCTGATGAAAAAGCAGCGCCAGCTATTGAAGAAATGATCAAATGAGAATATTGATTGCCCTAGTCGGAGTGATGCTATTATTCACCACCTGTACCAATCCATCCATCAAAAATGCTTCTCCCACCTATGGAGAGGCATTTTTTGCAAAGGAAGATTTGGTAAAAGCTCTTTTTGAACAGCAGTACCCAAGCGAAGGACTTCACCTGATCACAGAGGGCTGGGAGTTTTTAGGCGCAGATTCATTGCCCGGGATTGATCGAAGTTTACCGGAATTTGAAAAGGGAGAGCCGCTGCAATTACCTCACCGGGTGAATCTTCCCAATCATTCCCTATGGTACCGAACCCAAGTTGATTTGGGAAAAGGCTATCTACTAATTGACTCAGATGATGGGGCCCAACTTTGGATCAATGGGGAAAGAATTCCCAGAGAAGAAAAGTTGGAGTTGTTTCAAGTGAAGGAAATTCCACATGCGGAAGTGATCGTCCGAAGTGTGAACAATGCCATGTCAGGTGGATTGAGAAAGGTCTATTGGATCAGTGAGTCAGATTTTTCTACCTGGGAATCCCGTCAAAAAGAACTTCTTGATTCCTTGCTCTTTCAGGCAAAGATCCAATCTATAGTGGATGATCAGCTATTACAGAAATTGGATTCCAACGTACAGCAGGACCTGTTGGTGGATTATCCCATCTTACTCACGGAACCGGTATTGTTAAGCAACCCAGGTGGAGGATATTTTATCCGCTGGGTTTCGGAGGAGGCCAGAGGAGCAAGCTTGATTTTTGAAGATGGAAGAAAGGAATTGATCCAGTCCTATGAAGGAGTTTATACCTATGATTTGGAGGGGAAAGAGCTGGTCCGTTTTATGATCTCCCAAGGGAATTCATTGTTCGGACCCTATGAGTTTCAAAAACCCAAAGCCGATGATTCAGTGAAATTGGCCATTTGGGCAGATTCCCAAGGCGGTTGGGATACCTTCCAAGAGATCGCTCAGGGCATTGAATCACATGAGCCGGATTTGAGCATAGGTGCGGGAGATTTGGTCAACAATGGATCTGAACCTTGGGCCTTTCCCAGGTTCCTGCAAAAGCTGAGTTGGATGAAGACTGCCCAATTGCTGGTACCTGGAAATCACGATTACGATGGGTTTTACGAGGATCTGGAACCCAGGCTCCTGCAGCAATACATTCAACAATCCGGTGTACCCAGCTATGGAATGTCCCAAATAGGACCTGCGGCGATACTCAGTTTGGATCCTAACGTTAATTTCCCTGTTTCCATTCCTGAAGGTACCGATCAACGGGAATGGTTGGAGGCAACCATGGATTCCGAAGCATGGAATGCAGCTCCCTGGAAAATCATCGTGTTGCATCAGCCTCCCTATTCCCAAGGTTGGCCGGGGTATCAGGGGGAAGCAGCGATTTTGGATTTGTTGGACACCTATTTCCATCAAGGCAAGGTAGATTTGGTCATTGCGGGACATACCCATGACTATGAACGCCTGAGCAAGGAGTTCTCAGGACATTCCGTTCAGTTCCTCATTGTAGGAGGAGCAGGTGGAGGCTTGGAGCCTGAAGGCGAAAATTCTCCAGCGCCGGTAATGGATCAGCTGATCAAAAAGCATCATTATGGGATTTTGGAACTCGATCAGCATTCCTTGAATATGGAAGTAGTTGGAAAAGGAGGAGAAGTATTGGATGCATTTCAGTTCAAGAAATAAGAAAGGGGACTGGATGAGGTATTTCCCTTAAAAACAGAAGAAAGAGAATGGTGGATAGGATTTATTCGCCCTTCTCCCTCCTAATAATTTTGAGGATCCGACTGTAAATCAATTCCGAGAGGTTCCAGTGCATTCCCTCGAAATTGGTGGTATTGGTAAATTGAATCACCACTGCATCCAGGTCTTGGTGGTATTTTGCAATACTTTGGTAACCCGGAATCAGTCCCGTATGATCGTAGACATAGATGGAAGAATATATTTCCTTTTCCCCCTTTTTAAACAGAGAGCCGTCATTTAAGGCCCGCAGAAAAATCCCCACATCCTCCGCAGAGGATACCATGGAACCATATTCTGCGGTTTTGATATCCTCTTCGATGCCCTCATAATACCCACTCATCAAGTCCTCCAGCTTTGCCTCATGGAAGGAGCCATAGGTATGTTTCAGCCCAAGAGGAGAGAGCACTTCTTCCTGAATAAATTGGAATTTGGGATAGCCCAGCTCATTTTTAATGATTCTGGAAATCAACAAATAATTCGTGTTGGAATACTCATAACCTTCTCCTGGGGCAAAACCCGCAGGCAAGTCCAAAATCAAATCCATGGTTTCTTCAAAACTGTCAGGGGGATTCTCCCAAAATCCGGGATGGTTGGTGTAGTTGGGGATGCCACTTCGATGTTGGACCAGCATACGCAAGGTGATTTGATCCGCATGCTCAATCCGGTCCGCATACTCCGGAAAATATTCCGCAAGAGATTGATCCAAAGACAGGCGTTGGGCATGGACCAATTTGGCAATGGCAACCGCATCGTACAGTTTACTGATACTGGCGATCTTGAACAAGGCTTGAGGATAGGCCGGTATTTTTTGGTCTCGATCATGCCATCCGGCCGCATAGAATTGGGGTTCCTTTCCCGCTTGGTTCACATAGACGATGATTCCTTCAAACCCTAGTTCCAATCCTTGGTTCACTTCTTCCTGAACACTGACTGAAAGGGGAGCCATCCAGGCAAATAACCAGGTCCAAGGCACATAGAACAAGGAGATTACCGTGCCTACCAACAAGAAGATTCGTAGTAAGTTTTTGGATCGAGACTTGGTCATGAGAGGTGATTTTTGGACTTAAGATCTAGCAGATCGAATCAAAAAATGATAGTTGAAAAGCAGAATATTCAGTCAGACAATGTAATTCCCCACAAATTAACTCCATAGTTTTAAAAATCAAGGTGAAGAACCTCTAAAACTGGATGGATCAGGATGTAGATCCTCTCTACCTACTTCAGGATTACGAATCCTGAAGTGCGAAATTCACTTTATAACAAATAAGTCGATTAGAAAATTTACGATCTCTTGGCCAAAATCATTATCCAATAGTCTATAGATTCTGAGCTTTGAATAAGTAAAAGCAAACAGGAATAACAAAAGGCTCGCAAATTTTAACCTGCCGTAATATGCCAGTTCAAAAAGAACCAATGCAATCAATGGCATTAAATACAAGGCATCAACTAATGGACCGTTTGGACCAAACCCCAGATTTCCAGAGGCACGTTGGACGGCTGCCAAGGTTAGAAAAACCAGAGATGCCAGCATCAACCGTTTGTGATAATAGGTATTTCTTCTCAAAAGAATGGAAAGAAAAACGGTCCCTACTCCCAAAGCAATTTGCGATAGATTAAAAAGGGCCTCTAACAAAGATTTGTTGCCTGTATAGGTTTTATAAAGGATGGTGTAATAGCTAGAGACAAATACTGCTGATATTAATACAATACCGAAGAACCCTGCAAGTTTATGTTTTCTGATTTGGAGGGATGCTATCATTACGTTTTGAAAACAATAAAGCAAAATCCAAGAAGAAAAGATAAGGCCGTGAAGTTGAAGGTAAGGGGCTAATGGGGGAGTATAATTTTTAAAATAAAAGGTTCTGCCAAATCCCAACAAAACCATCCCCACAAACCAGAAGGAGGTAAGGGTAAAAAATTGCCTTTCAGGATGGCGTTTTATGGAAAAGAGTAGGTTTTTGCCTATTGAATTAGCCATCATTCATTTTTTTTTCTGTGGGAGAATGCATTTTTCAGAATCAGTAGAAATAGAAATAAAAAGATTCCTAATCCTATAGATGTAGCTACAAATAAAGGAAGGTTGGCTGTCATTTGGCTTCCTCGTCCTGGATTAGGCGCGTCTATAATACTGGCATATAAAATTTTTAAATCTTCCCCTTCTGTCTTCCAAATTTCTGTGATGAGAAAGGATGGTCCCCCTTCCTCTGTAAGTATATAGGAAACCAGATAATTATTGTCTACCTGTTCCAATACATTGTAATCTATTTGAAAAGTTGTAGTTGGGATTTTGTAAGAGCCCATGTTCTTAAGAATGTTTTCTTGCCCCTCGATGCGATTCCCGAATTCATAATAAACCCCTTGTTCGGAAAACTTTTGAGCATAGGTTTGGGTGTTTCCTGTATAAAAATCCTGATAACTCTCTGTCAACTGGGTTTTAATTAGGGCAGGAATACTGTCTGTGAGTTGCCCATGGCTATGAAAGGAAATGCTTAAAAAAAGAATTGCTAGGACTGGCCAAAAAGGAAGGGATTTTGAAAATACCATAAGGTTGATTCTAGACGCCCAAACCAATTGAATAGTTAACATCCTATTTCAATAGGAATGTTAAGAAGTGGGTGTAGGAGTTTAAACTATTGATAATCAAAATACTAAATCAATTTTTTTTAAACAACCTTCATATCGCTTCAGATTTCAGGTGAAGATTAATCCGAAAGCAAATTAGACTTTAGAGGCTCTCCCTTAAACTATTCGGTTTTTAATAAACTTGTCTCTTTTGGAAAAGAATTGTTCGCGTACCCTCACTGCGATCCCGAGGATCGGGAAAAGCAGTTTCGTTTAAAAGCTTAAGTGCTTCATTTTCAGGATTGCTGCGTCGTCGTACCTTTTCCTCCTCGTAATGCCGGATAAAAACCAATTTCTCCAAGCTTAATTCCATCAATCAATACCTAAAAAACTCACAAAAAAAGGATTACAATTTCTCGTAATCCTTTTCTAACACTTTGGGCCACACTATCTCTACATCCATATTACTCTTTTAATGCTACCTGAACATCCATGGGATGAATCAGGGAGTTGTAGAGAGGAGATTGCTTTGCCAGGGTCAGCAGTTCTTGCTTTTGGGCCTCATCCACACCCTCAATATCAAAGGTCACACGGATTTGCTGAAAGCCTTTGACCCCGTGTGGTGCCATACCCAGAAATCCTTTGATGTCAATATCTCCTTCCACCCGGGAAGAAACCGCTCCGATTTTGATGCCTCTGGCCGCTGCCAGTAAAACCATGGCAGTAGTCATACAACCCAGCAACCCATGCAGCAACACCTCTCCTGGATTGGCGCCTTTGTTGGTTCCCAACAGGACAGGAGGTTCATCATTGTCATAGATAAAAGGAACCGTACGGCTGGTGTCTTCTTGACCTGCTCCATAAAAATCCTGTACATAACTTCTGTTATGCGCTCCATCAATCCATTGGTTGGTGGCACGAAGTTCAAAATTTCCGATTTCAGGGTTGTTCTGTAATGCTGCTACTACACCTGCAATTGCTTCCTGATCAAATCCGTTTACTGTTTTTGCTAAAGTTTCCATTGTTCTCTTGATTAGGTTTTAAAAATGTAACTATGCAAATGTAGAGCGGATAGAGACCCCCTGGATAGGCAGAAAAGTTCAGAAGATTGACAATTCGGTTCAATCTAACCTCTTGAAATCGAATAGAGTAGAAGGAGGGACTCCCTACGATCTCTCCCTGTATTGGATGGGAGTCATATTGAATTTTGATTTAAAAGACCGGTTGAAACTGGATGCTTCTTCAAAGCCTGATTCAAAACCGATGAGGTTGGCGGGTTTGTCCGTGGTTTTCAATAAATGGGCAGCCAAATCCAATCGTTTGTTGGCCAGCCATTTGCCTGGAGAGGTATGGTAGATTTCCTGAAAGTTTCTTTTAAAAGAACTTAAACTCATGCTGCAGAGGTCGGCATATTGTTCCAGGTTCAGGCAGTAGGCAAAGTTCTGTTCCATGATTTGTTGTAACTGGGCACTTTGTTCCCGGTTGATGGAAAGCAGGTATTGGGCTAAAGTCCGATGGATGGGATTGGTGAAAATATTCAACAATAACTCCTCGAACTTCAGGTGCAACAGGTTCTTATCAGGATAGCTTGGAGAACTCAGGAAAGCGGCAAGGGATTGGATATACGCTTCCAAATAGGCATCCAATTGGATTCGTATGACCGCATCGGTATCATCCTGTTGTTGAAGCTTGTTCATTCCAGCGATGGTAGAAAAGCGTTGGATAAACTGTTTGATAAAATCATCGGGAATGAATACCATCAGGGCACAGTAATCCTCATCAAAAAACTGATGGACCAGGTTGGCTCCCTTTTTTACAAACAGGGAATCTCCTGCTTCCACTACATAATCCTTGTAAATGCTCCGCCACATTTTTTTACCGGAGGTGACAAAGACAAAGTAATTTGCATCCGACCAAATCCCCGCTTTGACCTCATTGACCAAGCATTTGTATTCAATAAATAGCAGGTCATGGATCTGAATTTTCTTATAGTGATTGCTCGATTTTAGAAATCCATAGAGGTCCAGCATGGAAAAAAAGTTTAGTAGCGCTGTTTTCTCCTAAAAATTAAGATTTTTTTATGATTAAACGCTCTTGTCCAGGTAATTCCAATACAATCAGAGTCCTAATGAATAGCAGGGTAGACTTTATATAGTATTAGCGAACCCAAGAACCAGTCTCGGAAAAAAGTAAATTCTTCAATATGGGGATTAGCATAGTGTTCCCCACAAAAAACCGGGGCAGCCTGTACCTCCTATCTATCTCATGATTACAAATTCTGAATCACAAAAAAACAAGAATTCCCTATTAAGCCTTTCCTTGGAATTTAGGATCATAATCCACCATCCATTCAATTCCATATTTATCCCGAAACATGCCAAAGTAAGAGCCCCAGGGGCTGTCGGCTATAGGAACTTCGACGGTTCCTCCAGCAGATAAACCATTAAATAAATGATCCGCTTCCTCTTTGCTTGCGGCACTGATGGAGATTTTGGATCGGTGTTCTTCTTCATTTACGGGACCCATAGATTCGGGAACATCATTTCCCATCAGGATATTTCCACCGATGGGCAGGGCAATGTGCATGATTTTATCGGCTTCCTTTTCTGAAACAGGCTCAGGGCCTGGCATATCTTTAAATCGCATAATCATGGCGAATTCGCCACCAAAGACCGATTGGTAAAAATGAAATGCTTCTTCGCAGTTTCCATTAAAGTTAATATAGGGATTAATCAGTGCCATTGGATTTGGATTATAAGTTAATACTCAAATATACCCACTTCACGGACAAAAAGCTGGGCTAAAATCCGTCAAAAAAAGGAGAGTTTGCGACAAGGGGGAGAAGGGACTGCAATGACTAAACTGTGTTTCAATACAATTTAGCTCATGATGGACTTTCATTTATTTAGCGCCAAAGGGTAGCCATCATACCGGGCCTTAGAAGTGTTTTTCTTCCAAATTAGCATATTCAGAATTTGGAGCAATAAACTTTCAAGCTCTCATTTCCGCTCGGTTGGGGCTAGCTGATGTTGTATACCGTTTTAATCAATATTTTTGTACCAAGGCACAAATTTCTTTTTGGCGAAAAGTCCCCTTTCTTTTTTCTTTTTGAGTTTACCATTCGCATTAAACTCATATAGTCTTTCCTTTTTGAAGAACAGTTTCTTTGGTACGTAATCAGGCGGTAATTGTCCTCCACTAGTAATATTGTCTATTGCAAACTGTTCATCTGATACTCGCTCGGTTGTCTTATTTAACGAACGCACTAGTGAATCAGGCTCACCCTTTCTTATCAATGTGTCCATTACCAGGGTTGGAGTAAGAATGATTGTATCACCTTTCATCTTCCAGTCATCAATTGACCATCCTGATGGCAAATCAAATTGATATTTGAACTCAAAAGTTGAATCACTGAAAAGCTCTATCTGATACCCGAAATTATCTTTTTAATTACCTGGAATGGATGTTTGAGCATCAACAAGGCTATATTGAAATAAAAAATATAATAATATAGCTTTCTTCATTTTGAAAGGTGTACAACGGCGTTCCTGGCTATGGCTAGTGCGGCATTTTGAAAACGTTCCGTCCTCGCCAGCAGGATGGTTGTTGAAAGTACAAAATATCATTTTTTAGTTTCAAAGCTAGCATTAGCTATAGGCGATGTTGTGCCTTCGTGCTTTTTAATTTTCAAGTATGTTCATTAATTTCTTATTCAGATATAATTTTTCTTTACCGACTCTTATGGATGTTAGAAATCCTTCTTCTTCTAAGGCCATTAGATAGTTTCCGACTGTTTTTGGTGTTCCTAGGTCCATATCAATTAGGTTTTGTCTTTTAGTATAAGGCAGTTTGAAAATGACTTCAACTAAATCTTTGGAGTAAACTTTAGGAAGCTTTTCTTTTATTTCTAGTCCTGTTATTTCCATAAGTTGAATTATGGATTCTAATCTATTTAACCCTTTTATAGCAGTTTTTTCTACCATATCCAGCATGTATAGAATAAAATTCGACCAATTATTTTTCTCGGTTATCGCCTTTAAACCTTTGTAGTATTTGTCTTTATTCTCTATGATGTACTCACTTAAGAAAAGGGCAGGGATGTCAAGTAGTTGCTCTAGTTTTAGCTGAAGTAAAAGAAGAATACGACCTGTTCTTCCATTACCGTCCGAAAAAGGGTGTATGGCTTCAAATTGGTAATGTGAAATGGCCATTTTAATTAGTGGGTCTAACGTATGATTTTCATTGATGAAAGCTTCAAGATTTGCCATTTTTTCTCGAATTACCTCTTCACCTGATGGTGGTGTGTAGATAATATCGCCTTTTGAATTAGAGAGAGTCGTTCCAGGAGTTGTTCTTATTCCAGCTGTATTTTGTTTGATACATTGAACAATTTCGATACAAAGGTTTGTTGTGATAAAAGGTTTTTCCTCAAGTCTTTTAAAACCTAACCAAATAGCTTCTTTGTAACTAATTACTTCCTTTGTAGCTGGGTTGTCGAATTTTTTATCTGCCACAACGGCTTGATACAAGTCGTCATTTGTTGTTACGATATTCTCAATTTCAGAACTAGCTTTTGCTTCCTGCAAATGAAGAGTGTCTAGAAATAAACTAGGATTAGGTAGGTTTCTTATTGCGCCATTTAATTGAGCTAAAGCCCTACTGGCTTTGATTGTTTTTGTAAGAATTTCTTTAGTTTCTAGATCTGCTGTTGGTGGGAGTAGAGGCAGATTGTTAAATGGTTTGGCTTTATCGAAGCTGTTCATAATCGAGAGTAATTTTTACACCTGTATTTTATTCAGAGGTAAAAATAATCAAAAATTACTCTCGTATTGTTTTGAGAAGTAAGTTTTACTCTTGTTTTTTTGCATGAGGCACAACGATTGTATATACCTAACTCTAATTCTCTATTATTTAAACATTTCTGTGCACAGGAATATTCGGAGTTGTGGAAACTAAATTAAGGATTTCGGTGATTTCCGCTCCACCTCTTTAAATTTTTCTTTGAAAATTTGAAATGGACCTCATGTTGCTTTCACTTGTTGCAAATACTTAACGATGGGTAGGCATTGATTAATTGTAAAAGGCTTATAGTTCCTGGCTTTGTTTATACTTCTCATAAACCAACGTACCAGAAGTCCCATATGAAGCTATTTTGAAAAATATTTCTTCCATTTATTCTCTTGTTTCACTATGGAGTGAACTCTTAGGAGAGTCGGAGCAAACATGCAACAACCATAACCTTAATTGTTTTTTGTTGAGGATTCTTGAGACTGGCTTTTGGGAGTAATGGAGTGGGGGCAATCTTGTTTCTGAAAGGAAGAACGAAAAGAAATAGAGCCTTGATGAATATGACTTGCCAGCAGTTCAAAAAAGTACTGCCTATTGCTCACGTCTAGGTGGGTTTGATCTCGTTGTGAAAGTTCCAGCATCCAACACTGGTACATTTCCCAGAGGTAGAGGTGGATGTCCTGGTCGCTGTAGTAATCGAACAAAGCATTTTCTAGATGGTCTAGTGGAATATGCATGGGATCATGTATTTTGATGTTCTTCAAATTATTGAAAGATGTTGGGCTATGGTATTCTTGGATTAGGTGTTTTAGCTAAGAATTGGAATAAATTATTCGTTGTCCTAAAACAAAAAAATATTGCCGATAAAGAAGGATTTACCGGGAAACTTAAGGAGGAGGAGCAATCCTAATAAACAAAGCCATCTTAGATGAGAAAGCAGACAATAAATGTCTGGAATTAGGTTTCCAAACTTGATTAAATCAGGTAAACAGAATAATTTAGTTAAAACTCTTTCGGAAGAATTCCTTAATTTCCCAATCTAAACTGTACAGCATGAACGAGAAGATCCACCACGGCAGAAATATCAAGCGTTTTCGGGAAATGATGGGCATCAAGCAAGAGGCTTTAGCCCATGAACTGGGAGATGACTGGTCCCAGAAGAAAATCAGCTTGCTGGAACAAAAAGAAGAAGTGGAGGATGATTTACTTCGCCAAGTGGCAGCAATTTTAAAAGTACCTGCTGAGGCGATTAAGAGTTTTAATGAGGAAACCGCGATTAATTTTTTTAACTCTTCTTTTAATGGACAATTTAGCGGGGTGAATTACCATACTACATTTAATGTTAACCCTATAGAGAAATGGGTTGAAGCACTGGAAGAAAATAAAAAACTCTATGAGCGACTTTTGGAAGCGGAAAGAGAGAAAGTGGAGATTTTAAAGAAGGTGTTGGAGAAGTAAACAGCATCAGATTTATTTAAATGTAAGTGCGTAATGTCGGGGCTATGCACCGTTTCAATGGCTGTATAGCCATTGTTGAGAAGCCGCCCCGAAGGGCGGTTTCCAAACGGTGTGGAGTCCCGACATTGAGAAACGACCGAAGGGATGTTTCTCAATTCCCATGATATAATCCGGTTCGTTTTAAGGATATAACCAAAAAGAATATATCATGGACACCTCGTTTTCTTTAAAAAAACCTGACTCAATCCCCATAAGAACCTCTCCGGTTCCGTGCAACACCGGTTTCATCGTTCGTGCTACGCACGCGACGAAAACCTAGTTGTTGCCAGCAGTTATTTTATTTCGTTTTGTTCAATTTCTTTAATTGATTTTCCATTTTCGTTTTTCCAGACGTTACGGCCATTAACTGAATATCCAAGTATTACAGCCGCTGCAGCAGATGGACTTGAAAAAAGGTGCTTTTTAGAAAAATACAATTTACCATTTGAATTTTTAGTGATAAACCCTTCTTCAATTAAGGATTCTCTCAAGGCTCCATATCCATAATTTTTGGTTGGATTATCTGCAACTTCTGAATTTTCCAAAACTACCAACCCTTCATTAGTCTGAATAGCCTTAGCTGTAATACCACTAACATTTAAATTCAGTTCTAGTTCGTCTTTTTTGTCAGATAATATTTCTTTCGTTTCGTCGATCAATTCTGTTGTCTCAGGAATGTGTTTGACTGAAATAGGATTTTCTAAAAATTTGTGTCCCAATGTACCAGTCAATAATTTAATATTGGTTAAAAACTCTTCCATTGCATCTCTGTCTGGTAAGGGAAGTCGATTTAGATTAGGGCTATTTCCATTTTTTAGTCTATACCTTTCCGTCTGTCTTGCAATTTCCACAATTCTACTCTCAAGATATTTAATATGAGATTTGGTTAAGTTGTCATCTTTACTTGTAAATACTATTACTTCATTCCAAAAGTCCTTTTTCAAATCGTGATTTTTCAATCTATCCCAGACATTTTCTGCTTCTCCGATATAAACCATTGGTTTTAAAGTGTCCTGTTCGTAACCGATTAAAAAATATACACCTTGAGTATTAATGGCAATCGCAAAGTGCTTGTTTAAATCCGATATTTTAGTTCTTGGGCAAGAAAGGGATTGAATTGTATGATTAACGAGTTCAGCAAACTTAATTCCAGTTACGCTTCCTTCTTTTAAATAAATTCTAATGCTTTTTCCTAATATCATTGGTCGGTTTTAATTGCTGGCAACGGTTGGTGTATGAAGCGTTGGGCATTTCGAAGCACTTTCCTGTCAAGCCGCTACAAATTTTATTAAATGTAACGACCTTGAAATTAGTACTATCCGCCCAATGATTTATACACTTTGTTACCGTTTCGTTGTTTTTTTCTTCCTCGCACTGGCAGGGCAAGCTCTTTTGCAATTTTGGATTTCAGAGTTGGCTTGTGTGAATTGCAAATGTGCTTGGCTGTGTGCAATGAGTTCACCTTTTTTGTGTATAATATTTGAAAATAGTATCTAATTTTTCAAGTTGACAATCAAATCTTCTAAACTTGTCATATTAGATTTGAACTTTTCAATTGACCATTCAGCTTCTAAAGAACCATTTACAGAAATAATAAATCCCGTGATATTTTCAATAGAAGTATGGTCGATGAAATCAAATTTTGAAATTGAATACAAACTAATTATAAGTTCTTGAAAACTATCAACCACAATATTATGGTTAAAACTATCAGCACATTCTTTCATGCTTTTATGAACACTTTCGAGTGTTTTTACTAAATACCCTTTTTTATCTGTCACATGAATTAGCCTTGAAGAATCAATGTTTTTTAATTTACTTATAGAATTTGTTGTAATCAATAAGTTGTCAATTGATTTGCTATTTTTAATAGCTTCTTCAGATTTACTAAGAGCTTCATTTGCATTGCCTTTGGCTTGCCTAGCATCTTCTTTTGCAGCTGAAGAGTTTATTAATGCTTCTGAAATATTTTCTTCCAAAGCTTTCGCTTTCGCATCAATTTCATCAACTTTTAACAAGATTGGCTCTGCATCGTCAATTCTTTTTTTAGCTTCCTTTGCTGTTTGGGAAGCTGCATCACTATCCTTTTTAGCAGAAATGGCACCTTCCTTTGCTTTATTTGATTCAAATATTGCAGTATTAATATTTCCTTCAAGGGTTGTTAATTTGGATTCTATTCCATCTACTTTGTCTAATGTTGGCTTTGCCGCATCAATTTTGTTTTCTGCTTTTTCTGCTTTTGAAATCGCACTTTCCAGCTCCTTGTCAATATTTTTTGATGTTTGATAATTAAGTAGAATTGGAATAAAAATCCCCAAAAATCCAATCACCCCAATCCAAATACTCACCCACATATTTAATCTGTCGATGCTTTCAGATATTTCGTCTTTGGTTTCACGAACTGCTTTGTCAACTTGATTTGTTAAAAAGAGGGTGTTTTGTTTTAATTCTGATAATTGCTTTTCCGTTAGCCTATAGGTTCCGTCTTTTTCTTTATTTGTAGGGAAAAGAAAATAGGGTGCTGGAATAATTTTATTACTTACAGTTGAATCAGCTTGAATATATTTATCAAGCAAAACATTCTTTAAATAAGCGATAAGCGAATCTTTTATCTCTGATTTAGTAATTGTGTCGAATGATATAATGAATGTTTCAGGAATAATAATATCATTTTCAACATGAAACTTTATTGATTTTAGTACTACTTCCGATATTTTATTATCCTTTTCCTCTAAAATTCTATTTACCCTGACATCTCTTAGCATCCAAAATGCTACAGATAAAACTATGATTAGAAATATCCAACCAGTTAAGCGTAGCCAAACAGGTGTTTTATTTGACTTATGAGTCATATCTTCTTGTACTGCCATTGTTAATAAAATTTATTATATATTTTTTGGGGCAAATATGTTGGTATTTTATAAATGATATTTAGATAATCATTTTTCTCTTTTGAGTCAAAATGTGGGAAGAGTCGAGAAAAAGAAATGTCATTTACTTGATTTTCAGCTGCAGCATTTATAGCACTTTCGAAAACTAATTCATCGTGTGTAAATAATATCAATTGTAAAGGTAAGTTCGGGGTAAAATCCTCGAAGATTTTAAACAGACTTTTGATAAAATTCTGAACTGTCGTTTTGTTCTTAAAATCACTTGCATAGAAAATATCATCCAGAACTAATGGCAAATTAATTCCTGTGTTTATTCTTGATGCTATGGCAATGCTAATACCTACCATTGTAGAGAATAGCCTGTAATGAAATGTATTAAGATATTTTTTTACAGGAAGAGGTTGAATGGTCTTATCTTTTGGAATTGCATAAGCAGTGATGATTTCAGAAAGTACTTCACCTGTTTCTTCATCAACAGTTTCTGGTCTTTTACTTATTTCAATATGGACATCTCTGTTATCCATTGTGGTAAAATAGTATTCAAGTATTTCCTCTACAATCAGTTTTATTGGAGCAAAAGCTTTTTCAACCTCGTTATTTAATTTCTTGTGATAAAATTCCAAATAAGCAGCTGTCTCACTTTTAATAGTATCAAATCTTGCCAATTCTTGTTGGAGTGACATAATTTCAGATTCGTTTTTTACAATGTCTTTTTCAAAATTTACAATTTTAATGTTTAAATCATGAATGTCTTTCTTTAGTTCAATAGATTGTTCTGAGATGGATTGATTCTGAGATTTTTCAGAAATTTTCTTTTCAATGTTTGAAATAATTACATTTCTTCTTTCAAACAAGGCAGGAATATCATTCACTACATAATTGAAAAGTTGATTGTTAATAAAATCTGTATTTGACTTTAGATAATTGAAAAGAAAACTGAATTTATCTTTAATATAATTTGGATTCTCTTCCAGATTTTGACCTTCTGAGAACATATCACTACCAACTAAACTTGAAATATTACTTAAGAACTTATTTTCAATTTCAAGAAGTTCAAGAAAATCTACTTTATCCTTAAGCGTTTTAGTTTCTTCATTTATTTTATTTCTAGCTAAATTTATTTGATTAATTAAATTGCTCAGTTGTTCCGTTATTTGATTAAATGAGTTATTTAGCTTTTGAGTTACCTTATTAAGCGATTCTATTTTCTCTATTCTCGTTTTAACATTTAATGAAATTGCATCAATTTCATCTTTTGAGTTTCTGCAAAATGGACAATTTTCTGATTCTTTTAAAAGTTCTAAACCCATTGATAGAAACTGGGACTCTTTATAATCACCTTTAACTTTAATAGCAATAAATTCTTTATATGATTCACGGTAGGTTGCAATCTTGAAAATGAAGTCATCAAATTCAAAATTGAAAGAAAAATAATTTTGTTTTAGGGTATTTAGCATTTCAAATAAATCTCTGACTTTTTTTTCATCATCGTTATTTTTTTGCTTTTTGAGAACAGAATCAAGCAAATTATTTTTTTCAATTAAAGCTTTTTTTGATGTTTCAATTGATTCTTTAGACGATTTGTTTTCTTTTTGTAGTGCTGTTATTCTTCGGCTTTCAGTTTGTCGTTTATAATAAATGAAAGATTTTATATTTTTTTCAAATTCCAATAATTCTGTTAACCCTAAGCTTTTTGCAATTGTGTAATGAAATGATTTATCATTTCCGTTTTCATAATCTAATCTTCCTTTATAATATATATCAAAGTCACTAATGAAGTGAGTATCAGGATTTACTTTCTGTCTTACAATTGAGGGAATACTTTCTTCATGGATATTGAAAGGTTTAAAATCACTTTGATTTATATTTATTCGACAAATGCTTTCAGAAAAACCATAATTAAAATGGGCTAAATAGTTTTCAAACCATTTATCATTATCAATACAATCTTTAAATGTTCTTAATTCTGCCTCACCAACTCTTCTGCAAAATGTATATTCTATTGCTTCGTAAATAGATGATTTACCTGAGCCATTTGTTCCAAGTAAAATCATGCTCTGGGGTTCTGCTCGTTCATTGCAGAAGTCAATTCCAAATGGCTTGTTAGATTTTGGAAACCCTCTTATAGCCGAAAGCTTAACGTCTTTAATTCGAAAGTCTTTATTCCTATATCTTTCAATTATTTCGGTTTCGTCTGTTTCAATTATTTCAAGTGCTTCCCTTTTTGTTTCTTTTAGTCTTTCGTAGAAAGGCAAAACATATTCAACGAATTTCTCTTTTTTTGAAATATCAATATTAGAATTTAAAGCAAAAACTAATGAAACTGTATTTTTCTGCAATTCAGGTTCATTAGCTAGCTCTTTGAGAAATATGTCTTTATTTTTTATCATTTTATGTGGTTTATATGTGCGTTTGCAAAATTTAGCTCTTTTGGTTTTTTCAACTTTTGGCTTGTGTGTCGACAAAAACCAAATGTGCTAATTGTGCGCTGGCTGTCTTTTTTACAATGAACGGTAATGTCGGGGCTATGCACCGTTTCAATGGCTGTATAGCCATTGTTGAGAAGCCGCCCCGAAGGGCGGTTTCCAAACGGTGTGGAGCCCCGACATTGAGAAACGACCGAAGGGATGTTTCTCAATGTTCCCACGCTTGGCGTTCGTGCGGGATTTCGGAGCTCAAAACTGTTAACCCAGCACTAAAGCCCAATTGGAAAACTGAACTTGAATGTAAGCACGTCACCCCGCATGACGCCAAACGTGTGTTAGGTGCTGTTATTTTATCTTTTCCCATCTGTCAATTAGGTCTGATTCAATAAGGTTTTTTACCGCATGCTTGTCTATTCTTTGTCTTGAATTTTCGCAACCCTGTATTGAACAACTGTCTCCCATAAATCTAATTGGTGTATCACCATGTTTAGTACAGAATGCTGTCAAGTCCGAAATAAATGGTCTGTCATAGTTAAAGAAAACACCCCACTTAAATAGAATACCTGTATTTGGATCAGTTGTCTTGTTGAATGATCGAAGTTTTTGTTGTTTTAAAGAGTAGTATGCTTTTTCCTTTTTGAATATTTTTCTGTACACAAATTTTAGAACCCAATAAGTTACAAGTGCAAGAATAACGTAAACAACTTCAATTTTTATTTCAAGTATTTTATTAAAGGCTTCTCTAAACGTTACTTTTTCTGTTACGCTCACAAATTTTGTATAGCCAAGAGTAAGCAAACCAATAATGCCTACTGAAATAACTTTACTCCAAACTGGGTCTGTCCATATTTTCTTTATCATATTTATTCTGTCCGTTGGAAGGTTAGCAATTATCTAAAAAGCCGTGTCTTAACATATATTCAACAATATCGTGCATTCCTCTTTTTTGTAGTTCTGCAATTAATACTCTTGGTGGTGGCCAATTACTCATATAGGGATTTGCGTCTGCACCAGTGTAAAGCCCTCCGCCAACACCTTTATAAAGTCCACCGCCAACACCTGTGTAAAGTCCGCCACCAACGCCAGTATAAAGCCCTCCACCTACACCTGTGTAAAGTCCACCGCCAACACCTGTATATAATCCACCACCTACACCAGTGTACATTCCACCACCAACGCCTGTATACATTCCACCACCAACACCGGTATAAGCACCGCCTCCAACACCAGTATAAAGTCCGCCACCAACGCCAGTGTATAGTCCACCACCGACACCTGTATATCTATTTCTTGGCCACATATTTTTTTGTTTTTTAGTTTATTTATTTATGTCTGTTTAGTTGTCCACTATAATTGCACCTAACATCTATATATGCGCATTGCGCATATATCCTTTATATTTAAAAGGTGAGATTTGTTTTTTAAGTGTATGTAAATCAGTGGCTTAATAAAACT
Organism: Algoriphagus halophilus; assembly: GCF_900129785.1. Classification (NCBI taxonomy): domain Bacteria; kingdom Pseudomonadati; phylum Bacteroidota; class Cytophagia; order Cytophagales; family Cyclobacteriaceae; genus Algoriphagus; species Algoriphagus halophilus. The sequence continues at coordinate 646,857 of NZ_FSRC01000001.1, forward strand.
TATCCGACAATAAATGTTTGTTGTCGTTTGTTGTCGGCTCAATCCACTTTTTGTCTAATTAAAAAATCAATCACAGTCTTATTAGTTTAGTCGACTAAGAACGTGAAATCAATTCTTTCATACAATACCCAGTACAGGGTATTTTTTTGGTGAAACTTAGAATGGGTAGTTGGATACCTGAATTGGATATGGATTCGGTTTACTTGATTATAATGGGCCTTTATCTATTCCCGAATCTTCAAAATATGACAAACAGTTCTGTCTTTTCCTTCTAGATTCCAACCTGAAGGAGCAAAGAGATAGGCAGGTTTCCCATTCATCATCAAGACTTTTGGACGCTCAAACTTCGGGTCGGGACCATAGATCTTCCGAACTTGCTCTGGGTTGTATTCCTTGAAATAAGCAGGAATTAAGTCATAGGCCAAACTGGATTGATCCAGGCTAAAGTGAATCCCATCGGTGGATTCCCAAAGAATACCTCCTCCTTGAATTCCAGTATTTTCTCCATGATTATCTGTAGTGATCAAATAATGTTTCCCGTCCATTGAAAAGGAGGAAGCATCTTCAATACTGGTTTTGTTATTGGTGATGGGCTCCCCATAAACCTGATAGGGGCCTTCTAGCTGATCCGAAATAGCAAGTCCAAATTCGCTGTGATTATTGACTCTTGCTTTAAAGTAAATATGATATTTATCGCCCACCTTCAACATGGTGGGATTCACCATGCCGTTTTGGGATTGTGCCACCCAGCTATCAGGGAATAACTCAGGGGAAAGAATTAAACCGTTTTCCCCAACTTTTTTCCATGGACCATAGGGGGATTTGGAAACCAGCATGCCAGTCCCTTGATTTTTGGGATGGGGAGGCTGCATGTAATCTGAATTGGCAATGTACAGCAAGACATAGGTGTCCCCAAATTTCCTGATTTCAGGATTATGTGGTGCAAATCGATCCCAATCACCTTCTATCCCTGTTCCTTTGACTGCCACATCGGAAAAGGTATAGGTGCCTTCAGGACTATCTGCTACATAATGGGCGATTTCAGAGGACTTTCGCCAGGCAGGATCTACATTTTTCTCTGGCCACCTCGCTACAAATACATGGATTTTTCCATCCTCTCCCAGGATGGGAGCAGATCCCCAAAGGGTATAGTTTTCATCCTCAATCGTTGCTACGGTCCATTCCAACCTGGAAGCAAAGGAAGAGGGTTCGGCTTCTTGTACAGCAATTTTCTGGGCGTTAGTGGTGCTTCCAGCAAGAATTAGAAAACAAATGACTTGAAGCAAAATGCTTGGAGTGAACTTCATGAATTTGGATTACAACAGGATTTATTTCCCAGTAGGGTCAAAAACTAAATTAGTAAAGCAATTCAATTGAAGGCTAACCATTGAAGGAAATTAATTGACCTGTACAATCACTGCCTGATAAGGCAACAACTCAACAGTATTTCCCGAAACCTCCAGTTCTGGATAATTATTGATGATCAGCTGATCCAAGTTTCCGGGTTCAGAAAGGGTAATGGTAGACTTTTCTTCAGAAAAGTTAAGCAGAACCAGCATCTTCTCGCCGTCGAGGGTTCTAGTAAATGCATAAACGGTAGGATGCTCTTGTTGGAGTATCTCATAGTTTCCATAAACCAACACCGGATGATCTTTTCTGACTTGGGTCATTTTTCTAAAGTGATTCAAAATGCTATTCGGGTCCTTCTCCTGGGCTGCAACATTGATTTCATGGTAGTTTTCATTCACTCGTTTCCAAGGAGTTCCTGTGGTAAATCCAGCATTTTTGGAATCATCCCATTGCATGGGAGTCCTGCCATTTTCCCTGGAGCTGTAATTCAGGATTTCCATAAATTCTTCCATGTCTTTTCCTGCCGCTAAGGCTGCTTTGTATTTACCTTTGGCTTCCACATCCACATATTCTTCAATGGTTGGCATATCCATATTGGTCATCCCTATTTCATCTCCATAGTAGGTATAAGGAGTGCCCCGCATACTGAGCAAGAAGGTATTCAGCATTTGAGTGGAAGGGGTGCGGAATTTCGGGTCGGGATTTCCAAAGCGATTGACCAATCGGGCATTGTCATGGTTGGAAAGGAAAATGGCAATCCATCCCTTATCGGCGAAGGCTTTGTCCCATCGGGTGAAGACCTCTTTAAAGTCAGCCAATTCATAGCCATCCGGAGTCCTGGACATGTCCACGTATTCAAAATGGTAGGCCATCTGCAGTTCCTGACGCTCTGCATCCACTAGTTTATGGGCATCTTCAAAAGTACTGCCAGCACCCTCTGCTACTGCGAACACATCGTATTTCTCCAGAACTTCATGGTACATTTCTTTTAAATACTCATGGAGTTGGGGTCGCATTCCATACCATTTAATGAAATCTTTTTCATGGCCTTCCGGAAATTCAGGCCAGGTGGTGTCTTTGCTGGCAAATTGGAAGGCATCCATTCGGAACCCATCCACCCCTTTTTCCGCCCAAAATTTCATGATGTCATACACCTCTTGTCTAAGTTTGGGATTTTCCCAATTGAGGTCCGGTTGTTCTTCCGCAAAAGTATGGAGGTAATACGCATTGCTCAGGGAATCATATTCCCAAGCTCCATCCGGATCAAATAGACTGTAGCGATAGGGTGGCTCACCCTTTTCTGCTGGCCACCAATGGTAATAATCCCGGTATGGGTTATCCCTGGAACTTCGGGATTGTTGAAACCATTCATGTTCAATGCTGCTATGGTTGACCACCACATCCAACACAAACTTAATCCCACGCTGGTGGAAGCCATCCAGCATTTGCTGAAAGTCTTCCATTGTACCATACCTCGGCAGAATAGCCCGATAATCGGCCACATCATACCCATTGTCTACAAGGGGAGATTCGAAAAAAGGGTTCATCCAAACCATCGTGACCCCTAAGCTTTCTATGTAATCCAGTTTTTCAATGACCCCTTGAAAATCCCCAAATCCATCTCCGTTCGTGTCGTTGAAGCTTTGCGGATAGATTTGGTAGAGGATGCCTTCCTTCCACCAGGTTCTTTCAGTTTCAAAGATCGGTTCTTGGGTCTGGTTTTGTTTGGTACAGCCAAAAAACAAGAGGCTTGCTAGTAATCTCCATAGATAGTTCTTCATGCTCAATTGATCTGATGGGTCCAATGTTAATTTTTCAACAGAAGTAGTTCTAATCCAATTTATTATATACTCAGGATATCTCACCTAGTTTTCATTAATTTCGCTCATACTTTTAAAAGTTACTATTTCTCAGTTATTTTCTTTTAAAATCTGTGGGGGTTAAGAAGGGGGATTTAGGTGTGATTTTTATTCAGGATTACAAATCCTGATTTTCGGTGTGAGATTGCGTTTTTGACAGCATTAAATCTGAATTTTTCATTGAGAATCAATCCTGATATTAAAGACGAAACTTTTATGGGGGGGATTTTGGAATCATCCACGAACTGAATTCTCCTAAAATTTGTAAAATCAAAAAAGAACAGAAAAATGAATATAAATAAGATAGCCCTTGTCACCGGCGGAAGCCGAGGATTGGGTAGAGATATGGCCATTCGTTTGGCAGAAAAAGGGAATGACCTGATTATTACCTACCATACCAATCTTGCTGCTGCCCAGGAGGTAGTTTCTGAAATTGAAAAATTAGGCCAAACTGCGAAAGCTTTGCAACTCGATACCAGTGATATCAAGAGCTTTGATGCATTTTTTACCATCCTCTTTGAATACCTGCAAAGCGAGAAGGAACGCACTAGCTTTGACTTCCTGATCAACAATGCTGGGACAGGCCTATACGTGCCCTTTCTGGAAACCACGGAAGCCATGTTTGATGAGATGATGAATATCCACTTAAAAGGGGTGTATTTCCTGACCCAAAAGGCAGTTCCGTATTTGGCGGATGGAGGTAAAATCATCAATATTTCTTCCGGCCTGGCTCGATTCAGTTTGCCAAATTCCTCAGCCTATGGAGCCATGAAAGGTGGAGTAGATGTGTTGACCCGCTATTTGGCGAAGGAATTGGCAGGAAGAAAGATCACTGCCAATGTAGTGGCACCCGGAGCGGTTGCCACAGAGTTTGGTGGGGGAGAAAACCGGGATAATGAGAAGAAAAGAACCTTGATAGCCGGTGCCACTGCCTTGGGTAGAGTAGGAGAAGCAGAAGATATCGGTGGAGTAGTTGCCTTCTTGTGTTCGGAAGATGCCCGTTGGATCAATGGTCAGCGGATAGAAATCTCTGGTGGGATTTTTCTATAATTTTCTGATGTAGGAAAAGTAGGCTAAAGAAGGTGGTTGAATTACCTATTCTTGCAATACCTGTCTATCGGGAGTTTTATAGCCTTCCGATAGGCGCTTGATTGTTATGATTTGGTTTTGAAAAACTATCGGTGTTGATCTATTAAAATCAAATTTCCATCTGGGTCATAAAGCATTAAACTCGCCGGGCCACTGGTATTTTCATCTGCCTCAGAAGTCAAGTCTAAATTTTCACTTTTCAGGTGTTTTTGAATCTCTCTGACATCGTGAAATTCATCTATGTTTTGGGCATTTTCATCCCAACCCGGATTGAAAGTCAATATATTTCCTTCAAACATCCCTTGAAAAAGCCCAATTAGACAGTTTTCATTTTTCATGATCAAGTAATCTTTACTCGTTTCACCACCCAATTGTTCAAAGCCTAATTTCTCATAAAAAACTCTGGAAGATTCAAGGTCTTTCACACTTAGACTGATAGAAAAAGCACCAAGTTTCAGATTCTCTTCTGGAAGTTGGACAGGGTTTGCAGGAGCCGTGGAATTGCTTTTAGTACTCTCTTTGAAGAGGAAGGAATGGGAATAGAACCCTAATCCAAATACCATTAAAAAGCTCAGAATTTTTACTTGCATCTTTTCCATTAGATATAAACTTAAGTCTGAAATAAACCCTAAAAATCGATTTGTTTCCAAAAACTGATTTAAGAAGAGAAGGTACAAAAAGTAGGATAATGTCAGTCGTTAATGTCTTAAAATGAATATGTTGTGAGAAATGAAAAAGACGAAATAAACCAAGGTTTATCAGTGGTAGGTTGGGAGTTAAATAGGGGGGATTTTAGAAGTGAGCTGGATTAATTAAGAGGCTAGAATTCGCTCTGCCATTTTCTTATAGTTCTCCAAATCCGGAAGTGGCACATGTTCTTCCTTGGCCATTTCATCCCAGGTCCTCATTTTTAGGGATACTTCAAATAAAGGGTCGTTTTCAAATGCCGCTGCCTCGGAAGCATTCATTTTCCCTCCCTGAAACTCCAAGGTCTTTCTGCTGGCTTCGGATAATTTGTCAAAGTACTCCGGGAATTTATACGTGAGGTAGCGTTTTGCCTGTACATGGTTTTCCACCAGTTTGGCTACTTTCTCTGGAAACCCCAGGTCTCTCAAAAAGTCTCCCCCGATCTTCTCATGGCTTTTGATGCCATATCCATCCATGGATTCAAAATTGCCCAGGTGCACACAAAGATGCCCGATATCATGAAAGAATGCTGCTAGAATCACCTCTTCCTCGTATCCCTCTTTTTCCGCAATCTGGGCAGATTGACACATATGTTCGATCTGTGATACAGGCTCACCAATGTAATCCTCTTCCCCATATTTCCGGTACAGGTCAAAAACCAGTTCAATGCGTTTGGTTTTGGATTGGTTTGAATAGGTTGGTTTCATGTCTTTCTAGTTTATAAATACTAAATAACCTGTTGAAGGATTGCCTGCAAAATCTGAAAGGTTAAGTTTAAATCAAGTCTCTATTAATTTAAGATTATTCAATCCCTAAAGGTTGAATAATCCCTAGAAGATTTGAATTTCATCCCTTAAGTTAATAAATAATTAACCTTATAAATAGTTTTGATACTGTACAAAAGTTTAATTTTGCTAAACAATAATTGAGTTGGTTTTGAAAATAAGGGGGCAAGTGTCTTGCACGAAGCTCCCTTTTTTTAGCAGTAGAAAAATGATTATCGAATCAACACTGAATTTTTAATAAATTAAGGGATATGAGTTCAACTTCATCAGCAATCGTCATTGGAGCCGGGATCGTAGGCTTATCTGTTACCCGTGCTTTGCAGGCCAAAGGGTGGAAAGTTACCGTCATAGAGCGGCATCCACAGGCTCAGGGAGCCTCTGTGCGGAATTTTGGAATGATATGGCCCATCGGACAGGCCCAAGGACCAGCCTATCAACGGGCCAAAAGAGCCCGTGAAATCTGGATCGACATGAGCCAAAAGGCGGAGTTTTTTGCGGAGAAAACAGGATCTCTTCACTTGGCTTATACGGATTTGGAAATGCAGGTGGTAGAGGAATATGTAGCTGCCATGAAAGGGGTGAAGTCCGCAGAGGCATTGACCCCCGAGCAGACCCAAAAAATAAGCCCAGCCACTAAATTGGATGGGTTGAAAGGAGCTTTGTGGTCGGATGAAGAAATGATTGTAGACCCGAGGGAAGCGGTGTTTAAGACTGCGAAATACCTGGATTCCTTGCCTGGAGTGGAGTTTATTTGGAATAAAGTTATTTCCAGAATTGAAGAGAATACGGTGTACAGTGGACAGACTTCCTGGTCTGCAGACAAGGTGTTTGTTTGCTCTGGAGCGGATTTTGAAACCTTGTATCCTGAAGTATTTGCGGGGATTCCCATCACCAAATGCAAATTGCAAATGATGCGCTTGGTACAGCAGCCGGAGAATTGGAGGATAGGACCGCCATTGTGTGCAGGGTTGAGTTTTATCCATTACAAGGGATTTGAAGTAGCAGATTCCCTGTCAAAGCTTCGTGAAGTGTACCAACAGCAATTCCCGGAATTATTGGAATTGGGCATCCATGTGATGGTATCCCAAAATGGATTGGGGGAATTGACCATCGGGGATAGCCATGAATACGGCCTGAATTTGAGTCCATTTGACCAAACCCATATCAACGAGCTCATCATCAATTTCCTGAAAACCTTTGCCCAGTTTAAGGATTGGAGAATCGGCTCGGCCTGGCATGGCATTTATCCTAAAATGACCGATGGATCCATTGATTTTGTAAGGGAAATAGATCAATATGTGACCATTGTCAATGGAGTAGGTGGGGCAGGCATGACCTTGTCATTTGGCTTGGGAGAAGAAGTCGTTGATCAACTTTAATGGTCCTCAAACCCTTTTAAGTAGTTAATTTTTTTCTGGAACGTAATTAATCAGTAGTTTTCCAGTTGTTTAGACCCAAAATTTATGGAGCATGAAGTAATCGTGCAGATCAGTAACAAGATCAAAAGCATCAGAAAAGAAAAAAACCTCACCCTACAGGATATCGCCGATCGAGCAGGAGTAACCAAAGGCTTGATCTCCCAAATTGAGAACAGCAGAACTATCCCTTCCCTTTTAGTATTGATCCAGATTATCCAGGCCTTGGAAGTGGATCTGGATTCATTTTTTGCAGAGTTAAGCAGGTATAGTCAGGAGACAAAAATTATCGTCCAGCGGAAATCCGACTACGAGCGATTCGAAAAGGAGCCTGCCAGTGGCTATGAGTATTTTCGGATTTTTACCAAGAAAATGGGGCAAAGCACCATCGACATTGTCCTGTTGGAAATCCAGCCGGGAAGCACCAGGGATTTTGTGCAGACCGAGGCTTTTGAATACAAATTCATCATTTCTGGCTCGGTCAAATATGTGTTCCGGGATCAGGAAATTGTTTTAAATGCCGGAGATTCCTTGTTATTTGATGGCCGCCTGGAGCATAATCCCGTGAATGAAGGGGAGGTGCCTGTCCAGATGTTGGTAGTCTATTTCTTTGAACAGAAACGCTAGAATGAAGTATTTTCTTTTCCTGATCCTCCTATTGGCAAGCTGGACCTCCCAGGCGCAGACCAGGTATCGTGATGAATTGGGCAGGTCGGTATCCAAAGATGAATTCCAAAACAAGATTTTGAACGGTCCTTATTTTGGGGTACCCAGTGAGGATCCGGAAGTGATGATGCTCATCTATCGTATGCCCTTCGGTAAAGTGGAACCGGGACCATTTTATGAAAAGCTGGGAAAATCAGAGGAGTTGAAGGAAGGGAAATCACTGATCGTGATTTTTTATCCGGGGAAAGATGAATGCAATTCCACAGGGGACAATGCCAATGACCGAAGGTATTTTCAGAAAACCCATGATTATTTAATGAAGGTGGCAGCGAAAAGAAATGCTTCTGAACCGGACTACATCTTCAAAAACTCCCATGGCTTGGAAAAATACCAAGGAATTATTTCCTGGATGCCCGATCCAGATGGTGTTTTTGAGCAGGAGTTTTTTAAATTCCCTTATCCCTGCAGAAGCTTTGTGGTGATCCATCCAAGTGGGGAATACCGTTCGATTTTGGGAGAGTTTCCCAACAACCAGGTCGATCAGGCATTGAAAATATTGAACAAAAACTAACATTATGAAACCCGTGGATATTCAGGAAGTAACTGCCAATGAATTAGAGGAGTTGGTACTTATGGCCAGGAAGTCGTTTTTAGAAGCTTTTACTGCCGGCAATAAAATTGAAAATGTTTACGCCTATTTGGATGAAGCATTCACTCCCGCCCAATTTGAAAAGGAATTTATCAACCCTTGTTCCAAGTTCTTTGTCGCGAAGTCAGAAGGGAAAATCATTGGCTATACCAAGGTCAATCAAGTGCCTTCCCAAACAGATATCCATGATGAAGAGAGTTTGGAGATTGCCAGATTGTATGTATTGGAAGTATACAAAGGTCAGGGTTTTGGGAAGCAGTTACTGGACTATGCTTTTGATTTTGCCCGGAAAAACTCATTGAAATATGTGTGGTTGGGAGTTTGGGAGCATAATAAACATGCCATTCAGTTTTACGAAAAACAGGGGTTTAAAAAATTCGGGACTCACCCTTTTCCATTCGGAGATGAGGTTCAAACGGACTGGCTGATGAAAAAAGATACCTGAATCCAACAGGTAAACATTAATCAGAAGGTAAATTCTCAAAATTGAATTTAATCCTTAATTTTCGAATTAAAGAATCTAGTAAGGATGAAGCAAAAACCCATTTTTTGGATACTTTTCATTTCCCTATTGGGGGCAGCATTATACATTCATACCTTTAATTATGGGTATTCCGGAGACGACGGGATTTATGCCTACTTCAATCGTGTCACCCAAAAAGGATTAGCCGAATGGACAGAACTGTTTCAATACGGTTCCATGAATTTTATTTCAATTAATCCCGTAAATACCAGTATTTACAGACCTTTTACTTTATTGACCTTTGCGATAGAGTATCAGATTTTCGGGGAGTTCAATGCCACAAACGGTCACATTCTCAATGTGATTTTATATTTCTTCTTATTGGTCATTTTGGGGAATCTTATGGTGATCCTGTCCCAAAAGAAGGCCCTTCCGATCTTTGTTCCTTTACTGGTTTTACTTCTGTATGCAGTTCACCCGATCCATACGGAAGTGGTGGCATCGGTCAAAAGCAGGGATACTTTATTAGCTTCCTTGTTCGCTTTTTCGGCGATTCTTTACTGGGTCAAAAATGAAGGGAGCTTTACCCTTCCTAAGCAATTTTTGGTGGGAGGCTTATTTTTCCTTTCCCTGATTTCCAAAGAGGAGACCATTACCCTGATGGCTTTGGTGTTCTTAATCGCTTACTTCTTTCAGAAACGCTCCTTTGGAGCAAGTATCAAATCTGTAATTCCCTATTTGATTCCGGTCATCCTTTATTTGGTATGCCGGGCGATCGTGTTGGATGAAGCAGCCACCGTATATGATTCCAAAATCAATTCCGTGTTATATGGAGTATCAGGCGGAGAAAGACTGGCCACCAACCTATTTATTTACCTCCAGTATGTAAAATTGCTGGTAGTTCCCCATCCACTTTCCTGGGATTATTCCTTCAGCCAGATTGATGTTCAAACCTTTGCCAATCCTCTTGTTTGGGTCAGTTTGCTATTCTTCGCCGGGTTGATTTTTGTGGCAGTCAAAGGCCTGAAGTCCCGGTCATTGATCAGTTTTGGGATTCTTTTTTACCTGGCTACTTTTTCGATTTTCGCCAACTTGACAGATTCTTTGACCATTGGATCGAATCTCGGAGAGCGGTTTCTGTTCATCCCTTCTCTGGCATTCTGTTTTTTGGTGGTATATGGACTTTATATGCTCATGCAGCATTATCAAATCCAAAAGGCCCCTCTTATTTCCTTGTTGATTTTAATGCCGTTCTTACTTGCTTTCTCCTGGAAGACCATCGATCGCGCCAAAGTATGGAAAGACGGCCTATCACTTTCCTATTCAGGAATTGAAACTGCTCCAAAAAGTTGGAGAACACATGTGATGTATGCAGAGGAATTACGTTTGGAAGCCGCCAAACTAAAAACAACTTCTCCAGATTCCGCCAGGGATTACTATGCCGAATCGGTGGTACATTTTGATCAGGCTTATGAGATTTTGGGAGAAGATGCCTCGGTCTCCCAATATTTGGCTGCATTAGCAGAGTCTTTACTAGGAGTGGGAGATACTACCAGAGCGTTGGTGGTGCTGGAGCAAAGCATAGAAAAACAACCGGATTCCCATTTCGCCAAATTCAAATTGGCGGCAATTTCCTTTGAACAAGGAGACTATGAGAGGGCAAGGCGGCTGTACCTGGAAAGCCTTCAGACGAAGAAGCCTGATTTGTATGCGACCTATAAAAACTTGGGATTGACCTATATCCGTCTGAATGAAAAAGCGAATGCGGTGGCAGTTTTTGAAAAGGCACTGGAGGTACAAGAGGATCCGGAAATCAATAGAAACCTGGCTTATCTGTATACCGAATTGGGGGATTTGGAAAAGGCCAAAGCCTATGGCGCAGGAGAAGATGATTTTTCTGTGGAAGAGACCGCCTTTTTATTGGCGATGAGAGCGGGAAATACTGCCTTTGAAAATAAAAATTATGCGGAAGCAGTCCGGAATTATTCAGAAATAGAGGCAGCGTTTGAGGACTTTGGAGGCTCAGAAAAGTATCCCTCCTATTATGCTGCTTACGGAAAAGCCTTGTTGGAGTCCAAGGATACCCTTGCCTCAAAAGCCAGGTTTTTGAAAGCATATGAGGTTGATCCGGGCAATTCGGTGGTGTTGACCAATTTAGGTACGATCTCCTTTTTGAAGGACAGGAATTATGCGAATGCAGAAAAGTATTTCAGGGCTGCAGTGGAGGCCGGTCATGAAGATCAGTTCTCCGCCTATACAAACCTTGGGACGGCCTTGATTGTACAGAGAAAAGAACGAGAAGCCATTGAGGCATTTGAAAAATCCCTTCAATATGGGTCTAGCAGATCTGTGCTCTCCAATTTGTACCTGCTCAATAAAGCGGTGGGGAATGAGGAACGGATGAAGTATTACCAAGAGCAATTGGCCAATACGAGTAATCAATAAAAAGAAAGGCAACCCATTGGGTCGCCTTTCGGATCTATAAATAGGGTGGTAGGACTTATTGTCCCAACTCACCTCGTTCAGCCATACGTTTCATTTTCTTATTGGCATAAATAGCCACTTCCACCCTTCGGTTTTGTTGTCTTCCGGCTTCGTTTTCATTCGTGGCAATCGGCTGTGATTCTCCGTATGCCGCAGTTTCCAATCGGGATCGATCAATACCCATGGCAGTCAGGTAATCTTCTACAGAATAAGCCCTTTCCCTGGATAGGTTTAGGTTATAGTCATCAGAACCTGTGGCATCTGTGTGGCCTTCCGCTAGGATATTGGTGTCCTCGTATTTTTTCAAGGTCTCAGAAAGTTCGGTCAAGTTTTCTCTGGAGTTGGCATTGAGATCAGATTTATCCACTGCGAACATCAATCCGGAATCAAAGGTGATCTTAATTCCCTCACCTACTCGTTCAACGGTAGCACCTTCCAGATCTCTCTGAAGTTCTTCAGCAGCCTTATCCATTTGGTTTCCGATAATGGCACCCGCGGTACCTCCGATGGCAGAACCAATCAATACACCTGTGGCTGTATTGTCTTTTCCGGCAATTACACCACCAAGCACACCGCCGGCGGCACCGCCTATTGCACCACCTTTGACGGCATTACTTGATTTACAACTCACAGCTCCCAGGGATACGGAAGCGATCATTACGGTATAAAGAATTTTGTTGGTCGTTTTCATAATCTTTTTGTTTGATACCAGCAGCAGTTCAAATCATAGGCCATTGCGATTCTGGGCGATTTTGGCTGTTTTTGCGAAATTAGGATGGAAAATTATTCCCGAAAATGGGGAGTAGTCCACAGTTTTTGACTAATCTTAATCTATAGAAGAAGGAGGTGAGGGGGCCAATCTGGATGAAAAAGCTGCAGCCATCAGAAAGGGATCCTTGGTTTCGATGCAATCCAAAAGTATTTTCATGCAAAGATTACTTTTATGAGAAAGACCATTCTGTTTGTAGTAGCCTTGATGGGATTGCATTGCTATTCCTGGGCACAGGAATCCAAAAAACCAGTGGTGATTCTGATCTCCCTGGATGGATTTCGATATGATTATGTGGAGCGGTTTCAGCCTGAAAACCTAAGTAGATTTATTGAAGGAGGGACCGCCGCTAAATCTTTAATTCCTTCTTTTCCTACCAAAACATTTCCGAATCACTACACCATCGCCACCGGGTTGAGACCGGAACACCATGGGATTGTGGATAATGGGTTTTATGATCCGAATCGCGACGAGGAATACCATCATAACAATCCTACCTATTCAACAGATGGGTCTTGGTATGGAGGAACGCCACTTTGGGTCTTGGCCGAACAAAATGGGTTGAAAGCGGCTAGTTATTTCTTTGTGGGGTCAGAAGCAGATGTTCAGGGAGTAAGGCCAAGCTACTATTTTAAGTACGATGGAAGGGTCAATAACCTGACGCGGGTAAGCCAGGTATTTGAGTGGTTACAGCTTCCCGAAGAAGAAATGCCCCAGATGATTACCATGTATTTTTCGGATATGGATGATGTAGGTCATGCCTATGGGCCGTTGAATGACCAGAAATTAAATGAAAGATTACAGCAGCTGGATCACACCTTAGGAACCTTGATGGAAGGTGTAAAAAGTTTGGACCTAGACGTCAACATTTTTATTGTTTCTGACCACGGTATGATGGAAGTGCCCTTTAAAAACTTCTTTGCGTTGGATGAGATCACAGAGGGGCTGGATTTGAAAGTAGTAAATAATGGAGCCTTGGCACATTTGTATCTTGACAATCCCAAAAAGAAAAAAAAGGTATTGAAGAAACTAAACAAACGTGAAGGCCCTTTTAAAGTGGTGGATGTGGAAGAATCAGAATACTATCAGGATTTATCCCGGTATGGGGATCGAATCGGTGATATTTTGATTTTACCTGAATTGGGATTTTACATAGCCAGTAACCGGGAGGGCTTGGCCCGGGTAAAAGCCAACATGGCTAGGGCAGAGTCCGATTATTACGGAGGCCATGGTTTTAGTCCTACCTACCAACAAATGCATGGGATATTCTATGCCAATGGACCTGAGATTAAGGAAGGGATGACCATTGAATCCTTTGAAAATATCCATATTTACCCCTTGATCTGTCAGATTTTGGGATTACCGATTCCGGAAGGTATAGATGGGGAGTTACAGGTGTTAGCGCCAATTTTGAAAGATTAGAATGGATAAGATTGATATTCGCAGTAGAAAAGAAGTAGACTTTCTGGTTCGAAGGTTTTATGATCAGGTACGGGTTCATGAAACCTTGGGTCCTGTGTTTAATCAGATTGTGGAGGACTGGGAGCATCATTTGACCCATTTAAGTGATTTTTGGGAGATGATTTTACTGCAAACCGGTCCAGGGGCCGGCAAGTTTAACCCCACCAAAGTCCATCGGGAAGTGGATGCCGCAGTAGATCACAGCATAGAGCAGCAACATTTTGGGAATTGGCTGGAGTTATGGTTTACCACCATTGATCGGTATTTTGAAGGAGAAGTGGCAGCTTATGCCAAAGAGCATGCGCGAAGAATGGCTCATATGTTGTTTATGAGAATATGGGAGGGGAGACAATTGAACTGACCTATCCTTTTTGCAAAAGAATCACCCAGGTGAAAAATCCTAGAAATATGACCGAGGAAGAAAAAAAATATGCTGCAGAACAAAAGAAGTTAGCTGCTGAAGAAAAAAAGCTGGCTGCAGAAGAGAAAAAGAAGCAGAAAGTAATAGACAAGGAAATCCAGACCACCAAAAAAACTGGGAAAGATGCCCCTAAGTCACATGGGGAGATCCTAAGAGACCAGATTTCTGATGCCTTGGAGACCTATGAAAAAAGTCCAAGTAGTTTGTTTTTGAGCTCTATCACCGCTGGTCTGGAGATTGGGTTTAGCTACCTGATGATATGCACCGTTTTCTTTTTTGCAATGGGCAAAATGGATGAAGGTTCTATTTTTAAGCTAATTTCTTTGGTCTATCCATTGGGGTTTATCTTGGTGGTATTGGGGCAAAGTATCCTCTTTACGGAGCAAACGGCCTTGTTGACATTGCCTGTTTTAAATAAAAAGCAAACAATTAGAGCAATGCTCAAGCTATGGGGAGTGGTGATCAGCGGAAATTTAATAGGAGGCTATATCATTGCGCTGCTCCTCAATTGGCTAGGTCCAAGGTTAGGAATATTTGATAAAGAGGTAGTGGTAACCATTGCCTTGCATGTCCTGGAAGTGAAACCAATGGTGATCTTGGTCAGTGCAATCGTCGCAGGTTGGTTGATGGGGCTGCTGTCCTGGCTCCTGGCTTCGGTCAAAGATACCATCAGTAGGATTGTCATGATCTTTTTGATTACCTCTGTCTTGGCATTCACGAGTTTGCACCACAGTATTATTGGAAGCATTGAGGTGTTTTCAGGTATGTTGAAGTCCCCGGAAATTTCGCTTTTGGATTATTTGATGTTTCAAGGATTGGCTTTACTGGGAAATGCTTTTGGAGGAGCAATTTTCGTAGGCCTGATTAAATACCGAGCATTTGTATACAATATCGTTGGCAAGTAGACCACTCTAAAATCACTTAAAATGAGGAATTTTTTATACGCTGTTTTTTCAATTGGATTGACAACCTTTTGTTTTTTTCAATGCACCAAGCCTTCTAATGCACCAATCCCCTTATTTAACGGGACTAATTTGGATGGCTGGCATATGGATGTTCCAGATTTGGAAGCTGACAGCAGTTTAAGGATTCCTTTTATTATTAGAGATGGATTGCTCGTGAGCTTGGGTACGCCAGAAGGACATTTAATTACCGATCAGGAATACGGGGATTATACCTTGGAACTGGATTACCGATTTGCCGGAGAGCCCGGGAATTGTGGAATACTGGTTCATGCATCTGAGCCCAGGGCATTGTATGAGATGTTCCCAAAATCCATTGAGGTTCAACTGATGCATAGCAATGCGGGAGATTTTTGGTGTATACAGCAGGATATAAAGGTGGAGGAGATGGAAAGTAGGAGAGGTCCAAAGGAAGATTGGGGTGTGTCGGAAGGGAAAGAAAGAAGGATTGTGAATTTGACGGATGATTCAGAAAAGCCTTTGGGTGAGTGGAACCATATAAAAATCAGGTGTTTCAATGACACGATTACCGTATGGCTCAATGGAGATTTAGTCAATGAGGGCTTTGGGGCGACTGCTACCAGAGGACAAGTGGCCCTGCAGGCGGAAGGTGCTGAAGTCGAATTTAAGAATATCTTTTTGACTGAAATAAACTGAAAAAAATCCTATATTAAAGAGTTGTAATTCATTGTTTTTCAAATTTTTGTCAGGATTATTGATGGAAATTTTAGTTTTAAATTGAACTAATTCAATTTGATTCAAGGATTATCACCAAACAACTCAGGGTTTTTATCATGGAAAAGTACCTAATCATTATTAATTGGAGGACTTTTGTAGTATTGGCAATTTCCGCGGTTACTACCCATTTGACGTTGGTAAATAATTTTCAATACAATTTTGGTCTGACTATGATCAGTATTGCAATTATTTTTCCTTTGGTTTTTTCCATTAAAAGTGCATTTAGGCGTAGAGAAAAGGCCTTGGAACACTTAGCTAGGTTCCGTTCGGCCTTGATTACTGTCAATGCCTGTTTACAAAGTCAGCCGAAAATCAGTGAGGAAGAAAAAGAGGCAGTGCAATCAGATATTCTGGCTGTTTCAAAAAGCTTACGAGCGTATTTAGGCCCCGATCCTATTCCATTGGAAAAAGTGAGGGCGGATGCCATTAAGGTGAGTACCTATATTCAGCAGCGATCTTCCCATATGAAGTACAATGCTTCTATGAAGATCCAAGGGTTTATGGGGGATGTATTGTCAGGGATAGAAAATACTGCAGCGATCAAAGAGCATAGAACTCCGGCTTCCATCAGAGCTTACTGCCTGATCTTTATTTACCTGTATCCGATCATTTATATTCCTTCCGTTTATTACTCCCTTCAAGAGGGTGGTTCAGAGAGTAACCCATGGATATTGTATTCTCTAGGGATGATTTCCACATTCATTCTGATTTCACTTTTTAATGTTCAGATACAATTGGAGAATCCATTTGATCAGGTAGGGGTAGATGATGTGAAATTGGAATTGTTTGATTTGAATGAGTGATCAGTCTGAAAGTCAGGCTGATGTTTGCTGTTTTTTATGAATTAATCGAGCTATGAAAAGTTTGTTGTACGGAATAGGGACTTGTTTGGTACTGTTGCTGTTTCAATTGAATGGGTATTCCCAAGAGGAAATCGATTTGTTTTCGGATCAAGAACCCCTGGAAATCAAAATGAAGTTTTCCCTCAAAGAGCTAAGAAAACAAACGAATGACTCTACCTATATGGATCACAATCTTCAGCTGAAAAATGAAGAAACCGGAGAATGGGAAACTTTGGATATTGAGCTGCGGGTGAGAGGGAATTTTAGATTAGATAATTGTTTTTATCCTCCGCTCCGAGTGAAAGTGAAGAAAAAACAAGCCAAGGGAACCGTGTTTGATGGAAACAGGAATCTGAAATTGGTGATACCCTGTTCCAAAGCAAATGGAGCGGATAGTGATGTTATCAAAGAATACCTTTGTTATAAGCTTTTTGAACCCATTACCCCTTATGCTTTTCAGACCAGATTAGTCAAAGTGTATTTTGATAATGAGGATGATAAGAAAGATGAGGAGGAGGAGCTGATTGGGTTTTTCATAGAAGATGATGACAATGTAGCAGATCGGTTTGGAGGAGAGATTCTGGATGGAAAAAAAATCATTGGAACCTTACTCGAAGATACTGCAGCAGTGCGTCATGATTATTTCCAGTTAATGATTGGAAATACAGATTGGTCCACCATGTACCAGCACAATATGAAAATCCTGAAATTAGACTCTAAAACAGTAGTTCCGTTGCCCTATGATTTTGATATGACGGGCATCGTAAACCCTCCTTATTCCCAGGTGAGTAATTTGGTGAATATTGAAATGGTGACAGAGCGACTGTATAGGGGATATTGTAGGGAGGAGTCCCTGATGCAGGCAATCAGGCAGGAATTTCTTGAATTGCAGCCGGAAATCTGGGCTAGGGTAGAAGCTCATGAAGCAATGATGGATAAGGGTGATTACAGGAATTTCAGTTCCTTTCTTCAGGAATTTTTTGACATTATAGGAAATGATCGAGCTTTTGAAAGCCAGGTTTTAATGGACTGCCGTAAATAATTTATTATAAGTTAAAAGTGCTGGAGGAAGGAAAGTAAATTTGTCTTACTGATCATCTCATTTAATAATTCTCTGGTCGAGTTGTAAAGGGTAGGTTTTGAAAGTAACCAGATTGAATTTTTCCGAGAGCGGGTTGATCACGAAATTCAATGAAGTTGGATCTACCACAGATGGGACAGCAAAACACAACGTTTTGGAAGTTAATAGCTTGGTTCCGAATTCCTGTGAAGTTTTGGAAGGAGGGAGTTGGTTCCAGTTGGAAGGGAAACCGTCAATTTTTGGAGAAAAAATCAGTTCCTCAGGAATCTGTATTTCCATGACGGAGTACTTGATCAAACGATCAGAAGAAAATAACTCCGGGTCGATCGTCAGTCTTTCCAACAGCGAAGAAGAAATACTTGATCCGGCATAAATAGCAGGATGACCGGGTAGATTCCATCGGCCTCCAAAGAGTTTAGCTCCTGTGCCACTGGTATCGTTGTATTCGGTTAAGGCTATTCGGTAGACAATCATGTTGATCAAATGGCGATGCCATACTGAAGTCTCATGATTTCTGTTTTCAGAAGATCAATTCCCTCGGTCAGATCGATTAATTCCAATGGCTTTCTGTTTCCAAGCGTAAATAGTGGACGCTCCATCCATCTTTTAAATCCTTCTCTGCCAAAGTAATTGATCCCAATTGCATATAATTCTGCGAGGCGATAGATTTTTTCTGATTGTAGGGTGTCAAAAACTTCTTTTCGCTGAAGGGTTTTGGAGGAAACACCCAAAGCAGTGGCTAATGTATTGTAATCCAGACCTGCCATTTCTTTGAGGGCATCAAAAGATTTTTTCTCCAAGCCATTTCTAAAAGTCTCCAAACGGCTTAAAGGCTCATCCAATGCATTGCCGGCGACATGAAGAATGTCAGAAGCAGAAAGGTTTGCTGTTTTAGCGTAGGCTACTGCAGGCTCATTGACTTTGGAAGATTTCTTTGCCATGATCAGAAAAGGAAATTTGTCTTTTAATATAACGTAAATTGTCCAATAAAGGATTCCTTAACTACATTTTTTTAACCTTCTGCATTCCAATATTCCAATCGTTCTCATCTGGTAGCTTCGATGTTGTAGAAGTCAATTTCGGGATTCAATTGATTTTTAAAAAAAAGCAAGTATTTGAATTTGATTTGAAACTATTTTACATCATCTATTTGATTATTAGTTTATTTTTTTTTTTTTTTTTTTTTTTTTTTTTTTTTTTTTTTTGAACTAACTTATTAACAAAACCTAAAAAAAATGAAAAAATTTGCCAGTATTCTTTTTGGTGTTCTTGTCCTAGTTGGCAGTTTAGTAACACATGTTTATTCTCAAGGTTTGCCACCGTGTAGTGGTGGGGTTTTGATATCAGGGACTGGAGGTCCAGGAGGTGGAGAACCTTCTGTTTATGATTTTGGCTCGTATATTCAGGTTATAAGTTCTTCTTTGCCAGGTGGAGGGTGTGCTGGTGAACATAGAGACTGTTCTTCAGCTCCACAACAATAAATTTGTTTTATGAGAAAATGTTTTTTAATCTTTATTTTCGGATTAATAGCACTTATATCTTGTCAAAATTCAAAAGAATCAGCCTCGGATTCGGGGTTGGTCTTTTTGAATTCTCAGAAATTTGAACTTGATAGTTTAGCTGTACCAAGTTTACTTTTTAATCAAGTGTCAAAAATTGAAAACAAAGAATACTTATTCAATTTAAATCAGTTAAATAATAGCTTGGATTTATATGATATAAATTCTGGGATATTATCAAAACGAATTTCTTTTGAGAACGCAGGGCCTAATGCAATAAAGGGGATAAGTGGGTTTTATGTTCACAACTTAGACTCTATATTCTTATTCCCTAAAATGAGTTTTGTCAAAACAACACTTATCAATATAGATGGTGAAACAAAAAATATTTATAGCCCTCAAATACCATTAGAAAACGAGATTCCTCGTGTATTAAATCATGCCTCTACTAATTATTTGCCAAGTTTCTACTATAATGGCAAAGTGTTTTTTGACCAATTGACCTTAAAAAATACTACTAAGGAAGGTTCGATTAACTCTGACTTTAGGCCATTAGGTTATTTAGATTTAGAATCTGATTCTATTTTATTAGAAAATAATTCTGGATATCCTCAGTTCTACTTAAATAAAAAGTACCCAATTTATGTTTCGGTTCATTCTAGAATTTTAAATAATAATAATAAACTTGTCTATTCCTGGGGCGTTTTGGATAGTCTTATTGTACGTGATTTAGATTGGGGATTGGAAAGGATGGTTTCTTCAAGGAGTAGGTTTCAAGATGGTGATTTTCCTCAAACTCCGAATGCAGGTTTAGTTCAGGAATTGGATGCTGTCATTAGTTCGGGGTATTATGGTAGAGTGGTTTTTGACCCCTTCCAAAAGGTATACTATAGGTTTTATCATATTGGTAGATTATATAATCCAGATCAAGACAATTCGATAACTTCTATCTTTAAGAATGATTTTAGCATTTTGGTTTATGATGAAAACTTGGAGTTACTTCATGAGTCAAAGTTTGATGGAGAGGTTTATGATTTTTATCAAGCCTTTGTAGGTGAAAATGGATTGTACTTACCTAGGCTAAACCCATTTTTAGCTGATCTAAGTGAAGATTTTATAGTTTGTGATATTTTCAGACTGAAATGATTCGACTGTTGTTTTGCTTATTCATATTTCTGATTTCTTGTCGGAATAATTCCGTCAATCAAGAGGAGCGATTAGAATTCTTTTTGCAAGATTTTTCGGAGGCCACATCCCCAAAACTTTTGTTTCTTTTTTTGGAAGGTTGTACAAGTTGCCATGAGTATCAAAACACACTATATCAGGAGGCACTTCTTGATCCTAATTATCAAGTTTTTCTTGTTACTAAATCAATAAAGAAAGCAAAATTGATTTTTGGAATGGTGCCAGATGGGAAAGTTTTTTTTGACAAAGAGCTTGATTCTGTAGATCTTGGTTTAGTAACTGGGGTTCCTATCGTTTATTTTTTGTCTGATTCTAGAAAACAAATTGATAGGTTCGAGATTAGCTTTGAGCAAGTACATTTGGGGTTGCCGTAGTTCATTCCCCTGCATTCCAATATTCCAATCGTTCACATTTGGTAGCCTCGATGCTGTAGAAGTCAAACTCTGCGGTGACTTTCCCTTCGATCAGGTAAATAGCTCGTCCCTTAAAAGGATATTTTTTGACCACGGGAGGGAAATGTACCGTATCGATCCATTGCCCTTCCCGATCGATGAAGGTGCCGAAATTCATGACTTCTCCCTTAACTGTTCGGGTGTACTTGACGGTTACCAGGTACCCGACGATCTGCACGGTTTTGCCCAGGTAGCTTTTGAGTTCGGCAGCACGAATGCCTC
This sequence comes from Algoriphagus halophilus, assembly GCF_900129785.1. Taxonomy (NCBI): domain Bacteria; kingdom Pseudomonadati; phylum Bacteroidota; class Cytophagia; order Cytophagales; family Cyclobacteriaceae; genus Algoriphagus; species Algoriphagus halophilus. The sequence goes on from NZ_FSRC01000001.1 coordinate 667,936, forward strand.
GAATGCTTTGGTCCTTGATCAGGTGAAAGGGTGAGTCCAGTGGAAATTCCAGAATGTCGATCTGGTCTACGATCTCCTGTCGGATGTCGATTTCCTCGAGTTGGGGTACTGCAGGCTGACGGAAATTGAACCCGGTATTTTGCTTGAATAGATCGGTGGGGCCAGGAATCGCTTTGCGCTTATTCAGGATGAAATGAGCTTCCCAAAGCAGTTCCTGTTTGGTTTTGCCGGTGAACCGGAAGCAATTGATCCGAATGAGAATGAGTAGCTGTTCCAGGCTGATTTCCACCCGTCCGCAGAAATCCGCCAGTCCAAGGAAGTGCCCATTTTGCCTGCGTTCGGTGAGGATTTTTTCTACCGAAGCTTTCTCCAAGTACTTGAGGTGGATGAATCCGAGATAAACCGTTTTTCCGATGATTCGGGTCAGGTATTCACTTTCGTTGATGTGGGGAGCCTGTATGTCCGCACCGTTCATTCGGAGTTCGTGCACGTAAAACTCCGTGTGATAAAAACCTCCGAAATTATTGATTACTCCCACCATAAACTCCAGTGGAAAATAAGCTTTGAGGTAGAGGCTTTGGTAGCTTTCCACCGCAAAAGAAGCGGAATGTCCCTTTGCAAAGGAATAGCCCGCAAAACTCTCGATCTGATGCCAGACTTCGGCAGCGATTTGATCGGGATGACCTTTCTCCCGGCAATTGCTGAAAAACCGGTCTTTCACACGCTGGAACTCATCTTTGGAGCGGGACTTCCCACTCATCCCTCTTCGCAGGACATCGGCTTCTCCCAGGCTCAATCCAGCAAAGTAATGCGCCACTTTGATCACATCTTCCTGGTAGACCATGATGCCGTAAGTCTCGGGCATGATATCGGCGAGGACAGGATGGGCGATGTTGCGTCGCTCCTCATCTACATGTCGTAAGATGTATTCACGCATCATCCCTGACCTTGCCACTCCCGGACGGATGATGGAGCTGGCGGCGACGAGCTCGAGGTAAGTATTGGCTTTCATCTTGGCCAATAGCATGCGCATGGCAGGAGACTCCACATAGAAGGCGCCGATGGTATGCCCTGTCTGCAGATGTTCGCGGATCAGCGGGTCTTTTTTAAACTCTTCCACCTTTCGGATGTCCACTTTCACCCCTTGGTTTTGGTAGATGATCTCGATCGCACTTTTGATATGTCCGAGGCCGCGCTGGCTCAGGATGTCAAATTTATGCAGCCCGATGTCTTCAGCTACATGCATGTCCACATGCGAAAGGGGGAATCCCTTGGGAGGCATTTCCGTGGCGGTATAATAATGGATGGGCTTGTGGGAAATCAGGATTCCACAGGCATGGACGGTCAGATGGGAAGGCATGTCATGGAGTACTTGGCTGTATTTCATGATCAGCTTTCCGAACTGGTCCGGCTGGTAGCCAGGTTTGTCCGCAAAGTGGATCAGGGACTCGATTTCACTTTTGGGGAGACCAAAAACCTTTCCGAGTTCACGGAAGACGGAGTTGTATTGAAAGGTACTGTAGGCTGCCAATAGACTGACATGTTCCTGTTTGCCTTGATTGTACTTTCTGAAAATATACTCTGTGACCTCATCCCGGTCTTTCCATGAAAAATCAATATCAAAATCGGGAGGATTTTCCCGGTATAAGTTGATGAACCGTTCAAAATATAGATCCAATTCGATGGGGTCCACATCGGTGATCCCCAGGCAATAAGCCACGATGCTATTGGCACCGGATCCTCTGCCTACATGGTAGAAGTTGCGCTGCTGGGCAAAGGTCACAATATCGTAATTGATCAGGAAATAGGAGGTGAAAGCCTTTTGCTGGATCAGTTCCAGTTCCTTTTCGATGCGTTGGGAAATCTCGGGTGTCAGATCAGGATAGCGGTAGAGCGCCCCCTTGAAGGTTTCCTGGCGTAGGAAATCGTAATCTTCCCAATCGGAGCCTAGAATATCCCGTTTGTTTTTGACCGCTTGAAAGTAAAAGGAGAACTGGCAGTGCTCCAGTAGTTTTTGGGCATTGGCCAGCAAGTAGCTATGACCTTCGGAGCGGGCGACCATATCGGCATAGCTATAGAAGCGGTCACCAGGGTCTCCCTGTTCCTCCAAAGGAAGTTTACTCAGTAGGGTGTTGAGGTCCATACTTCGCAAGAGGCGATGGGCGTTGAACTCAATTTTGGAGCTAAAAGTCGCGGGTTGCAACATGACCAGACGGTCCTTGTATTGGAACCAAGGAGAGGAGATTAATTGATTGAGTTGAGTGGGGTGTACTCCGATGTATTCATTTTCCCGCAGGGTAAAAAAGTGCTTGGGCAGGGGATAAATGATAAAGCTGTGATCGAAAGCCGGAGCCCGTTTCCCGAATGGTTTTTTGTGTACCAGGTGCTCAGAAAGATGTGAGTTGAGTTCATAGAACCCCACCTGGTTTCTGGCCAAGCCTACGTATTGTTGTTGGGTGCCATTTCGGAAGTCAATCCCGATGACGGGGTGAATGCCCACCCGTTGGGCTGCTCGGATAAAGGGGAATACTCCTGCGGTGCAATTGATATCTGTCAGGGCAAACGCATCCAGACGTTTGCTTTTCGCTTCCCCGATGAGTGCGTCTACGGATAAGGTCCCGTATTTGAAGCTGAAGTGAGAATGACAGTTGATAAACATGTTTTATAATATTACGCTACGCTGAAATAAGCCTTTGGCCAAATAGAGACGCTTCGCTCCTGAGATACAACTTTGCTGAGATAAGGTCGCTCCGCTCCAGAGATATGCATAGGGTATTATGTGCACTAGCCTATCTTAGTCTATCTTCCGTAGGGCTATCTTACGACCGTAGGGAGATATCTCCACTATACCCTTCTTAAATGTCAATTTAATTAACATTTTAATGTTTATAATGTAGTCAAAAAGTAAGTTCGAAAGCAAATAGAGGAAGTGAATTGTCGGGAATTTCTACTCAGAGATACTTTAATAAGAAGATCACAAAAGGAATCGCCAATCCAATCATAAGTATTAAAAGCTGGAAATTTGCAGATTTGGACGATTCTGGTTTTTTCATGAGCAGGATTGATATGACCAGAATGGTGATCGACTTTATAAAAAAATAATTGCCTATGTAAGGCAGATTAGAAAATCACAGATTAATTTGATTTAATAACTCCTTCAATTCGCTATCCTTGATTGTCTCTTTGTCCGATTTATCATAAATCGAAAGTAGAAAGACTGTCGTCTCGGTGATTTTTACAAAAGTAATGATTCTTGCCCCTCCAGACTTCCCTTTTCCCTTAGAAGAAATGGCCATTCTGATTTTAAAACAGTTTTACCTAATGGCGTTCCCTGGAAAGGATTTTTTTGAAGGGTCTGAATTAGGCTTGAAAAATCTTCTTTTAAAGAAGGATACTTTTTTGCCAATTTCTTCAGCTCCTTACCGAAATTAGGTATGGTAGCTACTTCATAGTTCATCCAATAAATCTTTTGCTGAGATGGCTTTGATTTTGCCTTCTTGGACAAGATTTAATTCTTCCACCGAACGTTTTAAATTTTTATAAACATTAGCTTTATAGGTAGAGATAGGCTCAGCTTTGACAAACTTAAAGTTTTTCAAGAGCTCCATGATAAAATCAGCTTTTTGATCTTCTATGTCTAATAAAACTTTCATCTGAAATAGGCTTTTCTCAAATATACGTTTTTCAAAAGGAATCGGCTACAATTTAAAATGAAGCTTAGTTTCTTGTTGGGAGCTGTTTTACCGCATGCCATTTCAAATCTTGATATTTGAAATAAAAAAACCGAAGCATTTGACTTCGGTGGAGTTTGGAGAGGGGGGTTATCCAATCTTAATCCCATATTTTCCCAGCAAACCAGGAAGTCCGTCCAAATCAAAACGGGCTCCTTTGATGCGGTTGAGTTCTGGGTCGATGCGGTAGTTTTGAGCTTCCCGGAAATCGGCTTTTTCCAATACAGTTTGGTCAAAAATGGCTCCACTTAACTCACTCCCAGCGAAGCTGCTTCCAATCAAATTGGCCATCGTGAAGTCCGCTTCAAGTAATCGGCAAGAATTGAAAATGGTTTTTTTTACCTGGAGATTGTAAAAGCCGCAATAGTCCATTTGACAGTTTTTGAAGGAAAACTCGATTAAGAATGGGTTGCAGCTTTGGAAGTGAATCCCCAGCATTTTACAGGAATCAAAACTGACGCCACGAAAAGAAACTCCAGGAACCTTGCAATTGCTTAGGTCACAATTAGTGAAACTGCAATCCTCAAAACTAAAACCCTGCAGGTTCATCCCCGCGAAATTGCATTGGGAAAAACTGCAGCCTTCGTATTCTCCGGGTTGGAAATTTTCTGGAATTAGATTCTGGAATTGCTGGTCAGCGTAATAGGACATCTAAACAAAGTCTAAAAGCTAGAGGGTAAAGGTTGAAATGATTCAAAGATTAAGGTTAAAGGCCGGCCATGTCCCACTTTCGGATGGTCTCCTTGATCAATCCAGCGATTTTTGCATTGACTTTTTGGAAGTATTCCTTGGCCTGTGCCTCATCAAAATTAGGATACCCTTGACCTTCTTGGTACAGCCCAATGCTGGATGGGAAAGGTACTGCTGAATAGGTTCCAGCTTTAGGATATGCAGTTGCCATGTCTGCATTGTATTTTTCTTTGTGAACCAAGGTAGGATCAATGGCCTGGATGTATGCGGTCTCATTGAGTCCGGCATGTCCACCGTCTTCTTTGAAAACTTCCATGGTCACATCGGAGGCATAAGACCACCAATTGATGACCAGGGTACGTACCCCCAGTTCATTGGAGATGTCTTCCGCTACTTTTTGTAAAACAGCAGTTTGTCCGCCTCCATGTCCGTTGAGAATGATGATGTTTTTGAAGCCATTTCTGGCCAAACCTTTCAAAATGTCCCGGATGAAAGGGGCATAGGCTTCTTCGCTGATTTTAAAAGCGCCAGGGTAGGCAGCCATGCTCCCTGTGATTCCATAATTGAGTGTGGGGGCGATCATGGCATTGAGTTCGTCGACAATGTCTTTGGCCATTGCAAAGGGAGCCGTATTGTCCGCTCCGTTATTGACTACACCATGGGGTTCCAAGGTGCCTGTAGGAAGCAAAACAGTGTTGATTTTTTCTGGGACAAACGCTGCAAATTCCATCCAGTTGATCCGGTCCATTTCCCGGGTAGTGATTTGTTGGGAAAAAAGAGGCATAGCCAACCATAATAGCAGTTGAAATAGAAAAAGTTTTTTCATTGGAGAGGAAAGAATTTGGGTTAAGACTCGATTAGTTCTTTTGTGGTATTTATACTCTCAAAGCTAAGAATGATCTCAGTTCCTTCATTGGGTTTGCTTTGAATCCGGAGATGTCCTTGGTTTTTTTCCATAAACTGTCTCACCAACAGCAGCCCTAAGCCTGTTCCTTTCTCCTTTTGAGTACCTTCAGTAGATTTAACCCGGACCACCTGGGAAGAAATTTCTTTCATTTTTTCTTCAGAGATCCCTATTCCGTCATCTTTGATATGGAGGTTGATGAATCCGTCCTCTTCCTGGACAGAGTTCCATAGTTTGATTTGACTATCGGAATTGGAGAACTTGATGGAGTTTTGAAGACAGTTTTGCAAAATGATGCGAAGCTGCTGGGGATCCACTAGCACCTGAGCTTGATCAAAAATCGATGAAAAATCGATGGTGATGTTTTTGGAAACTGTCTGATAATCCAATTGACCCACCTGTTCTTTTACGATTTCGGAAAGATCGGTAGCAGTTCTTTTGGTGATGATCCCATCGAGCTGCGCATGAGACCAACGAAGGAGTTTTCGGAGCATCTCATCTGTGTCTGACACTTGTTTGATGAGTAATTTCCTTACAGTTTTTTGTTCATCCTCATCCAAAAGACCATTCTCTTCCAATTCCAACAGTTGCTTGACAGAATTGATAGGGGCTTTTAGGTCATGGGAAAGGATGGAGAACAGCTTGTTTTTTTCTTCATTGATCGCTTCCAGTTTTTCATTCTGAATTTGAATTTCCTTTTGCTTTTCCAGAAGAACCTGATTTATTTTTTCTTTTTGTTTGATCACTCTTCCATATAAAATAAAGCCGATGATGAGGCCTATTAAAGCTATGACCAAAATAATTGTTAGTTTTTTATTGAACTGGGCACTGTTTTCGGCCAGCTCTTTTTCCTGAAGCAAGTTCTGGTTGTCGGCATCTGCCAAAAGTAGCTGTAGATGGCTGATTTCAGCATTTTTACTTTCATTGTATAAGCTGTCTGAATAGGCTTTATACAATTTGGCATGCTCTAATGCTAGGGCATATTGGTCAAGTTCCTCATAGATTGCCAATAATACTTTTGACAACCTTCCTTTATCCCAAAACCCTCTTGTTTTGTATACATAGTCTTTGGAAATCTCAGCATATTCCAATGCTTTTCTAGGATTTCCCTTCGCTATTTCGATTTCCGCCAAACCGGAATAAGCAAATGTATAGGCCCAGTTGGATAGTTGCCCCGGGTAGTTCAGCACTTGTCTGTAATATTTCTCGGATTCCTCAAGTTTTCCCTCATCAAAATAAATCTTACCAGCTCTATTAAGAGTCATGGTATAGATCACTCTGTCTTGATGATCTTTTAAGTATTCCAGAGCCAAGTCAATGGATTGATGGGCTTTGCCAAACTGCCCTAGGTCGGACTCTCCAATACTTCTATTAAAGTAATTCTTTCCTATTCCGTAAGTGTCTCCGAGTTTCTTGCTGATTTCAATGCACCGGTTGAATATATCAATGGCCCTTTCTAGTTGATTTTGACTTAAGTAAATGAGCCCTCGGCCATTGAGTGCAAAGTTCAGACCGGATTCATCTTGGGTTTTGTTGAAAATTTCGCTGGCAGTGGAGTAATACTTGATCGATTTTACGTAGTCCCCTTCCACATAGTACAAGGTTCCAAACAAATTGGCAACCTTCCCGACTTTATTGTCTTCTTCCAATAACCGGGCAAGAGAGTCCGCCTTGCTGAGGTAATAGAAAGCACTGTCCCATTCTGCATAAAGGTATTTTTCACCTTTACTGATCAGTGTATCCAACAACACCTCTGAATCAATTTTAGTGGTACTTTCCACTTGAATAGGGGGGGTAGCCCAAATCAGGGAAATCAATAAAATTAAATTGGACATTAGGTGATATCTAGGACTTAATTGCTTTTACAGAACGGAAATATAATTTACTTGGGGTAAATTAAAAAAATACACGTTTGAAAATTTTAAGTGGTTATTTAGGTAAATTATTGGATTACAGTCTTCTATGCCGCTGTTTTAAGGGGGAAAATAAATTGCCGTCATGGAATATTTTTTTTTGAATAAAAAAATAGGGATTTCCAGTATTGGAAAACGAAATTGATTTCTCTTCTCTCCCTTCAAAGTCTTCCTTTTACCATTTTGATTTAAATGCAGGAGTTTTCGAAAACGCTATTACCTGATTTACTATTGATTTCCAGTTTGTTGTGGATTTGACTAGTCGGGTGAGAGGGTGAAAAAAAAGGCTCCCAAAAAAGGGAGCCAGGTTGTTTACTCACAAGTGACATTTGGATTAAACATCGTGAATATACCATTTGGATTATGTTTCCAAACCCATACATGGAGTTGATAATTCCGGAAAGGTAGTGGAGCAGGAGGAAAAGCTTTATCAAATTCCTGCATTCCAAAATAAGGGATCATCTCATTTTCTGCATCCCAGGCATCCGCTACGATCACAAATTCTACTCCTACCAGTTTCATTTGGCCATTTTTATCCATTTCATATAATAATGCTTCTGGCATGGTAGGGTCATACTCTCCATCCAAAGCGGCGAAATTGACATAATGGTACCCCATTCCACCACTAGGGGTGGATACGCATCCAGACCCGTCAGGTAAAACATAGCCATCCTCCATTGCCACTTCTATCCGATGGTATTTAGCGGTAGCGGCTCGAAGACCTGCGAGCATTTTGTTTGTTTCAGAATCCATTCGGAGGTTCTCCAAGGAAAATGCTTCCGGATAATCTGTTGCTCTTTCGAGCGTGGTGTTTGGATCTAAAGGTTGATCAAGACTGCTTTCGTCGGTGATACAGCTTGATAGAATAATTGTCATTGTGAGCACCATTGCAAGCCCACAATACGAACCACGAAAATAATTTTTCATTGTTTTTTGAGTTTTTGTTTGAAAAAAGTGAATCAATAAAAATTTAAAATTTCTCTTTTGAAGAGTCCAGTCGCAAAATATTGACAGTCAGTATACTGTCCATCTAATTTATAAAAACAATTGCATTATTCTGTAATGAATTTGGTATTTTTTTAAGACTAAAGTATTGTTGCAATGACTAAAATCATCTTTTTTTCGGTCTGTTAAATCCAGTTACCCAAAACGCTTCGTAACTCCTTCCAAATCATCCGACCGAATCTGTTTTGGTCATATGGTTTCATTTTTTTCCATGGAAAACCAAAAACCGGATTATTAACCTAAACACAATTAAAATGAAAAATGAACTGATCAAGCCTAAAGGACTGGTGACCAATACCAACAGAAGGAATTTTCTGAAGTTTGGAACGATGTCAGTTGCAGGGGCAGGACTTCTGCTGATGGGCTGTAATGACGATGAAGATATGATGCCTCCTATGATGAACGAGGGAGTAAGCCTTGGTTCCGGGGATATCGGTATTTTGAATTATGCCTATGCATTGGAGCAGTTAGAAGCGGCATTTTATGCCAATGTAATTGCCGGGGGATATTTCGCCAATGCAAGTGCAGAAGAAAAGACCATTATGGGGGATCTGGAGAAGCATGAAAGGGCTCACAGAGACTTTTTTAAAGCGGCATTGGGAAGCGCTGCAATAGCAGACTTGGAAGTGGATTTCAGTTCCATTGATTTTAGCAGCAGGACTTCCGTTTTGGGAGCAGCCAAGACATTTGAAGATCTAGGTGTGGCAGCATATAATGGTGCTGGACAGTTTATCGAGAATGTGGACTACTTACTGATTGCAGGGAAGATAGTTTCTGTGGAAGCAAGACATGCGGCTGCGATTCGTGACTTGATCAATCCAGGTTCAGATGATTTTGCCGGAGATGATTTGATTGACTCCAATGGTCTGGAGCGAACCTTGGGCTTTACGGAAGTATTGACAGCGGCATCTACTTATGTGAAGACGCCGATCGACTTTAGTCAATTGCCTAGCTAATATTCACCTTAACCACAATTAGATATGAACTTATTAAAATTGCTTGATACCATGTGTCCGGACACCAATAGTCCGGAAGAAAAGGATCTATTTTTCTCCAGAAGAGAGGCTTTCCGCCAGTTTGGAGATCTCAGTAAAAAAGTAGCTATGGCTGCAGTGCCATTGGGAGTGCTTTCGGCCTTGCCAAAAGTAGCCAAAGCAGATACGGCCAGTCTGATCGATGTGCTCAATTATGCATTGACACTGGAACACCTGGAATACCGGTACTATCAAATGGGCATTGAGTCTGGGGTAATCGAGGGAGCCGACCAGAATATTTTCTTGAAAATCAGAGATCATGAGTTGGCGCATGTCAATTTCTTGACGGAAGTAATTGGGAATGTATTGATGGGAACGCCTGTTGAAGAGCCGGAATTTGACTTTACTGCCGGGGGGAATTTTTCTCCATTTACAGATTATCCCACCTTCTTAGCGCTTTCCCAGGCATTTGAAGATACAGGTGTAAGAGCCTATAAAGGGCAGGCTGGAAATGTGATGGAATCAGATGTGGTCTTAACGGCAGCGCTTTCCATTCATTCGGTGGAGGCCAGACATGCCTCGATGGTCAGAAGACTGAGAACGAAAAAAGGTCAGGATACAGTGAAAGGTTGGATCACCAATGGGTCTATCGGTTCCCTTCCAGCAGCTACTCAGGCGATTTATGCCGGAGAAGAGAATGTGATGCAGGGTGGAGTGGATGTGACTTCATTGACCGGGATTGATGCTGCAGCTGTCTCCGAAGGCTGGGATGAGCCATTGAGCAAAGATCAGGTACTTGGTATAGCGTCTTTATTCTTGGCGTAATCAGAATTGTTGGGTTGGGTGGTGAGATGTCATTTCCATTGGAGGTGGCATCTTTTTTTATTGGGTCGCTACGCTCCTGGGATGCGCCTTCGTCAATATCACCGACCATAGGGAGGTTCATTCCCATTGTGTTTCCACCATATTCCTACTGTATTTCAAAAAGATATTCGATACAGGCTACAGGGATTCAGGTGTTTTGACTTTTTTAGGTCCGGATGATCAAAATCCAGCCAATATTCCATTCCGATTTTTTGCATCACCCGAATGGAAGCTTTGTTGTCTGAGGAGGCCAGTGAAAGCACCTCTTTGAGTCCAAGTTCCTTTGCATAGCTCAAGCATCTTTTTGCCCCTTCGGTAGTATAGCCTTTGTTCCAAAATTCTTTTTGGATTCTCCATCCTATATCCACACAAGGAGTGAATTCCGCCTCAAAAGTTTTCCATCCTAATCCAATCATTCCCAAAAATTCGCTTGTCTCCAATCGCTCTACTGCGAAGTAACAATAACCTTTGTCTTCATATAGCTTATTCATCCGCTCCATCATGGCTTTGGATTCCTCCGTGTTCAGAGGTTTTTCAAAGTATTTCATGGTTTCCGGGTCAGAGTTCATGGCGCTGAACTGTTCCAGGTCGGAATTTATCCAGGTTCGAAAGCCAAGATGGGTAGAAGTGAAGAGATAAGAGTCTTTTTTCAAGGTAGAGTTGAGTTTAAAGCAATATCGTATATGTGCGATTGAATTTCAAGACTTCTTTTTCTCATACAGCCATTCCATTGAATGGGTTGAACCTTCTTCTTCCTACGCTCATGCCTACGGCTCGGCAGATGGTTTTTTCTCCAAACTTTCCATTGATTTTGTCCATGGCCTGGTACAGGTTGATTTGCTCCTGGGTGTCTTCAAAGAGTTTGATCTGATAATTCCCATAAACCAGCGAACTGAAACGTACTCCAATCAGGCGGATTAACATGCGGCGGCTGTAGAGCTTACGGAAAAGTTCCTTGACCAGTGGGATCAGTGTATGGTCTGCGGAAGTATAGGGGATGCGTTGCTGCACGGTGTGGGTATCAAAATCCGAATAGCGAATCTTGACACTCACACAGGCTGTTAACTGTAGGTTTTGACGCAGCTTTCCGGCGAGTTGCTCACACATGGCCACGAGCGTTGCTTCCAGCATTTTCACATCAATGGTATCCTGTTCGAAGGTGTTTTCCGTAGAGATGGACTTGGCTTCAGAGTAAGGAGTTACCGGAGACCGGTCGATGCCATTAGCCTTTTCCCAGATCATATTCCCATTTTTCCCAAAAGTAGCCTGCAGGAGTTCGGCTGGCATTTGCTGCAAGGTATGCACTTTCCGAACGCCCATATTGTAGAGCGTTTGGGAGGTTTTCTCTCCGATCATGGGGATTTTCCGTACCGAAAGAGGGGCGAGAAAAGGCTTTTCTTCCCCAAAAAGAACCTGTTTTTCATTATTGGGTTTAGCTTCACCCGTAGCTACTTTGGAGACAGTTTTGTTTTCTGAGAGTCCCAGGGAAATAGGCAGCCCGGTTTCTTTCATGATGCGTTGTCGGATTTGCTGCGAAAGCTTAAAGCAACCGAAAAAGCGATCCATTCCCGTAAGGTCGATGTAGAATTCATCGATGGAGGATTTTTCAAACAAAGGGACTTCCTCCCGGATGATCTCGGTGACCTCGTGGGATTTTTGACTGTACTTTTCGAAATCTCCTCGGATGATCAATGCCTCGGGACAAAGTTGCCTGGCAGTACGCATGGGCATGGCAGAGTGTACCCCGAATTTTCTTGCTTCATAACTACAGGAAGCTACGACCCCACGGTCTCCTGAGCCCCCGATCAATATAGGCTTCCCGTTGAGCCTGCTGTCAAATAACCGTTCTACCGACACAAAATAGGAATCCAAATCCATGTGCACGATGCTTCTCTTCCCTTCCATTTGTATTGTTAATTAAATTGACATTTTAATGTTTATAATTTAAACAAAAGTTTTATATTTGGATACTTGGAGTGAAAGATTGAAGGAGATTGACGGAAAGGGGGGGGCGTGGGGAGATAAGGTCATGTTGCTCCCGGGATATACCCTTCGGCTGACAAAGTATTCGGGTGACAAAGTATATGTGGCTTTAGTTTAACTCCCGCTTACGGGCCTTATCCCCATTTCATTTCCATTGTATTTCAGATGTAATTATGACTTTAAACGCCAACATTAAGTTTCTAAGAAAGAAAAAATCGCTCACCCAAGAGATGTTAGCCTCTGCCTTGGGGATTTCCAGGTCTAAACTGGCAGGCTATGAGCTCAATGTCAATCCTCCCTTGGAAACCTTGGTGAAGCTATCGGATCATCTGGGGGTATCAGTGGATATTTTGCTTCGGGAAGATTTGACATCTTATTCGGAATATAAGCTTCGTGAATTGCTGGAAACAGACCAGTTTCTGAGAGGAAGAAAACTTCGGGTTTTGGCGACGACCGTGGATGAACAGGGGAGGGAGCTAATCGAAGTGGTTTCCCAACGTGCCAAAGCAAGTTACCTGGCCGGTTTTGCCGATCCGGAATACATTGCTGAACTGCCTCGATTTGCCTTGCCATTTCTACCCATGGATAAAAAGCATCGCGTGTTTCAGGTAGATGGAGATTCTATGCTCCCCATCCCTGATGGAGCTTGGATCGTTTGTGAATATGTAGATGATTGGCTGTCCATCAAAAATGGGGAACGCTATGTGGTGGTGACCGAACAGGATGGCGTAACTTTTAAACTGGCGTACAATCGAATCCAAAAAGAAAAGAAGTTGCTACTTTGTTCCGCCAATCCGATTTACCCGCCTTTTGAGGTGGAGATTGAACAGGTAAGGGAGATTTGGAGGTATCGATTAGCGATGAGTTGATGTCTTCACTAATGAAATGGAAATATGTCTCATTCCGTTCGGCGAAATGCAGTTGAAATACGTTTATGTACCCTCTTTTAAAAAATACTAATTAGTCCATGCCAATTATAGCCACCACCCTGGGAAACATGCTCATCGAACTAGATGAGGGGAAACTCACTTTACTTCGGTTTACCGAGGATCCGGTGAGTGATGAATCCTTAGAAGGAATGGTGAAGGAAGTAAAACATCAGCTGGATGAGTACCTCTCTGGCAAGAGAAAAGTATTTGATCTTCCTTTGGATTTAAAAGGAACAGATTTTCAAAAAAGTGTTTGGCAGGCCGTGAATGAAATCCCTTTCGGACAAACGACTACCTATATGAAATTGTCCCAAAAACTGGGAAACCCAGCAGCAATTCGTGCGGTGGGAGCAGCTATTGGAGCCAATCCCATTTTGGTGATTGTTCCCTGCCACAGGATTATCGGTACGAATGGTCAGCTGACAGGCTATGCAGGAGGCTTGGAAAGAAAACAAGCACTGCTGGAGTTGGAAGGTTTTCCTGTCCAACAGAGCTTGTTTTGAGCCTAGTCTTTCAGTTCGACGATTACCTCTATTTCTACGGCAATATCATTGGGCAGTGCTGCCACACCCACGGCAGATCTTGCATGCTTCCCCGCTTCTCCAAACACTTCTACCATCAAGTCAGAAAAACCATTGATGACTGCAGGATGCTTGGTGAAGTCAGGAGCAGAATTGACCATTCCCAATACTTTTACAAATTGTTTGATTCGGCTCAGATCCCCGCCCGTAGCAGCTTTGAGCACTGCCAGAATTTCTACGCCTGTTTCTCTAGCAGCTTGATACCCCTCTTCCACGGTTAGATCAGCTCCCACTTTGCCGTACACATCAGGTCCATTTCCGGCAAGATAAAGCACATTTCCTACTTGTCGCCATTTAACGTAAGTCCCCATAGGTGCACCGACTTCAGGTAGGTTGAGGCCTAATTCTTTGATTTTTGCTTCAGGATTTTGAGCCTGTACCATCATTGGAAGGCAAAAGATGAATGCCAATCCGAGGATTAATTGTTTCAATTTCATGCGTTGGTTGATGTTTAGTATTCCTAAGCTAAGGGTTTCTGCTTATTTTTACAGCCTGTTTAAACCCTATTTCCATGAGCGATCTAAGCATAATTCCATATTCTCCTGATTACAAAGCTGATTTTGTAGCGATCACCAAAGCTTGGGTAGAAGATTATTTTACGCTGGAACCCTTTGATATTGCTCAGCTGGAAAATCCTGAGCAGGTAATCATCCAACCTGGAGGGGATATTATTTTTGCCAAGATGGGCGATGAAGTTGTGGGCACTGTAGGCCTTGCGAAAGCAGAAGATGGAATTTTTGAAATGGTGAAAATGGGAGTGAAGCCAGTTGCCCAAGGAAAGGGCGTAGGTATGTTATTGGGTAAGGCCATTATTGAAAAGGCCAAAGAAATGGGAGGGAAGAAACTGGTCCTGTATAGTAGTACCAAACTTCAGCCAGCCTTACATATTTACAAAAAACTTGGTTTTTATGAATCGGTGCCAGAAGCGGGTAAATATTGTAGATGTGATGTGAAGATGGAGTTAGACCTGGTCTAGGCCTGCTTTTGAAAACAGGATTTTTATCATGTTTCTCGTTGATTTTCATTAGGATAAGTTAATAGGTTTTTAAGGATATTGAGGTTTAAGTTTTAACCCCAATAACCATGAAGACTATACTCGTTCCTTTTGATTTCTCTCCCTATGCTGTTGCCGCTTTGCAGACTGCTTATAAAATCAGTCATAAGTCAGGTGCAGAAATTTTATGTGTTACCGTGGTCCCCACCGAATTGGACTGGGAATTTTTATCTGAAGAGGCAAAAGCCAAACATTCTCAAGTTCTGGATGAATACAATGAAGCCATGGAAGTCTTGCCCTCCTATTTAAGAAATATTGCTCCTGCCAAAGCCCCGATCAAACCTATCGTGAAAATTGGTGTTCCATTTGAATCAATTCTTCAGGTTGCAAAGGAGTATTCCACCGACTTGATTGTCTTGGGAGCTTATGGAAAAGGGAATGGGGGAGTGAATTTTATTGGGAGTACCCTTCAGAAAATCTTAAGAAATTCTCCTTATCCTGTTCTTGCAGTCAAGGAACTATTGGATGGGAATGGGTTTCGGAAAGTAGGTTTTGCCTCAAATTTTGATCCGGCTTCCAAAACGGCATTTGAACGTATCAAGCCATTGGTTAAACTTTTTAGAGCCAGTGTGCATCTGGTTTTTGTCAATACCCCTGCTCATTTTACCAATTCGATTGAAGTGGAGGAACGTATGAATCATTTTATGAAGGGCTTTGAGGAGCTCACCTTCCATAAACACGTGTTTAATTATTCCGATCCTGAAACCGGACTAGAGAAATTCAGTGATTTGCATAAAATAGGATTGATGGCTATGGTTTCCGGTCATCATGAAAAAATCCCGAATTATCAGATTGGAACGACTGAAACGCTGGTGTTTCAAAGTGACTTGGCTGTGCTCAGTATTAAAGTCTGAATTACCAGAATCTAAATCGCTTCTCGTAGATTCGATCCCTGAAGATCCAGTTTTCGAAGATGTCTTCGGATAGGTGGATTTCCAGTCCTATGTTGATGGTCAAGTATCCATCAAAGCGGTGCCTCAATCCAGAGCCTCTTCTGATTCTGCCTCCATTTTTTAGGATTTTATCTACATCTGGCATCCCATTGTCATCTAAAAACTGAGGGTTTCTAATGGCAAGCCTCAAGCGATCTGGATTGCTTCCATCTACATAATCTTCCACCAGATCCAGGTAAAATTCACTGACATTGTAGGCGGAAATATCATCCATATAGTCGGTGAGCGTGAATCTATAATTCCCCTCAAACGTCAGGTCCATGTATACATTTAACTTGTATTTAAGGCCCAGTCCCATTGGGAAAGCGATGATGTAACGCTCGTAGGGGTTGTTTTCGAGTTGTAAGGGTCTTAAATCCACCCACTCTCCATCTAGCTGTGTTTCAGGATTATTGGTGGACAATGCCAATCCTGCAAAAATATAGGGGTTCCAAAGTGGTCTATGGATATTGGGTACTTTGACCGGGTGCCAATGGTATTCGAAGATGCTGGAAATCTCCCAGTTTTTGGCTCGGAAGGTTAGATTTCTGGGAAATCTGAAGGCTCTTGGATCTGAAGGTTCATCCGCACCGGACATTTTGTAATAAGTGCCTTCCAACCTTGTCCGAAGGTGCGTTCCTATCGTTCTTCTCACCGAAAAGGTGGCGTTCCAATCTGGCTGGATTCCTTCCTGATATTTCCAAAAGGAATATAACTCTCCAAAATATTGGGTAGGTCCTATACTTGCTCCGATAGACCAGGGTTCTTCAAATCGATAGCGGTAAAAGCTTTGAGAATTGGCGGCTGACCAAGTGCAGATAAACAGACCTATGAATAACAGTTTTCTCATGTTCAACCCCAAGCTTTCCTGTATGAAAAGAGTTTATTTACGAAAAATAGGCTATTTAATCATATTTTCAAATCCGGAGCGAAGATGCAAATCCCTTTGAGGGAATGGAATTTCGATCCCTTCTTCACCAAATCTTCTAAAGATTTCATAATACAACTGACTTTTAAGGATTTTTGGTCTATTGATATATTCAGAAGTCCAAACCCTTAAGTTGAAGTTGATACTGCTGTCCCCGTAATCTTCAAAAAGTACATCTGGCTCCGGAGTGGTCAATACCCCCTTATTAGCATTCGCGACATCTAGTAATATTTCCCTGACTTTTTCTGGATTCTCCTTGTAGGAAACCCCCACTGGGAAATTGAAACGGATCTTTCGTTCATTGTGGGACCAGTTGATTACCTGACTATCTATGAATTGACTGTTAGGAACGATAATGGTGATGTTGTCGTTGGTGACAATCATAGTGGACCGTGCAGAAATCTTGATTACATCCCCTGTTACATCTCCCACTTCAATTCGATCTCCGACTTTGATGGGTTGCTCAAATAGGATAATCAGTCCACTGATGAAATTGTTGGTGATATTCTGAAGACCAAAACCAATACCCACACCCAAGGCACCGGCCAAAATCCCAAAAGCACTAAGATCAATCCCATTGGTTTGTAGGATGGAAAAGATCCCTCCCAGAATCAATAGATATTTGATCATGGTCCCAATAGATTGCTTGGTACCTACATCGATATGGTATCGTTTCAGAACCTTATGGACCATAAACCGTCTGATCCATTCTGTCACGACAAATAGCGCGACGAATGAAATGGATAGGGTAATGATTAATCCAATGGTAAGTTTAGAGTCTCCCAAATTGAAAAGGCTGTAATTCATGAGGTCCTGAAACCATTCTATAAATGAGGAAGCTTTTTCTTTTGCTACTTGATTTAGATTTTCTTGCATATAATTCGGGTACTTTGTCGAAATTTCGACTTTAAAATTATTGAGAATAAGGGCCTTAAACTATATATATTTAAACCTGATTAAAAATTCAATATACTATTTTGTTTTAAGAGTGATTTAGTCATGCTTTTAAAATGGATGATTGGATTTTATTAATTTTGACGTATGAGTAAGAATAAAGAAGAACTTGAACATAGGCTTCGGCTACGGAATATAAAGCTCTCGGATTTTGATGATATCCGGGAAATCATGGTTTCAATTTATAAAAACCCAGGGGGTGCCTGGACTAAAGAAGAACTTAAAAATCAATTACGAGTTTTCCCAGAGGGTCAGATTTGTATTGAGGACAATGGGAAGGTGGTTGCGGCAGCCTTGAGTTTGATCGTGGACTATAGCCAGTTCGGTGATAACCATACCTATGATGAGATTACGGGATATGGGAAGTTTGACACCCACAACGACGAGGGGGATACCTTGTATGGCACCGATGTGTTTGTAGATAAGGAATACCGCGGAATGCGGATCGGAAGGAGACTGTATGATGCGAGAAAGGAACTCTGTGAAAACCTCAACTTAAGGTCTATTATTGCCGGAGGTAGAATTCCCGGGTACGCCAATTATGCGGATGAGATGACCCCTCGTAAATACATCGATTTGGTCAAGAATAAAGAGATTTTTGATCCGGTGTTGTCTTTCCAGCTTGCCAATGAATTCCACGTTCGGAAAGTAATTACCAAATACCTTCCTGAAGATACTGATTCCCGTGCCTATGCCACCCTCTTGGAATGGATCAATATCTATTATGAGAAAGACGAAAAGCTGATAGGCAATAAGAAATCCATCGTAAGATTAGGTCTGGTTCAATGGAAAATGCGTCGTTTTTCCAATGTGGATGATTTGATGCAACAGGTAGAGTTTTTCGTGGATACGGTATCAGGGTACAAATCAGATTTTTGCTTGCTTCCCGAATTCTTTAATGCCCCTTTATTGGCAGAGTTTAATGACATGGATGCCTCTGAAGCTATCCGTAACCTGGCTGATTATACCGATGAGATTGTCTCTAGAATGAGTGACTTGGCAGTTTCTTATAACGTGAATGTGATTGGCGGTTCCATGCCCGAGTACGATGGCAAAAAGCTAAGGAACGTGAGTTACTTATGTAGAAGGGACGGTACGCAAGCCAAGCAATACAAACTCCATATCACTCCGGATGAAGCAGCCTATTGGGGACTTCAAGGCGGAAATGGAATCAATGTGTTTGATACAGATGCAGGAAGGATCGGTATTCTGATTTGCTATGATGTGGAATTCCCTGAATTGGGTAGGATCTTGGCTGAGCAGGAGATGGACATACTATTTGTGCCCTTCTGGACGGATACAAAAAATGCCTTCCTTCGGGTAAATACCTGTGCCAAATCCCGGGCCATCGAAAATGAATGTTACGTGGCGATCACGGGTTCTGTAGGAAACCTTCCTAAGGTGGAAAATATGGATATACAGTATTCTCAAGCAGCCATTTTTTCACCATCTGATTTCTCATTCCCTCATGATGCGGTGGTAGCGCAGGCTTCTGAAAATGAAGAAACCATTATTGTGGCAGATGTAGACTTGGATTTATTGACCAAGCAAAGAAAAGCCGGAAGTGTAAGAAATTTAGAACAAAGAAGATTAGACCTTTATTCAATCCAATGGAAACAGAAAAAATAATCGCATCCTATTTCAGTTCAATTTCTGAAGAGATCTGGGAAAGAGCAAAAAAGATCAAACTCCTGATTTCGGATATAGATGGGGTGATGACAGACGGGGGTATTATCTACGACGATAGAGGATTGGAATTCAAAAAATTCAATGTAAAAGATGGGTTGATTGTCAAGCATTTGAGGAAATCCGGTGTTTTGGTTGGAGCAATTACTGGCAGGGAGTCCCAGGTAGTGATGAACCGATGCGAGGAATTGAAGTTTGATTTTCATTACCATGGAGTGAAGGATAAAGGCAAAAAGCTAAACGATCTCCTGGAAACCATGGAAATAGACATGGAGACCGTTGCTTACATTGGGGATGATTTGATCGATGTTCCCATACTAAGTCAAGTAGGACTTGCCATTTGTCCTGCAGATGCATTGGTCTATGTACAGCCATTTGCCCATTGGGTGACCCAAAGCAAAGGAGGAGAAGGGGTGTTTAGAGAGGTAGGAGATTTAATTTTACATTCCAAAGGACTATTGGTCCCGATTATTGAGAGTTTATCAACTAAAGAAGCATGATTAGAAATACTAAACCCATGAAAATTACCGATCAGGTGATTTTAGGGGAAGAAAAACCGGTACTTTTTTCAGGCCCTTGTGCCGTAGAAAGCTATGATATTTGCCTTGAAATTGGCACCAAAGTAAAAGCTTGGGCAGAAGAACATGGCTTTTCCTATGTTTTTAAGGCTTCATTTGATAAAGCAAATAGAACTTCTTCAGGTTCATTCCGAAGTATTGGGATGGATAAGTCCTTGGAAGTTTTGCAACGCGTAGGCAAGGCTTTGGGCGTTCCTTTGGTAACAGATATTCATGAAAGCTACCAAGCAAAGGAAGTAGCTGAGGTAGTAGATGTTTTGCAGATACCTGCCTTCCTTTGTAGACAAACCGATTTATTATTGGCTGCCGGAGAAACCGGAAAAGCGGTGAAGATCAAGAGAGGTCAGTTCATGGCACCGGAAGATATGCAGTACGCCGTGACCAAAGTGCGGTCTACAGGAAATGAAAACGTGTGCTTGACAGAAAGAGGTTTTTCTCTTGGTTACCATAACCTGGTGGTGGATATGAGGGGGCTGCCCATTATGAGGCAATTTGCCCCGGTGGTATTTGACATTACTCATTCGGTACAGCAACCGGGAGGTCAAGGAGGAACATCCGGAGGGCAACGGGAATTCGCACCGATTTTGGCAAGGGCTGCAGCAGGCACCGGGATTGATGGATTCTTTATAGAAACCCACCCAGAACCAGCTAAAGCATTGAGTGACGGGCCGAATTTGATTCCGCTCCACAGAATGGGTGATTTCCTGGAGATGCTCAAGGAGGCTTGGGAAGTTGGAAGAAAATATCAGGACTTTCAAATCCAATAAATCGTAAACATCCATGAAGTTTCCATTTTTTGCCTTTTTCCTACTCCTTTTCATAGCTCATGTGGATGGTTTACATGCCCAATCTGAAGATGAGGTGAGTAGACTGATCCGGTTCAGGATGGAATCAGATGAACCCATGGATAAGATTGAAATCCGTATGATTTCCTTATTGACTACGGACGAGATCATCGACTTTTATAATCATCGGGCATTTGAAAAAGCATGGTCTCAAAATGGTTTATTGACAAAAGCAGCCTATGATTTGAGGTTGGAGATTCTTCAATCTGAATTTGATGGGTTGACGCCCGAGGATTACCATTTAAGTAGGATTGAGTCCTTTTTTAGGACTTTTGAAGCGAATAAGGCCAATGGAGTCCCAAACGAACCAGGAGACCTGGCTGATTTTGATATTTTCTTAAGCGATGCCTTTTTTCACTTAGCCAGGAATCTCGAGATAGGCAAGGTTGATCCGTCTAAGTTTGGCGAGGACTGGGAAATCGCCAGAAAAGAGCCCGTTTTTACCTATCCTGTCTTGTTGGAACAAGCCTTGGCTCAAAATGATATTCATGGAAGCATGGAGCTCCTGTACCCCAAATTCAGCATCTATAAAAAAGGGAGGGAAGTCATCCGTGAGCTTGTAGAAAAGGTAAAAGAGGATACGTTGAATTGGAAAAAGGTCAAAATTGACAAGGCAATCCGTGTTGGAGAATCCAATTCAGTGATTCCCCGATTAAGGGAACGTTTGATTTATTGGGGCTTACTGGAGGAATATAATTTCCAAGACGTTAGACTCTATGACTCGATCATGATGGATGGGATCAAGGATTTTCAGGGAACGCACGGGTTGGATATAGATGGTATTATTGGTAAGAAGACAGTCCTGGCATTTAATGATAGTCCGCAGCAACAGCTGAATACGGCGATCGTCAATATGGAAAGACTGCGTTGGCTTCCAGATACGGTAAAAAATGCAGAGTTTATTCTGGTGAATATTGCCAATTTCCAGTTGGATTACCTTAAAAATCTCGATACCCTTTTTTCCGAGCGGGTGATAGTGGGAAAGAAGTACCATGAGTCTCCCATATTTATGGCGGACATGAGTTACATCGTTTTTAGTCCTTATTGGAACATTCCCTATTCCATTACCCAAAGTGAAATCATTCCCAGTGTCAGGAGAAACCCGAATTACATTTCTGAAAAGAACATGGAAGTCATCACGCCTTCAGGCAAGGTGGTAGACCCAAGCACCATTAACTGGAATTCCAAGTCATTCCCATATTTGGTTCGTCAGAAACCCGGAGAAGGAAACTCTTTGGGCTTGGTGAAATTCATGTTTCCCAACAAACACAATGTATATATCCACGATACCAATGCCCGGTCTCTTTTCGCCCTGGATGATCGAGCGCTAAGTCATGGGTGTATCCGAGTAAGGAATCCCCAGGATTTTGCCAAGGTACTGTTGGCAGATGATCCAACCTGGACCATGGAGGGTATACAAACTGCCATGCATCAGACCCAGGAGCAAGTTGTCCAATTGAATCGTAAAATCCCTGTGGTGTTGGTTTATCTTACGTTTTGGGCAGACTCCAAGGGGGAGGCACATTTTAGGGAGGATATTTATGATCGGGACGAAAAAGTACTGTTGGCTTTGAAGCGGAACAGTTTGGACTCATAAGAGAGTCCCGATTCCCCAAAACAGGAATTTTATTTCGCGAATCCATTTGAATCCATTTCAAATGGATTTTTCTTTTTTAATCAAAAACTTCATTTGGAGCCTATATGGCCTTCTTTTTCGATTCTTGATGAAGCTTTGAAAATCCAGCATTCTAATTGGACTGAGGAGCATAGGAATACCTCAACCTACCCATCTTGACTATGAAAAATAAACCATTGATTATTATTTTAGTTTTATTTCTTATCGCTGTCACAATTTTTATAGTTGGTAGGATGAGAAGGTCGGATCTTACGGAGGAAATAGAAATGAGACTTTCTTCCTACGATGAAAAACAAACTGTTCAGATTGCTGGAGAGCCGCTACTTACCTCAGAAGAGATCAAGGCCTTTTATGCAGAAAGGGATTTTGAAGAAATCTGGTCAGAGAATGGAAAAATCAATTCTCTTGCTGAAAATTTCCTTGAGGAAATTGACCATGTCAAATACGATGGACTTAACCCAGAAGATTACAATCAAATTTTGATTCAGGAGTTTTTCGAAGAAATTGAAGGAAAAAGAAAGATTCTTAAACCCAAGTCCACTCCAGAATTAGTGGATCTGGAGTTCCTGATGACGGATGCATTTTTGAGGCTTTCCAAAGATTTGGAGGTGGGAAAAGTCGCTCCAAATGCGAGGGGATCCTATTGGAAGTTAGCGGCTAAAGAATCGAAAATCAATTCCCGGGATTTGCTGGAAGAAGTAGCGGACGGTCTTGACCTCCATAAAGCACTGGCATCCCTTTATCCTGAAATAGAAATGTATGCGAAGGGAAGAGAAGTAATTCAAAGTCTATATGAGAAGAGCGAGGATGATACGCTGAGCTGGAAGCCTGTCAGTTTCGAGCATTCTCTAAAAGTTGGAGATACCCATGCTTCTGTACCTGGCTTAAGGGATCGATTGAAGTTCTGGGGTTACCTGGGAGCGTATGAGGTGAAAGATCCCCTTCTTTTTGATTCAACCATGTGGAAAGGCTTGAAAAGTTATCAATTGGAAAATGGGATGAATCCAGATGGAGCTATAGGGGAGTTGACTGCTGATTTCCTAAATGATTCTCCTGAAAAGCTGATTGAAATCGCCTCGGTCAATCTTGAAAGGATGCGCTGGATTCCTGAGATCAAATGGGAGGAAGAATTGGTTTTGGTGAATATTGCCAATTACCAATTGGACTACATGAATGATGGGGATACCACGCTATCTGCTAAAGTCATTGTAGGGAAAGAATACAATGAATCCCCGGTATTTACCGCTCCAATGAGTTACATCGTTTTCAGTCCCTATTGGAACATTCCACCCTCCATTACGCATGATGAAATCATTCCTTCTGTACGAAAAAATGGAGATTATCTAAGGGAGAAAAATATGGAAGTAGTGTCTAACTCGGGAGAAGTCCTGAACCCAAAGCAAGTAAACTGGACGGGAAAAGAGGGCGCTGATTTTCCATATCGTATCAGACAAAAGCCAGGAGGATCCAATTCCTTGGGCTTGGTGAAATTCATGTTCCCAAATGATTATAACATCTACATTCATGACACCCCCGCTAGAAGTCTTTTTGCGAGAGAGTCAAGAGCATTGAGCCATGGGTGCATCCGTATTCAGTACCCAGACCTTTTTGCGGAAGCCTTGCTGAAAGATAAAAAATGGACCAAGGGACGAATCCAAGAGGCCATGCATCAGGAACAAGAAGAAGTGGTAAAACTGGACAGAGAAATCCCTGTACTATTGCTGTATTTGACATTTTGGACTGATGAGTCGGGAAATGCTCATTTCAGACCTGATATCTACCATCGGGATACGGAATTGATCAAGAAGCTGAAAGCACCTCTGAAGACTGAATCAAAGCGGAGGTCTTGAGATAATTGGGATCTTTTCCATAAATAAACAAAAGAGAGCCCCCTTTGATAAAATCAATGGCTTTTGAAGAGATTTCTGTTGGAAGCGCTGGACAACCCAGGCTCCTTCCCAATCTTCCTACGTTCTTTGCAAAATCCTCTCGGGCATAATCAGCACCATGGATCACGATCGCTCGATTTCTGGCTTGATCATTAAACCCTTTTTCCAAACCATCCAAGCGAAGGGAATAGCCATGTTTCCCGTGATAAGTTTCAGCGGTTTTATAAAAGCCAAGGCTGCTTTGATAGGATTCTGGCTGGTTGGAGAATTTGCTGGCCATCAGATTACCGGAATTTCTCCCATGGGAAACAACCGTATGAAGCAATACCATTTTGTTTTGTGGATCAATGATCCAAAGTCGCTTTTCTGTGGATGGCAAACTAAAATCAATGATGGTTATTACCTGTGATTTCAATTCTCCACTCAATTTCTTCCATCCCTTAAAGGCAAGATCGAACACTTCCTTATTGGGGAGCGCAACTGAAGTTTCAGCCAACTGCTCGTATAAAGTAAGGGGTGGAGACACCATGGTTTTTTCAATCGATGTTGGCTCTTCCAATGGAAGGACGTAACTGAAAATCCAAAGAATGGGAATAAGTAAATGGGTTGAAATCATTTAATCCGGGTAATTTTTCAAAGATACAATGTTGATTTCTGGAATAAAAGTTCCAATGGTTCAGAACTTTAAAGGATTTTATTGATTTGGATCAACTATTTATGGGAACCTATTGCTAAGTTCTTCTAGTTATTAAGTTGCTTGATTACTCAACGGCTTTTATAGCGAAATATTATTCTGTAATTTTGCAGCTGATTTTAAATTTAAAGCCCTGATCAGTAGGGAATTATTAATAATGTTTAAAAAAATCTAAAAAAAGATAAACAAAAAATAAATTTCCACTGTTCAAACAACGCATGAAAGTTACCGTATTTAGAAAAGAGCATTTTAATGCCGCGCACCGTTTACACAATCCAGAATGGTCAGATGAGCAAAACAAGGCTTTTTTCGGTAAGTGTAATAACCCCAATTATCATGGTCACAATTATGAATTAGTGGTGACTTTGAAAGGGGAGGTAGACCCAGCTTCTGGGTATGTATATGATATGAAAGTGCTCAGCGATTTGATCAAAGAGCATGTCTTAAATAGATTTGATCATAAAAATTTAAACCTGGATACCGATGAATTCAGTCAACTTAACCCAACCGCCGAAAACATTGCAGTGGTTATTTGGAATATTTTGAGGGATAAAATTGATCGGAAATTCGAATTAAAGATTCGACTTTATGAAACAGAAAGAAACTTTGTTGAATACGATGGGAATTAATATTTCCAGCGCCTCATTTGAAGAAATTGGGGAAGAGCATGTAGGGACATCTTTAGAAACACCATTGAGAGAGGATGCTTTTGAGATGGATGATGAATTAAAGATCGAATTAATCGAAAAGCATTTCCGTGAAATCATGCATATCATGGGTTTGGATTTGACTGACGATAGTTTGAAAGGAACCCCTCATCGTGTTGCAAAAATGTATGTAAAAGAAGTTTTCAGCGGTTTGAATCCAAAAAATAAGCCTGTTGCCAAACTTTTTGAAAACAAGTACAAGTACAATGAGATGTTGGTGGAGAAAGATATCACCTTCCATTCCCACTGCGAACATCATTTTGTACCGATTTATGGTAAGGCTCATGTAGCTTATATTTCAGGTGGAGAAGTAATTGGCCTATCTAAAATCAATAGAATTGTACAATATTTTGCCAAGAGACCACAAGTTCAAGAAAGGCTGACGATGCAAATCGGGAACGAATTGAAAGAGGTTTTGAAGACAGATGATGTGGCAATTATCATGGATGCCAATCATATGTGTGTAAGTTCCAGAGGAGTTCAGGATGTGAACAGTTCCACCGTGACATCTTTCTTTTCAGGAAAATTTGAAAAAGACGAACAAGCTCGAAATGAGTTTTTAAAATATATCTCTTTAGAGAAGTAATTTTAATTGTACTAAACCAACACCAAAACCGGGCCTAGGCTCGGTTTTTTTTATGCTTTGAGATTCCTCAATTGGATCATTGCCCTGTACTAGGAAGACAGGAGTTTTTCAACCCATATGACTGATTACATTGGCAAGGCCTGCTGCCCAAATCAAAAATCCCACCGCTATTTGCCACTTAAGCTTTTTATGGTACCAGATAAATAATCCGTAGCCCAGGATAAAAAACAAGATCCATGTTAAACCGAAATCTCCAAACAGATGCCCCACTGCACGGTCCCAGGCCGGTTGGATGAGCAGGAAAGAGCCTAACATGATATTGGCCTTGTGTTTAGTGGTGTCTTTTCTTCTGTTGTAATAGGCCAATCCGATTAAGATTGATCCAAAAACAAGCTGACTAAAAACCATGATCGATAATGGTGCAAATTCTTTGAAGTAGAGGGGTAAGGTGCTAAGGAGAAAACCGATGTAAATCAGAAAGCCAATTTTTCCGACTTTTATATGAGTTGCCGCATTTCCTTTTCTGATGAGTACATTTTGTACGACCAACAGGGTAAACCAGCTAAATGCAAAAAAAGCATGAATTAGAAATTTGGGTTGTGAGTTACTGGGTTGATGTACGTCGGTTAACCAATTGTCAGAAAAACCAATGACCATGATGATCCAAAGTAGTATGCTAAGCACCAAGAAGAAGTGTTTTCTCATATGTTTTGATTTATCCCATCTGGTTACTCAAAACCCGTTTCGTATTTCTTTTTAATTCCCATTCGGTTGGAGTACCTTTTCTAAAATACTAATTTTTAGAAAAATCCAACAAATTAGCAGGTATAAACCCTTTAGGGTTTAATGAGTTACGGGTAAAATAAGCCTTTAGTTTGAAGAGTGGGATGATTTGGCAAAGGCAACTTTATGCACCTTTAACCACCAGTTTTGGTGAGTTTGAGATCAAACTTACCAAGCAAAAAATTACTTCTTCCAAGTTTTCCAATCCACTTAGTTTGATGCCATTGTTTCCAATTCAGGCATCAACTGGTACCAGGAAACCACCTTCTCAGTGAGTCTTTTTACGATGTCAGGATAGGTCTCTGCACGATTATGTTCCTCTCCGGGATCATCCATGATCTGATACAATTCCGGCCTTCCTCCATCATAATCGCATAACAGTTTCCAGTCTCCCTCACGAACAGCTAAATCGGGAAGATTTTCAAATCCATAATAATTCTTTCTATCTGGAGGTCTACTATAAAAAATAGGAGTCTGCCGAGAAGATTTTGAATTCCCAAGAATGGTTTGAATCATGTTTTCACCGTCAGAAATAGCATTTGGAGCTGATTTGGTTCCTGTGAATTCCATCAGGGAAGGCATTAAATCGATCGCTGAAAATACGGATTCCTTGTTTCGGGTACCTTTTGCTTTTTCATCCATATATCCGGGACCCCAGACGATTAAGGAAGAGCGGATTCCGCCTTCATATAAATGAGTTTTATAGCCTTTGAGGTTTCCTGCTTGTCCCGCTCCCAGTTCAGGACCATTATCTGAACAAATCAAGATCAAGGTATTCTCGCGTAACTGATCGTTGGATTTGATATAATCGAACAATTCTCCAAACTGGCGGTCCATTGCCTCCAATACGGCAAGGTATAAGCCTCTTTTGCCAGCTTCTTTGGCTAATCCGTATTCTTCATAAGGTGGCCAATAAGGACTGTGCACGTCATCTGGCCAGATATTTACATAGAATGGTTGCTGGTCTTTTTCTGCTTGATCCATGAACTCGATCGCTTCCTCTATAAATCCGGTAGTAATCTCAGACCGCTGCATCCAGGTGACGGGATCACCCAAAATTTCTGCTCCTTCCCAAATCCTGCCCACTTTTCCGGTTTCATCTTTGGTGAGGGGAAGGAGTTTAGCACCCATTCCTTCAAAATTGGTCAGGGATTGATCAAAACCATATTCCCTAATAGAAGGAGCTTCCGTTACATCCCTTTGTCCTCCCATATGCCATTTTCCAAAATGTCCCGTGGCATAACCTGCTTGCTGCAGGTTTCTGGCTAACATGGGAGCGGAGGGGTCCAACCAGTTGGCCATTCCTCGTTTTTGGTTTTGGTTTCGGTTATCTAAGTAAGAAGTAATGTTCCATCGCTGGGGGTAGGTTCCGGTGGAAATAGCCACCCGGGAAGGGGAACAAATAGGAGAGTTCACATAAAACTGTTCAAAGCTGATCCCTTCTGAAGCCATTTGGTCGAAGTTTGGAGTTTGAGCATCGGTATTGCCGAAACTGGAAAAATCCGACCAACCCATGTCATCTATAAAGATCAGAATGATGTTGGGGTGCTTTTGTGAAGGAGGGATCGTATTAGAAAAGCTATAAAGAGGGAATAAGACAAGAGAGAAGAATAGGAAAAAAACGCTGTTCATTGATAAAAATAGATTTGGAAAATGAAGAAATGGTTTGGGTTCTAATTCTGGATTCTAAGTTATCAATTTAAGGGTATTGGTTTGACTTTGGGTAAAGATCATCTACATGTGGTGATGCCTATGTTTCTACCCTTGATTTTTAAGCATAACTGCCTTAACGAATGATTCTGGTTTATTCCATTTAACCATGGATTGAAAATCAGAAGAGTCAATTTCCTTTTTTCTTTCCAATTAAAATTTTAAGGAACCATAATCCTAAAAAAAATCCCACAATAAATATCAAAGCAGTGTTCATCTTTGTTTACTTTTTAATTTGATCTGTAAAATATGCAGGCCATCGAGGGTAAATCCAAATCAAGTGCCTCAATTTCTCTGATTGGAAAAATGTTAAAAACCTCCGCTCAAAACTTTTAGTAAATCAGGTCGTTCAATTGTTCCACCCGATAATCCGGGTGAGACTCAAATAACTCATCCAAGATCCATTTGTGAGCACCCCCATATATGATCAACAGGTTTTCAGTAGTTGTTGGACTCACCAGGTTTTTTGAATTGGCATAGATCCGGGCATTTCTTCGATACCATCTGCCCAAAAGATCAGCACCTACATATTTGTCTAGATATCCAACGTTCACTAGACCAGTGGTCCAAAGCTGCTTGTTTCTGATAGAGTTTTCCTTAGAATTGATGAGCAACAGGTAATCTGTGACATTTAAATGCTTTTGAATGGTATCCATATAGGTATTATACCTAAGATTTTCCTGGTCAAAGGATTGCCACAACTCCAAGTGACCCAAACTATCGGCATACGCTTCCCAATCATCTATTTCATTGAGACTTTCTGGAAGTGGAGGATTATTGTCTACACAATAGACTTTTTCATGGCCTAATATTTTTGCCAGTTTGAATCCGATCTGGAATGCTTCGTTTTTTCCTAGGACGTAATTTCCTGCGATATATTCTATGTAGAGCGAATCCATCCAATTTTGGTATTCCGGTCTCCATTCTACCGCAATTTTGGAAGGATTATACAAAACCAGTTTTTGAATTAAGGAATCTAGTTCCTTTTGATTCTGGTCGGTTGTTATATCAATATGGTTGCTGGCCACCACATCACTCCCATCTCTACTTCGGTCAAAATGGAAAACTCCAAGTGTTAAAACCTGATGGGCAGGATCTCTCTCAATACTAGGAAAGGATTGACTAACCGATGTGATTTCCTCTGAAGGAACCTGCGTTGTTTGGTTTTTATTTGCCTTTGAGCAGGAGCAAAAAATCACGCAAGAGAGGTAGACCAATGCTTGTTTCATGATGGATTTAATTTTTCGGAAACCATTGATTTCGCCTTTTTCAATTCTTCGGTTAGTTGGGCTTCTGTGCTGATTTGGTCATGTGCATAATTTTCAAGGATGATCAGGTACTTTTCATTGGTGAAGCTGTTTTCTCCAATTTTATTGGTAACGCTTTGCACATATGTGTTGGATTGTAATTCCAAGTCGCTTTGTAATTTGTATACTGAGGTAAGTTGTTCCAAAAGATCAATATCCAACCTGCTTAGTACCCCGGAAATAGAGGCTGACTGGAAAGAAGCATCCTTTAACAACGGGGGATTTAATCCTTTCCAAAATGAAAAATTGGAAGGTAATGAGTTTCTGTTTTCCAGATAAAAAATACTATCTCTTAATTGCTTGAAGTAGAGGGAGGATTCCTGAGTTACACCTTCATTGTATTCCAATTCATGAAAAATGTTGGTAAGTACCTTTTCAGTTTGTTGTAGTTCCGCCTTTTCCTCACTCCAATTGTTTGCCAATAGACCCAAATAAACTCCTAGCATCACTGGGAAAACTAGGACGATTACTTCATAAAGTATTTTTTTGAAATTTCTATTTCTGTTTTTCTTAGTAGGATTCTGCTCATTAGGATGCATAGTGCTCATCAAATGGTAACCAGTAATTTACCTAAGATAATAAAATGGACTGATTGGAATAGATGGTAGGTTTTTAAAAGTACCAAAAAGAGGAAAAGGCCAATTGTTTAGAATATTTTGATTACAAAAATCCCTTTCAAGTCCTGTGGATAAAGGGGCTGCCTATTTCCACTCATTCTAAAAACTGACCCTTCAAATACCCTTTTCTTGGTGATAGATTCCTTTTGTCAATGGTTATTAATATTGGACTCTAACATCCTAATTACTTGCTCGATATACCTTAGCAAAGTGACTTCATTACTCGTCGTATAGGATTGGTTTAGGTAGATTTCATAGATCGCCCCATCCACTTCCAAGGATGAAAAAAACTCAGCGTAATTAGATTCGGGAACTTTGATGGGATTAATTCTTAGCTCTCTTAAATAGTCGTTTCGGTCATAAGCTTCATCAAAATTTCGATAAGGAATATGTTTTCTGAAGAGTGGGGAAGCATTATGAACGATATGATCTCGCCGAATTATAGCATCTTCTCCTAAATCTTTTAATTTTCCCGTCCATAGGCTCAATAAGGTTTTAAGGCTGTCGTTTTGAATCAACCTCATCTTGCCGGAAGCAATGGTTTCGTCAAAAACTCCTGTCCGGGCATCAAAAGTGGCATAATTCAATGCAGTGCCAATAAGGCTGTCCACTTCAGAAGAACTCAATTCAGTACGATTTTCCTGCAGCAATGCATACCCTGCATCTAAAGAAGCTTGGTTCAACTTATGATCTTTGCTGAGTTCCGTGAGATTTATTTTAAATTCATTGGCGAGGCTTTTCAATACATTCTGCTCAATTTCCCGGTCGTTTTGGAAGGAATTCCAATTGTTGATCTGCAAGGCTAATAAGATCCCGATCACTACTAAAAAAATTTCTCCTATGGCATATAGTAGGTACCTGCTGAATTTATTCTCTGAAAGAAGTTTCTGACGGATTTTTCTAAAGAATTTTATCATTATTTATGCTTTCTAGTAACAATTGGAGATCGTCCAGCTGAATTATGATTGGCTTCAGATCATTTTGCTTGCCGGTCTCATTCCCGATTAAATACCGCAAATCCTTTTTTAAACCTTCGTCTTGCCGCAATTCTTCCACTACTGATCTGGCGTAATGGGGATCTATGGTTATTTCGCAAGCTTCCGGCAAAGCTGTCAGATAATTGCCCCTTGATTTCACATAGATATCGTTGCAATTGGATCGGATTTCAGTCTGAATTTCATCCGGCATCTTTCCTCTTAAATTCATTCTGTAGGTGTTTTCGAGTTTGAAAACTCCAGTTTCAGGCCATTCAATCTCGTAAAATCGAATTAAGGCAGTTTTTAAGACCTCATTTTGAATCAGGTTAATTTGACCGGAAGCAATAAGCTCCTTGTATGTGGAAGAAGCAGAATAGGAGTCTTGCAACTGGCTTGCCTGATACATATCTATAAGATTTTGAACTGGATCAGGATTGGCATCTTGTGAATTTTCAAATACTGCAATGGCTTCTTTGGCATGCCCAATCACCTGATTGGAATAATTTATAGTCGCTTCTAGGATTAATTTTTCTTCTTTGACATCTTCCAACACTCGTTTATAATATTGGGACTCTAGGTTACGGTCCAAGCGGTTTTGATTCCAATTATTGATCGATAGGGCTATTAAAATCCCTATGACTACCAGGATGATTTCTCCAATTGCATAAAGCAAATAGTTGCTGAATTTATTTTTAGCCAATAGACCTTGCCTAATTTTTCTAAAGAATTTTATCATGAGTCATTGCTAATACTACCAAATGCTAAAGTCAAAATAGTTGGAATCAACACCAATCAATCCTCCATTTGGATCGGCAATGTTCTTTTTCTAAAATACTCATTTTTAGTTGATTCCAAATTGGGGTATTCATGGGAGCTCTTCATAAAAGAATATTGGAGCCATTAAAAAAACCATTGAGGTGTTGGAGACCTCAATGGTTAATGGGGAGAAATTCTAAAACAGCTTGAGCTGATCAGGAAAAGAAAATGGATGCGCTTATTCGCTTACATGAAACCTAGTTTTTATTTACTTTCTCAATTTCTATTCGTCGGTCTTTTCGTTCCAAAGCTTTATTGAACTCCTGAATGTCATGGTTGATCAGTTCTGAAAATTGCTCAATGGCAACTTGTAATCGGGCGTCTAAAACCTGATAAACTTCACCCTGCTGGTCGGTAGGACGGTAGTCAATTCCACTTGCATTGATATCACTGGCCAATGCACTCAAGCGACCATAAAGCTTGATAGGGGATCGAAAGGCGTCTTCACGTGCTCCGGTCAGATGGATGTCATAGAGTTTGGAGGCCACTTCTTCGGCTGCTGTTTTTAATCGTAAGGCCTCTTGCTGCGTTTTCCGATCTGATTCTTCAGCGAGAATGATGTCCAATTCTTTTCTTAATTGTTCAACTGCATTGATATTACTAACGGCCAAATTCATGGCATCACGTAATTGTAAAGAGAAAGCAACTTGGGCTTGCAAATCTTCCATGCTGCCTTCAGCATAAGGATCTTTCAAGACCATAAATGTGGTGGATGTGTTCGCTACTTCTGTACCCGTTGAATCTGTCAAAATCAAATTGGCGGTATATTCACCGGGCACAACCCTTGGGCCATACTGTCCTGCCATCAGGTCTAAATCCCATTGCACCAATGGTCTCCAGCCTTCCCCATTGAGTTGAACCCAAGGCCTTCCTGGAGGTGCCACACGAAGTTTTGGAGTGTAAGTAGGCTCATAGCGTAAGTCCCATTGCACCCTGTTGGCTCCGGCATTGGTACGGGCAGGCAAGCTGCGCACCAATTCCCCATTGGTATTTTTAATCTCAATTTTGGCATCCCCAACAAAAGCTTCTGGCAAATGATAATTCAAACTTGCCCCATAATTTGGGTTTCGACCTGAATTGAAGCTGGCCCCATCTGTTTTGATGTTTTCTCGCTCGTTAAAGCGATACGCATCCCGAACTTCATAGAATGCGACCTCTTGCGTATTGTCTAGATTTCTGACAGCGGCAAGGTCATCCAAAATGTAATAACCACGACCATAGGTTCCCACTACCAAGTCATCAAAACGTTCCTGGATCTCCAACCAATACACAGGAGCAGGGGGAAGGTTGAGTTTTAGACGACTCCAGCTTTGTCCATCATCGTAGCTGACATAAATCCCTTTGTCGATACCGGCATAGAGTAATCCAGGTCTTTTTGGGTCTTCTTTGACCACATGTACAAAACTTGATTCAGAGCTTGGAATACCCTCGGAAATCTTGGTCCAGCTTTGTCCATAATCAGTGGTTTTGAAAATATAAGGATCAAAATCGCCCATTTGATGAAGGTCCACCGTGATATAAGCCGTGGCCTTGTCATAACGAGAAGGCTCAATGTTGGCGATGGTTCCCCATTCTGGAAGATCAGGGATATTTGCGGTCAAATTGGTCCAATTTTTTCCGCCATCCTTGGTCAATTGAACTTGCCCATCATTTGTCCCGACCCAAATCACATCCGCCTCCAACTTCGATTCTTCAATGGCAAAAAGAGTGGCCCCATCAAAAGTCATGAGGTTATCAGTGGCTACTCCTCCCGAGTTTTGCTGATGGTCTTTCAGGTTCAAAGTCAGATCAGGTGATATGATTTGCCAACTTTGGCCTTCATCATCTGTCTTATGCACAAACTGGCTTCCCACATAGACTCTTCCCTTGGTATGAGGAGAATGAGCCAGTGGAAAATTCCAATGCCAGCGATATTTCATGTCTGCCGGAGCCCAACCATAGCCTGCTTCTGGCCATACGCGCACCTCTCTGGAATAGCCGGTTCTCAGGTCATGCCTTTCCAACCCACCATCGTAGCAGCCAGACCAAATGATATGGTTATCCACCGGGTCAGGTTTGGCGAAGCCACTTTCACAACCCCCAACGCCTTTCCAAAGTCCCAAAGGAATGTATCCTGCCAAAGAATTGCTAGGTCCCATATAAGACCAACCATCTTGTCTATTTCCAAAAACATTATAGGGGATCTGGTCATCTACTGCCACATGATACATCTGTGCAATCGGCAATACCACCCGTTGAAAAGAAGCTCCATGGTTGAAACTGATACTTACCCCTCCATCATGGGCTACCATGATCCGGTCCGGATCGGTGGGGTCAATCCAAATGTCATGGTTGTCACCTCCGCCACGAGGCGGTCTGGGATTTCTGGTTTTACCCCCGTCTAAGGAATGGACAAAACGTACCGACATGGAATAAATTTCATTGGGATCTCCTGTGTTAACACGGAGTCGCGTATAGTAGGGTGCACGCTCGTTCCAGTCATGTTCCTGGCTCATCAATTCCCAGCTCAAGCCCTTATCTTCAGAGCGCCATACTTCAGGGCTTTCCGCCTCAAAAAGTGCATAGACCACATTGGGATCGCTGTGTGAAACGGCTACGGAAGTCTTTCCTACGGGTCTCTCTGCTCCGAAGGTCAAGCCATTCTTGCTCATGGGTTCCCAGGTATCCCCACCGTCAATGGATTTATAAATACCACTACCTGCTCCACCTGAGTTGAGCCCCCAAGTATTGATGTGGATGGACCACATGGCAGCATAAAGAATATCAGGGTTTTCGGGGTCTATTGCTAAATCTGAAGCCCCGGTTCCTTCATCAATGAATAGGACATGTTCCCAGGTATCCCCACCATCTTTGGTACGATAGATTCCCCTTTCTTTTTGGGGCCCATAGGTGTGTCCCAAGGAAGCTGCATAAACTATTTCAGGATTAGTCGGATGAACTAAAACCCGGCCTATACGACCTGTTTTTTCTAAACCTTTGTGTTCCCAGGTTTTGCCTGCATCAGGAGAGAAGTAAATCCCATTTCCCATGGCATGGGCTGGTCTAATGATAAATGTTTCTCCGGTTCCTACCCACACCTGATTGGGGTCTGAAGGGGCCAGTTCCACCGCAGCTACGGAGGATATATCCTGATCATCGAAAATGGGGCGCCAGTTGATGCCCATATCTTCCGTTTTCCAAAGTCCCCCAGAAGCAGCGCCAATATAGGCAACTTGTGGATTACCTGGTTCGCCTATAACCGCAATCGCACGATTGCCTTCAGGCCCAATAAACCGAAACTGATGATTGTTTAATTGCTCATCAAGCGAGGATTGGGCCAGGGTAATGGTAGAGATTAAAAGGAGTGATAAAAAACTGAGTAATGCTTTGCTCATGGTCTGTGTGTTGTTTGGGAACTTTAAAATAAGGAATATTCCCTTAGGAATTATCTGAATTCCACCAATGGACCCAGGCAGTTCTGTCTTTGGCTTTTTTGCTTTTCGTGATTTCAATCTCGAAAGGTAATCGTATGGGTAATAGTCTTATTCTCGCGCTTGAACCAGATTGGAAATCCGTCGGGGCAGGTTCAGGATTTTAGGTCCTGAATGGCTGAAAGCGGGGCTATTGGCTCAATGAATATTTTTGTCAATTAGCGCTAGCGTTTCAGTCAGGTAGTTTTGAAAAACCTTGTAAGAATTCAAGACATACATGTAATTCAAAGCATTATTGTAAACCTCGTTTTCAAATTCAAAGGTCCGGATTGTTTGTTCATAATTCACCTGGAACTCAGACTTGGAAATTGGGGGTAAGTCAAGACCTTCTTCAAAAAAATCCGGTACGGACATATTTCTCATTCGAACTTTGTCAGTGAGTGAAGGAACAAGAAAGCTGAATAAATAGTCTCGATAAATCACGATATCATCCTCTGTGTCGGAATAATAAAAAGACCAATTGGAGATCTGTTTTTTTAGTGCTGAATCCTGAATTAAATTCAGAGAACCTGTATTAAAAATTTCATTGATCGACCCGGTAATCAGATCATAAGACATGGTTTTATTCACGATAATATCAACCAAATGGTCCACTTCTTCGGGATTGATTTGCTGATCCCCTTTGATGATCTCCAGTAAATCAACCGATGCTTGATAGGCTACTTCAAAACTAGCGGAGGCAGTTTCAAGGTTTGAGATATTGTTTTGGAAATCAATCTGTAGATTTTTTAAGATCGCTTGTTCCCTTAACCTTTCCAACCTCTGATTGTTCCAATTCGTTACCTGAAGGGCTAAAAGAATCCCTACCATCACAAGCACAATCTCTCCAAAAGCATATTTTATATACTTTCTAGTTTTGCCTTCTAAAAGTAGATTTTGGCGAATTTTTCTAAAGAAATGGATCATGGCTTAGTGGTAGTCATTATCAAGCCAAATGAAAGCGTCTATTCATTAAGTGTCTGGCTTTTATACCCTAAACTACCCAATAATTTGTAATTCGAATTAAAGGATATCCAGTTGAGGCCATTTTAGTCAACAATGGAGTGTAAGATTTGGTCCTAGAAACTAGAATAGTTAAAAATCATCAAACTTTTTTGACTAAGAGCTTAAATACCTATTTTGTTAAAAATAGCTTATGATGAAACAAATTTTTTGGGTATTCCTGCTGTCTGCAATGTTGTCTTGCAGCGAAAAAGCCACCGAAGCGATCGAAACCAAAAACATTCCTGAACTAGTCGTGGTAGATAGTTTGGTGATAGATCGGCTGACCAAGCCCAGCTTGGTGGATGTGAAAACCGACCATTCGGAGTATTTATTTTATGATTGGAAGACTTCCGAATTTCTAAGAATCAGTCCCAATGGAGAAATTTTGGAATCCGCAAACTTGACCGGAGATGGAAAGAACAGCATGCAGGCTGGGTATTTTGTCGCTGCCAGGTATGGGAAGGATAATGAACTCTTGATTCAGACCATTTCTGGTACTTATGTGTATGACCTTGACTTTAGGTTAAAGGAGAAATGGGAGAATAACTATGAGCTGGTCACACGAACAGTAGGGGGAAGTCCCGGTTTTGATACGAATGGAGATATTTTATACACCTTTTCCATAGAGGCAAGTGACCGGCCAGAAATTATAAAAAAGGAAGATTATAGCATAGCTTATCCTTTTATTACCCTAAGGGACATTGAAACCTATGAAGTCCTACAATCCGAATTTATTCCCAAAGAAAGTCAATTGGCTAAAAAACCAGGCTACTATGCCAAATTGGATCCGCTGGTTCAGTTTGATGCCAATAAACTCTATCTCTTGTTTCCCAACTCTCCCGAGCTTTATGAGTACCAGTTGCCGGAATTAACCTTGGTTGATCAACTGGATTTAAATCCTGAGGAAAATTACAAGCTGATTGAGCCTGCCGAACTGGGAAGCAATCAAGAGTTTTTTAAAAGCTTGGCAGCTGGAGAGTATATTAACTTCACCTTTTCCAATGGTTATTTATTGACTAGTTATTATAGTGCCGCTCCAAAAGAGGAGGTGGAAGCACTTCCAAAAGAGGTAATAGGAGGAAAGGAATTTATGGAATTGGTGGATCTATATAAATCAACACCTACGTATCAAATCTTTAAGGGGAAGGAAAAGCTTTGGGAAGGGGATTTTGACATAAAACTGAATATCATCAGGGATGTGATCTTCGCAAGCTATCTGCCTGGTGAGGATCCTGATGCAGTAGAGAAGGATGTGCAGACGATTTATTTTTATGAATTGAGGTAACAAGTTCAGGATTTAGGATTTTGAACAGTTAGGATTTTACGCCACACCAATTTATGCTTGTTTGGACCAATGAAATCAGTACTTAATATGAGTTGGTCATCCCTGAATTCAAATTTTCTGATTTGATTTTGACCGACCCAATTCGGGAATGAGCTCATTTTTATTTGATGGACTACTTGATTAGAATGTGGGTGTACCTCATAATTCCCCGAATAAGCAATAAACCCCTTAAACGCTGCGAGAACTTCATTTGGTTGACTTTGAAGAGGGTCCTCAGATAGCATTAATGGCCGATTGTTTTTCATGATCATGACTGACATCTGTCCATGGCCGTCATAATTTATTTTCCCTATGGCATCCTCTCCATACGGAAATTCTATACTCCCATCTTCTTTCTCAATGGTCCATTCTTGTAGTTCCCAAGCACCAATAAATTGCGGGTCTTTCATGTTTTGCATAGTTAGATCCTTCCTATTTATTTAAGTCATTGTTTTCTGTGGAAGAGTGGGGAGGATTGCAACTCGTAACACATACGATCATCAGAAATGAGATTTTTAGCCATTCTTTCATGCCATTAAGTTTTTATATGGACTCTGATCAATAGGTAAATGGTGGAAGTTTTTTTGCTTCAATTTACCCATCAATTAAGCTTGTTGTCTTTCCAGTTGCCTAAGGATCAATCCTTTTTGAAATAGTCTTTCTAATTAAGCTTATTTTCTAAAATACTCATTTTAGACCAATATGGGTTAGGTTGGGTTTCAGTGAAAAAAGAAATCAACCTTTGGGTTAGGTTGCATACCTCAAAAGTTGATTTCTATAGGTCATTTAGAGTTGAAATCCTGGAAAGCGGAATGCTATTCTACCATTACCCATTTTTTGCCAACCATGCTAAAATTGTTTGGTTGGTATCTGCAGGTTTTTCCTGCTGAATCCAATGGCCACAGTCTAAACTCACTTCTTCCACCTGTGGCACAAATGCCGATAATCCTTCAAATTTTGGGATTACATCCTGATCTCCATAAATCATCAATGCTGGTTGGTTGATAATTGGATTCTTATTGGCCAATTGGTGCCAATTGCGGTCAAGGTTTCTGTACCAATTGATACTTCCTGTAAAACCTGTTGATTTGAAAGAGGAAGAAAAAATAGCAAGTTCACCTTCTCCCATAACGGGCTCGCCCTGTGGGTTTTTGGATTTGGCAAGATTGATCATCGCCATCCCTGGTTCTGGGGTGTTATGGGGTACATTCTTTCGAAATAAATTTCGAAGAAATTGTGTTGTATTGTTATCCAGAATTTTATCTGCAACTCCTGGCTGTCTATTGAAGTGTACAAAATAATAATCGCTACCTAGAATTTCTTCCATCCACTCAATCCAGGGTCTATCTCCACGAACTTGGTAAGGCACGGCCAATGCAATAATTCCCTTTACCCTAGTAGGGTGCAAAAGTGCTAACCACCAGGTGACCATCGCTCCCCAGTCATGTCCAACGAATATGGCATCTTCATATCCATAATGATCGAGGAGTGATACCAGATCTCCAGCTAAATGTTCTATATCATAGTCTGTTACCTCTTTTGGAATGGAGGAATTACCATAACCTCGTTGATTTGGTATAATAACATGATAGCCTGCATCAACAAGGGTAGGTATTTGATATCTCCAGGAAAAAGCATGCTCTGGCCAGCCATGACATAGAATAATAGGTTTTCCTGCATTTTTTTGACCTGCTTCAAAGACTTCCAATTGGATCCCATTGACAGGGATTAAAGTGGACTTTTGGAAGTTGAATTCCTCTAAAATTGCGTTGATCTCGTTTGTCATTTTTAAGTTTTTTGAATGTATATGACAAACCTACTAGTGGACTGAGACAGCCTTATGTCAAGGGTCAGGGAGAAGGTTGATATTTTTCAAAATATTCCTGGAGTGTCAATGGATGTGGTTCAAAATTTTCAGATAAAATTTCCATTTTTTGAATTCTATCAGGGCGAAAAAATCGAAAATCTTGACGGAGACGACACCATGCAATCAAATACCAATTCTCAGCACTTACAATAGCAAATGGCTCAATTACTCTCTCTGAACTGTGGCCTTTCTTATCGATGTATTGAATCTTGACCAGTTTAAAATTAGTGAGTGCAAATTGAAGGTCAGAAAGGTTACCACTGTTTCTTTCTAGATTCAAGGCCTCTTCATAGCGGGTTCTTTCAGCTAATAAATTGGCTTTGTCTTGGATGGAGTAACCGAGAATCGACTTGATTTTATCAATGGCTTCAGCATAATCTTGTACAAATGAGGCATCCTTGTTTTTCAATACGAGCTGTTCTGCCAGGATTAAGGCGTTGGCCTGTTTTTCGGTAAACATGATGGGAGGGATCCTATAGCCTTCCACTAAAGAATATCCTTTTCCTTCCTCAGTCAAAATAGGAACCCCAGCTTTTTCTAAGGT
Source organism: Algoriphagus halophilus (assembly GCF_900129785.1). Lineage (NCBI taxonomy): Bacteria > Pseudomonadati > Bacteroidota > Cytophagia > Cytophagales > Cyclobacteriaceae > Algoriphagus > Algoriphagus halophilus. The sequence continues at coordinate 708,398 of NZ_FSRC01000001.1, forward strand.
TTTCAAATCCCGATAAATCGTTCGAGAACTGACACCAAATTTAGAGGCAAGCTTACCAGCAGTGACCATTCGTTTGGTCTGTAACTGAGTTAAAATGGCTGTCAGCCTTGATATTCTTTTGAGATCATCTCCTTCCATTTAGGTTTTATATTTTTAAATAGAATAGGCCAACGATTGTGTAAACGAAACTAGTTTCGCATATTTATCACATATACGAAACAAATGTCTTGATTTTATCTTCTAAACTATCTAATATATTAGATTAAAAATTTCTTTTTTGAGTAAATTAAGTTGAATCTATTGATTCAAATTTTTTTAGAAGTTGGCAGGTACTTTATTTATGATTTGCTTTTTTGAAGTTTACATGGAAGATTTAGAATCCGATTTTTTACTTGGAGTTGAGATCCATTGAAAAAGGTTCCTTATTACCAATCCGGAACAGTAAACTTGATTGAGCTATGAGAAATATGTTTTTCGCTTTATGCCTCCCGCTTTTAATTATCTCCTCTTGTAAGGAAAAAGAGACAGATGAAGGATTAGACTATCCTCTAATCAATACGGTAACAGGGCAAATTCCAATCGACTCCATGGGTTTGACGTTGATCCATGAGCATATGCTGGTGGATTTTATTGGGGCAGATTCGGTTTCTCCAAATCGCTATGATCGGGAAGCGGTGATCAATAAAGTGCTTCCCTATTTATTGGAAGTAAAGCAATTTGGAGTCAAAACGATTTTTGACTGTACGCCTTCTTACCTGGCAAAAGACCCCTTGTTGTTGAAAGAACTTAGCGAAAAATCCGGAATCCGGATTGTGACCAATACAGGCTTTTACGGGGCTGTAGGCGGGAAATACTTATCAGATTTTATCTTTCAGGAAAATGCCTCTCAGCTTGCTGACCGCTGGATCGCAGAATTTAATTCTGGTATTGATTCTACTGGAATCAAACCGGGATTTATCAAGATTTCTGTCAATGAAGAGGAACCGTTAAGAGAGGTAGATGCCAAGTTGGTAAGAGCGGCAGGCATAACGCATGTGCAAACTGGCCTACAGATAGCTTCCCACACCGGAACCTGGAATACAGCGAAGCAAGAAGTTGAAATTTTACAAAATATGGGCATTGATCCTTCTGGATTTATTTGGGTGCATGCTCAGGCGGAACAGGATTTTCAGAATTACCTGGAAGCAGCCAATTTGGGGGTATGGATCAGTTTGGATGGAATAGGCTGGGGACTGGACGAGTACGTGGATCGCCTGACCTTTGCGAAATCAAATGGTATTTTAGAACATATCTTGATCTCCCATGATGCAGGATGGTATGATCCAGCCAAACCAGATGGAGGAGACTTTCAGCCCTTTACCAATATTTTTGAAAAGCTCATGCCTGCACTAAATGAAAAAGGATTTAAGCAGTCCGATTGGGATTTGCTGTTGATTGAAAATCCTAAAATTGCATTTGGAAAAGGACAGGAGGGAGATTCTTAATTCACTTTTCTCAAAGCTGATTGTCTTTCTTCTTTCTTCGGATTTCAGATATCCGCATAGGCATTTGATCAATCGTTCTAAATAGACTTTCGCAAGTAAGTAGCTCATTTTTTTGGAGTTTAACCCCTCCATCCAATCCCATCAGAATCACCTCAAATTCGGAAGTTGAATTTTTGAGTTTTTCTAGATCTTTTCCAGCCTTTTTCCAATCCTCTCTTTCCTCTAGTCCCATTTTGTAATTCCCGGCAACGGATAGGTATACTGCAATTTTCCGTTCCTCCAATCCCTCAGGATCTTTTTTAAATTCCTCTATTTGTTTCTTGAATAAGGGATTGGTAGCATTTTCGGACTGAATAATTACCAATCTATCCTTCCATTGATGAGAGGAAAGACGTTGTGCATTGCTTGGGGAAATGACCATAAATAAAAATATGATGAAGAATAATCTCAAGTTGATCATACTCACCTAACTCAATTCAACCCAATTGGTTATAAAAAACTGAGGGAATCTATTTTTTTCAGGGGATCATTTCTGTCTCTGGATTATTGTCTTAATCAGTTAAAAATCAATATATTGAACTAGCTAATTATTGACCCTATGAGTTACCCAAGCATTTTCAACGACGTCCTTGGTCCCGTGATGAGAGGACCATCCAGTTCCCATTGTGCAGCTGCTTTACGAATTGGCAGAATTTGCCATGACTTAATGGATGGCCGCATTTCAACCATTGAAATTGATTTTGACCCCGATGGCTCATTGGCTACTACCCATAAGGATCAAGGTTCGGATATGGGCTTGTTTGGTGGCTTTTTAGGCTGGGAAGCAGACGATGAACGGTTAGTCCATTCAGAAATTCATTTAGGAGCTGCAGGGATTCAATATAAAATAACGATCAAAGAACTGGAGTCCAAACATCCAAATACCTATCAAATCACCTTAAGTAACCCTTGGGAACAACACCAAGTCATTGCCAATTCTACAGGAGGAGGAATGATTGAGGTAATAGAAATTGATGGAGTTCCGATCTCTTTGGCAGGAGATAAATACGTTACCTTGATTTACGCAAATGATTTAGCAATCGTGAATCATTATTTGGAGCAAACTGGGGTGTGGGAGGATTTTGATGTCATTGCTGGACCTGGGAAGTTTGTCATGTTGACCGGATTGTCATTTTTAGAAACTACCCTACTGGAAGAATTAAAAGAGCTGGATGCTGTCTCCCAAATCAAACAGCTCAAACCGGTACTACCTATTCTGGCAAGCAAAAACCCTAAAGTACCCTTCATCACCTGTGATGAAATGTTTGCCTATAATGAAGACAAGAATTTAAGTTTGTGGGAATTGGCACTTAAATACGAAAGCATGCGGGGCAATATCTCTGAGGAGGAGGTGCTATCCAAAGCAAATTCTATTCGGATTATTCTAAAAAATGCAGTTGAAACCGGACTGAAAGGGACGGAGTTTGAAGATCGGATTTTAGGACCTCAATCGGTGAATTTCAAATCCATGATGGAAGGGAAAAAGCTGATCGACGCAGATGTGCTCAATCGGATTATCATGTACGTTTCTGCCATTATGGAAGTAAAGAGTTCCATGGGCGTCATCGTTGCCGCCCCTACAGCAGGATCTTGTGGAGCCATGCCAGGTGCAGTATTGGGAGTTGCGGATTCCTTGGGGCTTTCAGAAGAAGAAACCAATAAAGCCTTGTTAGTCGCTGGATTAATTGGAGTATTTATCGCTGCGCATTCCACCTTTGCTGCTGAAGTAGGAGGATGTCAGGCAGAATGCGGTTCAGGTTCTACTATGGCTGCTGCTGCCATTGTCAGTTTGGCCGGGGCCAGTTTGAAACAAAGTATTGCTGCCGCTTCCATGGCCTTGCAAAGTTCTTTGGGAATGATCTGTGATCCGATTGGAAACCGAGTAGAAGCCCCTTGTCTCAATAAAAATGTGATGGCTGCCTCCAATGCCTTATCCTGTGCCAATATGGCCTTGGCCAATTACGATCACTTGATACCTTTGGACGAAGTGATAGAAACCATGTATGCGGTAGGCAAAAGCATCCCAAATACCTTGAGATGTACCAATTTGGGTGGTCTTTCTATTACCAAAACTGCCAAAGAAATCGAAAGCCGATTGGAGCAAAAGCAATTCTTTAAAAGCTGCTAACTTTCCGTTTTCTTAACTCATGGTTTTACAAAACTGAAGAATTTCCCAGTTGGTGAATGGTATTCTGTATGGAACCTACGAGTTCTTTTCCATCCTCATCTTGAAGTTGGTACTGAATCTCCATGACCCAAGTAGGTTGGATTTCAGGGATACTCAATAAAATCGTTTTTCCATCTTTGTCCAATTCTACTTTTGATACGTTTATGGTCTTCTCATTGTAATGCTTGGACCCATAGTTTCTGGATCGTAACAAGTCCCAGGTTTTGACCGTGTAGTTTGAAATCTGCTGAACACTTTCCTCATCCAATGAGGCTGAAAATGTTAATTCAATGCCTGTTTGAGTGGCTTTGATTCCAATAGGAACAACTAGCGGTTGATCTACCTTTCTAATTCTATAGAGTCCACCTAACTGGGGTTGGGTAGAACCCCAGGCAGAAAGTCCACACAGGTATAGTTGTCCATCACCAGGGTTGAATCTCCCTCGCATGACTCCTGTAGAGAATCTTGGGATGGGTAATTCCACGATTCCCCCCTGGACTTGCTCTCCCACGGTTTCATAAGGAATCACAAATACTTTTCCATAGCCATAGGAGAGGTTCAAAAGCTTTCCATTGAGTGGTCCCCATTTTTCACTGTCTACCCAGAGAAGTTCAGAGGGGGATTGATCAATATCCCTTTCCACCCAAACCAATGGAAGCTCCATGCCACTTTCGGTGCTGTCAGCTGGAGGATTGTAACCAAACATATTGCCGTAAAAACCACCTTCTTTGACCCAATTGATTCGGTTCATCGGATTCCAATGACCTTCCTGATCTGTTACGATAAAGGTCCCGTCGGGATTGAGACATACGCCATTGGCGGCTCGAAATCCGCTGGCAATGATCTCCGTATTTTCTCCGTCTTTGCTTACTTTAATCAAGGTCCCATGTTGGGGGGTCAGTGCTTCCCTGGCATGTCGACCACTCTTTGCATAATAAAAATTCCCCTCTTCATCCACTTGAAGTCCCATGGCAAATTCATGGAAGTGATCGGTGACCATATGGTCATTGTTGAAACTTTCATAGAAATCTGTTTCTAGATCCCCATTCAGGTCCTGAAGACGAACCAGTTGGTCTCTACATGTAACAAAGATTTCCTCATTGACCACCTTGATTCCCAGGGGTTGGAATAGTCCCGAAGCGATTCTCTTCCAGCTCAGTTTTCCGGAATCTTCCAAAAACCCTTCTACAAGCCACACGTCTCCATCGGTAGAACAAATCACCCCTTTGTTGGGATCTTTGAAGAAGTCCAGACCGCTCAGTCTGAATTGATTTTTCCAGGGACTATCAAAGGGAGGGTTCATGATGTCTACCTGAAATGGTCCATCTTGCCCACCTCTTAAAATTTCAGTGTTAAGCTTTTCAGGATACCTGGCAGGCCCACCTTTGGTGAAGCTACTTAAGTCTTCTGGTTTAGGAGCAGAGTTGGCCAATTCCTGTAGCCCAGCGTTTCCTTCCTGGGCCATCCATAATTTCAATTGGATGGTTTTCCCACTTTCAATTTTCAAGACATGGAAACCTTCTTCCTTGGTTAAACTGGCACCTTCTCCCGTCAAGGCCACTGTAGTACTGCTCGGCGCTACTCTCATTTTTAGGGTTTCTTCCGAAGGAGTGAGGTGGAGTGTTCTGGTGAAAACAGGCTGATCATCCAGCGTTTCCAAGCCAAAAGCCTCCAAAAGCTTGGCGTTTCCCACGGTGTAGGATAAAACTACTCGGTCCCCATATTGATAAAGCCCTTTGTAATGCGTCCATTCCCTGGGCAAAGGGCCAAACTTCCGTTGGTCCCGAGCTGTAAACCTGGGGTCTTCAAAACTTCCGGTCTTGGGGTTTGCCCAGCCGGGTGCTACGGGATTTTCAAAATGAAGTTCACCAATGGTTCTTGGGGAGATATTGTGTCTACCATTGAATAATATTGCCTCCCAATCAATAAAACCTTCTCCAGTCCAAGCCCCTGCTACACGCATCAGGTCATGGTCAAACATCATCCACGCTTTTCCTGCCGCTACCCCTCCAGGCCCTTGATCCAATCGAATTGCAATGCCTTTGTATGCGAAATTTGAATTGACCAGATTTTCATCGGGGAGGGGAGCTTTGCCTGAAGACCGCTCCCTAGGAGCAGCGTCCAAACCGGCCAACTCATACGTGTTGATCAAGAAATTACCATAATCCATTTCTGCCCAAGGCTTGAATTCCTTGGGTTCCGGACCTATGTTGGTTCCGACTGGTAAGCTTGCCAAGTAGGTGGAATCTACTTCAACGAATTGTCCCGGGTTTTCCTCTTTCAAAAAAGTCTCTCTCAAGTAATTGATGAGATCATATTTTTCTACTGGGGTCAAATTGACTTGTGGAGGCATGGAGCCATAGCCCCGGGTCAGGGTTTGGTAGATGGAATAAGGATCTTTGCCCACCTTAAATTCGTCTTTCCAAAACTTAAAAGCATTCGGCATGGACCCTTCCTGATCTGGGTTTCCATGGCAATTAAAGCAAATGTTGTTGTAAATATGTTCTCCGGTTCGAATGGACTCGCCTTGCCGATCTCCCCAGGCAGATATCAACCGTTGATGGTCTAAGTTTTTTTCGAATGCCGGAAGATCTGACTCCGACAAAGTAAATCCGGAAGTACTTTTTTCATCAGAATCCTTGTTGCTGGAATCACAGGAATCAAAAATCAAGAGAAGAGAAAGAATGCTTAATCCAAGGACCAGTTTTTTCATAGGTTGATTTGATGGGTTTATCAAAAAAAGCGATTTCCTTCCTGCATATTTGCGGGATAGAGAATATGAAAAATACATATTTCTCAGGGCGAATGGTACTATTCATGGAATTTTCTTTCGAAAAAGAAAATTGCTTCCTGAATAGATATTTACCGGTCAAAAAAATGAACAATAGGTAGAATCAACCAGATACTAGATGATTTTTAGAGGGGATATATTGTTTCCTTGATTATTGAAAGGTTAGCTCTCCCAATTGGTTTTTGATGGCTTCCTGTGCATCTAAGATTTTTTTGAGCGTACCAGGATGGTCTACTGTCAAAAGATCTTTTACCGTATCCAAGGTTTTTACATAGTAATCTGACCAGGTATCGAGAATCTCTTGTTCCTCTTTGCTGGATCCTCCTGCCGCTATTGAAGATTTGCTCAACTCATATTCGGTGGTTAATCTTTTCTGTGCACTGGCTGCGATTAAATCGACCATTTGCTCGGCTGTTTGATTTT